>CP131915.1:3805267-4439479 GCA_030704225.1 Kosakonia sp. H02
GGCCTGCGGCGCATGGCATCTGCTGCGCGATGCCCGGCAACTGCCCGCGCGCAAAATGTTCTCTCTCGGCCTGTGGATGCTGGTGTTGCTGGCACCGGTACAGGTGGTGCTTGGCGATCTGCATGGCGAAAACACCCGCGATTATCAGCCGATTAAACTGGCGGCGATGGAAGGCGCATGGGATCCGCCGCCCGCAGGCGAGGGTGAGCCGCTGCGCCTGTTCGCGCTACCGGATATGCAGCAGCGGCGTAATCTCTATGAAGTGGCGATCCCCAATATCGGCTCGCTCTATTTGCGACACAATCTTGAAGGCCGCATCCATACCCTGAACCAGTATCCGCCGGAGGATCTGCCCTGGGTCCCGGCGGTGTTCTGGTCTTTTCGCGTGATGGTCGGTCTTGGCATTCTGATGGTGGCGGCGGGCATCGCCGGGCTGGTGGTGCGCCTGCGCGGGCGGTTATGGCAGGCCCGCTGGTTGCAACGCTGGATGGTGCTGATGGCACCGGCCGGTTTTGTCGCCATGCTGGCCGGTTGGCTGGTCACCGAAACCGGCCGTCAGCCGTGGACAATCTACGGCTTACTGCGCACTTCCGAAAGCGCTTCGCCCGTCGCCGGGCAGCTCGTGCTCGGGTCGCTTGCCGTGACGGTGCTGGTTTATCTTGTGCTTTTTTCGCTCGGGCTGTGGTTTTTGCTGCGCCTGATGTCACGCTTGCCCACGCCTGATGAAGAGGGCGCGGAGCCGGAAGTGGCAAAACGCAGTGGGAACGGGGAGGCATAACATGCAGGCGATAGTGGGTTTACCCTGGTTGCATACCCTTTCTGCCGCCGCGCTGGCGGGCAGTTTGTTGATTTACGTGCTGCTCGATGGCACCGATTTGGGCGCGGGCATCCTGAGCGGGTTTCAGCGCAGCCCCGAAGGGCGGCATATTATCAATCTTTCGTTGTTACCGGTGTGGGACGGCAACGAAACCTGGCTGGTCCTGACGGTGGGCGGCCTGCTGGGGCTGTTTCCGCTGGCGTATGCCATTGTGCTGAGCGCGCTCTACGTTCCGCTGTTTGTCATGCTGCTGGCGCTGGTGGTGCGCGGCATGGCAATTGAATATCGCCCCCACGCGCCACGGTTGTTCGATGGGATGTTGTTTGGCGGATCGCTACTGGCGGCGCTGGCGCAGGGCGTACTGGTCGGGACATTGTTGCAGGGGATCAGCACCGACGGCCAGCAATTTACCGGCAGCGGCTTCGAATGGCTGCGGCCATTTCCGCTCTACTGCGGCGTGGCGCTGGCCGTGGGCTACGCGATGATGGGCGCGGGCTGGTTAGTCTGGCGCTGCACCGGTGCGCTGCAAAACTGGGGGCGGCGTATACTGCCGTGGCTCGCCCTGCTTACTGCGTTGCTGGCTGCGGGGTTAGTTATCTGGAGCGCGCTGTTGCAGGAGACCTGGCGCCAGCATTTACTTAACCCGTGGTTGTGGTTGCCGCCCGGCGTGGGGGCGCTTCTGGGTGGGGGCGTGTTGTTTGTTGGCCTTGCGGGGCGACGCTCATTTATGCCGCTGGTCGGGGTATTGATAGGGGTTGTTTGCGCCTTCAGTCTGCTGGTGTTAACGCTTTTCCCGTGGATTGTGCCGCCGGTGTTATCCATCAGCCAGGCCGCCGCGCCGCCCGCGACACAAAAATTTTTACTTTTAAGTTTCGCGCTCCTGGTGCCGGTGACGCTGTTATACAACACGTGGGGTTTTCGTTTGTTCAGTGGAAAAATAGTCGGATAGTTTTTAAAAACCGGTCTATAAGAATAGTGGCAACACTGTTATTAAACAGCACTGCACGGAGACGCTTCTATGTCCAGAGCAAAAGCTTACAACCTGAAGCAGGCGTATCAGATGATAACCTCAGGCAAGCATCAACAAGTTGAGCTGGCCTTTGATGTCGATGCCGATACATTTTTTATGTTAACGACTAACTATGGTCTGAGCGGGGCAAAGATTGACCGCCACGATAACCATTTTGTGCTCACCCTTGAGCAAGAAGCCTCGTCAGCCTCTGGCTGAGAAATCGTTTTTAACTGTCATACCGGCGTTACATTTCTCCCTTTTAATAGCGGCGAGCCTGCCACTGTTAGTGCTTCATCCGGTGTGGCTTCATGTGGTGTTACCCTGATTTTTAGCGGCGCTTTTGCCGCTGGACAAAACTCGTTATCAAAACACTTTCCCGGCAGCGCCGGGTTTTTTTTATCCGCCATAAAAAAGCCTGCGGGCCTTTTCAGGCGTCGCAGGCCAGGTAAGCCAGAAGCGACTACAGCAGGTCGAAACGATCCAGATTCATCACTTTCGTCCAGGCAGCAACAAAGTCGGTGACAAATTTCTCTTTGCCATCGGCGCTGGCATAGACTTCTGCCAGGGCGCGCAGCACCGAGTTGGAGCCAAACACCAGATCGGCGCGGGTCGCGGTGTATTTCACTTCACCGCTGCGGCGATCGCGGCCTTCGAACAGCTCGGCTTTCTCGTCCGTTGCTTTCCATGCGGTGCGCATATCCAGCAGGTTGACGAAGAAATCGGTGTTCAGCACGCCCACGTTGTCGGTAAAGACGCCGTGCAAGCTGCCGTCATAATTCGCGCCCAGCGCCCGCAGGCCGCCCACCAGCGCGGTCATTTCCGGCGCGGTCAGCGTCAGTTGCTGCGCTTTATCAATCAGCAACGTTTCGGTGCTGATGCCGTCCCAGACGCGGCGATAGTTACGGAAACCATCGGCCAGCGGCTCCATTAATGCGAAAGAGTCCACACCGGTCTGATCCTGGCGCGCATCAACACGGCCCGGCGTAAAGGGAACCGTCACCTGCACACCCGCAGCGGCCGCGGCTTTTTCCACGCCCACCACACCGGCCAGCACAATGACGTCTGCCAGCGAGGCTCTGCCGGAAGTTTTCTGGATGCTTTGCAGCGCAGGCAGCACCTTCGCGGCAATGGCGTTCACTTCCCAGTTTTTCTGCGGATCGAGTGCCAGACGCGCACCGTTGGCACCGCCGCGCTTGTCACCGCCACGGAAGGTGGACGCAGACGCCCACGCCACCGACACCAGTTCGCTCACCGACAAACCGGACTCGGCAATCGCCGCTTTCAGGTTAGCGATATCTGCGCCATTGGGTTGATGCACGGCCGCTGGCAGCGGATCCTGCCAAATCAGATCTTCTTTCGGCACTTCCGGGCCAATGTAGCGTGATTTCGGCCCCATATCGCGGTGGGTCAGTTTGAACCAGGCGCGGGCAAAGGCTTCATTAAACGCCTGCGGATCGTTCAGGAAGCGGCGCGAGATTTTCTCGAACTCCGGGTCGAAACGCAGCGTCAGGTCAGTGACCAGCATGGTTGGCTTGCGTTTTTTCGCCGGATCAAACGGGTCCGGGATAACCTCTTCGGCATCTTTGGCTTCGAACTGAATTGCACCACCAGGGCTACGGGTCTGCACCCATTCATAGTTGAACAGGTTCTCGAAGAAGTAGTGGCTCCACTGGGTCGGCGTTTGCGTCCATGCCACTTCCAGCCCGGAAGTAATCGCATCGGCGCCTGCGCCGCTGCCAAATGTGCTGCTCCAGCCTAACCCCTGCGCTTCCAGCGGGGCGGTTTCCGGGTCTGCGCCCACATAGTCCGGTGCGTGAGCCGCGCCGTGGGTTTTACCGAGCGTATGGCCCCCGGCGATCAGCGCCACGGTCTCTTCATCGTTCATGCCCATGTTGCCAAAGGTCGCGCGAATGGCGGCTGCGGCAGAAACCGGCTCGCCGCTGGCGTTTGGCCCTTCCGGGTTAACGTAGATAAGCCCCATTTCCGTTGCGCCGATGGCGGCCTGCGCCAGGCTTTCCGGGTGACGATGGCTCAACCACTCTTTTTCATTACCCCAGTCGATGTCCATATCCGGCTCCCAGACATCTTCCCGGCCTGCGCCGAAACCGAAGGTGCGAAAACCGGCGTTTTCCAGCGCGACGTTACCCGCGAGGATAATCAAATCGCCCCAGGAGATTTGCTGGCCATATTTCTGTTTCACCGGCCACAGCAGGCGACGGGCTTTATCCAGGCTGACGTTATCCGGCCAGGAGTTCAGCGGAGCAAAACGCTGTTGGCCGCGCCCGGAGCCGCCACGCCCGTCAACGGTGCGATACGTCCCCGCACTGTGCCAGGCCATACGAATAAACAGCCCGATATAGCTGCCCCAGTCGGCTGGCCACCACTCCTGAGAATCTGTCAGCACGCCGCGAATATCGGCTTTCAGGGCGCTGTAATCGAGTTTTTTGAATGCTTCGCGGTAATTGAAGTTTTCACCCAGCGGGTTAGAACGGTTGGAGTGTTGGTTCAGCAGATCGACGCGTAGCTGGTTCGGCCACCAGTCACGGTTGGTCATCGGGCCGCCGGGCTTCGGCGTCGGTTTACTGGACGTGTTATGAAAAGGGCACTTCTCAATGGATGAATCACCGGTGAAATCGTCTGACGTGCTCATATCTGGCTCCATTTGCTTGCGTGATGCCGTTACGATATACACTGCTTCTGATAAAAGGTACCTGAATGAATCTACAGATTTGATAGTTAATACCTTTCTAAAAAACAAAAAACGCCGATAAAAATCACATAACCACACCCTCGTTACGCCAACTATCTTATTTCCTGCGCCGCCGCTGCGTTAGCCTTGCCGCCTTTTGGGCATTTCGCTGGCTGTATGGCTGCAATGGGCTACCTTCAATATTTCTACTGTTCAAAGGAGAGACAATGAAACGGCTGGCTTTCTACCTTGCAATTCCTCTGATCCTCGCTGGCTGCTCGGCGAATAACACCCCACCGCAAACGCCAATCCCCGGCGAAAAAACCTCTGCCAAATTACAGACGCTGGAAAGTGGCGCCGCGGCACTTCAGTCCCGACCGCCGATTGATGCCATCAGTACCTATCTGGACGGCTTTCACTTCTACAGCGATAACCAAAAGGGGCAGATGGAAGCGCATCACTACGTCACGGTGCTGAATGACGATGTAATGCAGGCGGTGATTTATGACGGCAACACGCGTGATGCGCGGCTGATGGGCGTGGAGTACATCATTAGCGAGCGCCTGTTCAATACCCTGCCGGCAGAAGAGAAAAAGCTCTGGCACAGCCACCGCTATGAGGTGAAATCCGGCAGTCTGGTCGCACCGGGTCTGCCAGCGGTGGCAGATAAGGCGTTGATGAGCAAAATCGTTAACACCTACGGCAAAACCTTCCATACCTGGCATACCGACCAGAACAAAACGCTGCCGCTTGGCACACCGGCGTTAATGATGGGCTTTACCGCCGACGGGCAACTCAACCCGGCACTGCTGGCCGATCGCGATCGCCGCTTTGATATCAACACCCGTGAAATCAGGCGTGAACGTGCCGATATTCCGGCAAATCCGGTCGCAAAAGGGGCCGATGCCTGGCAGCAAGGGCAGGCGATCCAGTTACGCGCGGTCAACGTCTCTGCCGATGGCGCACAGCATTCCCACTGACCGCGACGGGAGGTCTCAATGAAAGTTCATCACCTTAACTGCGGCTGTATGTGCCCGCTCGGCGGCGCGCTTTATGACGGCTTCAGCAAAGGCATTCATGCGCATCTTGTTTGTCACTGCCTGCTGATTGAAACCGAACGCGACGGACTGGTGCTGGTGGATACCGGTTTTGGCACCGACGATATGCAAACACCACAGCGCCGCTTGTCCGGCTTTTTTCGCCTGATGAACAACATCCAGCGCCGGGAAGAACTGACCGCGCTTTCGCGCATTCGCGCGTTAGGCTTTCAGCCGGAAGATGTGCGCCATATCGTCTTAACGCATCTTGATTTCGACCATGCCGGTGGGCTAACGGATTTTCCCCATGCCCAGGTGCACCTGCTGCAACAGGAGATAGACACCGCACTGCAACGCCATAGCTGGTTACAGCGCGAGCGCTATCGCCCCGGTCAGTGGAGCGCTCGCTCCGCCTGGCAGGGCTACGCGCCGCAGGGGGAGACGTGGTTTGGTTTTGACGCAGTGACCGCGCTGCGCGGCCTGCCGCCGGAAATCTTGTTGGTACCGCTTGCCGGGCACACGCCAGGCCATGCGGGCATTGCTATTCAGCAACAAAGTGGCTGGTTGTTGCACGGCGGCGATGCATGGTTCTACCGTGAAGAGATGGGGCGACCAGAGCGCCACTGCACGCCGGGGCTGCGTTTTTACCAGTGGATGATGGCGATGGACAATGACGCCCGGCGCACCAACCAGCAGCGCTTACGTGAGCTCTCCTGCACGCACGGTAATGAGATTGCGCTCTTTTGCAGCCATGATGCGCTGGAGTTGCGCGCGTTTGAGGAAAAGCAGGCATAAAAAAACCTCACCCCGCAGTACGGGGTGAGGTTTAGTCAGACAGGGTTATTTTTTCTTCGGCTTCGGTTCACCAGTGCCCAGTTCAGCCCCGGTCAGCGGTTCTGCTTTCGGGTCGGACTTGGTGCGTTCGCTCATCGCTTTCACCATTGCCAGTTGTTCCCGGGTCAGTTTGACGTCGATTAAGCCATCGCCACCGTCTACAGCTGGTTGCGGGTTAGCAACGTACTCGAAGTTTTCATCGCTGTTCCAGCTACCGCGCGGATCGTCACCTTCCGACATGTTGTAGTACACATTGCTGTACTGCTCAATCGGCGGCAGTTTGCCCGGCGGGAAGTTGTTACGAATAGAGTAGAGCGCTTTCTCAAACGAGAGCATATGCGCCACTTCGCGGGTCATCAGGAAGCCCAGTGCATCTTTCACACCCGGATCGTCGGTAACATTGATTAAGCGTTCGTAGATGATTTTCGCGCGCGCTTCGGCGGCAATGTTGGAGCGCAAATCTGCGGTCACTTCACCAATGGTATCGATGTAGGATGCCGACCACGGCTTACCCGCAGAGTTAGTCAGCGCCGGGCCACCGCCGTACAGCAGCGAGGTGATGTGGCTATCGTTGCCGTTTTCCGTCAGGGAACGATAGAGTTCCGCTTCGTTTTCGGTGCCTTCAGCCAGCGCGCCTTTCGCGCCTTTGTTCAGCATCCCGACCAGCGAACCGATGATTTCAAGATGGCTGAGCTCTTCGGTTGCGATATCCATCAGCATCTCTTTTCGACCCACGTCGTCATCACCCAGCCCCTGGGTAAAGTAGCGGCAGGCCGCAGCCAATTCGCCCTGCGGGCCACCGAACTGCTCCAGCAGCAGGTTAGCAAGGCCTGGGTTCGGCTCGCTGACGCGAACGGTATATTGCAGTTGTTTCACATGTCTAAACATTGCTTGCCTCCTTACATGTAATAATTATTTTTTGGCTTCGACGCCGTCCGCGTTACTGCGTAACAGGAATTGATCGGTGACATCCGGAATATGATTCAGTGCCCATTCAGCCATTGCTTTTTCTTCAGCCAGAATTTGTTTGAAAATATCAATGCTGGCAACATCACCGGCTTTTTCCGCTGCGCTGATAAGTGAGGTATAACAAGCAATTTCAAATTGTTCGAAGACGTAGCTGCTAATTGCGCCTTTGACAACTTCGTCCGGCGCGAACATACCGCCAAATGCCTGACCCATCGCCGCCATTTTGCTGGTGGCGTCTTTAATGACTGAACGATCAATATTATTTCTGTCCAGAACGCCTTCGAGCAATTTAATTTGCCCTTGCGTTTCGGTTAAGTGCTGTTCGATACGCGCCCGCAAATCCGGGTAGTTATCGATACGACCACTCATGGCTTTCAGCATGGATTCAGCCTGTTTCTCCATGGCGTGAGCGTCGCGTAACCAGTCATGATAATTTTCTTGCGGTGTCATGATGTTATCCTTCTCGTCGTCGGTTTGTGGTCAAAAAGAGAGCGTGTTTCCGGTGCGCGAATGCACCAGAATTAAGTCTGTAAAGTTATTTCAATTAATAACGAACCGGGGTGTGGTTCGCTGTAGACGTTAATTAATATATTCGCAAGTCATTTCTTAAATATTATTTCCATGTTGTTTAATTTCTCCTCTTGTAATTAAGTGAAGTTTTTTTTCGCACCCAGAAATAAAATTAGCTGCTGCTGCCCTTTAGTCAAATTGCGGGGCCAAAAAACCGCTATAACAGCCAGTTTGAGAATATTCTCAGCACAAGGTATGCTGTGCAAACGAGATTAAACGTAACGGCAAAGAATATATCGATGAGCAAAATGAACAGTACGGTGTTTGACGCGTTTCGCTGCCTTAACGTGCTGGCCACCGGCAGCCGTTCATTTGGTATTCGTGAGATTGGCCGTGAACTCAATCTGGACTCCGCCAAAGTGACGCGCCTGATGCAAACTCTGCTCGCACTGGAGATGGTGCAGCAGGATGCGAAACGCAAATACCGCCTCGGTATGGGCATTCACCGCTTGTCGGCCAGCGCCATTCACCACTCGGCGTTTTACACCGCCGCGCTGGAGATGCTGGAAGAGACCGGTAGCCACAACGTGTCGATCGTGATTGGCGTGCTGAGCGGCAGCAATGTGGTTTATTTGCTGCATACGCGCGGCGGGAAAAGCATCGCCCGCGCTATTGGAAATTATGAATCCTGGCCTATCCGCGACTCGGTGATCGGTATTAAATTGCTCTCGACCATGAGCGATGAAGAGATCGTCGAGCGCATCGGTATCCACGATTACCACCTGCTGCAACAGGAAATTGAGCAGGCGCGGCAACATCAGGTGTTTAGTAAGGAGTGGGCGCCCGGTGATTACCGGCTGGCCTGTATTATTCCGGGGATGCAGGCGGCGATTGCGTTATCCAATATCAGCGGTGACAAAGTAAATGTGGAGAGCCTGCGCCAGTTTCTGGTCTCAGCCGCGCGTAAAATTAGCGGGGAATCACTCCCCGCTGTTCAGTAACTGCCGTGCGCGTTGCGCGGTAACGGCAACGCTCTGGCCTGGCCGATAGAGAGATGAGCCGATGCCGACGCTGTTGTAATAAGGCAGGTAATCCGCCGCGTTTTCCACCTCTACGCCGCCGACGGCGGAAAAACTCACCCCCTGCGACAGCGGGCCTTTGATCATCTGCGGGTAGTTAAGGGGTAGCGCCCCGGCCGGGAAGATTTTCAGCACATCCACGTCTAATTCGCAGGCGCGGAAAATTTCACTGCTGGTAAACACACCCGCGCAAACCCGCAGGCCATGCTGCTTTGCCGCCTCCACCACGCGCGCGTCCAGATTGGGCGTGAGGATAAATCCCGCTCCCGCCAGATGGCAGTTTTCCACCTGCGACGCCGTCAGCACCGTACCCGCGCCGAGATCAATCGACTCGCCAAACGCTTTATGCACCTGCGCAAGACTTATTTGCCACTCGGGCGAGTTGGTGGTGATTTCCACGCAGGTGATGCCGTGATCGCGCAGGCAGGCGACCTGTTCGACACACTCTGCGGGCGTAATGCCGCGCAGGATCGCCACAATCTGCTTACTGTTGATCACGAAACACCTCATTTAGCCCGGCGATCAGCGCTGTTTCTGCCTCAAGGGAGGTGCAGGGGAGATCCAGCGCATCGCAGGCCTGGCGGTAGAGCGGCAGCAGCGCCCGGCTGCCAATAAAACACGCCACCTCCCGGCGCGGATGGCCCTGCAAAATTTCATGCCCGACCAGTAAACCCGACAGCCACGCGCCCGCCACCTGCGCAGGCAAATCCCCAAGAATATAGCGCCCGCGACAGCGGAACAGTTCACTCACCAGCGTGGTTTGCCCGCCCTCGACCTGTTGTGCGGTGGCAACGCCTTGCAGGAAGGCTTCTGTGGAGGCGACCTGCTCCGGCAGGCCTTTGCCGACAATCGAGTGGTTCAGCACCAGGTGATACAGCTCCCCGGTCATCAATGTGCGCAGGGTCTCCACCCGTTGCGCATTGCGGTTGACCGTCAGCCATTTACTGTGCGTGCCGACGGCGGCAAATGTCTCGCTCTGGGTGAGCGTCAGCGCGCCTGCCAGTTGCATCTCTTCACCCCGGCAGATTTCATTGACCCGCCGGTCACAAATGCCGGGACGCAGGGTCAGGGGATTGGGCAAAATGCCGGGCAATTCCCGCCCTTTGGCGGTTAAGTCGGCGAAACTGAGCGGCAATTCCAGATAGCCCGCATTGGCAAGTCCGATGTTGCTGCCAATCATGCCGCACAGCAGCACCGGAAGTTGATCATCCCACGCATCCTCCAGGCGCAGCAGTTGCTGGCGCAAAATATCCGCCAGATCCTCACGCTGACATTTACCCACGCCGCAGCTTGCTTCCACGGTGCGGATAAGCTTGCCCTCGCGCACGCGCATGGCGCGAAAATTACTGGTGCCCCAGTCGACGGCGATATAGTTCATCGGCGTCCCTCCAGCACCGCCAGCGGCAGAGCAGAGGTGAGATCGCGCAGTTCCTCGCGCGTAACATCATCAATGCGTTTGGCTGGAAGACGCACCACATCGGTGGCAAAAATCCCCGCCTGGTGCAGCACGGTTTTATGCACAGCCACGCCGATCCCCGGCTGCACGCCGTAACGCAGGAAGGGCAGGTAGTGGTAAAAAATGGCCTGTGCTTCGCGTTTGTCGTGCTGCCACGCATGGAGGATGGCGTTAATCACATCGGGAAATTCGCAGGCGGGCATGGTGCCGATAATCCCCCGGCGCAACTCCTCGTAAAGAAAACCGCCATTCAGCCCGCCGAACAGCCCAACGCGATCGCCGAGTGCCTGTTTCAGGGCGGTGATTTTCAGCGTGGTGGGGGGCTGCTCCACTTTGATGTATTTGATGGCGGGAAAATCCTCGCACAGCTTCACCAGCGTCGGCACCGGCATGTTCACCCCGGTCATCAACGGCGCGTCCTGAACCATAATGTCGATATCGCAGGCTGCGCAGATATCGCGCCAGAAGTGGTAGATCTCCTCCGGGCCGGGTTTTACCACCGACGGCGGGTTGACCATCGCCACCTGCGCGCCCCAGCGCTGTACGCGTTGAATATCTTCAATCGCCACCGCAGAGGATGCGCCGCCCGCCGCCGCAACAAGGGGCAACGCGCCAGTGAGGCGTTTAACGCAGGCAAATAGTGCCTCTTTTTCCCCGGATGTCAGCGCATAACCTTCCGACGCGTTGCCAAATAGCGCCAGCCCGTCGATCCCCTGGGCCAGCAGAAACTTCACTAACTTTTCGATGGAGGCAAAATCCAGCTCGCCATGCTCATCAAATGCCGTTGCCAGAATTGGCACATTACCTTTTAACATATGGCCCCCATAACCGATTGCCGAACTTTTTCTTCATTGATTTCAATACCTAAACCTGGCGCGTGCGGCAGGGCGTAGTGCCCCTGTTCACAGACCAATGGCGTGGTGAGTAACTGGTTGGCGATGGCAAACACCGGCGGCTGGTACTCGAGCATAAACAGGTTCGGTATGGCCGCTGCGACGTGGATCGAGGCGGCAATACATGGGCCTAAACCGACGCTTAAGTGCGGCGCAACCTGCAAATTCCACGTTTCTGCAAGCGAAGCGATATGCATCAGTTCGGTAATACCGGTGCGCCCGACGTCGGGCTGCACAATGTCCACCGCGCGCTGTTCAATAAACGGTTTGAACTGGTAGCGGGTGCGCTCGGTTTCGCCCAGCGCAATCGGCAGCGGGCTTTTTGCCCGTAGCTCGCGATGGCCGGCGATATCTTCCGGCAACAGCGGCGCTTCAAGAAAACCTAATCCGAACGGGTGCAGGGCATTTGCCAGGTCGGCCGCCTGCGCCACGCTGTAATTCCAGTGGGCATCGAGGAAGATTTTTGCCTCATCGCCCAGGGTTTCGCGAATGGCCTGTACGTTGGCGATGTCTTCCCGTACACCGTAGCCGAGCGCCAGCTTCACGGCGTTAAAGCCTTTCTCCTGCCAGCGTTTCGCCAGTGCGCAGCGGGCGGGAAGATCCGGCTCCGGCAGGCCGGAAACATAACAAGGAACCTGCTCGCGGTACGCGCCGCCGAGTAATTGATACACCGGCTGGTCGAGAATTTGCCCTTTCAGATCCCACAGGGCGATATCCACAGCGGCCAGCGCGTCGATGTGGTAGCCGGTAATGTGGCCGCGATCGCGCATCGCGTCATACATCCGCGAGTTCAGCACCTGGCTTGCAAACGGTGACTGGCCTTTTAACAGCGGCGCGAACAACTGCGTAATCAGTTCGGCTATCACCTGCGGCACCACCGGAGCCAGCGCTTCGCCCCAGCCGACATGCCCGCTGTCGGTGGTGATTTTCACCAGGCAGGTTTCCATCTTGCGTGAATAGACGCAGCGGTATTCGGGGCGGTAGTAATAATCCGCGTCGTTTTCCTGCGCCTCGCCGCCGAGATAGACCTGCTGCGGGGTGATTTTCAGGGGAAAACAGTCGATATGGCTGATCTTCATGACTACTCCAGATTAATCGAGAACTTTGCCGGCGGTCTCTTTGGCGATCCACACGACAATAAATGAGATAAGCGCGGTGCCCATGACGTACCACGCCGGGGAGAGCGGGTCGCCAGTAAGGGATATCAGGCCTGCCGAGGCAAACGGCGTCACGCCGCCGAACACCGCCACGGTCAGGTTATAGGCAATGGCGATACTGCCGTAGCGGATCGCAGTGGGGAACAGTTCCACCATGGCCGCGCCGCAGCCGCCGTTAAACATGGCGACAAACACGCCGAGCAGGCTCATGGCGGCAATCGACGCGCCGACCGACCCCTGGCTCATGAGTAGCATCGCCGGCCAGGTGAGCAGAATAAATCCGCCGCAGCCCATTAACATCAGCGGGCGTCGCCCCCAGCGGTCGGAAAGATAGCCGGTGAGCGGCATACAAATCGCCACGCTCAACAGCCCAAGTGTTGTGATGAGGTACGAATCGGTGCGGCTGTAATGCAGGTGCGTAGAGAGATACCCTGGCATAAAGGATTGCAGCACCCAGCTACTGACCGCTTTCACCACAACAAAACCGGTGCAGAACAGCAGGGCATTCATTGAAGTGGAAAGGGATTTGCGCAGCGGGGATTTTTCCAGCTTGCCGCTGGCTTTGAGTTTGTGAAACTCGTCGGAGTCTTCCATATTACGGCGCATATACAGCCCGCCGAGCCCCAGGGGCGCGGCCAGCAAGAACGGAATGCGCCAGCCCCAGTCATTCATCGCCGCTTCGCCAAGGGAGTGGGTTAACAGCAACACCAGCCCGGAGCCGCAGACAAAGGCCATAAAACTAAAGTTTTCGCTCCAGCAAGTGAGCGTGGCGCGCCGGTGCGGCGGGGCGCTTTCGGCAAGATAGGTAATCACGCCCGAACTCTCGCCACCTGCGGCAAAGCCCTGCACCAGCCGGGTGATGACCAACAAGATGGGCGCGATGATCCCGGCTTGTTGCCAGGTGGGCAAGATGCCCATCACAAAGGTGGAAATGGAGGTGATGACAATAACGGTGACCAGCACTTTGCGCCGCCCCAGCCGGTCGCCCATTGAACCGAAAAAGAGGCCGCCGATCGGGCGCATCAAAAAGCCGGAACCGAAGACGGCGAAGGATTTCAGCAGGCCGACCGCCGGATCGCTACTGACAAAGAAGTTGCTGGCGATAATCGCCGCCAGCGTGCCGTACAGGCCAAAGTCGAACCATTCAATAAAGTGGCCGACGCCCGCCGAAAGCATAATTTTCGCGGTGCGCCGGGCGGGCACTTTCTGTTGTGCTTGTGCAGCAGCATAGCGTTCGCCGGGCTGCGTTGTAGTGTGCTCCATTTAACCTCCCGAGGTTAAGTAGGGTAAGCGGTATGTTGTTATGGATATCAAGTGATATGGATATCGAGTGTTAAGGATTGGCGGGCATCCGGCGAGCGCAGGAGCGGGTTGCGTGAGGGGTATCAAAAATTAATGCGGGAAATTGCTTCACATAGTGAAGCAGTGGTTCTTTCAAAACTTTTGGTCTGTAACTTATGCAAACAGGGGAAACATTGTTGTGGCTGAGAGGAGAGGCGGGAGCAAAAATGAAAAGAGCAAGACACATTGTCTTGCTCTCAATAAACACAGGAATTGTAATTATTAGCGATAAAGAGGATCGCCATCCTGATCGCTAAATTCTTCTTCAATAATATTGGCTACTGCCCGATATTCTTCAACATTTGGATGCGCAACAAAATTGGAAGTGAATATATGATGGACGTCTTCAGCGCTAACATTTCCATTATGTTCTCGTGCATAGTCGAGTACAGCTCGGGAAAAATCCTTAGCTTCATCGCTGATACTGAGTCGATCCGATGTAAGAAGTCTATCGACAAGGGATTCTTCCGTTCTCAACATACGGCCTAACGCATGGAGCTTATCGATTCTTGGATTACTCATACGATACCTCACTAAAAAATTTAATCACGGCGGTCACTATAGCAGATTTATTGTTCAAATACATAGATGGCCTGCATATGTCAAACCTATTCGTACCTTCTTTCTGCCATCGGCAGTCCATTGTTCTACATCGTTTTTTTCAAGAGTCAGCACGATTCCTTTTTTACCTTTCGTCAATTCCAGTTCTTTCGAACCGTTCGGTTCGCTCCAAAAAGCGACGTTCCTGCTTGGTGGAAAACCTGTTCCATCAGCCCGGGAGGTCATGCCGAGCGGCGATATAGTTAGCACACAGGAACCAGGATCGTCCGATAAAAACGCAGCATATCGTCCAGGCCACCGATTCTTTATTTGGGCTCCGTCCAGCAATAAAGCAATGATGAGATTGGGGCCAAGGGATCTCACTACAGGGGCTACGGGATCCTGCCGGGCCAGGTCTTCACATATTAAAGGGCTAACTTGTAAGTTATGTTTCTGGCAGTAATAACTGATTAAGGACCGATCCGCAATTGATGTATATTCCCACCATTTTTTATTGGTCATTAAAGCCGTGCCAAGTTTATAATTTAATATCTGGTTACGGTCGAGATACCATCGATGATGTTTATGTTGATGAATTTCAGTTAGGCCAAAATCAGTGCCTTTTTTGTCTTCAGGGACATATAACGTTAAGGAGTTTTCACCAAAACGATCGTTATCACCGCGCTTGTAGACACCTAAAATTAAAGCAGGGCAATTTTCTGGATTAGATTGAAAACGGAGCTTCAAAGCGTCGGCTATTTTTTTTGCAGTTTCAGCGGATACTGAACACTCAGGCAATGCAATGATATCAATGTTGCCAATTTCTTTTATTGCGTCCTCTAAACATTCAATTACCAGCGAACTATCAATTTCTGCATCTGGTTCATAGGTAAAAAAACCAAAGTTTCCCGCCATTTCTAATTTGTTTTGGTCAAGTACTGGTTTGAAATTATTTCTGGATATAACGAGGGGAAAAGGGAGGATAAGAATATTGAACAGAGAAGAAACGGCCGAAGGCGTTTTACGTACAATGGATTTTAATTCAATTTCAGGCTTAATTAGAGAAATGTTATGGCTAATGCTACACAACGATATTCCGCTTTGGCTAACGGAGTTTTTGTAATGAACTGCACCAAACGTTTTATTTGAATAGGAAAGCTGGAACCCAAAGTCGTCATTCATGAGTTTTAACGACAAAATTATCTTTTCATGAATAGATGGTTTTGGCTTTGCGACAGTTGTTGCCGCAGGATAGTTGTTTTTCCTGTTCATGCTTTCGTCTGCTGAAAGAACAAGTTGTAGTGCGGATTTGATGAAATTTTTATTATTGATGAGCGTACCTAAATCCTGGGATAACGTTTGCTCATTAAACACAACCTGAATGGCATCAATTAAATCTTGAAAATTGAAATTAATATCTTCTAAGGTACTATTTATGAAGTTACCCCATAACGAACCTAACTCACTAACTTTATTTTGATCCTTTATGGTCCAGGTGATTTCTTCACCGGAAATCAATAATCTATATCCTCCCTTAATGTCGAGAAGCGATGCAAGAATAACAAAAGCGTTACCGGGCCATATAAATATATCTGTATACGTTTGAGGATAACCTACAATTCTACCTTCATCTTCTTTTAACTTATTAATATAACTGCCGTATTCTAAATATTCGCACGATAAGTCTTTTGGTAATTTAATGTTATGAAACGCATCCAGTATATAATCTTGCAACGTTGACATTCCATCCCCTCATACTTCGAAATTAATTGCCCGGCGGATTTTGCTTAAGTAGAAATTTAAAAGCATGACAGCAATTCTACCTGTCTTAATTAGATAATAAAGAGAGAAATAATTGTTTTTCGACAAGACATCCAAAAATAAAGCAAGGTAATGAGAAAAAACTATCAGAATGCATCCATCCTCGCAGAACCACGCATGCAAGGCGACACCAGGGCAGGCTTCACAAGGAACCGTCTTCATACACCTGCAGGCTGACAAATCGTGCGCTTATCTTGACAATCCATTGACAGTTATCTGCCTGGTCAGTAATTTCATTTGTAATTATTGACCAGGCAAATACCATGACAAACTCTGCGGATACGCCAAACCCCAAACTGCATCTGGGGTTGCTTATTCATCTGGCGAACCAGTTTAAAGACCAGCTCATCAGCCACTACTTCTCGTCGACGGATATCACCGCCGCGCAGTTTAAGGTGCTGATCAGCATCTATAAAGGCTTCAACAGCCCGGTGGAAGTGAGCAAAAACTTGCTGATGGATGCCGGTGCCATGAGCCGCATGCTTGAACGCATGGTGAAGCGCGAGCTCATCGTGCGCACCGTCAACCCCGACGACAAACGGCAGGTGATCCTCGGCCTGACCGATAAAGGGCGCTGCATTTGCGACAGGTTTCAGAACGAGGCGCTGGCCTCGATTCTCCGCTCGCTCACCACACGCCTGACACCCGAAGAATCCCGACTGCTGGAAACGCTTCTGATAAAAATGCTCCCTGACGAGGCCACCCAGCCACATCGCTAAGCTGTTTTGAATAAGGTTACTAAGATGTCTGATTCATCTGCACAATCCGCAACTCAATCCGCAACTGCCGCACGTGCGCCGAGTAAACGTAAGCGCAACTTCGCTATTTTGTTCGTTCTGTTGCTGCTTATCGCGGCCGGTTGCCTGGCGTGGTACCTGCTTTATGCCCGCTATTACGAAACCACCGACGATGCCTATGTCAATGCCAACCTGGTGACGCTGACGCCGCAAATCGCCGGGACTGTTACACAAGTCGCCGTTGATGAAGGTGATTACGTGCAAAAAGGCCAGCCGCTGGTGCTGCTCGATCCGAGCGATACAGAGATCGCGCTGCAACAGGCACAGGCCGATCTCGCCAATACCGTGCGCCAGGTGCGCGGGCTTTACAGCACGGCGGATAACTACCGTGCGCAGGTCGCGGCGAAAAAGGTGGCTCTGCAAACCGCGCAAAGTGATTACGCGCGTCGGCAGAAGATTTTTGCCACTGGCGCGGTGACGGCTGAAGATCTTGCCCATTATCGTGACACTGTCACCAGTGCGCAAAGCGATTTAGTGGCCGCGCAACAGGCTTTAAACACCAATCTGGCGATGGTCGATGACACGGTTATCGACAGCCACCCGGAGATCAAAAGCGCCGTCGCCACGCTGCGCCAGCGTTTTCTCGACAATGCGCGTAGTACCATTGTTGCGCCGGTGAGCGGGTATATCGCCAAACGCGCCGTACAGCTTGGCATGCGCGTGGATTCCGGCACCACCTTGCTGTCAATTGTGCCGCTGGATCAGGTCTGGGTAGATGCCAACTTTAAAGAGAGCCAGATGAACACCATGCGTCTGGGGCAGAAAGTGACGCTGACGGCGGATTTGTACGGTGATGATGTCGAATACCACGGCACCATTGAAAGCCTCGGTATTGGTACCGGCAGCGCCTTTTCGTTGCTGCCCGCGCAGAACGCCAGCGGTAACTGGATCAAAATCATCCAGCGTCTGCCGGTGCGCATCACCCTCGACCCGCATGATATGCAAAAACACCCGCTGCGCGTGGGGTTGTCGATGTTCGCCCGCGTCGATATTCGCCAGACGGACGGGCATTTGCTGCCGCAAAAAACCGTTGAGGCGCCGCGCTTTACCACCGACGTTTATCAAAACGCGCTGGATAATGCCGACAAGCTGGTGGCGAAAATTCTTCATGACAACAGCCAGGCGGTAGCGTCGTCCAGCGCCCGCTAAGAGAGACGTGATGCAAGATAAATCGGTATTTACGCCGCCCAGCCTGCTGCTGGCGACGATTGCGCTGTCGCTGGCCACCTTTATGCAGGTGCTGGATACCACTATTGCTAACGTTGCCTTGCCGACGATTGCCGGGAATCTCGGCGTCAGTTCCGATCAGGGCACGTGGGTTATCACCTCGTTTGCGGTGTGTAACGCCATTGCGCTGCCGTTGACCGGCTGGTTTACCCGCCGGTTTGGTCAGCTCAAGCTATTTGTGGGCTCGGTGGCGCTGTTTACCCTGACCTCGTTTTTGTGCGGATTCGCCCACAGCATGACGGAATTGATTATTTTCCGCGCGCTACAGGGCTTTTTCGCCGGGCCGATGTTCCCGATGTGCCAGACGCTGCTGCTGGTGATTTTCCCCACCAGTAAGCGCAGTATGGCGCTGGCGCTGCTGTCGATGGTCACCGTGGTTGCGCCCATCGTCGGGCCGATTACCGGCGGCTGGATCACCGATAACTATTCGTGGCCGTGGATTTTTTACATCAACGTGCCGATCGGCATTTTCGCCGCCATTGTCGTCTGGACGCAGCTTCGCGCGCGCGAAGAAACCACCGTCGCATCGCCCATCGATTACATCGGCATTGCGCTGCTGGTGCTCGGCGTCGGCTTGCTGCAAGTGGTGCTGGATAAAGGCAACGATCTTGACTGGTTCGCCTCGACGGAAATTATCGTTATGTCGATTCTGTCGGCGATTGCGCTGGTGTCGTTTGTTATCTGGGAACTGGGCGAGCAGCACCCGATTGTCAATTTGCGGCTGTTTAAAGACCGCAACTTCGCCATCGGCACTGCGGCGCTAACGCTCGGTTACGCGGCATTTTTTGCCATCAACATTATTTTGCCACAGTGGCTACAAACCCAGATGGGTTACACCGCTATCTGGGCGGGGCTGGCGGCGGCACCGATGGGCTTTTTGCCGCTGCTGCTGACGCCGTTTATCGGCCGCTACGCCCACAAAGTGGATTTGCGCTTTCTGGCGATGACCTCGTTTCTGACGATGGGTGCGTCCTGCCTGATGCGCGCGCAATTTAATACCGATGTCGATTTTCGCACTATTGCCGAAGTGCAGATGTTTATGGGCATCGGCGTGGCGTTTTTCTTTATGCCGATAACCACCATCGTGCTGTCGAATCTGCACGGCCAGGCGGTGGCGGAAGGCTCCGGGCTGGCGACTTTTTTCCGCGTGTTGGGCGGTTCGTTTGCCTCCTCGCTGACCACCTGGATTTGGTCGCGGCGCGAGGTTTATCACCACGCAAACCTGACCGAAAGCGTCTCTGTCTGGAACCCGGCGGCAACGGATTATCTGCATAAAATGGGCGGCGTGACGCAACAGCACCTGGCGGCGGTGGATAAAACCATTGAACAGCAGGCTTATATGATGTCGACCATCGACTATTTCTGGTTGCTGGGCTGGGGCTTTATGGCATTGATGGTGGTGATTTGGTTTGCCCGACCGCCATTTGTGCGTTCCGGTGCGCCGGGCGCGCCGTCGGCGGGACATTAATAATAACGGAGAGACTATGGCACCTGTTTTACCCGGCAGTGATGGTCGTTTATTGCAGCACCGCTCGTTTGTCGCCTTTTGGCTGGCGCGAACCAGTTCCAGTTTTGGTTTCCAGATGCTTTCAATCATTGTCGGCTGGCAGATTTACTCCCAGACCCAGAGCGCGTTCTGGCTTGGCATGATTGGGCTGGTGCAGTTTGTTCCCTCGCTTACGCTGGCGCTACCCGCCGGGCATATTGCCGATCAGTTTGACCGCCGCCGCGTGGTGCTGCTGTCGCAAATTTGCGAGTGGGTGGCGATTGTGGCGCTGGCCTGGCTGACATGGCAGGGCGACGCCAGCGTGTGGGTGATCCTGGCGCTGATTTTTGTTATCTCCTGTGCGAAAACCATTGAGTCCCCGTCGATGATCTCAATGCTGCCCGCGCTGGTGCCGCTGCCGATCCTGCCGCGCGCCACCGCCGCCAATGCCGTTTCCGGCCAGGCGGCGCAAATCGTTGGCCCGGCGTTGGGCGGCTTTCTGTACGCGGCGGGCGCGGATGTGGTGTATAGCGTCACCGCCGCGCTCTATCTGGTGTCGCTGCTGCTGGTGGTGACTCTGCGCTATGAACAAGCACAGCCGAAACGCACGCCCGCCACGCTCTCATCCCTGTTCGCCGGGGTGGGGTTTATCCGTAACCGCCCGGATGTGCTGGGGGTTATCTCCCTTGATTTGTTCGCGGTGCTGCTGGGCGGCGCAACCGCCTTGCTGCCAATTTTTGCTCACGATGTGCTGCATACCGGGCCACTCGGCCTGGGTCTGCTGCGCAGTGCGCCCGCGGTTGGCGCGTTGCTGGTGGGGTTCTGGCTCAGCCACCGCGCACTGAAACGCAATGTCGGCATGATTATGTTTATGTCCGTCGCGGGGTTTGGCGTGGCAACGCTGATGTTTGCCTTTTCAAGCTGGATGTGGCTGTCGCTGCTGGCGCTGTTTGCGCTGGGCGGTTTCGACATGGTGAGCATGGTTATCCGCGGTTCGCTGGTGCAGCTCGATACGCCGGATGAGATGCGCGGGCGCGTCAATGCGGTGAACTCGATTTTTATCAACACCTCAAATCAGCTTGGCGAGTTTGAATCCGGTATGCTCGCCGCCTGGCTTGGCGCGGTGCCCGCCGCGGCGATTGGCGGTATCGGCACGTTGATTGTGGTGGCGTTGTGGATGAAGTGGTTCCCCGGTTTGCGCCACCGCCAGCGGTTAGAGAGCACGGTGGAGTAGGGTGCACTTAGTTTGCCGGATGGCGGCTTCGCCTGATCCGGCCTACGGGACTTTTAGCTACTCATTATCTATTCATCAGCGCAGATCTCACCGCGGGGTGTTGAGTCCCCGCCGAAATCGGCGAACCGAAGCGTGAATGACAAGGTCTGGACGCCAGGGATGGCGGCCAGAGGCGAACCGAGACAGGATGTCGAGTCGAGCCGACCGCAGTCAGGCACGCGGGAGGTGAGCGTAGTGCGAAGCACCGATTTCCCTGCGGGGCCGCGGGGATTGACAAGGGGAACGCGGTGTTCCCCTTGTCCCGTTCACCGCATGTAGATTTTCTGAAACTACTGAACGACTGGTGAACGGAATCATTCCTGAACCGTTACATATATGCCGTCGTGCTTGCGTTTATCCGGCGAATAGGCCAGCACCACTTTTGCCGGGTCGCGGCTGTTCCAGCCATCTTCCGCCAGGCGCACTTTCTCTGTCGCCGACTCGTGGGTAAAGGGCGGCAATGGTGGGCGGGGGGATATCTGTTCAGACATAGCACTCTCCATTTTTGAAGATATTATTCTGGCGCATTGCCTTCGCCCTGCGCCGATGGCCATTTCCAGCCGCGCACTTCGGGCAGGTCTTCACCATATTCGCGCACATAACGGTGGTGATCCGCAATTTTCTCTGCCAGTTCATCCAGCACCGCATCGGCTTTGCCCTGCAACGACGGGGTGCGCAAAATCGCTTCCTGCGCCAGGTGAAAACGGTCCAGCTCATTCATCACCGTCATATCAAACGGCGTGGTGGTGGTGCCTTCTTCCATAAAGCCGCGCACGTGGAAATTGCGGTGATTATTACGCGGGTACGTCAGGCGATGGATCAGGCTTGGGTAACCGTGGAAAGCAAAAATCACTGGCTTATCCGCGGTGAAAATGGCGTCGAAGGCGTCGTCGCTCAGCCCGTGCGGATGCTGGTCCTGAGTTTGCAGCGCCATCAAATCCACCACATTCACTACCTGGATACGCAGATCGGGGAAATACTCACGCAGCAGATCCACCGCCGCCAGGGTTTCCATCGTGGGGACGTCGCCTGCGCAGGCCATCACCACATCGGGCGATTCACCTTCCGCCACTGTGCCTGCCCAGTGCCAGACACCCATCCCGGCGGCGCAATGTTTAGCGGCGTCTTCCAGGTTGAGCCACTGCGGCGCAGGCTGTTTCCCGGCGACAATCACATTAATGCGATCCCAGGTTTTCAGACAGTGATCCGCCACGCACAGCAGCGTATTGGCATCGGGTGGCAGATAAACGCGCACAATATCGGCTTTCTTATTGACCACATGATCGATAAAACCCGGATCCTGATGGCTGTAACCGTTGTGATCCTGTCGCCAGACATGGGACGAGAGCAGGTAGTTAAGAGAAGAAATCGGTTCGCGCCACGCCAGCTTACGCGTCACTTTCAGCCACTTGGCGTGCTGATTGAACATCGAATCAACAATATGGATAAAGGCTTCGTAGCAGTTAAATAACCCGTGCCGCCCGGTCAGCAGGTAGCCCTCCAGCCAGCCCTGACACTGATGCTCACTTAAAATTTCCATCACCCGGCCATCGGCTGCCAGTTGTTCGTCATAGGGTTTTACCGGCTCCTGCCAGGTGCGATTCGTGACGTCGAACACTTTGCTAAGCCGGTTAGACGCCGTTTCATCCGGGCCGAAGAGGCGAAAGTTATCCGCATTGCGCTGGAAGATCCCAGCGAGATACGCGCCAAGTGCGGCGGTGGATTCTGCCTGCGTTTCGCCAGGCGAGGTGACATTCACGGCGTAATCTTCAACAGATGGGGTTTGCAGTTCCCGGCGCAGCCGACCACCGTTCGCCCACGGCGTGGCGCCCATGCGTTTATCCCCTTCAGGCGCCAGCGCGGCCAGTTCCGGGCGCAGGCGACCCTGCTCATCAAACAGATCGTCGGGCCGGTAGCTGCGCATCCACGTTTCAAGGATTTGGCGGTGGTCGTCATTGTCGCGACACGAAGAGACCGGCACCTGGTGCGCGCGCCAGAAATCCTCCACTTTTTTGCCATCCACCGTTTGCGGGCCGGTCCAGCCTTTGGGGCTACGCAGGATTATCATCGGCCAGCGCGGCAGTTGCGTAGGAGCCTCGCCGCTACGCGCCTGTTGCTGGTAGTCGCGGATGCTCTCCAGCGCCGTTTCCAGGGTTTGCGCCATTTGCCGGTGCATCTTTTCTGGCTCGTGGCCGCTGACCAGTAGCGGTTCATAACCGTAGCCGCGAAATAGCTGGAATAAGTCCTCGTCGCTGCTGCGCCCGAGTAGGGTCGGGTTGGCAATTTTGTAGCCATTAAGATGCAGGATCGGTAGCACCGCGCCGTCGCGGGCGGCGTTGAGGAATTTGATGCCGAACCAACTGGAGGCCAGCGGGCCGGTTTCGGCTTCGCCATCGCCAATCACGCAGGCGGCAATTAATGACGGGTTATCGAATACCGCGCCGAAGGCGTGCGATAAGGAATACCCAAGTTCACCGCCTTCGTTAATCGATCCTGGCGTTTCCGGTGCCGCGTGGCTGGGAATGCCGCCGGGGAAGGAGAACTGGCGAAACAGCTTTTTCATGCCCTCCGCGTCCTGGCTGATATCCGGGTAAATCTCGCTGTAGCTGCCCTCAAGCCAGGTATTCGCTACCATGCCTGGCCCGCCGTGACCTGGGCCGCAAATGTAGATCATGTCGAGATTACGTTTGCGAATCATCCGGTTGAGATGGGCATAAACAAAGTTCAGCCCCGGCGTGGTGCCCCAGTGGCCGAGCAGGCGCGGTTTAATATGCTCCGGCTTTAGCGGCTCGCGCAGCAGGGGGTTATCCATCAGGTAAATTTGCCCGACTGAGAGGTAGTTCGCCGCACGCCAGTAGCGATCGAGCGTGTGCAGTTCCTGGTCCGAGAGTGAAGCGTTTTGCGTCATGCCGTTCCCCATTGAGACAGTGAATGTTCCCTTAAGCCTGGCACAGATGCGCGAACGCTTTGTCTCGCCTACGCTTAAATCGTTACCGTTACGTAAGGATTGGGATGAAAACCGACAACCATGCAAACACCGTTATCGATAAACACGGGATTATTGGCAATCTTCACACCTGTGCGCTGGTGAGCGTTTGCGGGGCGATCGATTTTCTCTGCTGGCCCGACCTGGATAGCCCATCCATTTTTACCTCGCTGCTGGATGCAAAAAAGGGCGGGTATTTCTCCCTTGCGCCGGTGGGCGATGCGTGGCGCGCCGTTCAGCACTATCTGCCCGATACCAACATCCTGCAAACCCGCTGGTTGTCGAAAGAATCAATGGTGGAGCTGACGGATTTTATCGCCATCAATGAGGACGCCGAAGCCAACCCGGTTATCATCCGGCAGATCAAAATCATTTATGGCGCAGCGAAAATTAAGCTGCACTGCTCGCCCCGGTTTAACTACGCAAGCGAGACTCCGAAGGTAACGCAGGATAAAAAGATCTACTGCTTTAAGGGAAAGCGGGGCTTCAGCTTGTCGCTGGCATCGTCCGTGCCGCTGGTGGTGAAAGAAGGGCAACTCGACGGCGAATTTACGTTGTCGGAAGGCGAGAGCGCGGAGTTTGTGCTCGGCGATGCGAAGGTCAAACATGCCGCACTTTCCCATGTTGATGAGCAGTATCAGAAGACGCTAACCTTCTGGCAGCGCTGGGTGAGCCAGAGTAAATACCGTGGGCGCTGGCGCGAAGCGGTTACGCGCTCCTCGCTGGTGCTGAAGCTTTTGACCTCCCAACGCTATGGCTCGATTGCGGCGGCGGCGACATTTGGTTTACCGGAACTGCCGGGCGGCGAGCGTAACTGGGATTACCGTGCCACCTGGCTTCGCGATGCCTCGTTCAGTTGCTATGCGTTGATTCGCCTGGGCTATGTTGACGAAGCTAAAGCATTTGGCGCATGGATCGGCCGCTGTATGGAGAACAGCAAGTTCGATCCGAAAAAATTGCAGGTGATGTACCGGCTGGACAGCGAGACTGATTTAACCGAAGAGGCGTTGCCGCACCTGGCCGGGTATCTCAATTCAAGGCCGGTCAGAAAAGGCAACGAAGCCTATAAACAGCTTCAGCTTGATATCTATGGCGAACTGCTGGATGCGGTCTATCTGACCACTAAATATGGCGACAATATCTCGCACCGGGGCTGGGGGCATGTAGTACGGCTGGTGGATTATGTCTGTGATATCTGGGATTCGCCGGATGCCGGGATCTGGGAGATGCGCGGTGAACCGGCCAATTTTCTCTATTCGCGGCTGATGTGCTGGGTGGCGCTCGACCGTGCGCTGCGCCTGGGCGCGAAGCGTTCGCTGTCGATGCCGTTTGCCCGCTGGGAGGAGACGCGGCAGAAGATCCGCGACGATATCTGGAACAACTTCTGGAACGAGGAGCTGGGCCATTTTACCTCCACGCGCCACGGCAGCGATCTGGACGGCTCGATGCTGCTGATGCCGCTGTTTCGCTTTATCGGCGCGAAAGATCCCGACTGGTTAGCCACGCTGAAGGCCATTCGCAGTAAATTAATGCGCGACGGCATGGTGCGCCGTTATTTGCAGTCGGAAACGCCGTCGGATTCGCTGCACGGCGAGGAGGGCTATTTTGTGCCCTGTTCGTTCTGGTATGTAGAGTGCCTGGCGCGGGCCGATTTTGTCGATGAAGCCAGGATCGAGTTCGAAAAGCTGCTCCATTACGCCAACCATCTGGGGCTGTTTGCCGAGGAGTTTGACGAGCGCGGCTTTCCACTGGGTAACTTCCCGCAGGCGCTGTCACATCTGGCGTTAATCAGCGCAGCGTTTTATCTCGACAAAAAGATGTCCGGGAATCAACAAACCTGGCAGCCTTAAAGGCTGTCGTGAACGGCGATGGTGAAACCCTGTTCCCGCCAGTGGGGAAAACACTACGGACGTGGTGAAAAGCGATATTATCCGCCACACTCTGGAAATTGTTGTACATCACACCACTGATGATATTTAACCGGCCTTCAGACATGAAAATCCACGCTGCGACGTGGATTTTTTTGCGCATTATCATGCTTACATCTGGCAGACGACTTCCACGTTGTTTCCGTCAGGGTCAAAAACGTAAGCGGCATAATAAGCATCATGATAATGCCGACGGACACCGGGCGCGCCATTGTCTTTTCCTCCTGCCTGTAAGGCCGCTTGCCAGAATTGATTAACCTTCATTCTGTCTTCTGCCGTGAACGCCAGATGAACCGGTGCGCCGGGGATGTCATTATCATGCAGCCACAGGCGCGGGTAGCCTTCGGGGCCCAGGCCAAAACGTAAGCCTTCCGTACGGGTTTGCGCTGGGGTAAGCGCTAAAATAAGCTGGAATCCCAGGGGGGCAAGCGCCTGCTCGTAGAATTGCCGCGATGCTTCTGCATCGGTGACTGCAATTTCAATATGATCAATGACTGACATCGTTGTCTCCTGTCTGCTTATCTTCAGTGTTGCCAGCTTTTATAAACAAATTCGAGGCTGTAGCCGTCAGGATCGCGCACCTGGGCTGCGTAGTAGCGTGGGTCATAATGAAGTTGTGCGCCGGGCGGATGAATTTCTGCTGCCCCGGCAGCCAGTGCTGCGGCCCAGGCCTGGTCAACCTGCGCCTGTGAATCAGCAACAAAGCCAACATGCACGGCAGTAGGGGATGGCATGCCCTGTCGTAGCCAGAAAAAGATACGCCCCTTTGCGCCGAAGCCGTACAGATCCGGGTGACCCGACGGGCCCTCGTTACCGTCATAATCGTGGCGACGGTTAATACCCAGTGTCGGGAGTACCGTTTCGTAAAAGGCCACCGAACGCGCAATATCGCTGACGGTGATAAACAGATGATCCAGAGCCATAAAAAGTACCTCGCGAGTCAGTAATACTTTCAAAGCCTACGCAAAGCGGTGTTTCCGTGCTTATGCGATCCTCTCTAAAAGTTGCCCAATCCTGCTTTATTCTTGTCGCGAACCCGGGCGGCATGCTATTGATCGGCGATGGAAAAACACTTACTCGAACTGCGTGAACTGGCATCGGTCGCGGGCAATCAGCGTACTGAAACGGGCATTCCGCGTGTGGCTATGGTGCAGGGTGAAATCCCTGAGCATCGTCTATCTGCTGTTTATGAGCCGATGATCAATCTTATTTTGACCGGCTCGAAAAGCATGACGGTAGGGGACAGAACGTACCGCTACGATCCCGCGACCTATTTTGTGATGTCGGTGGATTTACCTGCCGTTGGTTCTGTTTACCCGGATGCGACGACCGGTGCGCCGTATCTGGCAGTTAGCCTGACGCCAGAGCCGGGCATCATTGCGGATTTACTGGTGGGGTTGCCTGATTCTGACTCCGGGGCTTTGTTTGATTCAGGGTTTGCGGTTGCGCCAGTCACCACCGAGTTGCTGGATGCCTGGGTACGTATGTTGCGCCTGATGCAGACGCCGGAGGCGATCCCCGCGCTGGCTCCGGCCTACGAGCGGGAGATACTGTACCGGGTGTTGCAGGGGCCGCTTGGCTGGATGCTGCGGGATATTGCGCGACCGGAATCGCATCTGTCGCGTATCTATTCAGTGATTAACTGGATAAAGCAAAACTATATGCAGGCTGTGCGCGTGGAAACGCTGGCTGAAATGGCGGCATTGAGCGTGTCGGCTTTTCATCGCCACTTTCTGGCGATCACCGCGCTTAGCCCCGTTCAGTACCAGAAGCGGATAAGGCTGATGCAGGCGCGTGAGAAACTGAGCACCACCCGCGCGAGTATCACCACTATTGCACTGTCGGTAGGCTATCAAAGCCACACGCAATTTAGCCGGGAGTATGCGCGGTTGTTCGGCTTACCGCCGTCGGTTGACAGACGACGCATACCGGAGCGATAAAAACGGCTAAAATAGCGCGCTTACCATCATCTATTCACGGAGGAAATTATGACGAATAAATTATTGCAGGTTCACTTCGAGTTTAACGGCCCGTTTGGCAGTGACATGTCTGAGCAGTTGGTTGAGCTGGCGGAATCAATCAACCGGGAACCGGGCTTTATCTGGAAAATCTGGACCGAAAATGCAACGTCCCACGAAGCGGGTAGCATTTATCTCTTCGATAGCGAAGAAAACGCGCAACGTTACCTGCAAAAGCACCGGGCACGGCTGCAAGAGTTTGGTGCGAAAAATGTCACGTGCAAACTTTTCGACATTAATACTGCACTCACGACACTCACTCACGGCCAGACTAACTAACCAACTACGCGCACGTTGCCTCACACCACGGGCAAGGTGCGCTTCACATCTCATCAGCGGTAATAGATTGAGATCCCCGCGATAAAGTCGGCGGGCGGTTCGAAATAGGTATCGAACGGCGCGTCATCAAAGTGTTCGTAACTTTCCGGTTCATCCAGCGGGCCGTTGTAGACCACAACCTCACCGAAACTGTCTGCGGTGATGCCGTTTACTACCGAGCCACGGCTGCTCATTTCATAGGATAAATTGAAGCCAATCGGATCGTCGTCAGGCATTGCATATGCGCCATAAACGGCGCTGAGGCTGGATGATGAGAACTCAACGCGTTCTCCCTCATAGGTGAATGACTCAGGAAGGGTGATGGTCATTGCACCTGCTGTGTATTTAATCATGTTTCACTCCGTTTTCTTTTTCTGAATGACGCTGCGGGCGCTAGCGTTGTGATGACGATATTTGCCTATCAAAGTTAAGTCAATTGGTTATTTTCAATTTGAAGTTGGTTAATTAAACCACGTTTGAATATCAAAATTTAAAATAGATAAGCAAAATAAATAATTTTACAGAACTTGTAGTGTTTTTTATTTAATGAGATATTCTCATTTCTATGAGGGAAGCGCTAACCAGGTTGCATGCAGTATGCTGCCAGGCTGTTTGGGTGGGAGCATGGCTTGCTGACAGCTGTATATAAAGAGGGGTAAGCAAAGTGGTTTCTGACGATGTCGATGCAATTGCTCAGGAAATGAGCAATCATCCACGCATTATTAATAAAAATCCGTTTGTACATTGCCTGGAAGCGGTCGGTTCTGAATGGTTACAGCTTCTGCTGGTGGTAGAGCGCATCAAACTTGATACCCAGGCGAATAAGAGGTTGGATGAAGTGGTGGCGATCGCCAAAGAGGTGCTGGCGCATCATCAAATCCAGGAAAACTATGGCTATAACCCAGGTGATTATGCCTTACGAAACGATACCGGCTGGAACCCGCAAGTTGACGAAAAGAGCAGGGCGTTAAATGCGGCTACCCCGCTGTTTGATACCCTCGATCAGGGTGGGAAGATCAACGCTTATTTCGCCGCCGTACATAAGACGGATTACGTTAGCTTCGTCCCGGATGCTGCGGAAAATGAATTTCTGACGATCGCCACAGAGGTGCTACCCGCGATACTGGATAGCCGAAATTTTTCCTGGGAAAATCTAAACGTCTGGCGATTAGGCTATCCGCATCACCTGCTAGTCAGAAGCATTGTCTTTAACGATAACCTGCTGCGCGCAATTGATGCGCTGCTCACCTTTGTTGAAAATGGCGTCTTGTTTGACGAATTGCGCAGGAAAACGATTCAGGCTTACGTCCAACGCAAAACATTTCAGGAAGGGCCGTTCTACAACCTCAATGGCAATTTTTTAGCTAACAGGGCAGATATTGTCGCCGAGGTGAATCATCAGATCCTTTTAGCCACGGCGCAGAAATGCCTCTTTCTGGCGCGCGCGATTCCCGTATCAATTGGGATACCAGCCGTTATTCTTGATCAACAGTTCAGAATGCATGTTTCCTCACCGGAAAATATCAAAACCCATTTTGGTCGAATCTGGGAGCAGGAGAAAGAGCGCAAAGTCGTCACCATACAAATGGATGTTGAAGATTTTACCTGGGCCATTAATAACGAATCCAGCGGCGAACTTTACCGCCAGTTAAATGAAATGCTGTTCGCCGCTATTCGCCCTGAAGTAAAAAATTCTCACGGGAAGTACAGTGATATCGATTTGCCCGCATGGTTGTATCAGGCCATCTGGAAATATAAAGGCTGGGTGGAGCAGAGTTCGCACATCATGCTGCTTGGCAACAAAGAGGATTATCTGGCCGCACGCATTATATTGCGTGGCGTGAAGTTCTCACATTGGGACTGGAATCACCGGACTCCGGGCAAGGTCTCCATCGAAAAGAAACTTGCGCAATATAAAACCGGGGGTGAAAGCGAATCGACGATTAAACAGTCCTATGAGAAAGTTCGCGGTTACGCGAAGAATAAAATCACCGGGCTGATTATTAACCAGCTTGAGGAACGCCTGAATATGAATAATCGGCTGGCAGAGGGGATGCAGGCTCCGCTTAATCATCGTGTCATTGATAAGTGCTTACGCTTTCGCAACGTGCTTGCGCGTTATTTCCCTCGGGATATTTTCAACCAACAGGGGCTGTGCTGGGTTATTGATGGCGCAGAGAAGTTAGCGGAAAAATTAAACAGCAGTGACGCCTCTGATGCGCTGTTGCGACATCAACTTTATGCCTGTTTTGCGCTTGATGACCGCGCGCGCGCAATGTTGTCGGCAGGCGATGAACCCCTGGATAGAGTCGAGATTCGCGAACTGCGAACACTGATGAAACAGCCGCTTTTATCCTGACTGAGCCAAAAAAATCCACGCCCAGGCGTGGATTTTTGTTGAGCGCAAATTAACCCGGCCCCTCACTTCCTGCCGCCAGCAGCGGAACTACTACGTCGCTGATGGGTACGGGAATACCGTGAGCGCGACCATATCTTTGTATTACGCCGTTGCGGATATCCCACTCCAGCGGGCGGTTGGCCTGCCGGTCGGCGAGAATTGACGTGCCTAAATCCGCCGGGGCACGCTGAAAATTATCGACAATCTTCTGCAAAACCTGGTCACTCAGAACAGCACCTTCCGCCCGCGCGACCGCCAGACATTCGCGCAGATACGCCAGTGCCAGTTCAGTAATATCACGGCGCGAGAACATCCCGGCCCGGCGATTTGCCAGCACCATCAGCCCCGCGACCGCATTTTGCAGCAGTTTGCGCCATGCTATCGAGACAAAATCGGATGCCAACTCAACCGCGCAGCGCGTACCGCTGAGCGCATCGACAACGCTTTTTGCCTGGGGCACATCTGGCAGCGTCAGGCGCGGTTTCGCGCGTAGCCAGACAGAGGCATCCGGCTCGCGTTGTGCCGGAAACCAGACGACCGAAGGCAGCACCGTTGCGCCATTAACGAAAGGCGCGAGCTGGGCTTTCTGCTCAACGCCGTTTTGCAGGGCACATACGACGGTGTTTTCATCGCACAATGCCTTCAGCCAACCGGCGCTGTCAGCCACCTGTGTGGTTTTCACCGCGACAAATACCAGCCCGAACGGGTGACTGACCGCCGTCGGATCGCGCAATACCGGACCCGGCACCACAACTTCACCCTCATCGTGACGCAAAATTAACTGCGAATGCCCGGTGCGCCCGCAAAGCAGCGGTGTGCGGTCAACTTCATGCAGTGCCGCGGCGATGGTCGTACCGATAGCTCCCGGCCCAATCAACGCCATCGTCGGATGGTCAGACATTGTGAGTTCTCCTGATGTGATTAACCGATAATCAGTGTGCCGGTGACAATCACCGCGCACGCCAGCATTTTTCTTAGCGTTAACGTTTCGCCGAGAAAGAGATAACCCAGTACTGCGGCAAACAGCACGCTGGTTTCGCGAAGCGCAGAGACGGCGCCCATCGGTGCCGCTGCCATGGCGTAAATAATAATGCCGTAAGCCAGCAGCGAAACCAGACCGCCAGCCGCAGCACTCAATAAACCCGGCCGCCAGCGCAGTAAACTTTGGCTGTCGCGCAGCGTGATATAGAGCGCGGGCATCAGTACTCCCCATAATGCACTCATCCACACGGTATAGGAGAGCGCATTGCCTGAGAGGCGGACACCCATACCATCTACCACGCTATACGCGGCGATAAAAGCCCCGGTCGCGAGGGAGTATTTCAGCCCCGGCATTGCCAGCCTGCGGCGTCTCAATGCAAGCATCAGAATGCCGACAGAAATGAGCAGGATGCCGCCAAGCGTGGTGAGTGCCATTTTTTCCCCGGCAAACAGTGCCGCCGCACAGGTAACCAGTAACGGCGAAGAACCGCGCGCAATCGGGTAGGTTTGGCTGAGATCGCCGCTCTGGTAACTGCGTATCAGACACAGGTTATACCCGACATGCAGCAGGGCCGATAACAGCGCGTACTTCCAGCTTGCGATGGCCGGTTGCGGCAGAAACAGCGCGATAACGACGCTGGTCAGGGCGATCGTTACGCACATGATGGTCATCGACCACAACCGGTCAGTGCCGCCGCGTAATAACGCATTCCAGCTGGCATGCAGCAGGGCGGCAAATAATGTAAGCAAAATAATGGGTTCGGACATGGGATGATGCTAAACAGCATGCGTCCGGATGAAAAGCGAAGTCTCGTCATTGCGCCATGAACAAATCCTCATGCATTACCGGTAGCTGAGCTGGGCTTGCTGTGACTCTGCCAGCAGCCAGCGGCGGAATTTCACGATATGCGACTGCGTTTCGATGCCTTGCGGGCAGACGAAATAATAGGCGGCGGGTGAGGGAAAAGGGACGTCAAAGAGGCGCACCAGGCTGCCGTCGCCGATCTCTTTTTCAACGTGACCGCTGCGCGCAAGTGCAATGCCCTGACCCAGAAGCGCGGCTTCAATCGTCATATTGGTGTCAGCGAAGCGGACGCTCTCATGCAGCACATCAATATTTACGCCGTTCTGCTTAAACCAGGCGTCCCATTTGGGTACCAGATCGGCACCATCACGCGTGAGCAGCGGATAGCGCAGCAGCTCGGCAGGTTCAGAAGGCGTGCCAAAACGCTGAAGCAGCGCCGGGCTGGCCACCGGAAATAACTGCTCGCGAAACATAAACTCCGTGAATAGCGCGGGATAATTACCGTGACCGAAACGGATCGCCACATCGGAATCTGTGCCGGCGAAGTTGATGGCTTGATCGGTACTTTCGAGGCTCACCAGAATATCCGGGTGTAAACGCGCTAAACCCGGCAGGCGCGGCAGAAGCCACTTCAGCGCAAACGAATAGGTGGTGTTTACACGCAATCGAACCCGGCCATTTTGTTCCCGCAGATCGCCAAGTGTGGTTTCCAGTTTGCTAAAGAACTCGCGTACCAGCGGCGCGAGCGCGGCACCGGCAGGCGTCAGGCTGAGGGTTTTACCGCGCTGAAAAAGTTGCAGGCCCCAGATTTCCTCCAGGTTTTTTAGCTGATGACTGACCGCGCTTTGCGTAATAAAGAGCTCTGCGGCGGCGGAAGTAAACGTGGTGTGGCGAGTGGCGACTTCAAACGCCCGCAGCGTGGCGGTAGGGGGAAGGTCACGCATTATTCTGTTCCTGTTAATGAGCTAATACTCATGACACAGTATGTCGAATTGAATGTGAAAGACAGAGTGACAGAGAAAGAAGTACGGTGGGAAAGAGCCCTGCGGGTCTATGAAAAGAAAAATCCACGCCGCGGCGTGGATTTTTGTGAAGCGAAAAGGGCAACCAGACGTTGAACAGGACGTTCATCACATTGCCATTTTTAACGAGTTCCACGGGTTGCTTTTATGATTTGGCTTGTGGTTTGCGCAACCCTGTTTTCGCTGCAAACAACAGCAGAGTGATCAGACTTACGGTCAGCATGACAATATTCACCAGTAAACCCATGCCGAAATCGCCGGTCAGATCTTTCACGTACCCCATTGCTGTTGGGCCAAAAAAACCGCCCAGGTTACCGATGGAGTTAATCACAGCGATGCCGCCAGCCGCGGCTGATCCCACCATAAACTGTGGCGGGAGCGTCCAGAAAACCGGTAAAACGGCAAACAGACCTGCCGATGCCATGGTCAATCCGAGCACATTCAACAATGCGCCTTTACTGAATGCGGTCAACGCTATTCCAGCGATGGCTAACACCAGCGGTACCACGGTATGGAACACGCGCTCATTACGACGATCGGATCGCTTTCCCCACCACAACAGGGCAATAACGGCGGCAATATAAGGAATGACTGACAGAAAACCGGTCGCAATAAATGAAAAACCTGCGCTTTTAATGAGCTGCGGAAGCCAGAAGTTGACTGTCGCATTAGTCATGGAAATCCCGAGGAAGATGAGCGCAAGGCTAAGCACCAGAGGATGGAAAAAAATACGAGAAACTTCAACGCTGGATGTATGCTGCCGCTGCGTTAAATCTTCATTCAAAACGTTGCGGGCAGTCTGTTTTTCCTGATCGGAAAGCCATTTAACATCCTCAACTTTTTCCGGCAGTCGCAGCCAGACAATGATACCCAGAATCACAGCCGGAACGGCCTCAATAACAAACAGCCATTGCCATCCTTGCAGACCGCTATGCGCACCGGTGGAAAGAATGAGCCCGGAAACCGGCCCGCCGATAATTGTCGCCAGCGGATTGGACAGTAATAAAAAGCCGACAATTTGCGCGCGCCGTTTGTTCGGAAACCATTGTGTTAAGTAATAAAGAATGCCCGGATAAAAACCCGCTTCAGCAGCGCCTAACAAAAAACGTAGGGCAAGAAAGGATTTCGCATCCCAGACAAATGCCGTACAGGCGGATAAAAGCCCCCAGGTGATCATAATCCGGGCAATCCAGCGTCGGGCACCCACGCGGGCTAACATCAAATTACTGGGCACTTCAAAAATAAAATAACTAATAAAAAATATGCCGCTCCCCAGGCCGAATGCGGTAGCGGACAGACCGATATCTTCACGCATTGTTAATGCTGCGAAGCCCACATTCACCCGGTCGAGAAAAGCCGCAAAATAGCAAAGCACCAAAAATGGTAATAATCGCCAGGCGATTTTATTAAATGTTTTTTGCGTCGTTTCGCTCTCTTGAAGCGGAACATACGCCGATTTACTTGTAGATGTAACGGAGGAATTTTGTGACATTTGTCTCTGCCTTTTTATAATTTTAGAAACCTACCACTTGCCCCGGATCGGCCGAGGTTGCCAGTGGCGGGAAGTGAATGCCGCGCTGACCTGAAAGCCCACGATTAACAGGCAGGACAAATTCAGGCGGTTCGCAGCCTGTGAAGGTGCCGTTATTAACCCACGCCAGATCGCTGCCGTAGAGTTCTTGTAATAGTTGTTGTTTCAATGAGCCGATGACATCGTGCATAGCCTCATGCCGGGAGAGATCGTGTTGTTCGCCCGGATCGCTCTCTAAATCAAACAGTTGGAAATGGTTTCCCGCCGGATACCAGAGAAGTTTAAAGCGCCCGTCGGTAAGCATTCGGCTGGCGAGCGGGCCTTCAAGGCTCTCGCCGTAAAACGTGCTGCGCTGCCGTTCGCCGGTCATCGATATGCCATCGCAACTTTCCGGTACGGGGATATCACACAGCGTGAGCAACGTTGGCATGATGTCCTGGAGCCCTACCAGGCGCTTGTCACAGCGGCCGGGCTGAATGCGGTTCGAACCTGCCCGATCCACAACAATCATCGGTATTTGTGCTGAACCCTGGTAAAAATAGCGTTTGGCGTACATGCCATGGTCGCCGAGCATATCCCCGTGGTCGCTGGTGAAGACAATGATGGTGTCATCCAGGATGCCTTCTTCCCGCAACGAGCCTATCAGCAGGCGGATTTGGTGATCGATATGGGTGCATTGCGCGTAAAAGGCGCGTCGCATATCGTCGTACTGCTCTGGCGGTAGCGGCGGTTTGAGTTGTTGATTCATGGCGAGCGCATAGGGAAGGTCTGCCGCTCGTGACCATTCACTTTGTTGTGGGCCATCAATATTACGCAGGCGATAACGATCGAAATAACTGCTCAGCGGGACAATGGGCGGGTGAGGATGAGTATAGGAAACGTACCAAAAGGCGGGACGCGTCGGGTCACGGCGGCGGATATTCTTCGCTGCCGTTTGTGTTACCCAGTTGGTCACGTGCAGCTTCTCGTCCAGGTGCCATGTCCGCCAGCTATATTCGTTATTGCTCATGCCATGCATAAATTGCTGACCGGCAACGCCATTTTCCGCGAGGAAAATTTCGTAATCATCCACGCCGCCCAGATGGCTGCGTCCCTCTTCAGCGATAAAGGCCTCTTCAAAACCGATACGATCGCGTGTGGGGTAAACGTGTAATTTCCCGGTGGCTGACGTTTGATAACCGGCACGGGCAAATGTACCTGCCAGCGTTGGCATATCCGGCATTGGCAGCGCAGGCTGAAAGATTCGATCGCCATGTTTTCGCGATGTTGTACCGGTCATGATCGTCCTGCGCGCAGGGATACAAATCGGGCAAGGTGACCAGGCATTTGGAAAATGGACCCCCGAACGAGCCAGATTGTCGATAGTCGGTGTTTCAATAAAGCGATTACCGGCAAAACCAAACAGGTGGCCTGGCCATTGATCCACGGTGATAAACAGGACGTGGGGGCGTTTTGTTAACGTTGAATTATTGCTGTTCATTTTTTAGCTCTTTCAATGAGTTATGGCGTTTTTCTGCCGGGACAAGAAAAGCTTTCCCTGGTGGAATCATTGTCATTAAAAAGAATATGTAATAAAAAATGAGCTACAAATTAGATTTCCTAATTTGTTATCTTCTAATTACATCCAGGTCACAGTTATGGATCAAAAAAGCTTGATGTCGTTTGTCGTGCTGGCCGAGGAGTTGCAATTCATCCGCGCGGCAAAGCGACTGAATGTCACGCAATCAGCGTTAAGCCAGTTAATCGCTCGCCTTGAAAAAGAGCTGGGCGTGGAGCTTTTTGAGCGCACCAAACGTAGTGTTCGCTTGTCACAATGCGGACATGTTTTTTTACCCGAAGCGCGAAAAGTCATTGAGGATATTGATAAAGCCGCAGAAACGGCGCGCCGCGCCGCCAGGGGACAAGTGGGTAAAATTGCTGTCGCCTATGTTGATGCTGCCCCCTTCAGCCTGCTTTCGCCGGTGATTATGCAATTTCGTAAAGCCTGGCCGGATGTCGAAATGGTATTGCATGAAATGACGTCAGCAGATCAATTCGACGCGTTGCAACATGATCACATCGACATCGGCTTGTTGCGACCGTTATACCAGGCGGAGTGGATGCGAAGCGCGACGTTGCTGGAAGAGCCTTACGTGGTGGCGATGCATAAAGAGCATGAGCTTGCCGCGCTGGAGGCGGTGCACATTCGCGCACTTATCAGGGAGAAATTTCTCTTTACCTCCAAAGAGAAAGCGAAATACATCTACAGCAACTGGGACGCCATATTTTCTCGCCATGGGATGTTACCGATAGTGGTTCAGGAGGTGAATCAACTCCACGCGCTGTTAAGCCTGGTTGGGGCGGGTATGGGAATGGCGTTTCTGCCGCTGTCGGTGGCGCAGAATAACAATCATGGTGTTGTCTACCGACCCATTACTGGCATTGATACACCTTGCGCGCAACTGAATATCGCCTGGCGTGATGGAACCCATAACGCGCTCATCAGTAATTTCGTTCATACTGCGAAGCAGGTAAGTGCAAGGGTGAAAAGGGATAAAAACGTCCTGGCGGCGCATTAAGAGCACGCAGAAGAAAAGAGGCCAGAGTCTGGCCTCTTGTATGAGTGTCTCAGCGTTATTATTGTGCGGAGATCCCATCTTCCATACGGTTGAACTTGTAGAAGAACGGAACGGGGTCGACAACCGGTGGATTACTGTATTTTTGCGCTTCCTGCTGCCAAAGGTTTTTCAACTCTGCCAGTTTTTCCGGATATTTCGCCGCCAGATCGGTTGATTCCGAATAATCATTGGCGGTGTTAAACAGCTGCCATTGGTCGTTTGCGTAGTCCGTGCCAATCCGGTGCATAGCCACTGCACGCCAGTCACCTTTGGTAATTGCCCTTTGACCACGCAGTTCAAAGTACTGCACATCGCGGGTTTTGGCCGTATCTGAATTTAATGTTGGCAGGAATGATTTGCCCGCGACCGGAATTTGTTTTACGCCGTCAACGACGTCAGCAAATTTTGTCCCGGCTGCATCCAGAATGGTGGGGGCCAGGTCAATAACGCTGACGTACTGGTGGCGAATGACGCCTGGTTTCTGAATCTGTTTAGGCCAGGAGACAATCAGCGGCGTGCGGATCCCGCCTAAATAGGGCCACAACTTATAGCGACGGAAAGGCGTGCTGCCTGCATAAGCCCACGGGCGCTGATAGAGCATATCTGTATTCGGGCCACCGGCCTCATCCAGATGGGCATCCATTTCCGCGACAGTGGTGTTATCCATATAGGCACGACGGAAACCACCGTTCGGGCCACCTTCGGAAGCTGCGCCGTTATCGGTAATAAACATGACCACGGTGTTATCAAACTGATTGGTGGATTTCAGATACTGAACCAGCCGGCCAATTTGCTCATCCGTGTGAGTAATAAAACCTGCGTATGTTTCCATAAAGCGACTGAAAACGCGTTTATGTTGTTCATCCAGCGAATCCCAGGCCGCATCACCTTTCTCACGCGGCGGGAGAACAGTATTTGCCGGTATAACGCCCAGTTTTTTCTGGCGTTCAAAACGTTCGAGGCGCAGTTTATCCCAGCCCTGGCTGTACTTGCCTTTGTAGGCATCAATATAAGATTGCGGTACTTGCAACGGTGAGTGTGCAGCCCCAAAAGCGAGATAGACAAATTTTGGCTTATCCGACTTTTCTTTGAAGGCACCGATAGCGTGATCGACCAGATCAACAGAGAGGTGATAGCCCGGTTTGTCCGGTTTGGGGAGTTCTTTATTATTTTCCACTAAATCAGGGTGATATTGCGGTGAATGACCACTCAGGAAGCCGTAGTAGTAATCAAATCCTTTCTGTCTCGGCCAGAATTTTTGGTTACGTTCAGGCGCATCTTTGTATTCAGGTGCGATATGCCATTTTCCCAGCGCATAGGTTGAGTAGCCCGCCTGGTGCAGGGCCTGGGCCATGGTTTGCGCATTCATTGGCATTTCACCGCTGTTGGCTGGGCCTGCTCCCAGCGGCGTTTCCGGCGCAGGTGCATTCGTGCCTTTCGGCGGCAACTCTTCCATATTGACAGTCTGATTGTTGCGTCCGGTCATCAACGCAGCACGCGTCGGCGCGCACATGGAACTGGTATCGAACCGGTTATAGCGCAGTCCCGAATACGCCAGCAAATCGATATTAGGCGTTTTAATCTCAGAGCCAAATGCGCCGATGTCCCCAAACCCCATGTCATCAAGCACAATCATCACGACGTTGGGTTGTTGCTTCGTTTTCTCTGCGGTGGGCTGGGTCTGTCCGGCGGCCGTGAAGGACGCCATCAGCATACCTGCCATAGCGGTGCCCGTAGCCAGAATGCTGAGTAACTTTTTCCGCGAGGGAAAAAGGGGGCTATTACTTTGTTGAACGTCATTGTTCTGGTGTGAAGCGGCAAAAATTTCCTGCCTGTCTTTATAAAGCGATGTAACGAGCGTTCTCATTGCGTGATTCCTTATTAATAAAAGGTATCGGGTTTAAAAATCCCACTGGAATTCAATACGGGTAATATCGTCGGCTTTCTCTTCCCAGGTATAAGACAGCCATGCGCGCAGGTTAGGCGAGCCAAACCAATATTCCAGCTGCGGGGTAATGCCAGTGCCGCCAAATTCGTCGTAAGTGTTGTAGAGGATATAACTGAACCCGGAGGCTTTTTCAGGGAACATTTGCGCGCCAACCGTTGCTGAATAACCGAGGCCGCCTTTTGCCCAGCCGCGTTTTTTAATCAGCGCTTTGGACTCGCTGTTATCGCGTTTTGAATAAGCAGTCTGACCAACAAGACGATATTGTTTCCCGATATTGGCATACCCCGCCAGCGCCCAGGTATAAAGCGAGGTGCTGTCGCGCGCATATTTTGAATCGGCATTTTTAGTAGTCTGACCAACAAGACGATATTGTTTCCCGATATTGGCATACCCCGCCAGCGCCCAGGTATAAAGCGAGGTGCTGTCGCGCGCATATTTTGAATCGGCATTTTTAGTGTCGCCACGTTGTGTTGCGGCGATATCGACGTTACCCACGATACTGGTGCTGCCAACCGTGACAGAAGGTTGGCCGTTATGCATTGAGGCGTATACGCCATAATCACCTGGACGGAAACTGTAGAGATCATCCGTTTGATAACCGATATCGACGCCAAAGATTTTGGATGTGCGATCGTAGCTGCCTGCGAGGAAGAGATTGTCAGGAAATTGTTTCTTATAAAGAAACTTGCCCGCGTTTTTTACACCTGCATCGGCCTGGGTATCCAGTAATCCCTGCGAACCCATATCGACCGCAAAGAAGCTCCATGTCGCGGTATGTTTACCGTACATAAACGCCCCAAGATCGTCATGGGAGATACCTACCCGGAATTGTTCCCATTTGACGGTATCATCAAAATCATTAAATTCGTTGATGGTTTCTCCATGCAGACGGCTATAGTTTTCCTGTCCCCGCATCCAGAAATCACCTACCAGCGCCGTTTTATCCGCAAAGTATGTTTTTCCCCGAAGTCGGCCATTCAATTGAAGATATTCAGCATTACGGGCATTTTCATTCGTGTATGAACCCTTGACGCGAAATGTCGCATACCAGCGAGAGTCTTTCGACAGGTCGGTCAACGCAGGGACAGTGCTCCCTTTATTCGCGGAAAGGTAATTTTCTACTACATCGTCACGTTTGCTGGATGTATTTTCTTCAGCGTATACCGAACCAGCAAAGAGTGTTGAGGCAATCAGTAAAGAGAGAAAAGTACGTGTTGTTTTTATGTTCATCATAGTTAGCCAGAGTTCTTGTCTTCCGGGAGCAATAAATGCGTCGGCCGGTTGAACAATAATTATAAAACAGTGCGTGACAGAGTTTGACGTATTAAAACGCCATTGCCTGTGCGCCATTCAAATTAACCAAAGCGGAATCATCCTTAATGTCTGTAATAAAATACTGCGACGTTAGTTGTTCGATATCGTTAATATTTTTCTCCTCTGGTACTGGGCGTGTAACTAATGGGCAAAAAAAAACCTAAATCGGGAGAGATAAACAACATCTTCACCGATTTAGGTTTTGCCTGTTAAGAACAGTAACAATCCTTAATCTGATGCACTTATAAAATTAACAGATCGTGTTAGCAAGCTCTTTTTAGCGTTAATCATCAGTCTGTGAGATGACTCACTTTTTATTATTTATCCTAAAAATAGTTTGGCTTCAGAAAGATCGGCTTGTTAATGCGATCAGTGTCACATTTCTTAATGTGCGCCATTGCATACAACAAGCTGCCTGTTAATCTCGCCAGCAGTTGGATTGTTACTGTTCTTAACAGGCAAAACCAGATAAGTTTTTTCCTTCTTGAGGATCAGCTTATCTGGTTTTTTTTTGGGATTTATCGGTCAGGCAGGGCTGAAATAATGAAAAAAATACTTGTCCCGGGATTGCTGTCAATATGCATTGCTCAGCAGGTACAGGCAGCGGATTTTTCCGCACAGGCCAATAGCCAGCGTCCAAATATTGTGTTGATCCTTGCCGAAGATATGAATCCCCGGTTGGGCGCGTACGGCGATCCCAATGCGGTAACGCCGAATATTGATGCGCTGGCGAAAGAGTCCGTGTTGTTTACCAACGCATTTACAATGGCGGGCGTCAGCGCACCTTCCCGCGCGGGGTTGATTACCGGCATGCCTCAACAGGCCACCGGTTTGCTGCATATGAGAACCGCGACCTATAAACATAAATATCAGGGCGTACCCCCCTCTTATGTGAAAGCTTATCCTGAATTATTGCGTGCAAACGGCTATTTCACCTATAACGACACGAAAACTGATTACCAGTTTACGGACGGGCATGCGGACGTCGGGCCATTTACCATCTGGAGCGCACATGGATCTTATTCTAATCTGGATGATTTGAGGGTGCCGGCCGCGTGGGAAAATTATGACCTGAAAGGAAAACCTTTCTTCATTAATCTCAACCCGCAGATAACGCACGAGTCAGGCATTTTTACTGCTGAAAATGTCGCTAAAATTCAGCCCGCTTTTAAAGAATTACCCGCTTTGTGGGATAAGCTACGCGCGCATTATACGCTGCCCGACATAGATCCAGCGAAGCTACAACTTGATCCGTACTGGAAAGACACAAAACAGGTCAGAAATGAACTGGCATTGTTTTACAAGAATATCAGCGTCATGGATCAGCAAGTGGGGAATATAATAAACAGGCTTAAGAAAGACGGACTTTGGAATAACACTATCGTTATTTTTGCTGCTGATAACGGAGATGGTTTGCCTCGTCATAAACGTGAGGGTTATGACTCCGGGACGCATGTTCCATTAATTATTCATGTCCCTGAAAAATATACTCCTGTTGGCTGGAAATCAGCGGGCGAAAAAGACGACAGGTTACTTTCATTTGAAGATTTAGCACCGACAATTCTTGGTTTTAGTGGCGCAAAAATACCTTTTTATATGAAGGGAATTAACTTATCTCAGGATAATCCTCCTGAGAGAAAGTATATTTTCTCCGCCAGAGGGCGTATGGATGAGATTTACCTTAGGTCATACTATGTCCGCGATAAGCACTTCCAGTATGTGCAGAATATAGACAAAACGCCCAATGGCGAACATATTGCATTTCGTGATGTTCTGGATACCACCAGAGCACTGAATGAGGCGCATCAGCATGGCACGCTTAATGCAGAACAGGAAGCGTGGTTTAGCCGCAAACCTGCTGAGGAACTTTACGATCTGCAACAGGATCCCTGGCAATTGCACAACATTGCCGGCAATACCGCCGCCGAACCCACGCTCACGCTGTTTCGTCAGAAACTGGAGCAATGGCGTAACGAAACCAACGATATGGGGGTCATCCCCGAAGAGCAAATGGTTAAAGATTTACAGGACGCAAATGGCCAGGCGCGTGTGACGCTTCCCCCGGTTGCGGAACTTAATCCCCTGACCAACAAAATTTATATTGCTAACCGGACGGATGGCGCCTCTATTGGTTACAGTCTGGACGGTAAAAACTGGGAGCTGTATAGCGGCGCGTTCCCGGCACCATCAGGGATTAATTCTCTCTTCATTAAAGCGGTTCGTTATGGCTGGAAGGAGAGTGAAGTTCAGCAGTTTGAGTTATCCAGACAATAAAAAGAAACGGTTATCCGTCAATGAAACAGCGCACATGGGCAGCAGCGAGGTAAGCAATGAGCCAGACGTTCACCAATTTCCAGTTGATGGCAAAACCTTCCGGTTCTGTTTGCAACATTGACTGTACCTACTGTTTTTATCTGGAGAAAGAGCATCTCTATCCGGAACGAAAAGCGCGCTGGAAGATGGATGCCACTACGCTTGAAAACTACGTCCGAAAAAATATCCAGTCACAAAATAATGAGGTAGTGGATTTTCTCTGGCAGGGCGGAGAACCCACCTTAATGGGGCTGGATTACTTTCGTGAAGCTGTGCGCTTACAAAATCAGTACCGTGGCCTTAAACACATTAATAATTACTTCCAGACCAACGGTACGAATCTGGATGACGATTGGGCGGTTTTTCTCAAAGAGAACAATTTTCTGGTCGGCTTGTCGATAGATGGCGACAGGATCAGCAATGACACTTACCGGCTCACCCGTTCAGGCAAAAGCACCTTTGATGCGGTGATGAACGGCCTTGAAGCGCTTAAACGGCATAAAGTGGAGTTCAATACGCTTACCGTTGTGAATGCCGAAAACGTTAAACGACCGATGGATGTTTATAATTTTCTGAAACGGATCGGCAGTCGCTATATGCAGTTTATTCCGCTGGTTGAAAGGGCTGCCGCAAAGCCGGATGCCAATGGATTGACCCTGATTCAGCCTGATTTCTCCGGGCAGTGTAGTGTTACCGACTGGTCGGTGCCTGCAAAAGCCTGGGGGCAATTTATGAACTGCATCTTTGATCATTGGATCCAACACGATATCGGTAACGTTTTTGTCATGAATTTTGAGCAAACGCTGGCGAAGATGTGCGGGCAACTCAGTGCCTGTGTGATTAATGAAACGTGCGGCACAAACCTTATTGTTGAAGCGAACGGTGATGTTTACTCATGCGATCATTTCGTTTATCCAGAGAACAAACTCGGCAATCTCAACGAAGATGATTTGCTGGCGCTGGTGAATAAGCCCGAAAACATTGCCTTTGGGCAAAATAAAAAGAACGGCATCAGTAAAGATTGCCTCAATTGTATGGTTCGTCCAGTGTGCAACGGCGGTTGCCCCAAACATCGTTTTGAAATTTCCAGCGATGGTCGGCCCAATAAGAACTATTTGTGCGAAGGGTTTGCAACCCATTTGTTTCATGTCGTCCCCAAAATGAAGACGTTGCTCTCTATGCTGCAATCCGATATGCCGCCAGGAAAAATTCGTCGGGAGATAAAGCAACACTACTACCGGTGAAGATATTTCCACCGATCCAGATTGTTTGCTTAGGGTCATTTGGGGATCAAGATGAAAATCGCCAGAGTACTAAATAACAATGTCGTCGTTGTCCTCGATGAACAAAATCGGGAACAGGTCGTGATGGGACGAGGGCTGGCCTTTAAGAAACGCGTTGGTGACGCACTGGATGAAGACAAAATTGAAAAAGTCTTTTCACTACAGAATGATGAAATGGTCCGCCACCTCGGTGAATTACTGAGCCAGATCCCGCTGGAAGTCATGACCACTTGCGATCGCATCATCACGCTGGCAACGCAGCGTCTGGGTAAATTGCAGGAGAGTTTGTATATCACATTAACTGACCACTGCTGGTTTGCTATCGAACGTCATCATAAAGGCGCGGCGATAAAAAACGTTCTGCTCTGGGAAATTAAACGTCTCTATCCGAAAGAATTTGCGTTGGGTCAGGAAGCGCTGTCCATCATTGCTCGCAGGCTTCATGTGGATTTACCTGAGGATGAAGCCGGTTTTATTGCATTGCATCTGGTCACCGCACAGCTTAATAGCGAGATGCCGGAAGTGATGCACGTTACGCGTGTTATGCAGGAAATTCTGCAACTGGTTAAATATCAGTTACAGCTTGAGTATGACGAAGAATCATTGAGTTATCAGCGGTTTGTAACGCATTTGAAATTCTTTGCTCAGCGGATGCTCACCCGTACTGTGGTACCTGACGACGATATTTCATTACACAGCGCAGTGAAAGAGAACTATGCGAAGGCGTGGAGATGTGCTGAAAAAGTTGCGCGGCATTTGCTGACAACCTACCAACGGGAATTAACAACGGAAGAGATAATGTTTCTCGCTATTCATATTGAACGCGTGAGAAAAGAGCGACGTTAATCTCCTCCGGGCTATCTAAAAAAGGATTGTTACTGCGTTAAGCAGGCAAAACCTGAGCGCGGCTCTTTTTAAGAGCTGTTCTCGGGTTTTTTTATTTTTTACCTAAGGGATACCTGCGGGTATCGGATGTAAGGAAAACGACATGAAATATCAAGCTCTGGCGAAGGATATACTCAGCCATGTGGGGGGACGGGAGAATATCGTCAGCCTGGTGCATTGCGCGACGCGGTTACGTTTCAGACTTAAAGATAACAAAAATGCAGATGCTGAAGGGCTTAAAACCAACCCGGATGTCATTATGGTGGTGGAAAGCGGCGGACAGTTTCAGGTTGTGATTGGTAATCACGTCAATGAGGTCTGGCAGGCTGTTCGCAGCGAAGCAGGGCTAACAGATGACTCTCCCGCTGCGGAAGATGAACACAGCGAAAAACCTAATCTGCTGGGGCGGTTAATTGATATTGTTTCCGGAATATTTACGCCCTTTATCGGCATCCTCGCTGCATCGGGGATCCTCAAAGGGCTACTGGCGCTGGCGGTGGTCTGTCACTGGCTCACCGTTGATAGCGGAACGTATAAAATATGGTACGCGGCCAGCGATGCGCTGTTCTTTTTCTTCCCCATCGTACTGGGTTATACCGCAGGGAAAAAATTTGGCGGCAACCCGTTTATCACGATGGTTATCGGTGGCGCGCTGACGCATCCGCTGATGTTACAGTCTTTCGAAGCCAGCCGGGTGCCGGGCGCACCGGTTGACCTTTTCCTTGGGATCCCGGTTAGCTGGTTCAATTACAGCGCCTCAGTCATCCCCATTATTCTCGCCGCCTGGGTAAGTTGCTGGCTGGAAAAGCAAGGTAATAAACGCCTTCCTTCTGCGGTGAAAAATTTCTTCACCCCGCTGATTTGCCTTGCGGTAACGGTGCCTTTGACTTTCCTGGCGATTGGACCTGTCGCGACATGGCTGAGTCAACTTCTGGCGGGTGGATACCAGATGATTTACGGTGTTGCACCCTGGTTGGCGGGTGGCGCAATGGGGGCTTTATGGCAGGTCTGTGTGATTTTCGGCCTGCACTGGGGACTGGTACCGCTGATGATCAACAACCTGTCGGTATTGGGACAAGATTCGATGGTACCGATGTTGCTGCCTGCGGTAATGGGGCAGGTTGGTGCGGCATTCGGGGTTTTTCTGCGTACTCGCGACACGCGTCAGAAAGTGCTGGCGGGCTCTGCGGCAACCGCAGGTATTTTTGGTATCACCGAGCCGGCAGTTTACGGCGTTAACTTGCCGTTGCGTCGGCCGTTTATTTTCGGCTGTGTGGCCGGATCTATTGGTGGTGCCATCGTGGGGTTCAGTAACAGCCACGTTTATTCATTCGGTTTTGCCAATATTTTTACCCTTGCACAGATGATTCCTCCAGGCGGCGTCGATGCCACATTGTGGGGAGGCATTCTTGGCACGCTGGTCGCCATGGTGCTGAGTTTTGTGCTGACATTGGTGGCAGGTATGCCTGCGCGTTCAACTGCACAATCATCGGTTGTCAAAATAGAAGTCGGTGAAAATGAAATTCACTCCCCGATGAGCGGCACCGTGTTAGCGCTCGACCAGGTTCCGGATAGCACATTTGCCAGCGGCTTATTGGGCGAGGGCGTCGGCATTATTCCTTCTGGCAACAAAGTGATTGCGCCCTTCGCCGGTGAAGTCGCCTCCCTTTTTCAGACTAAACATGCGATTGGACTGCTTAGCGACAGCGGTATCGAAGTGCTGATCCACGTAGGTATCGACACTGTGAAACTTGATGGTGAGCCCTTCACGGCACATGTAAAAGTAGGTGACAAGGTTCAGCCTGGCGACCTGTTGCTCGAATTTGATCGGCAAGCCATCCTCGCGGCCGGGTTTGATCTGGCTACCCCCATTATCATCAGCAACAGCGACAGTTATCGCGCTGTTACCACCGTGGCCTCTACGGCCGTCGAAGCCGGAATGCCGTTGCTGACCGTAAATCGTAACTCACACTAACAGGAGCACAGGATGAAAACGTTCCCGGACAATTTTTTATGGGGTGGCGCGATTGCCGCCAATCAGGTTGAAGGCGCTTATCAGGAAGCGGGTAAAGGACTGTCGACATCAGATGTACAACCGCAGGGCGTGTTTGGGCCAGTAATCGAGCGTGTAGCAGGTGATCATGGCATTAAAGATGTGGCGATCGACTTTTATCATCGCTACCCGGAGGATATTACATTATTTGCAGAAATGGGTTTCAGTTGCCTGCGCGTTTCTATTGCCTGGACAAGAATTTTCCCCAATGGTGACGAGGAACGACCGAACGAGGCCGGGCTAGCTTTTTATGACCAGTTGTTTGATGAGCTCGCAAAGCATGGCATTACTCCGCTGGTGACGTTGTCGCATTATGAAATGCCGTGGGGACTGGTGAAACAGTACGGCGGCTGGGGAAGCCGGAAGGTCATCGGGTTCTTCGAACGCTATGCGCGCACGGTCTTTACCCGCTACCAAAATAAGGTGAAGTTGTGGCTTACCTTTAACGAAATCAATATGTCCCTGCATGCACCGATGACGGGTGTTGGCCTGCCTGAAACCAGCAGCAAAGCGCAGGTGTATCAGGCGATCCATCATCAACTGGTAGCCAGCGCTTTAGCGGTGAAAGCCTGCCATGAAATCATTCCGGATGCGAAGATTGGCAATATGCTGCTGGGCGGCCTGGTGTATCCGCTTTCCTGCAAACCGGCAGATGTGTTTAAAGCGTTACAGGAGAATCGCACCTGGCAATTCTTTGGCGATGTGCAGTGCCGTGGCGCGTATCCTGGCTATATGAAGCGCTATTTCCGTGATAACGCCATTGAACTTGATATTACGGATGCAGACCTGATGGCGCTGCGGCATACCGTCGATTTTATTTCATTCAGCTACTATATGACGGGCTGCGTAACCGCTGACGAAGAACTCAATAAAAAAGCGCGCGGCAATATTCTGAGTATGGTGCCAAACCCCCATCTGGCTGCGTCGGACTGGGGCTGGCAAATTGACCCGATTGGTCTGCGAACGTTACTGAACGACCTGTGGGATCGTTATCAGAAGCCTTTGTTTATAGTAGAAAACGGGCTTGGCGCGAAAGATAAAGTCGAGGCAGATGGCACAATTCTGGACGACTACCGAATCAGCTATCTCAACGATCATCTAGTCCAGGTGCGTGAAGCCATTGCAGACGGTGTGGACGTCATGGGATATACCGCCTGGGGGCCCATTGACCTTGTGAGTGCCTCTAAAGCTGAGCTTTCCAAACGGTACGGTTTTATCTATGTCGACCGGGATGATAACGGAGAGGGCAGCCTCGCACGCAGTCGCAAAAAAAGCTTCTACTGGTATCAAAAAGTTATCGCCAGCAAGGGGGCAAGCTTGCAGGAGTAGCTTGTAACCTCATTGAAATAAAAAATCCACGCAAAAGCGTGGATTTTTGTGAAGCGAAAAGGGCAATCAGACGTTAAACAAGAAGTTCATCACATCGCCATCTTTAACGATGTAATCTTTCCCTTCGGAGCGCATTTTGCCGGCTTCTTTCGCGCCTTGCTCACCTTTGTAGGTAATGAAATCTTCATAAGCGATGGTTTGTGCGCGAATAAAACCTTTCTCGAAGTCGGTGTGGATTTTACCGGCGGCCTGCGGCGCGGTTGCGCCAACCGGAATAGTCCAGGCGCGCACTTCTTTTACGCCAGCGGTGAAGTAGGTTTGCAGGTTCAGCAGTTCGTAACCGGCGCGGATCACGCGGTTCAGGCCCGGCTCTTCCAGACCCAGTTCGGCCATAAACTCGTCACGATCGGCATCGTCCAGCTCGGCGATATCCGATTCAACCGCCGCGCACACCGCAACCACCACAGAACCCTCTTTGGCGGCGATTTCACGCACGGTGTCGAGATAGGGGTTGTTTTCGAAACCATCTTCATTGACGTTGGCAATGTACATGGTCGGTTTCAGCGTCAGGAAGCTCAGGTAGCGGATCGCTGCTTTGTCTTCGTCGCTCAGATCCAGCGAGCGCAGCATCCCGGCGTTTTCCAGCTGCGGCAGGCATTTTTCCAGCGCGGCCAGCTCGGCTTTTGCGTCTTTATCGCCGCCTTTGGCTTTTTTCTGCACGCGGTGAATCGCACGTTCGCAGGTATCCAGATCCGCCAGCGCCAGTTCAGTATTGATAACGTCAATGTCTTCTGCCGGATCGACTTTGTTATTAACGTGAATGATGTTGTCATTCTCAAAGCAGCGCACCACGTGGCCGATCGCTTCCGTTTCGCGGATGTTGGTCAGGAACTGGTTACCCAGGCCTTCGCCTTTGGAGGCGCCTTTTACCAGACCGGCGATGTCCACGAATTCCATGGTAGTCGGCAGAATACGCTGCGGTTTAACGATTTCCGCGAGTTTATCCAGACGCGGATCGGGCATCGGTACGACACCGGTGTTCGGCTCAATGGTACAGAACGGGAAGTTGGCCGCTTCGATACCCGCTTTGGTGAGCGCATTGAACAGGGTGGATTTACCTACGTTAGGCAGACCGACGATACCGCATTTGAATCCCATGATGTAATTACCTTAATCTCTTGATAATCAACCCGTTGCGAAAAACGGATTGTAGAAAAGTGAAAAACTTCGCCTAGTATACACATAACCGCTGTAACGCGCGGCAAAAAAGCCGCCGCAGCCCGGTTACTGTGCTTTAAAGGCGTGCAGCCGGTTGGTCGCTTTGGTCAACCCTTCTTTCAGCCAAATCTCGGTGCAACGCGCCGCTTCGTCTACCGCCTCGTCGATCAGTTTCTGCTCGGAAACCGGCGGTTTACCCAGCACAAAACCGACAACTTTGTTTTTATCGCCCGGATGACCGATTCCGACGCGCAAACGGTGGAAATTCGGGTTATTGCCCAGTTTGCTGATGATGTCTTTCAGACCATTATGGCCGCCGTGGCCCCCGCCAAGTTTGAACTTCGCCACGCCTGGTGGCAGATCCAGCTCATCATGGGCCACCAGGATCTCATCGGGGTTGATGCGATAAAAGGTCGCCATTGCCGCAACCGCTTTACCGCTCAGGTTCATAAATGTCGTGGGGACGAGCAGACGCACATCTTCGCCTGCCAGCGTAATGCGCGAGGTATAGCCAAAAAACTTCGGCTCGTCGCGTAGCGGGACGCGGGCGCGATCCGCCAGTAAATCCACATACCAGGCACCCGCGTTATGGCGTGTCGCGGCGTATTCGGCACCGGGGTTCGCCAGCCCGACAATCAATTTAATCGTCACTTTTCATTCCTGACCAGGTCAATGTCCGGCGCGTAGTTTACGTTGTGCGAAGCGCGATGACAAAATTCTCACCGGAAAGAAGGGGAAATGATAATAATTGCTCTCGTCAACCATTCGATTTTCAAGTAGTTCAGTGGGTTATATGTAAATTTTTGTTAGTCGGATATGTGTAATTGTGATCGTGTCCGCAACCGCTTAAAAGTGCGCTGCCTATACTTTACGCACAAGGATTGGGGTTATCCCATCCAACCCATCGTTCCGGAGGTGACAGATGAAACGCAAAAACGCTTCGTTACTCGGTAATGCGCTCATGGGGTTGGGGTTGGTCGTGATGGTTGTTGGCGTCGGTTATTCGATTTTAAACCAGCTTCCACAGCTTCACCTGCCACAAATTTTTGCCCACGGCGCGGTGCTCAGTATTTTCCTCGGAGCCGTGCTCTGGCTTGCAGGCGCGCGCGTTGGCGGCCATGAGCAGGTATGTGATAAGTACTGGTGGGTGCGCCACTATGACAAACGTTGCCGCCGCGACAGGCAAAATCACGGCTAACAATAACGAATTTGATAACGGTTCCCGCGGGAACCGTTTTTTTACCCCAATGTCAGAGCGCTGCTAACGCCGCATCACGGTTCGGGAAGAATGCCAGGCGGCCAGGGATCGGCTGGATACCGGCGCGGGCCATCGTGCGCAGCGGCTGAAACTCCAGGTTGCTGACGCGAAGTTCCGTGCCTTCCGGCAGGCGGCTGACAAAGCGGCGGAACGCGTCCAGACCACCGGCATCCAGCACCGGAACAGCATCCCATTTCAGCACCACGATGCGTTTCCCGGCGATGCGTGTTTCCAGGTCGCTGAACACACCTTCCGCTGCGGCAAAAAACAGCGGGCCAATCACACGCAGGACCAGCACGTCATCCGGCACGCTGACATTTACCGTTGCCAGGCGCGTCATGTGCGCTATGCGACGCATAAACAGCAGTGATGCGAGCACAATCCCGACGCTGATGGCGATAACCATATCAAACAGTACCGTCAGCGACATACAAAGAATCATTACCACAATGTCATCGGCTGGTGCGCGGCGCAGCAGGTCAATCACCTTATGCGCTTCGCTCATATTCCATGCCACCATCAGCAGCAACGCAGCCATCGCCGAAAGCGGCAGCCACGAGAGCAGCGGAGCCAGCACCAGCAGCGCCATGATCACCAGCAGCGAGTGGATCACCGCTGAAATGGGTGACGTTGCCCCGGCGCGCACGTTGGCGGCGGAGCGGGCGATAGCGGCGGTGGCGGTGATGCCGCCAAAAAACGGCGCGACAATATTGCCCAGCCCCTGACCAATCAGCTCGCTGTTGGCTTTATGTTTGGTTCCGGTCATGCCATCCAGCACGACCGCGCAGAGCAACGATTCAATCGCACCGAGCATCGCCATCGAAAACGCGGCAGGCAGCAGCGCCCGCAACGAATCCCAGCTCAACGTAAAAGTGGAATCGGGCAGATCCCACGGCAACACCAGTTGCGGCAGCAACTGCGGAATGCCATTGCCCTGGCTGCCATCGGCCAGCACATAGTGGAACTGCGAACCGATAGTGGCGACATCACCGCCCAGCAGATTAACAATCAACATGACCGCACAACCCGCCAGCAGCGCAGGCAAGTGACCGGGCAGGCGCAAACGCAGACGCGGCCAGAGGATCAACGTGCCGAGGGTGACAATACCAATTGCCGCATCGCCCGGGTTAATCGTCGGCAGTGCCATCACCAGCGCGCCCACTTTTTGCAGGTAATGCTCCGGCACGTGCGTCAGTTGCAGACCGAAAAAGTCTTTTATCTGCATGGTGGCGATGGTAATGCCGATCCCGGAGGTGAAACCAAGGGTGACGGAAAGGGGAATGTATTCAATCAGGCGGCCAAAGCGGGCCAGACCAAACAGGATCAGAAAAACCCCGGACATCAGGGTCGCTACCAGCAGGCCGGAGAGGCCAAACTGCTGCGAGACCGGGTAGAGGATCACCACAAAGGCGGCAGTCGGCCCGGAAACGCTGTAGCGCGACCCGCCGCTCAGAGCAATCACAATGCCTGCAACGGCAGCGGTATAAAGCCCGTATTGCGGTGCGACGCCGCTGCCAATTGCCAGCGCCATTGCCAGCGGGATCGCAATAATGCCTACGGTGATGCCGGCAATCAGATCGCGGGTAAACCGTGCGGCGGTATATTTTTCTTTCCAGCAGGCATCAATGAGCGCGCGGAAAGGCATGATGTGTGGAGAAAGCAACTTGTTCACAATGTGGTCGTCCGTGAAGCGTAGTCGTAAAGTATTAATAAATCATACAAATAATTTTTGAAGCTAAAAAAACCCGCCGGAGCGGGTTTATTGTGCAGCGTCGATTAATGTTCGAACATCGCAGAAATCGATTCTTCGTTGCTGATACGACGGATAGCTTCGGCCAGCATGCCAGAGAGCGTCAGCGTACGTACGTTCGGCAGCGCTTTGATCTCTTCGCTCAGCGGAATGGTGTCGCAGACCACCACTTCGTCAATCACAGAGTTGCGCAGATTATTGACCGCATTACCGGAGAAAATCGGGTGTGTGGCGTAGGCGAAGACGCGTTTCGCGCCACGTTCTTTCAGGGCCTCAGCGGCTTTGCACAGCGTACCGCCGGTGTCGATCATATCGTCAACCAGTACGCAGTCGCGGTTAGCCACGTCACCGATGATGTGCATCACCTGGGAAACGTTAGCGCGCGGACGGCGTTTATCAATGATCGCCATATCGGTATCGTTCAGCAGTTTAGCAATAGCGCGAGCGCGAACGACGCCGCCGATATCCGGCGAAACCACAATCGGGTTATCCAGATTCAGTTGCAGCATATCTTCGAGCAGGATCGGGCTACCGAACACGTTATCTACCGGCACATCAAAGAAGCCCTGGATCTGTTCAGCGTGCAGGTCAACGGTGAGTACGCGGTCAACACCAACGCTTGAGAGGAAATCGGCAACCACTTTGGCGGTAATTGGCACGCGAGCAGAGCGTACACGGCGGTCCTGGCGAGCATAACCAAAATAGGGGATAACGGCGGTGATACGGCCTGCGGAAGCACGGCGCAGGGCATCGACCATAACAACCAATTCCATCAGGTTGTCGTTCGTTGGGGCACAAGTGGACTGGATGATGAAAATATCACCACCGCGTACGTTTTCATTGATTTGTACGCTGACTTCGCCGTCGCTAAAGCGACCTACAGCGGCGTCGCCGAGAGAAGTGTACAGGCGGTTGGCAATACGTTGTGCTAGTTCCGGGGTAGCGTTACCAGCAAAAAGCTTCATATCAGGCACGAGAAGAACCTCAGGCATGCGTCCAGTGGTGGATAGAATACGCCGAAATGTGCGGGTCAGGGCGAAAAACTATCCATGCGGTGTATTAAAGAGCACGATGCAACGTCTGGAACATGTGACGTTGTCACCGGAACTCAGCTTGCCCGGCGATGGTTTGTGCTAGCGGCGAGAGGTTGACGCCTCGCGCGACAAAACCGTGCAGCCATTCCGGGGCTTGCTCAAGCACCTGACGAGCGGCGGATTCGGTGTCAAATTCGGCAAAGACACAGGCTCCTGTGCCAGTCAGGCGCGACGGCGCGTATTCTAACAGCCAGGAAAGCGCGGCATCAACCTTACGAAAACGTTTTCTTGCGATAACCTCGCAATCGTTGCCGAATTCACATTTCAGTAACGTCTCAATTGACCTGACGGGGGTATTTCTTGGTAGTTCAGGATCATTAAAGATAACCGGAGTGGGAATGCTGACACCCGGATGCGCCACCAGATACCACTTTTCGGGCGGATTTACTGGCGTCAATATCTCGCCTACGCCCTCGGCAAACGCGGCATGACCGCGCACAAACACCGGCACATCGGCACCGAGCGTCAGACCCAGCGCCGCCAGTTCATCAACACTCAGCCCGCACTGCCACAGATGGTTGAGCGCAACCAGCACCGTCGCCGCATTTGACGAGCCGCCGCCCAGACCGCCGCCCATCGGCAGGCGTTTTTCAATGGCAATGTCCGCGCCGCTGCCTACGGTTAAGCGCCCGGTTTCCCCGGCGCGTTTCATCAGCAACCGCGCCGCGCGCACGATAAGGTTCTCTTCATCAGGCACGCCAGCAACCGGCGTCAACAGGCAAATGTTGCCATCGCTGCGCGGTTCAATCGTCAGCGTATCACCGTAGTCAAGGAACTGAAAAAGCGTTTGCAGCGTGTGGTAACCATCCGCACGCTGGCCGGTAATGTATAAAAACAGATTGAGTTTCGCCGGAGCAGGCCACTTCATCATTTGACGATCCAGTTATCCATCTTCAGCTTGATGCGCTGCTGACCGTCGTTGAGCTCCATATTGGCGGGCATGGCGGGCTGGGTTTTCGTGTCGTAGCCGCCATAAACCACTTTCCAGTTTTTCCCGCCCTGGCTGTAGTTCAACTGGCTCAGGCGGTACTGGTCATCAAGTTTATAGTCGGTGGCATCACCCGGCAGGCCGAGGATCCACTGGCGCAGGCTGTTAAGCGGGATAGGCATGCCGGTCAGCTTACCGATCATCTCTTCGGCATCGTCAGCGGTGTAGCGTTTGCCTTTGTTATCGACCAGTTGCACGTTACCCGGCTGCGCGTTCAGCTCAAGCTCGGTGCTGCCCAGCGGGTTGGTGAGCAGTAAACGGTAGCGATCCTGGCCGGTTTGTTGCCAGAAAAAGCGGGCATAGACTTTTTGTTCATCGGAAATATAAGCAAAGGCACCACGGGTTTGATACTGGTTCAAATCGCGTACTTGCTGCTGGTGCTGACGCCATTGCGGTGAGTCGGGGCTTTGACCCGGACCTTTCGGCGCGTTAAGCGTACAGGCGGTCAGAACGAGGCTTGCCAGCGGTAGCAGGCGAATGAAGCGGGAATCCGGCATAATCATAACGATGACAAATCCTTGTAAGAGTTTGCAGTGGTTAAACGTAATGCTAGCGCCGCACAGAAAGAGCGTCTACGTTCAAGTTGTCTTAAATCATTAAATTACCAATTACTCCGAAAGGATAGTCTCTCTTTTATTGACTACGCTCATCCTGTATGATGCGTGCAGTCTAACCTTATCAACGTTGGTACTATTCCCGCGCCCATGACCCTTTTAGCTCTCGGCATCAACCATAAAACGGCACCTGTTTCGTTGCGAGAACGCATTGCATTTTCGCCGGAAACGCTTGATCAGGCGCTGGAAAGCCTGCTCTCACAGCCGATGGTGCAGGGTGGCGTGGTGCTGTCGACCTGTAACCGTACCGAACTCTATCTGAGCGTCGAGGAGCGGGACAATCTTCAGGAAGCGCTGGTGCGCTGGCTATGTGATTACCATCATTTGCGTGAGGACGAGGTCCGCCAGAGCCTTTACTGGCACCAGGATAACGACGCCGTCAGCCATTTAATGCGCGTGGCGAGCGGTCTGGATTCGCTGGTGCTTGGCGAGCCGCAAATCCTGGGCCAGGTAAAAAAAGCCTTTGCTGATTCTCAGCGCGGACACGATAACGCCAGCGAACTGGAGCGCATGTTCCAGAAATCCTTCTCCGTTGCCAAGCGCGTGCGTACGGAAACGGATATCGGTGCCAGCGCAGTCTCTGTCGCCTTTGCCGCCTGTACGCTGGCGCGCCAAATCTTCGAATCTCTCTCTTCGGTAACCGTGCTGCTGGTCGGCGCGGGGGAAACCATTGAACTGGTGGCCCGCCATCTGCGCGAACACAAAGTGCAGAAGATGATCATCGCCAACCGTACGCGCGAGCGTGCGCAGGTGCTGGCCGATGAAGTTGGCGCGGAAGTTATCTCCCTGAGTGATATTGATGAGCGCCTGAAAGACGCCGATATCGTTATTAGCTCAACCGCCAGCCCGCTGCCGATTATCGGCAAAGGGATGATGGAGCGGGCAATGAAAGCGCGGCGTAACCAGCCGATGCTGCTGGTGGATATCGCCGTTCCGCGCGATGTTGAGCCGGAGGTGGGTAAAATCGCCAATGCCTATTTGTACAGCGTGGACGATTTGCAAAGCATCATTCAGCACAATCTGGCGCAGCGTAAAGCTGCGGCAGTGCAGGCAGAAACCATTGTCGCCCAGGAAACCAGTGAATTTATGGCCTGGCTGCGCGCGCAAAGCGCCAGCGAGACTATTCGTGAGTATCGCAGCCAGTCAGAAATCGTTCGCAACGAGCTGACGGCGAAAGCGCTTGCCGCGCTGGAGCAGGGCGGCGATCCGCAAGCCATTATGCAAGACCTGGCGTGGAAGCTCACCAACCGTTTGATTCACGCCCCTACCAAATCTCTTCAGCAGGCCGCCCGTGACGGGGACGACGATCGCCTGCATATTCTGCGCAACAGCCTCGGGCTGGATTAGCACAACACACTCTTATTCTTAAAAGGTGCACTTACGCCTATGAAGCCTTCTATTGTTGCCAAACTGGAAGCCCTGCATGAACGCCATGAAGAAGTTCAGGCGCTGCTGGGTGATGCGCAAACTATTGCCGATCAGGACCGTTTTCGCGCCCTGTCGCGTGAATATGCGCAACTGAGCGACGTATCCCGCTGTTTTACTGACTGGCAACAGATTCAGGATGATATCGAAACCGCGCAGATGATGCTCGATGACCCGGAAATGCGCGAAATGGCGCAGGACGAACTGCGTGACGCGAAAGAAAAGGGCGAGCGGCTTGAACAGCAATTGCAGGTGCTGCTGCTGCCCAAAGATCCCGATGACGAGCGCAATGCGTTTGTCGAAGTCCGTGCCGGAACCGGCGGGGATGAAGCCGCACTGTTTGCCGGCGATCTGTTCCGTATGTACAGCCGTTATGCCGAGTCTCGTCGCTGGCGCGTGGAAATCATGAGCGCCAATGAAGGCGAGCATGGCGGTTATAAAGAAGTGATTGCCAAAATCAGCGGTGACGGTGTGTATGGTCGGCTGAAATTTGAATCCGGCGGCCACCGCGTGCAGCGCGTACCGGCCACGGAATCGCAGGGGCGTATTCATACTTCTGCCTGTACCGTGGCGGTGATGCCGGAGATACCAGAAGCGGAATTGCCGGAGATAAGCCCGGCGGATCTGCGTATCGATACGTTCCGCTCGTCTGGCGCGGGTGGTCAGCACGTTAACACCACCGATTCCGCTATTCGTATTACCCACTTGCCAACCGGCATTGTGGTGGAGTGCCAGGACGAACGCTCACAGCACAAAAACAAAGCCAAAGCGCTGGCGGTGCTCGGTTCACGTATTCGCGCGGCAGAGATGGCGAAACGCCAGCAGGCAGAAGCATCAACCCGTCGTAACCTGCTTGGCAGCGGCGATCGCAGCGACCGCAACCGCACCTACAACTTCCCGCAGGGGCGCGTCACCGATCACCGCATTAACCTGACACTCTATCGCCTGGACGAGGTGATGGAAGGCAAACTCGATATGCTAATCGAACCGATTGTGCAGGAATACCAGGCCGACCAACTGGCGGCACTCTCCGAGCAGGACTAATGGATTATCAACAGTGGTTGCGCGAGGCGATAAGCCAGTTACAGGCGAGCGATAGCCCGCGCCGTGACGCGGAGATCCTGCTCGGTTTTGTGACCGGCAAAGCGCGGACCTTTCTTCTCGCCTTTGGTGAAACACCGCTTACGGCGGATCAGCAGCAACAGCTGGCAACATTGCTGGCCCGGCGCGTGCGCGGCGAGCCGGTCGCGCACCTGGTCGGCGAGCGGGAGTTCTGGTCGCTGCCGCTGTTTGTTTCTCCGGCCACGCTTATCCCGCGCCCGGACACCGAGTGTCTGGTTGAGCAGGCGCTCGCCCGTCTTCCCGCCTCGCCGTGCCGCATTCTGGATTTGGGCACCGGCACCGGGGCAATTGCGCTGGCTCTGGCGAGTGAACGCCCGGACTGCCACGTCACCGCTGTTGATCTGATCCCTGAAGCGGTTGCGCTGGCGCAGCGCAATGCCGCGCATCTGGGCATCACGAATGTTGAAATCCGGCAAAGCAGCTGGTTCAGCGCCCTCGATGGGCAGCAATTCTCGCTGGTTGTCAGCAATCCTCCCTATATTGATGAGCAAGATCCCCACCTGGCGCAGGGCGATGTACGCTTTGAGCCATTAAGTGCGCTGGTGGCGGCTGAAAACGGGCTTGCGGATCTGCACACCATCATTGCTAACGCGCCCCGTTATTTGCAGCCACAGGGTTGGTTGCTGCTGGAACATGGCTGGCAGCAGGGCGCGGCGGTGCGGGAGATTTTCGCCCGCTATGGCTGGCAGAACGTGGAAACCTGCCGGGATTATGGTGATAACGAACGCCTGACGCTGGGACAGCGACCTTAACCGGAGCTACACGGAATGCGTGCATTTAACGTCCTGATTATTCTGCATTTGACCTCGGTAGCGCTGACCATTAGCCTGTTCGTTTTACGTTACTGGTGGCGCTGGACAGAGAACCCCCGCTTTAACGCGCGCTGGGTGCGGGTGGTCCCGCATATGGTGGATAGCGTGTTGCTGCTCAGCGGCGCGGGGTTGATGTGGGTGACGGGTTATTTACCTTTGACTTCGAAAGGCGCATGGCTGACTGAGAAGCTGTTTGGCGTTATCATCTACATCGTTTTGGGTTTTATTGCGCTGGGGCGACATCGCCCGCGCAGCCAGCAAATCGGTTTTATCGCCTTTCTGCTGGGGCTGGTGGTGCTGTACATCATCATTAAACTCGCCGCCACAAAAGTACCGATACTGGGGTAAGACATGAGGTCGTTAGCTGATTTCGAATTTAACAACGCGCCATTATGCGACGGGATGATCCTTGTTTCCGAGCTGATCCGCGATGATTTTCCTTCACAGTATGTGCAAGATGAACTGGAGCGCTTGCTCAGCCTGGCGCGTGAGGAAATCAGTCAGGCAAAGCCTCAGGACTGGCAACTGGAAAAACTTGTTGAGCTTTTTTATGGCGAATGGGGTTTTAAAGATACCCGCGGTATCTACCGTTTATCCGATGCGCTGTGGCTCGATAAAGTGTTGCAAAACCGCCAGGGCAGCGCGGTGTCGCTGGGTGCCATTTTACTGTGGGTTGCCGGGCGGCTGGATATTCCCCTGACGCCGGTTATTTTCCCGACGCAGCTTATTCTGCGCGCCGAATGGCTGGACGGTGGAATGTGGCTGATTAACCCGTTTAACGGCGACACGCTGGATGAACACACGCTAGAAGTTTGGCTGAAAGGCAATATTAGCCCGGTGGCCGAGCTATTTAATGAAGACCTTGATGAAGCCGACAATGCTGAAGTGATCCGCAAACTGCTGGATACGTTAAAGTCGGCATTAATGGAAGAGCAGCAGATGGAGCTGGCGTTGCGCGCCAGTGAAGCATTATTGCAGTTCAACCCGGAAGACCCGTATGAGATCCGCGATCGTGGGCTTATCTACGCTCAGCTCGATTGCGACCATGTGGCGCTGCATGATTTAAGCTATTTTGTTGAGCAGTGCCCTGAGGATCCAATTAGCGAGATGATCCGCGCGCAAATCAACACGATTTCCCATAAACAGATTACCCTGCATTAAGCATTCACACTCGATAAGGCGATTTTATGAAACAAAAAGTGGTCAGCATTGGCGACATTAACGTCGCGAACGATCTGCCGTTTGTACTGTTTGGTGGTATGAACGTGCTGGAATCCCGCGATTTAGCAATGCGCATTTGCGAACACTACGTCACCGTAACCCAGAAACTGGGCATTCCGTACGTGTTCAAAGCCTCTTTTGATAAAGCCAACCGCTCTTCCATCAAGTCCTACCGTGGGCCGGGTCTGGAAGAGGGGATGAAAATCTTCCAGGAACTGAAACAGACCTTCGGCGTTAAAGTTATCACTGATGTGCACGAAGCAAGCCAGGCGCAGCCGGTTGCCGACGTGGTTGATGTGATCCAGCTTCCGGCGTTCCTTGCTCGCCAGACCGATCTGGTGGAAGCAATGGCGAAAACCGGCGCGGTCATTAACGTGAAAAAACCGCAGTTCGTAAGCCCCGGCCAGATGGGGAATATCGTCGATAAATTTATTGAAGGCGGTAACGATAAAGTGATCCTGTGCGACCGTGGCGCTAACTTCGGTTATGACAACCTGGTTGTGGATATGCTTGGCTTTAGCGTGATGAAGAAAGTCTCCAACAACTCGCCGGTGATTTTCGATGTGACCCACGCGTTGCAGTGCCGCGACCCGTTTGGCGCAGCATCCGGCGGCCGTCGCGCTCAGGTGGCTGAACTGGCCCGTGCAGGCATGGCGACCGGTCTGGCTGGCCTGTTTATTGAAGCGCATCCGGATCCGGACAATGCCAAATGCGACGGCCCATCTGCGCTGCCGCTGGCGAAGCTGGAGCCGTTCCTCAAACAGATCAAAGCCATTGACGATCTGGTGAAAAGCTTCGACGAACTCGATACCGAGCACTAAGAGAAACCCCGCGAAAGCGGGGTTTTTTGTACTGGGGGCAGGCCATTATGAACGCGCATAATGGCTGGGCGGCTGCCCGACATACCGGCTGAACGCCACGCTGAATGTGCTGGTCGAGCCGTAGCCCACACGTTCCGCAACCTCCGCTACTGACAGTTGATCACCATGCAGCAAATCCTTTGCGACGGCCATGCGCCAGGCAAGCAGATACTGCATCGGCGCTACCCCCACCAGGCGCGTAAAGCGCTCAAAGAATACGGAGCGCGACAGAACCGCGATTTTCGCCAACTCATCAATACTCCAGGCGTGAGCGATACGTTCATGCATCTGCTTCAGGGCACGAGCCAGGCGTTCATCCGCTAAACCGCGCAACAGCCCGGGCGGGGCGCTTCCGGCTGCGGCCGAGCGCATGGCCTCCACCAGCAGCAATTCTGGCAGTCTGGACAACATAAACTCGCTGCCTGGCTTCTGCTCTGCGGATTCTTCCGCCACCATCTGCACAAGCTGCGACAAACGAAGCGAATCCCGGACGTGGACCACCCCGGGCAGCAGCGAAACCAGCAGGTCAGGTTCAGCACAATCAAACAGAAAAGCGCCGCCCATTGCGCGCATATCCGGGGAACCGCCTTGTTCACCATAACGGATCTCGCTGTGCAGGCTCGCCACTTTATTGGGATCGAGATAAACCGGGGGCGCAGGGACGAAGCTCGACAGGGTGAAAGCGGGTGTGGTGGGCAGCAGAATGAAATCGCCGGCGCGCAGAGTGACGGCTTCATGCCCGTCCACCGTAAGCTGGCAGCTTCCTTCCAGCATGATGCAGAAGCTGGGCAAACCGTATTCGAAATAGCGCACGGCCCAGTTACCTTTGCCGCTGATGATATTGGCAAAGGCCGCCCCCGGATGGAGCAGCCGAACGACTTCTGAAAGCGGATCGCTCATTTCAGGACTCTCGCTAAATAAAAACGGACGCTGCATTATCGGTAATCCGGTGGTGCGCGTCTATTGTACAGGCTGAACTCACACACCTGGAGCCTGCAATGAAAACTGTACTGATCACCGGCTGTTCATCCGGCTATGGCCTGGAAACGGCCCGTTACTTCCTCAAACAGGGCTGGAAGGTCATCGCCACGATGCGCGAACCTCAGGAGGAATTGTTTCCTGCTTCCGTGAACCTGCGCATGTTGCCACTGGATGTGACGAAACCCGACAGCATCGCTTCTGCCCTCAATGCAGCCGGCCCGATTGACGTGCTGGTGAATAATGCCGGGATCGGCCTGTTCGGCGCGTTTGAGGACACGCCCATGTCCACCGTACGCGAAATTTTCGAGACCAACACCTTCGGCGTGATGGCGATGTGCCAGGCGGTGATCCCCCAGTTTCGGGCGCGCCGGGCGGGCACCATTGTCAACGTCACCTCAAGCGCCACGCTGGCTCCGTATCCGCTGGTCGCGGCCTACACGGCCAGCAAGAGCGCTATTGAAGGGTTTACCGCCTCACTGGAACCCGAACTGAGGCACTTTGGCGTGCGGGTCAAACTGGTGGAGCCGGGTTATGGCCCGACGACCCGCTTTGCCGCCAATGGTCAGCAGCGTATGCAGGGATTGATCTCAGAAGCTTATGAACCTTTCGCCCGCAGTGTCTTTGCCGGTTACGAAACGTTCTCGGTATTTACTAAGGAAATTGAAGTCGCCGAAGCCGTATTCAGGGCTGCAAGCAGTGGGGAGGATCAGCTTCGTTTCCGGGCGGGAGCCGATGCGCTGGCGCTTCCCTGAGCGGCATAACCGGAGGCGTTATTGCGCGCCTCCGGTCATCATCAGGCAAATATCGTCATCAAATACGCGGCGAACAGAGCCAGATGCGCCGCGCCGTTGAGCACATTGGTGCGACCGGTTGAAAAAGAGAGCTGACACAACATCAACGAGGCTACCATCACAATCATTTCCGGGGCTTCCAGACCAAACACCAGATGGTTACCGGTAATCCAGGCGATAAGCGTCACTACCGGTACGGTGAGGGAAATGGTCGCCAGCACCGAGCCGAAAAAGAGGTTCATTGCCCGCTGGACCTGATTATTCAGCACCGCTTTCAGGGCACCCAAGCCTTCTGGCGAGAGGATCAGCAGCGCCACCAGGAAACCGGTAAAGGCCACCGGCGCGTTCAGCTCCGTTAACAAAGCTTCCAGCGGTTGCGCATTCATTTTGGTCACGGCAATGACTGCAATCAGATGCACAATCAGCCAGACGGTATGCCACAAATTGCCGTGAGCCGATGGCTTACCGTGGTGCGGATCGTCGTCATCGCTGTCGTCTTCATGCTCATAAACGAACAGGCTTTGATGGGTTTTGGTCTGGATCAGCAGGAAGACGCCATACATTGCCGCTGAAATCACCGCCACTAATAACGACTGACCGGTCGTGAAATTGGCCTCCGGCAGCGCCATCGGGAAGACCAGCACAATAATCGCCAGTGGAAAGAGGGCAATCAGATACTGTTTGATGCCGAAAAGATTCATATATTGGGTGGCAAATTTTCGCCCGCCCAGTAACAGCGAGAAGCCAACCAGACCGCCGGTAACAATCATAATGATCGAATAGAGCGTGTCGCGCATGAGCGTCGGCGCGGCGTCGCCGGTCGCCATTAAGGCGGAAATCAGGCTCACTTCCAGAATCACTACCGACAGGCTCAGGATCAGCGAACCGTAAGGCTCACCCAGACGGTGAGCAAGTACATCGGCGTGGCGCACCACGCTAAACGCACTGGCTAAAATCCCGACCAGCGCCAGAATATTGATACCCACTACCACTGGCAGTGACTGCGAACTCCCCCAGAACAGCAGCACGGCCAGCGCCGCCACCGGGAAAATAAGCGTTGTCTCCTTGTGGCGGGTTTTAACCGCCTCATGCGTTGTTGTCATTATGATTCTCCTGAGAAGGCAGGTGTTGTTGAAGTATAGATAAAAACAGCTAGCGCATTAAAATAGCAAAAACGGGCGTTTTAACGGGCTTTTTTACTTAATTTTACGGCAAAGGAATGAATTTCAGTTCAGTGTCGTTAAAAATCATGTTTATCAGAAATTATCACTATATAACAAAGATATATATAGATATAAAAATCACTAATCTGAGTCACCTGGCGCGGCTGGATATTATCGTCCAGACTTATCTCTTTAAACCAGGAGGAGGCGCAAATGCCCTATAAATCAAAATCTGAACTGCCCGATAGCGTCCAGCATGTGCTGCCAGCCCATGCGCAGGAAATCTATAAAGAGGCCTTTAACAGTGCCTGGGACCAGTACAAAGACAAAGAAGACCGGCGCGGCGATGCCAGCCGTGAAGAGACGGCGCACCGTGTCGCCTGGGCGGCGGTGAAAAATGAGTATGAAAAAGGGGATGATGATAAGTGGCATAAGAAGAAATAACGCCTGAACGCGTTACCCTTCGCCATTTATAGCTTTATTCAATGGATTGACGCTATTGCAAGCGGCGCGTGAATTGCATATCGTTTTAACACGCTGCGTTAAAAACCAGCAGTGTATGTCGGGAAGGCAGCAGTAAAGCAGTCGCAAGGAAGTATGCAGTGGCGGAGGTAGAAGATGTTAACGCGTGATTTCTTGCGAACGGCAGATTGTAAAACGGCGTTTGGGGACATTGAAGAATCCCTGTTATGGTCGGCTGAACAACGGGCGGCCTCGCTCGCAGCGACGCTTGCATGCCGGCCGGATGATGGCCCGGTATGGATTTTTGGTTACGGCTCGCTGATGTGGAACCCGGCGCTGGAGTATGACGAATCCTGCACCGGTACGCTGGTTGGCTGGCACAGGGCATTTTGCTTACGCTTAACCGCCGGGCGCGGCACCGCCTGCCAGCCAGGCCGGATGCTTGCACTGAAAGAGGGCGGACGCACCACAGGCGTGGCCTATCGCTTGCCGGAGGAGACGCTGACCGACGAACTTACGTTGCTGTGGAAGCGTGAAATGATTACCGGCTGTTATATGCCGAGCTGGTGCAAACTCTCCCTTGACGATGGCCGCGTGGTGAATGCGCTGGTGTTTATTATGGATCCGCGCCATCCGTTGTATGAGTCCGATACCCGCGCCCAGACCATCGCCCCGTTGATTGCCTCGGCCAGTGGCCCGCTGGGCACGAATGCGCAGTATCTTTTTTCTCTTGAGCAGGAACTGATTAAGCTCGGCATGCATGATGATTGCCTGAATGAGCTGGTGGGGAAAGTGCGGATACTGCTGGAGGGAGAAAAACCAGGTCCGGAGATGCGACCTGGTTTTGCCTGCTAACCGCTGCGCTTACGCCGCAACGTAGCTGATCGAGTGTTCCAGCGACTGGCTGTGGCTATCGATCAGCACACTCCAGACACCGCTGTAAGGTACAGACAGATACGCGCTGGCGCGGTTCTGTACACTCAGAATATCTGCCTGGGCGTCCGGAGTGTGGCTCTTTTCGCTCATCAGATGGATATGACAATTTTCAGAACAACGAACAACAACTGTGTCCCCGCCAAATAACTTCAAACTTGCTTTTACCACCGCCATTTTTAACCCCGTAGTTGTTAACATGTCGCTTTTAACATGTCGTTTTCTAACAACGCGATCCTTGCGGGAAAGTCCCCGTGCGTGATTTTGTTCACATTTCACTCAGGGCATAACACCAAATGGACCGGGGTCGAATGCTGATTTTGATCAAATAATGACGTAACGATTAAACAAAAATTACATTATGCGGTACGCGGGAAAGTCGGCGCGAAAAACCGTGGTTAAAACGCGCCTGAATAAGATTAAATGCGGAAATGCCCGGCGGTTTCGGCAAGCTCGCTCGCCTGCGAGCGTAACGCCCCCGCGGCGGCTGTCGACTCGACGACCAGTTCCGCATTCTGCTGCACCATGCGGTCCAGATCGAGCACCGCACGGTTGATTTCCTGAATCCCCTTCATCTGTTCACTGGTGGCAACGGTGATTTCCCGCATGATAACCGACACGCTGTCGATGCTGGAGACAATATCCGTCATGCTTTCGCCTGCGAGGCGCACATAGCGTGAACCAGTGGACACGCTCTCGGTGGTGGAATCAATCAGCGTTTTAATCTCTTTTGCCGCCTGCGCGCTACGGCTGGCGAGATTACGCACTTCGCCCGCGACCACCGCAAACCCACGGCCCTGCTCACCGGCGCGCGCGGCCTCTACCGAGGCGTTAAGCGCCAGGATATTCGTCTGGAAAGCGATACCGTCAATCACGCTTGTGATATCACCAATTTTCGTTGAGGCAACTTCGATTGACTGCATCGTGTTGATAGCCTGATTCACCACTTCGCCGCCGCGTGACGCCGCCTTTGACGCGGCAAACGCCTGGTCGTTGGCCTGCGCCGCCGCATCAGTAGACTGAGCAACGGAGGCGGTGATTTGCTCAACGGCACTGGCCGTTTCACGCAGGCTGGAGGCTGCCTGTTCTGTACGCCCGGAGAGATCCTGGTTACCGGCTGCAATTTCCTGCGCCGCCAACTGCACCGATTGCGTGGAATCGCGCAGTTTCACCATCACCACCGCGAGCTTGTCGCTGAAGGCATTAAACGCGTGGGCAATTTGTGACACTTCATCATGACCGCCAACCGGCAAACGCTGCGAGAGATCATTGGTGCCGCTGCTGATGGCGTTCATGGCGTCGCGAATGGTCAGCAGGCGTTTCAGCATGGTTGCGACGATCCACTGCATAAAAGCCCCGGCAATCACCACCAGCACAATCAGGGAGAGGGCCGAAGCTTTTAATTGTGCCCGCAGGCCAGCGGTGGACTCGTCGCTATCAAGGGCGACGACCAGTAACCAGTCTGTGCCTTTCACGCGGTTTACCAGCAACGCTTTATCTGCCCCGGCATAACGCCCTGCAACGGGTTGACCGACATGGAGATCGGCAAAGCGAACGCCGCTGATGGCGTCGCTAAAAGGCTTCATCGTCAGTTTTTCATCGGCGGCGGCAATCACTGAACCGTCGCTGGCGAGTAACATTCCGGTGCTGTGAGGCGTCGGGTTGATGCCTCGCACGTTTGCCACCACGCTATCCATCGACACATCGCCCGCCACCACGCCTTTCAGCGTTCCGTTCTCTTTCACCGGAACGGCAAACGTGACAACCAGTGAACCGGTGCTGGCATCCACATAAGGCGCGGTCACGACAGGCGCATCCGCTTTGACGGCCTGCTGATACCACGGGCGAATCGTCGGATCGTAATCTGCCGGCACGCCGCCTGGATCGGAAAATTTTGCCGTTTTGCTGGCATAGCCGACATAAACATTAATAAAACCGCCTGCGCGGGCGAGTTGCGCGAATACCGGTATCGGATCGTCGGTTAATGCCACGCGTTGCAAGGAGGCGACCATGTTCATTTTGCTGGACACCCAGTCGGCAATGGCAATGCTGTGGCTGGCGCTGGTGCTGGCGAGAATATCCTGCTGTGTTTGCTGGTTGTGCTGGCGGGTGACCTGATAATTGATCACGGTGTTAAGAAGCAAAGCGATGGCGAGGCATCCCGCTGTCGCCGCGATAATACGAGCCTTAATCGATCTGAACATTTTTATCGTACCTGCTGTGTTTGTCTTAAGTTGCTATCGGCAACACAGCAGGCAAACTTGATGACCTGACGTCATCCATAAGAAAGTCGTATTAAACCTGGCGCAAGATTAGAACGTTAATACTTTATCCGCCGCCAGTGTCCACTGCGCGAGTTCCACCAGCGTACCGATTTCTACCCCATCGGCCAGCGGCAGCGACGTGACGCCACGTCCGTCGGTACAGGTTTTACACAGCTTAACCGGCACGTTTTGCGCGGTGAGAATTTCCAGCATTTGCTGAATGTTATAGCCCTCGGCCGGCTTTTGCCCGCGCAGCCCGGCGGTCACCGCATCGGACATCAGAAAAAGCTGTAAGGCAAGGCTGGCGTCCTGTTCACGCAGGGCAATGGCCAGCCGCAGGCTGTTAAACAGGGATTCACTGCCGTACGCCGCGCCGTTGGCGATGATCACTATCTTTTGCATATTCACTCCTTCGATAAAAATAACGGAAACGGCTATGCTACTGCGCCGCCCGCGTTGGGGAAAGGGCGGCGGCGCACAGAAATATTATTGTCCGAAACGGCCAATCAACCCGGTCGCTGCCAGTGTGTGGCCTTTAAGTTTGGCGAACAGCGCTTCGCGCGTAAGCCCTTCCGGTAACTCAGGTTTCAGGGAAGTGGCGATAAGCGTAAAGGTGTAGTGATGCGCACCGCTGCCCGGCGGCGGGCAGGGGCCATGCCAGCGGAAATTACCTGGCGTATTTTTCCCGCCGGTGAAGCCTTTGCCATCACGCAGGTCGTTTTGCGCAAACCCGGTGGCCGATGCCGCGATGTTATACGCCACCAGGTGCGTGACGCCTAACCCTTGCGCCCCTTCGGGATCGTGTACTACCAGGGCGAAGCTTTGCGTATTGGCGGGCGGGTTATTCCAGACCAGCGACGGCGAGATATTCTCACCGGTGCAGTTGGGGTTGTTACTGGCATTACCAGCGAATTTCTTCTCCATCATCGCGTTATCGGCAAACGCCGGGGATTGCAGAGTAAAGAGCGCATTGGCACTCGCCTGTACGCCGTAAAACAGCAACGCTGTGCAGAGCACGTTCAGTTTTCTATTCATGACGCATCTCTTCTGACAAAGATGCATTAAATGTAGCCGCGGCGAAGCGCAAGCGATAAGGATTTTCTTGATATATTGCCTGTGGCTGTAAACACAGAGCAAAACCGTTAAACTGAGTGAGCTACTTCACAAAACAGAACGGGATTTTAATTAGCGTTGTGATACGTCATTTCTTCATTTATCCACTTCTTTCACTTCTTGCTGTTTTGTTGGCGGGAGGCGATGCCCGTGCTTTGCAAAACAGATTCGTGCAGCAGGCAGAAAACCCCTTTGATAATAACGGCGACGGTTTGCCGGATCTCGGTATGGCGCCTGAAAACGGCACGCAGGAAAAACATGTTGCCGAAATGGCGAAGGCGTTTGGCGAAGCCAGCATGACGGATACCGATCTGAGCCCCGGTCAGCAGGCGCGCCAGTTCGCCTTTGGTCAATTGCGCGATGTGGTGAGCGACGAAGTTAATCAGCAGGTGGAATCCTGGTTATCGCCCTGGGGCAGCGCCAGTGTCGATCTGAAAGTGGATAACGAAGGCGGATTTACCGGCAGCCACGGCGACTGGTTTGTCCCTTTGCAAGATAACAATCGCTACCTGAGGTGGAGCCAGCTTGGGTTGACGCAGCAAGATGTCGGGCTGGTTGGTAATCTGGGTGTCGGTCAGCGCTGGATAGCCGGTGACTGGCTGCTTGGCTACAACACCTTTTACGACAACCTGATGGATGAAAACTTCGGTCGCGCGGGGTTAGGGGCTGAAGCATGGGGCGAATACCTGCGGCTTTCCGCTAACTATTACCAGCCGGTAAGCCACTGGGATTACCAGACTGCAACACAGCAAATGCGCATGGCGCGCGGTTACGATGTCACGGCGCAGGCGCGGCTGCCCTTTTACCAGCAGCTCAATACCAGCGTCAGCGTGGAGCAATACTTCGGCGATAACGTCGATCTGTTCGATAACGGCACCGGCTATCGCAACCCGGTAGCGGTGAAATTTGGCGTGAATTACACCCCGGTGCCGCTGGTGACATTTACCGCCGAGCATCGCCAGGGCGAAAGCGGCGTTAGCCAGAATGATTTGGGGCTGAAACTCAATTACCGCTTTGGTGTGCCGCTGTGGAAACAGCTTTCCGCCAGCGAAGTGGCAGAGAGCCGTTCCCTGCGCGGAAGCCGCTACGACAGCCCGACGCGCAACAGCGCGCCGGTGTTTGAGTATCGCCAGCGTAAAACGTTATCGGTGTTCCTTGCTACGCCGCCGTGGGATCTTCAGCCGGGTGAAACGGTGGCGTTGAAAATGCAAATTCGCAGCACCCACGGCATTCGCTCATTAATCTGGCAGGGCGATACGCAGGCATTGAGCCTGACGCCACCGGCGAATGCGCGAAGCGAGGAGGGCTGGACGCTGATTATGCCGCACTGGGACAGTAGCGAAGGGGCAACCAATAGCTGGACGCTCTCAGTGTTGGTGGAAGATGAAAAAGGGCAGCGTGTTGAGTCCAACACTATCGAGCTGAAGCTGACCGAGCCGGTGATCCCACCGGCCACGGAAAACAGTGCGGACTGGATGCTGCCCGCCGCGCAATAATCAGAAAATTCGTTCCTGATGCACCCACACTGCGGCTTCGACGCGGGATTTTAGCTTCATCTTTTTCAGCATATGTTTTACGTGCACTTTTACCGTGCTTTCGGTGATATCCAGCCGACGGGCGATCATCTTGTTTGGCAGCCCTTGCGCAATCAGCTTCAGAATGTCACGCTCGCGCGGCGTTAACTGCGTAATATCACGATCGGTTGTCGCACGGTTGGCGCGCAGGCTGGCCGCCAGCACCGGCGTTAGCGCTTCGCTGAGCACCATTTCGCCCGCCGCCGCTTGCTGCAACGCTTTCAATAAATCTTCCGGCTCCATATCTTTCAGCAGGTAGCCGTCTGCGCCGCGTTTCAGGGCGGTCACCACATCCTCTTCGTGATTGGAAACGCTAAAGACCACCACGCGCCCCGAAAGGGTTTTTTCACGCAGCTTGTCCAGGGTTTCCAGCCCGTTCATGCCGGGCATATTGAGATCCAGCAATATCAGATCAGGATCCAGTGATTCCGCCAGCTCAATGCCGTGTTCCCCGTTGCTGGCCTCGCCGACGACAGTGATGTCCGGGGCCATGCTGATTAACTGCTTTACACCGGTTCGCAGCATCGGATGGTCGTCGATCAGGAGGATTGTAGCCGGATCCTGATTACTCATGGTTATCTCCTTGCATGGATGAGAGAAACGTCTCGGGTATAAACGTCACGACAACGTCAGTCCCCCCGGAGGCTCCGGGACGCACCTGGCAGTCGCCGCGCAGGCTTTGCGCGCGGTCACGCATAATAATGAGTCCATAGTGGTTGGTCCGTTCAGCATTGACCGGGATCCCACAACCGTTATCGCTGATGCGCAATATTACCCGGTTTCCCTGCTGTTGCACTGCGACGCTGACCGCGGTTGCGCCGGAGTGTTTTAATGCATTGCTCAATGCCTCACGGGCGATTTGCAATAAATGAATCGCCTGATGGGCCGGTACTAAGCGGGGCGGTAACTGGTAGTCGAGCCGCACCTGGAAACCGAACCGCGCGCTGTACTCCTGGCAACTGGATTCCAGCGCCGGGCGCAGCCCCGGTTCGGTTAATTGTAAACGGAAGGTGGTGAGCAACTCGCGTAACTGCACCCATGACGTATTCAGTTCATTACGGATTTGCCCCAACAACTGCTGGCTGCTGGCCGGGAGTTCGTCACCCTGCATTTGCAGGCAACTGACCTGCATCTTCATACAGGAGAGGGACTGGGCAATAGAATCGTGCAGTTCGCGGGCAATGGTAGCGCGCTCTTCCATCACCATTAATTGTTGCTGGCGATCCTGATGCCGATCCAGCGCCAGCGTCGCGGTAAGTTGCTCAACCAGCGTATCCACCAATTGCTGCTGGTCGTGGCTCAGATGCCGACCCGGTGGCAGTTTCGCCAGCAACAAACCATATTGCATATGCGCATCCGCCAGCCGCCATTTCAGGGTCGAACCCACCCCGGATAACTCAACAAGTTTGCCGTCGCGCGGGCATAAATGGCAGCCTTTGATATCGCAACTGGCGGTCGACTGGCAGGTAAATTCCTGATGATTTGCCTCATCTTCCATATCGTAAACGCGCAGTTCGATATCATGCAGCAGCGTGAGATTTTGCAAGCCGTTCAGCACTGGCGATAAGCGTTCACATAAAGGAATGCGGGAGTGAAGACGGTGATTGGCCTGCCATAGAAACGACAGGATCTCATTTTTTTGCTCAAGCCCGGCGGTCTTTTCCTGCACGCGGCGCTCAAGTACCGCGTAACTTTCGCCAAGTTCGGCGGACATGTTGTTCAGCGCCTCGCCGAGGGTCGCCATCTCATTGCCGCCGCTGATATGGGCGCGCTGGGTAAAATCACGCTGACTGACGGCGCGCGCCATGTGCAGCAGTTGCTGCCACGGACGGAGTAGACGAGCCCGCAGCCAGATAACGGCAAACAACAGTAATAAGCCCATCAGCACTGCCATCACCCGGTGCATCACTACCACCTGTTCAATGCGATGCTCGGTATTGCTGTCAAAGGCAGAGACCAGCCCGTCGATGCGCCCGACGAAGATGGCGATAATATCGGCGACTTCGCCCGGCTGGCGGGCATCTTTAATAGCCGGGATAACCACGCTGTGCCAGTAGGTTTGCAGATCTGTCAGTTGCACTTGCTGGCCGTCCCGCTTTGCCGCTTGCGCCAGCTCAGCGCTGAAGGCGGTATGCTCCATTTCATCCAGCAGATATTGCTCATCATCATGCAACGGGATTGCTGACAGCAGCCGGTAGCTCTGCATGCGCAGCGATCCCGCTTTATTGATTGCGTGAGCGCTGCCCTGAACGCCTTGTACCAGCCAGCCGGAAATAGCCATGCCCGTCACGCCTATCAGGGTCGATAACAGCATCAGCACCGCCAGTTGGTTAACCAGCGACATCGGTGAGAAAAGGCGTTTTAGCATAGACGATTGAGGCTCCTCGGCTGTGCGGAGTGGGGTGGCGGTATTGTCAGCTATCACCTGGGGTATACCCATACCCATAAAGGATTACCCCTTTATTGCCAGTGCGTCGACATTCGGGGGAAGAAGCTGGGTAGCCGGGGGCAGAACCGTGAAAAACCACACCTTTTTTGTCGGTAAGCGCTACTCATAAATGAGCATGATGTTTTTTCGCCTCTCAAAAGGCCAGCTTATCCTTTGATTTATATCAACTTAACCCGCGCTGTAGAAACTAAGGTGGCAGGCATCAAACCGAACATCAGAGGTGTATATGCAACACACATCCATCCCGGAAAAAAGGTCGTCATCTCGGGTTATTACCGACTGGCGTCCTGAAGATCCGGTTTTCTGGCAACAACAGGGGCACCAGATTGCGAGCCGCAATTTGTGGATCTCCGTTCCCAGCCTGCTTCTGGCATTCTGCGTCTGGATGCTTTTTAGCGCGGTCGCCGTGAATCTACCAAAAGTGGGCTTTCAGTTCACGACCGATCAGCTGTTTATGTTAACCGCGCTGCCATCTGTTTCTGGCGCACTGTTACGCGTGCCGTACTCATTTATGGTGCCGGTGTTTGGCGGACGTCGCTGGACTGCCTTCAGCACCGGGATTTTAATCATCCCTTGTGTGTGGCTGGGTTTTGCCGTCCAGGATACGTCTACCCCGTTTAGTACCTTCATCGTTATCGCGCTGCTGTGTGGTTTTGCCGGCGCCAACTTCGCCTCCAGCATGGCAAACATCAGCTTCTTCTTCCCGAAAGAGAAGCAGGGCGGTGCGCTGGGCATCAATGGCGGTTTTGGTAACCTCGGCGTCAGCGTAATGCAGCTGATTGCGCCGCTGGCCGTGTCGTTCTCCATTTTTGCGGCCTTTGGCGGAGCCGGTGTGACACAGCCTGATGGCTCTATGCTGTATCTGCAAAACGCGGCATGGATTTGGGTGCCGTTGCTGGCGGTATTTACGCTGGCAGCCTGGTTTGGCATGAACGAGCTGGCAACCTCAAAAGCCTCGCTGCGCGCGCAGTTGCCGGTGCTGAAACGCTCGCATCTGTGGATCATGAGCTTCCTTTACCTGGCGACCTTCGGATCCTTTATCGGCTTCTCGGCGGGGTTTGCCATGCTGTCAAAAACCCAGTTTCCGGATGTGCAGATCCTGCATTTCGCCTTCTTCGGGCCGCTGGTAGGCGCACTCGCACGCTCTGCGGGCGGGGCGATTTCTGACCGTCTCGGTGGAACGCGCGTGACGCTGGTGAACTTTGTGGTAATGGCTATTTTCAGTGCGCTGTTGTTCCTGACCTTACCGGCAAATGGGACAGGGGGTAATTTCACTGCGTTCTTCTGTGTCTTCCTGGTGCTGTTCCTGACGGCCGGGTTAGGCAGTGGCTCTACGTTCCAGATGATTTCGGTTATTTTCCGCAAAATGACCATGGAGCGCGTGAAGCAATCCGGCGGTAGCGAGAGCGAAGCCATGCGTGAAGCCGCGACAGAAACCGCTGCTGCACTGGGCTTTATCTCCGCCATTGGCGCGATTGGTGGCTTCTTCATTCCTAAAGCATTCGGCACTTCGCTGGCGCTGACCGGTTCACCGGCGGGCGCGATGAAAGTGTTCCTCGTGTTCTATATTGCCTGCGTGGTGATCACCTGGGCGATATACGGGCGTAAAAAACAATAATATTAAGTCGATTGTTGATTATCGTTGCGCGGCTCAGGCCGCGCTTTTTTTGCACCTCATTTAGTTACAACATACTTTTGCGTTTATGAGTTGCCTGCTGCGGTAAGCACTGTGATGCACATCGCATCGCAGTGGCATCTACCCCTTAATACCTCCGGAGCGAGATAAGTCTGAATAATTCAGCCGCTAAATTAATAAAATCGCTATTTTTCAAATAATTAAAAAATAAAAATTAATAACACTTTGGTAGTACTCCGTTATTTATCCGGGCAAATGAAGCTCTGGCGGCTTGATCACCATCAATTCTCTTTGTCTTTGCGGGGGTTACCTTCGCGGCAATTGCAGCAATGTCGATTTAGCCAAGAGAGCCGAACAGGCTCCAACAGGAGAACCCCCGATGAGTAAATTCCTGGACCGGTTTCGCTACTTTAAGCAAAAAGGCGAAACCTTTGCCGATGGGCACGGCCAGCTCTTAAACACCAACCGGGACTGGGAGGATGGATACCGCAGCCGTTGGCAGCACGATAAAGTCGTACGTTCAACCCACGGCGTAAACTGCACTGGCTCCTGTAGCTGGCAGATTTTCGTGAAAAACGGTCTGGTCACCTGGGAAACCCAGCAGACTGACTATCCACGCACCCGTCCCGATATGCCAAACCATGAACCGCGCGGCTGCCCGCGTGGGGCGAGTTACTCCTGGTATCTCTACAGCGCAAACCGCCTGAAATACCCGCTGATGCGCAAACGCCTGATCAAACTGTGGCGTGAAGCGAAAGCGCAACATAGCGATCCGGTGAATGCCTGGGCATCCATTATTGAAGATGCGGATAAAGCGAAAAGCTTTAAACAAGCGCGTGGCCGCGGCGGATTTGTCCGTTCTTCCTGGCAGGAAGTGAACGAACTGATTGCCGCCTCTAACGTCTACACCGTCAAAACCTACGGCCCGGACCGCGTCGCCGGTTTCTCGCCGATCCCGGCGATGTCGATGGTCTCTTACGCGTCTGGCGCACGTTATCTGTCGCTGATTGGCGGCACCTGCCTGAGTTTCTACGACTGGTACTGCGACTTACCGCCCGCATCGCCGCAAACCTGGGGCGAGCAAACCGACGTGCCGGAATCCGCCGACTGGTACAACTCCAGCTATATCCTTGCCTGGGGCTCCAACGTGCCGCAAACCCGTACCCCGGACGCGCACTTCTTTACTGAGGTTCGCTACAAGGGTACTAAAACTGTGGCGATCACCCCGGACTATGCTGAAATCGCTAAACTCTGCGATTTGTGGCTGGCGCCGAAGCAGGGCACTGATGCCGCGATGGCGCTGGCGATGGGCCACGTCATGCTGCGCGAGTTCCATCTGGATAAACCCAGCCAGTACTTCACCGATTATGTGCGTCGTTACACCGACATGCCGATGCTGGTGATGCTCGAAGAGCGCGACGGTTACTATGCTGCTGGCCGTATGTTGCGTGCTGCCGATTTGGTGGATGCGCTGGGTCAGGAAAATAATCCGGAATGGAAAACCGTCGCGCTGGATAGCGAAGGCAATATGATTGCGCCAAACGGTTCGATTGGTTTCCGCTGGGGCGAAAAAGGCAAATGGAACCTGGAGCAGCGCGATGGCGGCAACGGTGCCGATGTCGAACTGACGCTCAGCCTGCTGGGCAAACACGATGATGTGGCGCAGGTTGGCTTCCCGTATTTCGGCGGTGACAATACCGAGCACTTCAAAGGCGTGACGCTGGATAACATCCTGCTGCACAAACTGCCGGTTAAACGCCTGCAACTGGCCGATGGCAGCAGTGCGCTGGTCACCACCGTTTACGATCTGAACATGGCGAACTACGGCCTCGATCGCGGTCTCGGGGATGAAAACTGCGCGACCCGCTATGACGAAGTGAAAGCCTATACGCCCGCCTGGGCCGAGAAAATTACCGGTGTGCCGCAGGCGCAGATTATCCGCGTTGCGCGCGAATTCGCCGAGACCGCGGACAAAACTCACGGTCGCTCGATGATTATCGTCGGGGCCGGGATGAACCACTGGTATCACCTCGATATGAACTATCGTGGGCTTATCAATATGCTGATCTTCTGCGGTTGCGTGGGTCAGAGCGGCGGCGGCTGGGCGCACTATGTCGGCCAGGAAAAACTGCGTCCGCAGACCGGCTGGCAGCCGCTGGCGTTTGCCCTCGACTGGCAGCGCCCGGCGCGCCATATGAACAGCACGTCGTACTTCTACAACCATTCCAGCCAGTGGCGTTACGAGACGGTCACCGCGCAGGAATTCCTGTCGCCGATGGCGGATAAATCCCGCTATAGCGGTCATTTAATTGACTTTAACGTGCGCGCCGAGCGTATGGGCTGGCTGCCGTCTGCGCCGCAACTGGGCACTAACCCGCTGCGTATTGCCGCAGAAGCGGAAAAAGCCGGGATGTCACCGGTGGATTACACCGTCAAATCCCTGAAAGAGGGTTCCCTGCGTTTCGCTGCTGAACAGCCGGAAAATGGCAAAAACCATCCGCGTAACCTGTTTATCTGGCGCTCCAACCTGCTGGGCTCTTCCGGTAAAGGCCACGAGTTCATGCTCAAATATTTGCTGGGTACTGAGCACGGTATTCAGGGCCAGGACCTGGGCAAACAGGGCGGCGTGAAACCTGAAGAAGTGGAGTGGCATGACAACGGTCTCGACGGCAAACTGGATCTGGTGGTGACCCTCGATTTCCGCCTCTCCAGCACCTGTCTCTATTCCGATATCGTGCTGCCGACCGCGACCTGGTATGAAAAAGACGATATGAATACCTCGGATATGCATCCATTTATTCATCCGCTTTCTGCCGCTGTAGACCCGGCATGGGAATCGAAAAGCGACTGGGAAATCTACAAAAGCATTGCCAAATCCTTCTCTGAACTGTGCGTTGGTCACTTAGGGAAAGAAACTGACGTGGTGACGCTGCCGATTCAGCATGACTCTGCCGCTGAACTGGCGCAGCCGCTGGGCGTGAAGGACTGGAAAAAAGGCGAATGCGATCTGATCCCGGGCAAAACGGCACCGCACATTATTCCGGTCGAGCGTGATTACCCGGCGACTTACGAGCGCTTTACCTCTATCGGCCCGCTGATGGAGAAAATCGGTAACGGCGGGAAAGGCATCGCCTGGAATACCCAGAGCGAAATGGATCTGCTGCGCAAGCTCAACTACACCAAAGCAGACGGCCCGGCGAAAGGCCAGCCGATGCTGAACACCGCCATCGACGCGGCGGAAATGATCCTGACGCTGGCCCCGGAAACCAACGGTAATGTGGCGGTGAAAGCCTGGGCGGCGCTCAGCGAATTTACCGGTCGCGACCATACGCATCTGGCGCTGAATAAAGAAGACGAGAAAATTCGCTTCCGCGATATTCAGGCGCAACCGCGCAAAATTATCTCCAGCCCGACCTGGTCTGGCCTGGAAGATGAACATGTTTCTTACAACGCCGGTTATACCAACGTCCATGAGCTGATCCCGTGGCGTACGCTCTCTGGCCGCCAGCAGCTTTATCAGGATCATCAGTGGATGCGCGACTTCGGCGAAAGTCTGTTGGTGTATCGTCCGCCGATCAACACCCGTTCGGTGAAAGAAGTGCTTGGCGTGAAAGCCAACGGTTACCCGGAAAAAGCGCTCAACTTCCTGACGCCGCACCAGAAGTGGGGAATTCACTCCACCTACAGCGATAACTTGCTGATGCTGACGCTGGGCCGTGGTGGACCGGTTGTGTGGCTGAGCGAAACTGACGCGAAAGAGATGGGCATCGCCGATAACGACTGGATCGAAGTCTTCAACAGCAACGGCGCATTGACTGCCCGTGCGGTGGTGAGCCAGCGTGTGCCGTCCGGCATGACGATGATGTACCACGCGCAGGAACGCATCGTGAACCTGCCGGGCTCAGAAATTACCGGTCAGCGCGGCGGGATCCACAACTCGGTGACGCGTATTACGCCGAAACCCACCCATATGATTGGCGGCTATGCACAGCTGGCCTACGGCTTTAACTATTACGGTACGGTCGGTTCCAACCGCGATGAATTTGTGGTGGTACGTAAGATGAAGAACATTAACTGGTTGGATGGCGAAGGCAATGACCAGGTACAGGAGAGCGCAAAATGAAAATTCGTTCACAAGTCGGCATGGTGCTGAATCTCGATAAGTGCATCGGCTGTCATACCTGTTCAGTGACCTGTAAAAACGTCTGGACCAGCCGTGAAGGCATGGAGTACGCGTGGTTTAACAACGTCGAAACCAAACCGGGCACCGGCTTTCCAACCGACTGGGAAAACCAGGAGAAATGGAAGGGCGGCTGGATCCGCAAAATCAACGGCAAACTGCAACCGCGCATGGGCAACCGTGCGCTGCTGCTCGGTAAAATCTTCGCCAACCCGCATCTGCCGGGCATCGATGACTATTACGAGCCGTTCGATTTCGACTATCAGAACCTGCATACCGCACCGGAAAGCAAACATCAGCCGATCGCCCGACCGCGTTCGCTGATAACCGGCCAGCGCATGAATAAAATCACCGCCGGCCCGAACTGGGAAGATGACCTGGGCGGTGAATTCGAAAAACTGAGCAAAGATCAGAACTTCGAAAACATGCAGAAGGCGATGTACGGCCAGTTCGAAAATACTTTCATGATGTACTTGCCGCGCCTGTGCGAACACTGCCTGAACCCGGCATGTGTGGCGACCTGCCCGAGCGGTGCCATTTATAAACGTGAAGAAGATGGCATTGTGCTGATCGATCAGGATAAATGCCGCGGCTGGCGGATGTGCGTCACCGGCTGCCCGTACAAAAAAATCTACTTCAACTGGAAGAGCGGCAAATCGGAGAAGTGCATCTTCTGTTATCCGCGTATTGAAGCAGGTATGCCGACAGTCTGTTCCGAAACCTGTGTTGGGCGTATTCGTTACCTTGGCGTGCTGCTGTACGACGCGGACGCGATTGAAAACGCAGCCAGCACCGAGCACGAGAAAGATCTCTACCAGCGTCAACTGGATGTGTTCCTCGACCCGAACGATCCGGCGGTGATTGAGCAAGCGCTGAAAGATGGCGTTCCGCAAAGTGTTATCGATGCGGCGCAGAAATCGCCGGTCTACAAAATGGCGATGGACTGGAAGCTGGCGCTGCCGCTGCACCCGGAATACCGCACGCTGCCGATGGTCTGGTATGTGCCGCCTTTGTCACCAATTCAGTCCGCTGCGGATGCGGGCGAACTGGGCAGCAACGGGATCCTGCCGGACGTGGAAAGCTTGCGTATTCCGGTGCAATACCTGGCGAACCTGCTGACCGCAGGTGATACCCAACCGGTGCTGCTGGCACTGAAACGTATGCTGGCAATGCGCCACTTCAAACGTGCTGAAACCGTGGACGGTGTGGAAGATACCCGTGCGCTGGAAGAGGTGGGTTTGTCGAAAGCGCAGGCGCAGGAGATGTACCGTTATCTCGCCATCGCCAACTACGAAGACCGTTTTGTTGTGCCGTCCAGCCATCGTGAACTGGCGCGTGACGCCTTCCCGGAGAAAAACGGTTGTGGTTTCAGCTTTGGCGATGGTTGTCACGGCTCGGATAACAAATTCAACCTGTTCAACAGCCGCCGTATCGATGCGGTGAATGTGACAGTGAAAACGGAGCCGCACGCATGATTGAACTGCTGGTTATTTCCCGTTTGCTTGAGTACCCGGATGCTGCCCTGTGGCAGCATCAACAGGAGCTGTTTGATGCGCTGGCGTCCGGCGAACATCTGGCGAAAGCGGACGCTCAGCACGTCGGCATCTTTTTACGTGATCTGACGACGCAGGATCTGCTGGATGCGCAGGCCAGCTACAGCGAACTGTTCGATCGCGGTCGCGCGACATCGCTGTTGCTGTTTGAACATGTTCACGGCGAATCCCGCGATCGCGGTCAGGCGATGGTTGACCTGCTGGCGCAATATGAGCGCCACGGGTTGCAGCTTGATAGCCGCGAATTACCGGATCACTTGCCGCTCTATCTGGAATATCTGGCGCAACTGCCGGTTGCCGAGGCTATCGGCGGGTTGCAGGATATCGCCCCGATTCTGGCGCTGTTGCAGGCGCGCTTACAGCAGCGCGAAAGCCATTATGCGTCGCTGTTCGATGCGCTGCTGGCGCTGACGAAAACCGAGGTGGATAACGCGCAGGTTGCCGAGAAAATTGCCGGTGAAGCGCGCGACGATACGCCGCAGGCGCTGGATGCGGTGTGGGAAGAAGAGCAGGTGAAATTCTTCGCCGAACAGGGCTGCGGCGATGCCGATATCACCGCGCATCAGCGCCGTTTCGCTGGTTCAGTCGCCCCGCAATATCTGAATATCTCAACAGGAGGAGAGCGCTAATGCACTTCCTTAATATGTTCTTCTTTGACATCTATCCGTACATGGCGGGCGCTATCTTTCTGATTGGCAGCTGGCTGCGTTATGACTACGGTCAGTACAGCTGGCGCGCCGGCTCCAGCCAGATGCTGGATCGCAAAGGAATGAACCTCGCGTCGAACTTGTTCCACCTGGGCATTCTGGGTATTTTCGCCGGTCACTTCCTGGGGATGTTAACGCCGCACTGGATGTACGAATCTTTTCTGCCTATCGAAGTTAAGCAGAAGATGGCGATGATCGGCGGTGGGGCCAGCGGGGTGATGTGTCTGGTCGGTGGCCTGTTGCTGTTGAAACGTCGTTTGTTTAATCCGCGTATTCGCGCGACATCGACGGCGGCCGATATTCTCATCATGTCGCTGTTAATGGTGCAGTGCACGCTGGGGCTGCTGACGATCCCTTTTTCTGCACAACATATGGATGGCAGTGAAATGATGAAACTGGTCGCCTGGGCACAGTCTGTCGTGACGTTCCATACCGGTGCGTCTGCGCATCTCGACGGTGTCGCGTTTATTTATCGCGTGCACCTGGTGCTGGGGATGACGCTCTTTGTTCTGTTCCCGTTCTCGCGTCTGGTGCATATCTGGAGCGCGCCGGTTGAGTACTTAACGCGGAAGTATCAAATTGTTCGCGCTCGTCGCTAATCACTACAAACCCGCTTCGGCGGGTTTTTTATTGCCTGTAAGAAGCGCCACCAGGCAAAAAAGGGGAAGGGTTCTGTTCGGAATATGGTGGTGGGGGAAGGATTACTCGGAGCTAAAGCTCCTCGCCCTTCGGGTCGTTGCCTGCGGCAACGCTCTCTCGCGATGCTCGAGTCGAACCTTAGTCGAAGGTTCTCGTCCTTCCCCGTACGAAGATTTATATAAGGCTGAGCAATAAATTTACGTTGGGACTTTATATAAAGATGGTGGTGGGGGAAGGATTACTCGGAGCAAAGCTCCTCGCCCTTCGGGTCGTTGCCTGCGGCAACGCTCTCTCGCTATGCTCGAGTCGAACCTTAGTCGAAGGTTCTCGTCCTTCCCCGAACGAAGATTTATATAAGGCTGAGCAATAAATTTACGTTGGGACTTTATATAAAGATGGTGGTGGGGGAAGGATTACTCGGAGCAAAGCTCCTCGCCCTTCGGGTCGTTGCCTGCGGCAACGCTCTCTCGCTATGCTCGAGTCGAACCTTAGTCGAAGGTTCTCGTCCTTCCCCGAACGAAGATTTATATAAGGCTGAGCAATAAATTTACGTTGGGACTTTATATAAAGATGGTGGTGGGGGAAGGATTACTCGGAGCAAAGCTCCTCGCCCTTCGGGTCGTTGCCTGCGGCAACGCTCTCTCGCTACGCTCGAGTCGAACCTTAATCGAAGGTTCTCGTCCTTCCCCGATCAAAAACGTATGTAGGAGTTCTGTCGTTTGGAGAATGTATGTTTTATTGAAGATGGTGGTGGGGGAAGGATTCGAACCTTCGAAGTCTGTGACGGCAGATTTACAGTCTGCTCCCTTGGGCCGCTCGGGAACCCCACCAGGGGTAATCCATAGTGTTGATGCAGGATGTTGATGGTGGGGGGGGAAGGATTCGAACCTTCGAAGTCGATGACGGCAGATTTACAGTCTGCTCCCTTTGGCCGCTCGGGAACCCCACCAGGGGTAATACATAGTGTTGATGCAGGATGTTGATGGTGGTGGGGGAAGGATTCGAACCTTCGAAGTCGATGACGGCAGATTTACAGTCTGCTCCCTTTGGCCGCTCGGGAACCCCACCAGGGGTAATACAGAGTGTTGATGCAGGATGTTGATGGTGGTGGGGGAAGGATTCGAACCTTCGAAGTCGATGACGGCAGATTTACAGTCTGCTCCCTTTGGCCGCTCGGGAACCCCACCACGGGGTAAAGCTGGTTTATTACTGGCCGCTTCCGTCTTGGGAAGCGCGGCGCATCATACCAAATGACGCGCCGCTGTAAAGCATTCAAACGAGAAAAATGAATCAGTTGCCTGCTTTTTGCCCGCAACGGTTTAAAGCCAGGCAACATCTTTCATGAACGATCACAGAATGATTGTCCGGTTGCCGTAAACGAACACACGCTGCGCCAGAACCTGATATAGCGCGCGGCTCAACACATTTTTTTCCACGTCGCGACCGGCGCGCATCATATCTTCGGCGGTATAGGTGTGATCAACGTGGATCACGTCCTGCATGATAATGGGGCCTTCGTCCAGATTGTCATTCACATAATGCGCTGTCGCCCCGATGATCTTCACGCCGCGTTCATACGCCTGGTGGTAAGGGCGCGCGCCAATAAAGGCCGGCAGAAATGAGTGGTGAATATTAATTATTTTGTTCGGGAAACGTGAAACAAACTCGGGCGTTAATACACGCATATATTTTGCCAGCACAACGTAATCCGGTTGATGCGCTTCAATCGCCTTCACCATCTGGTTATCGTGCGCTTCACGCGTCAGGCCTTCGTGGCTTACCAGTTCGAACGGAATATCAAAACGTTCAACCAGTGAACGTAGCGTGTCGTGATTACCGATCACCGCCGCAATCTCCACATCCAGACCGCCGTAATTCGCTTTCATTAGCAGGTCGCCGAGGCAATGCGCCTCTTTAGTGACCAGAATAACCACACGGCGACGGCCTGCCGGGTTTAACTCGCGTACTGACCCTTCCGGTAAGGCGCTGTCGAGATCTGCCAACAGCGTGGCGTCGTTAAAAATCCCCTCAAGCTCAGTACGCATAAAGAAACGACCGGTGCGGTGATCGACGAACTCATTATTCTGAACAATGTTCAGTTCATGCTTATAACAAATGTTGGTGATGCGTGCGATAAGGCCCTTCTGATCGGGGCAGATGGTACGCAGAATTTTACGTTGTAGAGAGTGCATAACCGGGTAAATCCTGTTGAGTGTGTTTGCTATGAAGTGATGCCAGGCTTATTGCCCGCAGCATTTTTTAAATTTTTTGCCTGACCCGCAGGGGCAAGGATCGTTACGGCCAAATTGTGGACGTGTGCCGTCGATATAGTACCATTCGCCGTTTTCCTTTAAGAAACGGGAGCGTTCGATAATCGCGCCGTTTTTGCCTTGTTCACTAAACCGGGCGACAAAACTGACGTAACCTTCATTGTCATCGTCACCGTAAGCATGCTCAAATAGTGTCAGGCCGAGCCATGTGGTATGCGCAAAACCTGCCTCAATTTGCTGGCGAAACGTTTGTGCCGCACACGAGGGATGCCAGGTTTTAATCAGGTACTCCGTCTGGTGTAATACAAAAGCCGTATAGCGTGAACGCATCAGGCGGGACGGATCGGGCGCCGCTTGTTCACCAGACAGATAAGGCTGGCAACATACGCTATACTCCAGAGCGCTACCGCAAGGACAAGTTTGAGACAAAATGGCATTCCTGGAACAAAAAATAACGGCGCTGCTGCGCCAGGGTAGCAATATGTTAACTGAGCCGTAGCGCTGTGGCTACAGTCTGCCGGGGGAAGTAAAACACGCTGAATGAGAACGGTAAAAATAGGCCTTGCGCTGGGTTCAGGCGCAGCCAGAGGTTGGTCGCATATTGGCGTGATCAACGCCTTAGAGCACGCCGGGATTAAAATTGATATCGTTGCAGGATGTTCCATCGGTTCATTAGTCGGCGCGGCTTACTCCTGCGGGCGGCTTCCTCTGCTGGAAAAGTGGGTGCGTTCTTTCCGTTACTGGGATGTGCTGCGTCTGATGGATTTGTCATGGCGACGCGGTGGTCTGTTACGGGGCGAACGCGTGTTCAATCAGTATCGCCAGTTACTTCCCTTTGCCGATTTTAGCCACTGTGAAAAACAATTTGGTGCGGTAGCGACGAACCTCAGTACCGGGCGTGAGTTGTGGTTCACCGAAGGTGACTTACATCATGCCGTTCGCGCTTCGTGCAGCATGCCAGGGTTAATGTCGCCAGTCGCGCACAATGGCTACTGGTTGGTTGATGGCGCAGTGGTTAATCCCGTCCCGGTCTCGTTGACGCGCGCATTAGGCGCTGACGTGGTCATCGCTGTCGATTTGCAGCATGACGCGCATCTGATGCAACAGGACCTGCTCTCCGTTAGCCTGACCAATAGCGAAATGGAAAACGGTGACGGAGAGACCTTGCGCTGGCATGAGCGCCTGCGGGAACGGCTCAGCCGCACAACGCCAAAGCGTCCGGTGACACCCACCGCCATGGAAATTATGACCACCTCAATCCAGGTGCTTGAAAACCGTCTCAAACGCAATCGTATGGCGGGCGACCCGCCGGATATTTTGCTGCAACCCGTTTGCCCACAAATATCGACACTCGATTTTCATCGCGCCGATGCCGCCATTGCAGCAGGACAGCTGGCTGTGGAAAAGAAAATGGATGAGTTACTTCCTCTGGTGCGGACATTGGCATGAATATAATTTTTATAAGACTTCAGCAAATTCTGACAGGCGAGTCCCGGCTAAGCATGCCACTATTGATCTACTGTCAGGCAGGGGAGAAAAGATGACGCAGCCGTTGGTCGGAAAACAGATATTGATTGTGGAAGACGAGCTCGTTTTCCGATCGCTGCTGGACTCATGGTTGCAATCACTGGGGGCAACGACGTTGCTGGCCGGAGACGGGGTTGATGCGCTTGAACAAATGGCGCGCAACAAACCCGACTTGATGATTTGTGACCTGGCCATGCCGCGTATGAATGGTCTCGCACTGGTTGAGTCTGTCCGCAATCAGGGCGTACAGACGCCGGTGTTGGTGATTTCAGCGACTGAAAATATGGCAGATATTGCCAAAGCCTTGCGTCTTGGGGTGCAGGATGTCGTTCTGAAACCCGTTAAAGATTTCAATCGCTTAAGGGAAACGATCTTCGCCTGTCTTTATCCCAATATGTTTAATTCGCGAGTGGAAGAAGAGGAGCGTTTGTTCCAGGACTGGGACGCCCTGGTGGACAATCCGCAGGCGGCAGCGAATTTGTTGCAGGAATTACAACCGCCAGTACAGCAGGTTATTTCTGGCTGTAGAGTCAATTATCGCCAGCTTGTTTCCGCTGAAAATCCAGGTCTTGTGCTTGATATTGCGCCGCTTTCCGGGCATGACCTTGCTTTTTATTGTCTTGATGTAACGCGTGCCGGTAATAACGGTGTGCTGGCAGCACTGTTGCTGCGCGCTTTATTTAATGGGTTACTTCAGGAGCAGTTATCGCACCAGCGCCAGCGCTTACCCGAAATGGGTGCTTTACTTAAGCAGGTGAATCAACTGCTGCATCAGGCGAATTTGCCTGGACAGTTCCCGCTGCTGGTGGGCTATTACCATAGCGAACTCAAGAACCTGATATTAGTTTCAGCCGGACTTAATGCCACATTAAATACCGGTGAACATCAAATACAAATCAGTAACGGTGTTCCGCTTGGTACGCTTGGGAATACGTATCTGAATCAATTAAGCCAGCGAAGCGACGCCTGGCAATGCCAGGTTTGGGGTGCGGGAGGTCGTCTGCGCTTAATGTTGAGCGCGGAATGAGCGATCGCATCGCGCCATGCAGATAGATTTACCCGGCGGATTAAACGGGTGGTAATATCGCCGCAGTTTATACGTATTAATCCTAATTCGTTGTAAGCGCGTCCTTTTCAGACCTGGTCGATGTGATGGTACTGATATACTCAGACGCGAGTTATTCATGAACCTGTTCAATGCATGGACAGTCCAGGAGATTTTCAATGGCTGCAATAAATTCGAAAGTGACTAAAGCAGTAATCCCGGTGGCGGGATTAGGAACCAGGATGTTACCAGCGACCAAGGCAATTCCTAAAGAAATGTTACCGCTGGTTGATAAGCCATTAATTCAGTACGTAGTCAATGAATGTATCGCTGCGGGTATTACTGAAATCGTTCTGGTAACACATTCATCAAAAAACTCTATCGAAAACCATTTCGATACCAGCTTCGAACTTGAAGCGATGCTGGAGAAACGCGTAAAACGTCAGCTGCTGGAAGAGGTTCAGTCCATTTGCCCGCCGCACGTCACCATCATGCAGGTGCGTCAGGGGCTGGCGAAAGGTTTGGGGCACGCTGTGTTGTGTGCACACCCGGTAGTTGGTAATGAACCCGTCGCGGTTATTCTGCCGGACGTTATTCTTGATGAGTACGAGTCCGATCTCTCTCAGGATAACCTGGCAGAAATGATCAAGCGCTTTGATGAAACTGGTGCCAGCCAAATCATGGTTGAGCCTGTTGAAGATGTAACTGCATACGGTGTGGTTGACTGTAAAGGCGCGACGCTGAATCCGGGTGATAGCGTACCGATGGTTGGTGTGGTCGAAAAACCAAAAGCCAACGTTGCTCCGTCTAATCTGGCGGTAGTAGGGCGCTATGTTCTGAGCGCAGAAATTTGGCCGCTGCTGGCCAAAACTCCTCCGGGCGCTGGCGATGAAATCCAGCTTACTGATGCTATCGATATGTTGATTGAGAAAGAAACCGTCGAAGCTTACCACATGAAAGGCAAAAGCCATGATTGCGGGAATAAACTGGGCTATATGCGCGCATTTGTAGAATATGGCATCCGCCATAATTCGCTGGGTGAAGAGTTTAAAACCTGGCTGGAAGAAACAGTCGGTACCGGGAAAGCATAATACGCTTAACCGAAGCTGAATAAGGCCGGAGGTAATAGTGCGTTGCGCTGATTATCTCCGGCTTTTTTATTTGCCAGGGTTTGGATGAGACTTATCGCAACGCAGGCAGAGGGAATTGATCGCGCACAAGAATAAGAAAAAGTGGCGGGAATTTGAGCAATGAATTAAGGTTCAGATGTGCCGTTTGCATACACTCTATTTGTGAAGAAATTGTGTAGTTCTGGCAAAAAAAATCCCGCCAGCGGCGGGACTTTGAAAAGCAGCTTAGAGATTACTCATCAGTTTCGAGCAGGAAATCTTCGAGTTTTTTACCTTGTTCTTCGATTGCTTTTTTGATTACAGCGGGAGTACGACCCTGGCCGGTCCAGGTTTTCGTTTCGCCGTTTTCATCAACGTAGCTATATTTAGCCGGGCGGGCTGCGCGTTTTGCTTTAGTGCCTGATTTAGCCGTAGCCATGCTATTCAGCAGTTCGTTCGGATCAATACCGTCAGCAATCAGCATTTCACGATATTGTTGCAGTTTACGCGTACGCTCTTCCACTTCAGCTGCGGCAGCGCTTTCTTCCTCGCGGCGCTCATTCACCACAACTTCTAATTTTTCCAGCATTTCTTCGAGCGTTTCCAGAGTGCATTCTCTTGCCTGCGCACGAAGAGTACGGATGTTGTTCAGAATTTTAAGTGCTTCGCTCATTGTAGTAATCTCAAACTTATATTGGGGTGGTTTGTCGGGCTAATAATAGAGCGTTAAATTCGGCAGTGCAATAGCTGTGAATGTAAGGAATTCAAAATACCTCTTTATTTAAGCCTTTCCTAAATACCGCTAACTTAAATTCCCGTTGAAATAGCGCACGAAAAAGCACTTATACAGATGCGGTAAAGCGGTACTGCTGGAGTTTGTACTGGGATAACGTCTGATTAATCCGCGTCGGCTAATAGTCTTTATGGATAAATAACAACCTCATTTATTAGCACCTCAAAAGTGTTCTCTGCCTTAAATTATTAATAATTTCCGGATGATATGGAGAGAATCTTCCGATTAAAAAACATGTGTAAGAGTATGAATCCCTTATTGCTGTTTCTTAGGCAGTAACAACAATGTGGATAAGTAAAGTCTTGTCTATGTGCTGACATTGTCTACAGGATTTACTTAAGACGTGTTGGTGTTCCAGGTTAGCCAGACAAAATATGGTACAATCCTTCGCAGGAATATCACACTTTGATTGGGGTTTTGCGCGCAATGGCACAGCTTTATTTCTACTATTCAGCAATGAATGCAGGGAAATCCACGGCTTTACTACAGTCTTCATACAATTATCAAGAGCGTGGCATGCGCACAGTGGTCTATACCGCCGAGATTGATAATCGATTTGGCGCTGGCAAGGTTAGTTCACGGATCGGATTATCCTCACCCGCGCGTTTGTTTAATCAACACACATTGTTGCTGGATGAAATTAAAGCGGAACATGAACAAGACGCCGTCCATTGCGTATTAGTGGATGAATGCCAGTTCCTGACGCGTGAACAGGTATATGCGCTCTCTGAAGTCGTCGACCAACTGGATATTCCAGTGTTGTGCTATGGCCTGCGCACTGATTTTCGCGGTGAGCTATTCATGGGGAGCCAATATTTGCTGGCCTGGTCAGATAAGCTGGTTGAACTTAAGACTGTTTGCTTTTGTGGGCGCAAAGCCAGCATGGTGCTGCGGCTGGATCAATCCGGACGCCCTTATAACGAAGGCGAACAGGTCGTTATCGGCGGCAATGAGCGCTACGTCTCTGTATGCCGTAAACATTATAAAGAAGCACTTGTTGAAGGCTCGCTTATGGCGATACAGAAACGTGTAAGGGGTTAATGCGCTTTTATCTTTCAGTAACAACAGCGATAAAAAAACCCGCCGAAGCGGGTTTTTTATTAGGTTCATCGATTAAGCGGTTTTCTTCGCTTTCTTATCGACTTTTACCGGTGCGATTTCAACTTTCGCCACGGATGCCGGTTCACCTTCTTTGAACTCGCGGCCATAGAACGTATCCAGAAGAATCTGTTTCAGTTCGGCGATCAGCGGGTAACGCGGGTTAGCGCCGGTGCACTGGTCATCAAACGCATCTTCAGACAGTTTGTCCACATGCGCCAGGAAGTCTGCTTCCTGTACGCCAGCTTCGCGGATAGATTTCGGAATACCCAGTTCAGCTTTCAGGCTTTCCAGCCAGGCCAGCAGTTTCTCAATCTTCGCTGCGGTGCGATCGCCTGGAGCGCTCAGGCCCAGATGGTCCGCGATTTCAGCATAACGGCGACGCGCTTGCGGGCGGTCGTACTGGCTAAATGCAGTCTGCTTGGTCGGATTGTCATTCGCGTTGTAGCGGATAACGTTGCTGATCAGCAGGGCGTTGGCCAGACCGTGCGGAATGTGGAACTGTGAGCCCAGTTTATGCGCCATGGAGTGACACACACCGAGGAAGGCGTTAGCAAACGCGATACCTGCGATAGTGGCAGCACTGTGCACACGTTCACGAGCAACCGGGTTTTTAGACCCTTCGTTGTAAGAAGCCGGCAGGTTTTCTTTCAACAGTTTCAGGGCTTGCAGTGCCTGGCCATCAGAGAACTCAGATGCCAATACTGAAACGTAAGCTTCCAGTGCGTGGGTCACTGCATCCAGACCACCGAATGCGCACAGAGATTTCGGCATATCCATCACCAGGTTGGCATCAACAACGGCCATATCCGGGGTCAGGGCGTAATCCGCCAGCGGGTATTTCTGACCGGTCGCATCATCGGTAACCACCGCAAACGGGGTTACTTCAGAACCGGTACCGGAAGTGGTAGTGATGGCGATCATTTTCGCTTTCACGCCCATTTTCGGGAACTTGTAGATACGTTTACGGATATCCATAAAGCGCAGCGCCAGTTCTTCGAAGTGGGTTTCCGGGTGTTCGTACATGACCCACATGATTTTCGCGGCATCCATCGGGGAACCACCACCCAGGGCGATGATCACGTCCGGTTTAAAGGAGTTTGCCAGCTCAGCACCTTTACGCACGATGGTCAGTGTCGGATCCGCTTCAACTTCGAAGAACACTTCGGTTTCAACGCCTGCGGCTTTCAGCACAGAGGTGATCTGGTCAGCATAGCCGTTGTTGAACAAGAAACGGTCGGTCACGATCATGGCGCGTTTGTGACCATCAGTAATCACTTCATCCAGCGCGATAGGCAGTGAGCCACGGCGGAAGTAGATTGATTTCGGAAGTTTATGCCACAACATGTTTTCAGCTCGCTTAGCAACGGTTTTCTTGTTGATCAGGTGCTTCGGACCAACGTTTTCAGAGATGGAGTTACCACCCCAGGAACCACAACCCAGAGTCAGGGAAGGCGCGAGTTTAAAGTTATACAGATCACCGATACCGCCCTGAGAAGCAGGGGTGTTGATCAGAATACGTGCCGTTTTCATCATCTGGCCGAAGTGGGCCACACGTTCTGGCTGGTTGTCCTGATCGGTATACAGACAAGAGGTATGACCGATACCGCCCATTGCGACCAGTTTTTCCGCTTTCACAACAGCGTCTTCGAAGTCTTTTGCACGATACATTGCCAGCGTCGGCGACAGTTTTTCGTGGGCAAATGGCTCGCTTTCATCAACAACTTTCACTTCGCCGATGAGGATCTTGGTCGTTGCCGGAACGGTGAAGCCTGCCAGTTCAGCGATTTTATATGCCGGCTGACCTACGATAGCGGCGTTCAGCGCACCATTTTTCAGGATGATATCCTGAACGGCTTTCAGCTCTTTGCCCTGAAGCAGGTAGCCGCCATGGCTGGCGAAACGTTCGCGAACGGCGTCGTATACAGAATCAACGACAACAACAGACTGCTCAGATGCGCAGATTACGCCATTGTCGAAGGTTTTAGACATCAATACGGAAGCAACGGCACGTTTGATATCGGCCGTTTCGTCGATAACAACAGGCGTGTTACCTGCGCCGACACCAATTGCCGGTTTACCGGAACTGTAAGCGGCTTTAACCATGCCCGGACCGCCGGTGGCGAGGATAAGGTTGATATCCGGGTGATGCATCAATGCGTTAGAGAGTTCGACGGACGGTTGATCAATCCAGCCGATAAGGTCTTTCGGCGCGCCAGCAGCAATTGCGGCTTGCAGTACGATGTCTGCCGCTTTGTTAGTGGCGTCTTTAGCGCGTGGATGTGGAGAGAAGATAATTGCGTTACGCGTCTTCAGGCTAATGAGTGATTTAAAGATTGCAGTAGATGTCGGGTTAGTGGTCGGCACGATACCGCAAATGATGCCGATAGGTTCCGCGATAGTGATGGTGCCGAAAGTATCATCTTCAGACAACACGCCGCAGGTTTTCTCGTCTTTGTACGCGTTATAGATATACTCAGAAGCAAAGTGGTTTTTAATCACTTTATCTTCGATGATACCCATGCCGGATTCAGCAACGGCCATTTTCGCGAGGGGGATTCGAGCATCTGCGGCAGCCAGGGCGGCGGCGCGGAAGATTTTATCTACTTGCTCTTGAGTAAAGTTGGCATATTCACGCTGGGCTTTCTTCACTCGTTCAACGAGTGCGTTCAGTTCAGCGACATTAGTAACAGCCATAATGCTCTCCTGATAATGTTTAAACTCTTTTAGTAAACCAGCTGCCCAATTAGAGAGTATAGACAGACCGGCTGTAGCTTGCGTAAAACTTAGAAAAACAACAGTTTAACGCTCGACCATGTGCCACTGGTTTACTGAAAGAGCCTCAAGGAAATAATGCAATTATTGACGTTTTTGCTCTCTTTTCGTGGGTTCAAGGTTACTCACTTCTGAGTAACTGTAGTGTGATCCACGTCAAATTTCCGCGAAGCTGACACCTTTCAGCAAGGCTGTTTTTGGGCATTTGTTGCAAATGTTAATGGCATACGACTGAACGTTCTTGCAGACTATCACAACTACCACAAATAAATAACACGCTGTTTTACCAGTATTTTTAATGTGGGAACTGATGAAGTACGCAAAAAAAACGCGTATCTTCTGCATGGATTTTTCTGTCACGCTAAAGTTTTACCTAACTGGCGCCATTGCGGAGCGCACTGTGGAGCATACTTTGTTTGATTTACCTCTCTATTTTAAATTTTTTGTTGGCCTGTTTGCGCTGGTAAACCCGGTCGGGATCATTCCGGTATTTATTAGCATGACCAGTTATCAGATGGCTGAGGCACGCAACAAAACCAATCTTACGGCCAATGTATCGGTGGCGATTATTCTATGGACGTCCTTGTTTCTCGGTGACGCCATATTGCAGCTCTTCGGCATTTCGATTGATTCATTCCGCATCGCCGGGGGTATCCTGGTGGTGACGATTGCCATGTCGATGATCAGTGGGAAGTTAGGGGAAGATAAACAAAACAAACAGGAAAAGTCAGAAACCGCTATCCGTGAAAGCGTTGGCGTTGTGCCGCTGGCATTGCCATTAATGGCGGGGCCGGGGGCAATCAGTTCGACCATTGTGTGGGGAACGCGCTACCACACTTTAGGTCATCTGATAGGTTTTTCGCTTGCGATAGCGTTGTTCGCGTTCTGTTCATGGGGGCTGTTTCGCATTGCGCCGTGGCTGGTGCGCTTACTTGGGCAAACCGGTATTAACGTTATCACGCGTATCATGGGTCTGCTGTTAATGGCGTTAGGTATTGAGTTTATTGTCGCGGGCGTTAAATCGCTTTTCCCTGGTCTGCTGAATTGATTCACGCATCCTTTATAAGAAGAATATATATTTTCGCTATATTTAACTTTATATAGCGAGGGTGGTGCAAGCTTCTTTTCGACGGTAAATAAAAGCGCAAAATTAGCAAATCATATGAAGAATAAGCAAAACAGCGCGAAGCATACTAAATTGCACTAATCAGAAAATCTTTTTTCTATCAGTGGATTATAAGTTTCATGAATCCTTATCGCGTAATTTTTACGCATACAGGTGTGTTCTTTCCCTGACCCAATACTATTGGGCTTGCCGAGACTTTATCGAAATGATATTAGTACTTTCAATCTTCTCGCAGATGAATGTGCTAAAAAATAGTCAATTGTTGCTTTTTTGTACAAAAATGTCTGATGTCAGTTGAAAAGCATTACACGGCGGTGGTGCTTGTTTATCTGGTTGAAAATAAAAGATAAAAAATAAACAGGGAGTTTGAGTCATCATCTCTCTGCGGCTATCGCTGTGCCGCAAAAGAGAAACGGTTAACAAATTTGCAAATTGTATTGGCGGCGGTGGAATGCATTTGTTATTTTCCGCCCACTGTGTTTATCAGCCTAATAATTCGCAGATAAACCGCTTTGTTGAGAATCGTTTTCAACTATAACAATTGAAGTCATGAATGCAACGCGCCTCGACAGGGGAGGCGCGTAAATGAATCGACGTAAGATTGCCGTTTGAGCAGTCCGTAATAAAAAAGTCGGTGATAGCAGCAGTAAAAAAAGATGTCTGATAGCGCCAAAAGCTCCTGCGCTACTCAGGCCCCCAACAGGGGATGAAACACGCTGGCGTGAACGTCAGTAATTATAATGAGTGGAGTAACAACACAATGTCCATTATCACAAAGAAAAGTCTGGTAGCGGCGGGTATTCTTACGGCGCTAATTACCGGTAATGCAGCATTCGCTGCCGATGTCCCGGCCGGTGTCCAACTGGCGGAAAAACAGACGCTAGTTCGCAATAACGGTGCTGAAGTTCAATCTCTCGATCCGCATAAAATTGAAGGTGTTCCTGAGTCAAACGTTAACCGCGACCTGTTTGAAGGTCTGCTGATTTCCGATGTCGAAGGCCATCCAAGCGCCGGTGTTGCTGAAAAATGGGAAAACAAAGATTTTAAAGTCTGGACTTTCCATCTGCGTAAAAATGCGAAATGGTCTGATGGAACCCCCGTTACCGCGCATGATTTCGTTTACAGCTGGCAGCGCCTGGCTGACCCGAAAACCGCTTCTCCTTACGCCAGTTACCTGCAATACGGCCATATCGCTAATATCGACGACGTTATCGTCGGGAAAAAACCAACCAGCGAGCTGGGCGTAAAAGCCATTGATGATAATACCTTCGAAGTCACGCTGAGCGAGCCGGTGCCTTATTTCTATAAACTGCTGGTTCACCCGTCAGTTTCTGCTGTACCTAAAGCCGCTATCGAAAAATTTGGCGATAAGTGGACGCAGCCTGCGAATATCGTGACCAACGGTGCTTACAAACTGAAAGACTGGGTGGTCAACGAACGTATCGTTCTGGAACGCAACACCAACTATTGGGATAACGATAAGACCGTTATCAACCAGGTGACTTATCTGCCAATTGCCGCAGAAGTTACCGACGTTAACCGCTATCGCAGCGGCGAAATCGACATGACCTATAACAACATGCCGATTGAACTGTTCCAGAAACTGAAAAAAGAGATCCCCAAAGAAGTCCACGTTGACCCGTATCTGTGTACTTATTACTACGAAATCAACAACCAGAAAGCGCCGTTCACTGACGTTCGAGTCCGTACCGCTCTGAAACTGGCGCTGGATCGCGACATCATCGTTAATAAAGTGAAAAACCAGGGCGATCTGCCGGCCTACAGCTACACTCCGCCGTATACCGATGGTGCAAAACTGACTGAGCCAGACTGGTTTAAGCTGACCCAGGAGCAACGTAACGCCGAAGCGAAAAAACTGCTGGCTGAAGCAGGCTATACCGCTGACAAACCGCTGACGTTCAACCTGCTGTATAACACCTCCGATTTGCACAAAAAACTGGCGATCGCCGTGGCATCTATCTGGAAGAAAAACCTCGGTGCGAACGTCAAGCTGGAGAATCAGGAGTGGAAAACCTTCCTCGATACGCGTCATCAGGGCACTTTTGATGTGGCACGTGCAGGCTGGTGTGCGGACTATAACGAGCCGACATCCTTCCTGAACACCATGCTTTCCGATAGCTCCAACAACACCGCGCACTATAAGAGCCCGGCGTTTGACAAGATTATCGGCGATACGCTGAAAGTCACTGACGAAGCACAACGCACTGAGCTTTACTCCAAAGCTGAACAGCAGCTTGATAAAGACTCCGCGATCGTGCCGGTTTATTACTACGTGAACGCCCGTCTGGTGAAACCGTGGGTGGGTGGCTATACGGGTAAAGACCCGATGGATAATATCTACGTTAAAAACTTGTATATTATCAAGCATTAATGGCAAAGAGTGGGGCAGGGAAACCTGCCTCACAGTGTCTTATTTTTATCGCACCAAAACACATCAATCGCAGGCAGCGTCATCGCCGCCTGAAAGAGAATGTGCAAAAGGCACAGGCCAGAAGGTACGGGCAATGTTGAAATTTATCCTACGTCGCTGTCTTGAAGCGATCCCAACGCTCTTTATTCTTATCACTATTTCGTTCTTTATGATGCGTCTCGCACCGGGCAGCCCTTTTACCGGTGAACGTGCGCTCTCGCCAGAAGTGATGGCGAATATCGAAGCGAAATACCATTTAAACGATCCCATCCTTACGCAATATTTGAGCTACCTGAAACAGCTGGCGCATTTCGATTTCGGTCCCTCGTTTAAATACAAAGACTACACCGTCAATGATCTGGTCGCGGCAAGCTTCCCGGTTTCGGCAAAATTAGGCGCGGCGGCCTTTATCCTGGCGATTGTCTTTGGCGTTACGGCAGGGGTTATTGCTGCGCTGAACCAGAACACCAAATGGGATTACACCGTCATGGGGTTAGCCATGACTGGGGTGGTTATCCCGAGCTTCGTTGTCGCGCCGCTATTAGTGATGATCTTCGCCATTTTGCTGCAATGGCTTCCCGCCGGTGGCTGGAATGGCGGCGCACCGAAATTTATGATCTTACCGATGGTTGCCTTGTCCCTGGCCTATATCGCCAGTATCTCGCGCATTACCCGTGGGTCGATGATTGAAGTGTTGCACTCCAACTTTATCCGTACCGCCAGGGCGAAAGGCCTGCCGATGCGCCGGATAATTTTCCGCCATGCCCTGAAACCCGCCTTGCTGCCCGTGCTCTCCTATATGGGGCCGGCGTTTGTCGGCATTATCACCGGCTCGATGGTTATCGAGACAATCTACGGTTTGCCGGGTATCGGCCAGTTGTTCGTCAATGGCGCACTGAACCGTGACTACTCGCTGGTGCTGAGTCTGACCATTCTGGTCGGCACGCTGACCATTTTGTTTAACGCGATCGTCGATGTGCTGTACGCCATCATCGATCCGAAAATCCGTTATTAAGACTGGAGTTCGCCATGATGTTAAGTAAGAAAAACAGCGAGGCGCTGGAAAACTTCAGTGAAAAACTCGACGTCGAAGGACGCAGCCTGTGGCAGGATGCGCGTCGCCGCTTCATGCATAACCGCGCGGCGGTCGCGAGCCTGGTCGTGCTGGTCGTGATTGCCTTGTTTGTGACGCTGGCACCGATACTGTCGCAGTTTAGCTATTTCGATACCGACTGGGGCATGATGTCCGCCCAGCCGGATATGGAGTCCGGCCACTATTTCGGCACGGACTCTTCCGGGCGCGACCTGCTGGTGCGTGTGGCGATCGGCGGGCGTATCTCGCTGATAGTCGGTATTGCGGCGGCGCTGGTGGCGGTGGTTCTCGGCACGCTGTATGGCTCCTTGTCTGGTTACCTTGGCGGCAAAACTGACTCGGTGATGATGCGTTTGCTGGAGATCCTCAACTCCTTCCCGTTTATGTTCTTCGTCATTCTGCTGGTGACCTTTTTCGGGCAGAACATTCTGCTCATCTTTGTGGCCATCGGCATGGTTTCCTGGCTCGATATGGCGCGTATTGTGCGCGGCCAGACCCTGAGCCTGAAGCGTAAAGAGTTTATCGAAGCGGCACAGGTGGGCGGTGTTTCTACCGCGAATATCGTCCTGCGCCATATCGTGCCAAATGTACTGGGCGTGGTGGTGGTTTATGCCTCGCTGCTGGTGCCAAGCATGATCCTGTTCGAATCCTTCCTGAGCTTCCTCGGCCTCGGTACTCAGGAGCCGCTGAGCAGCTGGGGCGCGCTGTTAAGCGATGGCGCAAACTCAATGGAAGTCTCTCCGTGGCTACTGCTGTTCCCGGCGGGTTTCCTCGTTGTTACCTTGTTCTGTTTTAACTTTATCGGCGATGGCCTGCGTGATGCCCTCGACCCGAAAGACCGTTAAGGAGTGCTGTTATGAGCATTATTGAAACCTCATTGGCGTCAGCGACGCAGCAGCAATCGAACGTTCTTCTGGATGTTAAAGACTTACGGGTGACATTCCAGACGCCGGACGGTGATGTAACGGCTGTTAACGACCTGAACTTCTCGCTGCGCGCCGGTGAAACGCTGGGCATCGTGGGCGAATCCGGCTCCGGTAAATCCCAGACCGCCTTTGCATTAATGGGCCTGCTGGCGTCGAACGGGCGTATCGGCGGTTCGGCGACCTTTAACGGCAAAGAGATCCTCAATCTGCCGGAACATGCGCTGAATAAACTGCGCGCCGAGCAGATCTCGATGATTTTCCAGGATCCGATGACCTCGCTGAACCCTTACATGCGGGTGGGCGAGCAGTTAATGGAAGTGCTGATGCTGCATAAAAGCATGAGCAAAGCGGAAGCGTTTGAAGAGTCGGTGAAAATGCTCGACGCGGTAAAAATGCCGGAAGCGCGCAAGCGCATGCGCATGTACCCGCACGAGTTCTCCGGCGGCATGCGCCAGCGCGTGATGATTGCCATGGCGCTGCTGTGTCGGCCAAAACTGCTGATTGCCGATGAACCGACAACCGCGCTGGACGTGACCGTGCAGGCACAAATCATGACGCTGCTGAACGAGCTGAAGCGCGAGTTCAACACCGCGATTATCATGATTACCCATGATCTGGGCGTCGTCGCCGGTATTTGCGACAAAGTGCTGGTGATGTATGCCGGGCGGACGATGGAGTACGGCAAAGCCCGTGATGTGTTCTATCAGCCTTCGCATCCGTACTCTATTGGCCTGCTGAATGCGGTACCGCGTCTCGATGCGGAAGGCGAATCGATGCTGACCATTCCAGGCAACCCGCCAAACCTGCTGCGTCTGCCGAAAGGTTGCCCGTTCCAGCCACGCTGCCCGCACGCGATGGACATTTGCAATAACGCTCCACCGCTGGAGGAGTTTGCCCCGGGTCGCTTGCGCGCCTGCTTTAAGCCGGTGGAGGAATTAGTATGAACGCTGTAACCGAAGAGAGAAAAGTGCTGCTGGAAATCGCCGATCTGAAGGTGCATTTCGATATTAAAGACGGCAGGCAATGGTTCTGGCAGCCGCCGAAAACACTGAAAGCGGTCGATGGCGTCACGCTGCGTTTATACGAAGGGGAAACCCTTGGCGTGGTGGGTGAATCCGGCTGCGGCAAATCGACCTTTGCCCGCGCGATTATCGGTCTGGTGAAAGCCACTGACGGTAAAGTCGCGTGGCTGGGCAAAGATCTGCTGGGCATGAAACCGGAAGAGTGGCGCGAAGTGCGCAGCGACATTCAGATGATTTTCCAGGATCCGCTGGCCTCCCTGAACCCGCGTATGACTATCGGTGAAATTATTGCCGAGCCGCTGCGGACCTACCATCCGAAGATGTCGCGTCAGGAAGTGCGTGACCGCGTCAAAGCGATGATGATGAAAGTGGGCCTGCTGCCGAACCTGATCAACCGTTATCCCCATGAGTTTTCCGGTGGTCAGTGTCAACGTATCGGGATTGCCCGCGCGCTGATCCTCGAGCCGAAGCTGATTATCTGTGACGAACCGGTTTCGGCGCTGGATGTTTCCATCCAGGCGCAGGTGGTGAACTTGCTGCAACAGTTACAGCGTGAAATGGGGCTGTCGCTGATCTTTATCGCCCACGACCTGGCGGTGGTGAAACACATTTCCGACCGCGTGCTGGTGATGTACTTAGGTCATGCGGTCGAGCTGGGCACTTACGATGAGGTGTATCAGAACCCGCTGCATCCTTACACCAAAGCGCTGATGTCGGCTGTGCCGGTGCCCGACCCGGATGTGGAAAAGAACAAGACTATCCAGTTGCTGGAAGGGGATTTGCCGTCGCCCATTAATCCGCCGTCAGGCTGTGTGTTCCGCACCCGTTGCCCGATTGCCGGGCCAGAATGCGCCGAAACGCGCCCGGTGCTGGAAGGTAGCTTCCGCCACGCGGTTTCCTGCCTGAAAGTCGACCCGCTTTAATCGACGCATAAAAAAGGGCTGACATTGTGTCAGCCCTTTTGCTTTTCCGCGCTTATTCGCGCCAGAGAATATGACAAAGCTTATGATCTTTTTCGCGACACAGTAATATGCGCGCAAACACATCATTAATTTCACCACCGTCGGTATCCGCCAGCCCAATCACCACTTCGGCGAAGAAGTCCGGGTTTAAATCGTAATCCACATGTTCCTTCCAGTCTTCGCCTGGATCAAACAGCTCCGCACCACCACGCTCTTCAAACTGCAAATTGAAAAGAATGACGTCCGCCGGATCAAGATTATCCATAGCCAGTTCGAGGAAGATGTCATAAGCCTGTTCAAGCGTTTCGTCTTCAGTCAGGCGATTGTTCAGATCCATTTCCATGATTACCTCTTCACGTCTGTTGGGCACGTTTTACAGCAACGGGCTAAAGAAGTAAAACAGTCGTTCGGCAATGCGATGCCAGAACGGACGTTTTACCCACAAACGCGCATCAAGTAACCGGGAGCGGGAAATATAGTCATCCTGCACCGCAGCCAGATCGCCGCCAAATCCCGCATCGTCAATCACCAGCGTTATCTCAAAGTTAAGCCACAGGCTGCGCATGTCCAGATTCACCGTGCCGATCAGGCTCAGTTCCCCGTCAACCAGCACGCTCTTGGTGTGCAGTAAGCCGCCTTCAAATTGATAGATTTTTACCCCGGCAGCCAACAGCTCGGTGAAGAACGCGCGGCTGGCCCAGCCCACCAGAACAGAGTCATTCTTGCGCGGCAGAATAATGCTCACATCCACGCCGCGCTGGGCAGCGGTACAGATAGCGTGCAGTAAATCGTCGCTGGGCACGAAATAGGGCGTAGTCATGATCAAATATTCACGAGAAGCATAAACCGCCGTCAGCAGCGCCTGGTGAATCAAGTCTTCCGGGAAACCGGGGCCGGAAGCGATAGTGTGAATCGTATGCCCGCTGGCTTCTTCGAAGGGCATGATATTGGTATCCGGCGGTGGCGGAAGAATGCGCTTGCCGGTTTCAATTTCCCAGTCGCAGGAGTAAACAATGCCCATTGCCGTGGCAACCGGGCCTTCCATACGCGCCATTAAATCAACCCATTGCCCGACTCCGGCATCCTGTTTAAAGAAGCGGGGATCGACCAGGTTCATACTGCCGGTATAAGCAATGTAGTTATCAATAAGTACAATTTTGCGGTGCTGGCGTAAATCCATGCGGCGCAGAAAGACACGCATCAGGTTAACTTTCAGTGCTTCGACCACTTCAATCCCGGCATTGCGCATCATTGACGGTTAATTTCCGCTGACAACCCCTAATTTCAAAAAAGTTTTCAACCGTCTCTTTTTTGCGCAAAACAGCCCTAAAGTGCCAGTTTTTCGAGCTTTTTGAAACCGTAGCGCTGCAAAACGGGCAGTAATTGCGCAGTCCCGGGCGTCAATGCCATGCAATAAGCAATATTCTCGCCAAACGATTTTGCATCCGGCGCTTCGTGTTCAAGAAGCCAGGCGGTACGACGGGCGATAGCCGAGCCGGAATCCACCAGCCGCGTCCCTTCCGGCAGCACCTGCAACAACTCTTCCTGCAATAACGGGAAATGCGTGCATCCCAACACCACCGTATCTGGCGGCTCCTGCATGCGCAGCCACGGTCGCAGGATACGACGCAACTCCTCAAGCGGCACGGGCTCACCGTGCAGTTTTGCTTCGGCTAATTCCACCAGCTCCGCCGACCCCAGCATTTCAATCCGGCATTCATTGGCGAAACGTGCAATCAATTCGTGCGTATAAGGTCGTTTCACCGTGCCGCGCGTCGCCAGTAGCCCAACAATGCCGTTCGCCGTTAAGCGCGCCGCAGGTTTAATAGCTGGCACTACGCCTACAACAGGGAAGGTAAATTTATCGCGCAGCGCGGGTAGCGAAACGGTGCTTGCCGAATTGCAGGCTATAACGGCCAGTGCGAGGGGGTATTGCGCCTGAACGGCGGTAACAATCTCGACAACTCGCTCAACGATGAACGCTTCGCTTTTTTCCCCATAAGGGAAAGCAACGTTGTCGAAAGCGTAGATGTAATGCAGATCCGGCAGAAGATGCCGGATCTCATCATAAACGGATAACCCACCGACGCCGGAGTCAAACACCAGGACGGTGGGACGTGCATCAGAAGGTGTAGCTGCCAGACAAGGTATATTCCCGTCCTGCAGTTTGGTAGCCATATGCTGTCTCGTACTCTTTATCGAACAGGTTGGCGATTTTACCACGAACTGTCAGATGAGAGGTCACAGGATATGAAGCAGAAAAATCGACCGTACTATAACTTGGCAGAATACGTTGCTGCGGGTTATAGGCTGACGAACGATTATCATAGCGCTTACCGAAATACGCCCAGGCCAGGTTCATATCCACATCGAAGGCGGACCAATCAAGCTCATACTTCGCCTGGCGCTTCGAGCGGCGCGGCAGCACTTCATGGGTTTCATCATCACGCGGATCAATGTATTGCAACGTGACGCGATGCGAGAAAATGCCCGTATCGACGCTTCCGGTCCACTCGACACCTTTAATAGTGGCAGAGTTGATGTTGTAGTAAGCCGTATCACTATAAGTGATAAGGTTATCGATCTCATAACGATAAGCAGACAAACGCCAGTCCACCGGGCCGGTTAACCCCTCAACACCCGCTTCCCACTGTTTTGACTCTTCCGGTTTGAGATCCGGGTTAGAGGCAATCGTGAAACGCTTAGCGCCATATTGCTGCCCCAGCGACGGCGCGAGGAAGCCAGTGCCATAAGAAACAGTCAGGCGATAATTCTCCACGAATTCCCAGCCTGCGGCAGTCTGCCAGGTACCGTGCCAGCCAAACTCATCATCTTTGTCTTCACGGCCAGACGCTTCGAGCGTGACATCGCCCAATTGCTGCATTCCGGTCAGATACAAGCCGGTGTTCTCGCGCTTGTAGGCATCGCGAGTCGTTGTATTCGACGACACCAGGCGCTCCTGTTTCCAGTCCACACCCGCACTGACCGAGCCTTTACCAACCTCAACGTTATTGCCCCACTGAATATAACGCTGTTCCATATCATCTAGCGTGGTACCGTCGTGATAGCGGCCATAAATGCTACTGTAGTTGTAGTCTTTGCTTTTCTGGTAGCTCGCCAGCAGTTGAGAAGAGTAAATCCCTTGCCTGAAGTTCAGGCCGGTATCCCAACCCTGCACATATAACTGACGCTCATCGGCGCTGTAATCTGCCGTATAAGGCGCACTGCCCAGATCGTAATCGACATTATTGCTGAAGTTATAGCCACGGAAGAAACCGTCGAAGCTCTCGTTAAATTTATGCTGCAAACTTCCCCAGAAAGTTTTATTACGGTAACCATCGCGGTCGCCGTCATGATCCCATGTCGAATCTGGCTGGACGTTAAACCCACGCGTGCTGGTATAAGAACCAGCGGCGGTAGCAACGGTGTCACCAAAACGCTGGCGCACAGTACCGTCGTAGGTTTGATAACCCCTGGAACCCATGCCCGCATTGATTTGTGATTTTTCGTCTCCCGTCAGGGTAATGACGTTAACCACGCCGCCGATCGCGCCAGAGCCGTAAACGGTCGAGCGCGGCCCGCGAATATATTCCACGCGCTGCACCAGAGAGAGCGGGATTTGGTTAAGTTCGGGATCGTTGGAAATGCCCGAGCGGGCAACCGGCACACCGTCAATCAGTAACAACAAGTGTTTGGCTTCGGTTCCACGAACATAGACAGATGCGGTTTGCCCCAGGCCGCCGTTTTGCGCGATATCTACGCCAGGCAGACGACGCAGGACATCAACCAGTGAGCGAGACTGCCAGCGATCAATATCCTCACGCGTGACAACTTCCGTCGGCGCCAGCACCGTCTTAACCGGTTGTTGAAAACGATTTGCTGTCACCACTAAACTGTCTGAGCCGCTATCCTGCGCCCAGCCGGAAAATGCCGTGACGGAGAGCGCCGTCAGCAGCGAAGCTTTTTTAATCATTGTGTAAGCATCCACAAAATCAAAAGGATGCCGCAGGTTCCATCAGTAGCTCGCGATGATGTTAACCAGATGCGACGTATTCCGGCAGGTCTTCGGGCTTGGAGGTACAACGAGATGGTGACTTCCCACCCGCAGGCAGTGTCTGTCCTCTCACCTTTATCCTTACCGCTGCGCGTCAGCCCCAGATTTGCACTGGGTTCCCTTTTAACTCACAGGACCGGAACCCGGATGCTACATTCTGTTACATATAGATGTCCAGACTGCTAAGTAGTATTTCGCTGGCATCCAGGGCTGGACATCCCGTGAGCAATCCCTACAATCGCCGCGTTATTCATAATCACTCAGGAAGCATCATGACCCCAGAACACCTGCCGACAGAACAGTACGAAGCCCAACTGGCCGAAAAAGTCGTGCGTCTGCAAGCAATGATGACGCCTTTTTCCGCGCCACTTCCGGAGGTGTTCCGCTCACCGGTCAGCCATTACCGTATGCGTGCCGAGTTCCGTATATGGCATGATGGCGACGATCTCTACCACATCATCTTCGAGCAGCAGACAAAATCGCGTATCCGCGTCGATAGCTTCCCGGCAGCGAGCGAGCTGATTAATCAATTAATGAAAGTGATGATTGATGCGGTGCGCAGCAACAACACGCTGCGCCACAAACTTTTTCAAATCGATTATCTGAGCACCCTGAGCAACCAGGCAATCGTGACGCTGCTGTATCACAAAAAACTGGATACAGAGTGGCAGGAAGAAGCTACCCGTCTGCGCGATGCGATGCGCGCGCAAAACCTGAATGTGCAGATTATTGGCCGTGCGACCAAAACCAAAATCGAACTGGACCAGGACTTTGTTGACGAGCGCCTGCCAGTGGGCGGCAGAGAGATGATTTACCGCCAGGTGGAGAACAGCTTTACCCAGCCGAATGCGGCAATGAATATCCAGATGCTGGAGTGGGCGCTGGATGTTACGCGCGATGCGACGGGCGATCTGCTGGAGCTGTACTGCGGAAACGGTAACTTCTCCCTGGCGCTGGCGCGCAATTTTGACCGCGTGCTGGCCACTGAAATCGCCAAACCATCGGTGGCGGCAGCGCAATACAACATCGCGGCAAACCACATTGATAATGTGCAGATTATCCGCATGTCGGCAGAAGAGTTTACCCAGGCGATGAACGGCGTTCGCGCCTTTAACCGCTTGCAGGGTATCGATCTGAAGAGCTACCAGTGTGAGACGATTTTTGTCGATCCGCCGCGCAGCGGGCTGGATGCAGAAACCGAGAAGATGGTGCAGGCTTACCCGCGCATTCTTTATATTTCCTGTAACCCGGAAACATTGTGCAAAAACCTGGAAACATTAAGCCAGACGCATAAGGTTTCGCGTCTGGCGCTGTTCGATCAGTTCCCCTACACGCACCATATGGAGTGCGGCGTGCTGTTAACCCGCAAGTAAGACGTTATGCCGGAGCGGCTCTCCGGCATATTCATCACTCTGATGCTTCGTGTTGACGGCTACGGTTACGCAGGCGAAAACCAATCCAGAACACCAGAATCACCGACAGCAGCGCAGGCAGGAAGTTGGAACCCATATCCGGATATTCTGCGCGCACCACGGCGCTATAAAGCAGTACGCCAAGAATAAAGCAGGCGGCGGAAAGCCCCGGTAAGCCAACGGGCATTGTACGGTTCTGGTAGCGTTGGTGCAGACAGTAGATCGTCAGCACTAACGAGATAATCGGGAATAGAGAGAACGGTACGAGGGCGCTAAAAATGGCGGTAAACGTACCGTTAATAGACAAACCAGCGATCAGCGCCAGCAGCAACGTACCTTTCTCTTGACCTGACTGTTTCATTACTCATCCTTCACTCGTCGGTTGATGCGCCATTTTTTCCTGTTCACGGCGATACCAGTAATATGCGCCCTTCGAAATCATGCGCAGCTGTAATACCAGCCGCTCTTCTAATTGCTTGCGCTGCTCTACGCTCACGTCCAGCGCTTCCGCACCGGCGTTAAACACAATCGTCACCATGGCTTCAGCCTGCGCTTCCGTAAACGCGCGCGGCATATGGTTTTCGAGTTCGAGGTAGTCAGCAAGTTCCGCAATAAAATGCTGGATTTCACGCGCGACCGCTGCACGAAACGCCGCGGACGTCCCGGAACGCTCACGTAACAGTAGCCGAAAAGCATTAGGATTATTGCCGATAAACTCCATAAAAGTGGAGACCGATGTGCGGATAACGCTCCCGCCTTTGGCGATACGTTGGCGCGCCTGGCGCATCAACTGGCGCAGCATCAGCCCGCTTTCATCGACCATGGTCAGGCCAAGTTCATCAACGTCGCGAAAATGTCGATAAAAAGACGTCGGCGCAATGCCCGCCTCGCGGGCGACTTCTCGCAGGCTGAGGCTGGTAAAGCTACGCTCAGCGCTAAGTTGGCTAAATGCGGCTTCAACCAGCGAACGCCGGGTTCTCTCTTTTTGTTGCGCTCTTACACCCATCACGATGTCTGAATCCTTCCAAAGGCCTGCTGGCACTATACCAGAGAATAATTCTGAACGGATTGTACTGGATTGTGACTGATTGTTTACGCGCATATTCTTCTTTTATGCCGGAAAAAAGCACAGTGATAATTGGGTTATCCCGCCAACGATGTTAGTATTATGTTGCTTTTATGTATAAGAACAGGTAAGCCTTACCATGCCACATTCCTACGATTATGATGCAATAGTAATAGGCTCCGGTCCCGGCGGCGAAGGCGCAGCCATGGGCCTGGTTAAACAGGGAGCACGGGTAGCGGTTATTGAGCGTTACCACAACGTCGGTGGCGGCTGCACGCACTGGGGAACCATCCCATCAAAAGCGCTGCGCCACGCGGTTAGCCGTATTATCGAATTCAACCAGAACCCGCTTTACAGCGATCATACCCGTCTTCTTCGCTCCTCTTTCTCCGATATCCTGAACCATGCCGAAAGCGTGATTAACCAGCAAACGCGTATGCGTCAGGGTTTTTATGAGCGTAACCACTGCGAAATCTTAGAAGGTAGCGCCCATTTTATTGATGACCACACGCTGGCGCTGGAGTGCCACGACGGCACTGTCGAGACGATCACCGCCGAAAAATTTGTCATTGCCTGTGGTTCACGTCCTTACCACCCTACGGATGTGGATTTCGCTCACCCGCGCGTTTACGACAGCGACTCGATTCTCGATATGCATCATGAACCCCGCCATGTGATCATCTATGGTGCTGGGGTGATCGGCTGCGAATATGCATCGATCTTCCGGGGAATGAACGTCAAAGTGGATCTGATCAACACCCGCGATCGCCTGCTGGCGTTTCTCGATCAAGAGATGTCAGATTCCCTTTCGTACCATTTCTGGAACAGCGGCGTGGTGATTCGCCATAACGAAGAGTATGAACGCATCGAACCGCTGGATGATGGCGTGATCATGCACCTGAAATCGGGCAAAAAGCTGAAAGCCGACTGCCTGCTTTACGCCAACGGTCGTACCGGCAACACCGACAGTCTGCAACTGGGCAATATTGGTCTCGAAGCAGACGGGCGCGGCCAGTTGAAGGTCAACAGCATGTACCAGACCGCGCTGCCGCACGTTTACGCCGTGGGCGATGTAATCGGTTATCCAAGCCTGGCCTCAGCGGCGTACGATCAGGGCCGTATCGCTGCGCAGGCGATGGTGAAAGGCGAAGCCACGGCGCATCTGATTGAAGATATCCCGACCGGCATCTACACCATCCCGGAAATTAGTTCCGTTGGTAAAACCGAACAGCAGCTTACCGCCATGAAAGTGCCGTACGAAGTGGGTCGCGCGCAGTTTAAACACCTCGCGCGGGCGCAAATCGTGGGTATGAATGTTGGAACGCTGAAGATCCTGTTTCACCGTGAAACCAAGGAGATTCTGGGGATCCATTGCTTTGGCGAGCGCGCGGCCGAAATCATTCATATCGGCCAGGCGATTATGGAGCAGAAAGGTGGCGGTAACACGATTGAATACTTTGTTAACACCACCTTTAACTACCCAACAATGGCGGAAGCTTATCGGGTAGCGGCGCTAAACGGCTTAAACCGCCTGTTTTAACGTATTGTCGAAATGGCCATTCATCGCACTGCGGATGGCCTCTGCCAGCTGCTCATAGCGGCTGCGCAGCGGCGAACCCGGACGATAAACCAGGCCAATAGTCCGTTTCGGTTCCGGCTTGATGCACGGCAAGTAAACGACGCCATCGCGTTTGCGTTCACGCGGTACTGACAGCGCAGGCAGCAGCGTAATACCACTTCCGGCCGCCACCATATTACGCAGCGTTTCCAGGCTGGTTGCGCGGAAATGGGTATCTTCATCCGCGCCCGCTTCAAAACAGAAGCCCATCGCCTGATCGCGCAGGCAGTGGCCATCTTCCAGCATCAGCAATTTTTCGCCCGCCAGATCGGCCATCGGCACGCATTCACGGTTAACCCACGGGTGATCTTCATAAATCGCCAGCATCATTGGTTCGTCGAAAAGCGGCACTTCGATAAACGCTTCACTCTCTTTCACCAGCGCCAGGATCGCACAGTCGAGCTTACCGCTGTCGAGCTGCGCCAGTAGCTGATGCGTCTGCGCTTCATGCAGGTACATTTCGAGTTTTGGGAAGGTTTGATGCAGCTGAGGAATAATATGCGGCAGCAAGTAAGGTCCAACGGTTGGGATCAGACCAATATGCAGCGGGCCGGACATGCTTTCCCCCTGCTGGCTTGCCATTTCCTTCAGCACTTTGACCTCGCGCAGCACGGTACGCGCCTGATCCACCAGCAACAAACCGGCCTGGGTAAACAGGACTTTGCGGCTGGTACGCTCCAGCAGCATGACGCCCAGTTCATCTTCCAGTTTACGGATCTGCCCGCTCAGCGTGGGTTGGCTAACGTGGCAGGAGTCGGCTGCACGACGAAAATGGCGGTGTTCGGCTAATGCCACCAGGTATTCAAGATCACGAATATTCATACTCATCCTCCGTCGCCACGATAGTTCATGGCGATAGATAGCATAGCAATGAACGATTATCCCTATCAAGCGTTCTGTACAATAATTAGCTCCAGAAACGTAGCGGTACCTCAATTACCCTTGTTGAGACCGTTTTCCCTCCGTTTTTCTCTGAATAACTAAAGCCAACGTGAACGTTTGCGGACCCGAGTGTCCGCTTTTTTTTGCCATAAAAAAGCCCGGCGTGATGCCAGGCTCTTCATTTCATTTATACGCCATTACACGAGCCGCGCTTTCGCCTCAGCAATCGCCTGCGCAACTTGCACCGGCGACACGCCACCTTTTGCCGCGCGCTTATCAAGGCACGATTGCAGGGACAGGACAGGATAAACATCATCGCCAATGACCGGGCTGAACTGTTGCAGATCGGCCAGCGACAGCGCTTCCAGCGGCTTGCCCTGGCGAATCGCTTCCACTACCGCTTCACCCACAATATGGTGCGCTTCACGGAACGGTACCCCTTTCGCCACCAGGTAATCGGCCAGTTCTGTCGCGTTCGCGTAACCCTGTTGCGCCGCTTCCTGGCAACGCGGGCGTTTCACCTGAATGCCGTCCAGCACCAGCGCCGCCATATGCAGGCAGTCAAGCCAGGTATCAAGCGCGTCGAACAGCCCTTCTTTGTCTTCCTGCATATCTTTGTTGTAGGCCAACGGCAGGCCTTTCAGCGTCATCATCATCCCGGTCAATGCGCCTTGCACTCGGCCGCATTTCCCGCGGATCAGCTCCAGCGCATCCGGGTTTTTCTTCTGCGGCATCAGGGATGACCCCGAGGTGACGCGATCGGACAACTCAACAAACCCGGCTTCGCCAGAGTTAAAGAAGATGAGATCTTCGGCAAAACGCGACAGATGCACCATGCCAATTGAGGCGTCAGAGAGCAGCTCCAGCACGTGATCGCGGTCAGAAACGCTGTCCAGGCTGTTACGGGTTGCCGAAGCAAAACCTAACCAGCCCGCCAGTTGTTCACGGTCGATTTCATACGCTGTACCGGCCAGCGCACCGCAGCCCAGCGGGCTGACATCCAGGCGTTTCAGCGCATCCTGCAAACGGCTTTCATCACGGGCCAGCATCTCAACGTAGGCCAAAGACCAGTGCGCGAACGTCACCGGCTGCGCGCGTTGCAGATGCGTATAACCCGGCATCACGGCGTCCTGGTTGTTCTCTGCGGTGACCACCAGCGCACTTTGTAACTGGCGGTTCGCCAGCAGCAATTCACTGATGGTTTCTTTGCACCACAGTTTCAAATCTGTCGCCACCTGGTCGTTACGGCTGCGCCCGGTGTGCAGTTTTTTGCCCAACTGGCCCACTTTGTCGATGAGCTTACCTTCCACCCAGCTGTGAATGTCTTCCGCATCGCTTTGCAGGATCTGCTGCGGGTTGGCGCGCACCTCTTCCAGCAAATTGTTGAGCGCTTCTTCCAGTTGCTGCTGCTCAGCCTGAGTCAGCACGCCAACGGTCACTAACGCTTTAGACCAGGCCACAGAGCCAACGATATCCTGCTCCGCCAGGCGGTAGTCAAAGCGCAAAGAGTCATTGAACTGTTTGAACCGTTGATCCGCTGCCTGAGTAAAACGCCCGCCCCAAAGTGCCATAATATGCTTCCTTCTTTTTTCATTTTGCCGGATGGCGCTGCGCTTATCCGGCCTACATAAATGTGTCTGTGATTAAGCCAGAATACGCGTGCCAATCGGCGTGCCGTTAAACAGCGCCGGTAACTGTTCGGCATGGCGCCAGGAAGCGATATCCACCGGGCGACCCAGCGAGCGGGCCGCATCGAGCGCCGCATTCACTTTCACGATCATGCCATCGGTAATAATGCCCTGCGCAATCAATTGCTCAGCTTTGGCCGCTGTCATTTCCGCAATGCGCTGGCCTTTGCCATCCAGAATACCGCTCACATCAGAGAGCAGGATCAGATCTGCACCCAGCGTTGCCGCCAGCGCGGTCGCGGCCTGGTCCGCATTGACGTTCATCAGTTCACCTTCATCAGTCACGCCGATGGAGCTGATCACCGGCAGAAAACCACCGTCCAGCAGCGCATTAATCAGCTTTGGTGAACCCGGCTGCGCTAAACCGACATGGCCGAGTTCTTCATCCAGTTGCGTCACTTTTACGCTGTCGCCGTCACCGAGGAACAGGCCCACCGAGGCGATGTGATGTTTTTTCGCCCATGCCAGCAGCGTCTTATTGGCGGTACCCGCCAGCGCGCCGGTAATAATGTCGATTTGATCGGCGGGCGTCACACGCAGGCCGTTTTTCTTTTTCACCGGCAGATTAAGCTGCTTCATTAACTCATCGACCACGCAACCGCCGCCGTGGACGATCACTAACGGACGTTGATGAGATGCGCGGTATTGCACCAGTGCGGTAAACAAACGTTCCAGCGCTTCTTCACTATCCAGCAGTACGCCACCGAGCTTAATAATTAATGGATTCATCATCACGCCTGTTCGATTAGATAAGAGACTGAGTTTCAGCATAGCCGAAACGAATATTGGCACACTGCATCGCCTGCGCCGCCGCGCCTTTCAGCAAGTTATCTTCCGTGGCGACGACAATCAGATGCTCGCCCTGCACGGCAAAACCGATATCGCAAAACGGCAGGCCAACCACATTTTTCAGCGCCGGAACGCCTTTGTCATACAGACGTACCAGCGGTTTGCTGTCATAGGCTTGTTTGAACACATCCGCCACCTGCGCGTGCGTCACGCCAGCTTTTAAACGGCAGGTAATGGTTTCCAGGATCCCGCGCGGGAAGCTCGCCAGATGCGGAGTGAAAATCACATCGGTGCCAAGATGCGTGGCGATCTCCGGGTGGTGACGATGGTTGAAGATGCCATACGGTTGCAGGCTCACTTCACAAAAGCTGTTGGAGAGCGCCGCTTTGCGCCCTGCTCCGCTTACGCCGCTGGTAGCGTTGATCACCGGCCACTGGTTGAGATCCAGCAGCCCGGCATCGATCAGCGGTTTTAACGACAGCTGCGCCGCTGTCGGGTAGCAACCCGGCACGGCAACCAGTTGCGCCTCTTTGATTTGATCGTGGTTCCACTCCGCCAGGCCGTAAACCGCCTGCGCAAGCAGATCGGCGTGCTGATGGGTAAAACCATAAAATGTTCCATAAAACGCGGGATCGTTAACGCGGAACGCGCCGGAGAGATCGAACACCACGCAGCCCGCCGCCAGGCACACTGGCGCTAAATCGTGGCTCACTTCATGCGCCGTGGCGAGGAAAACAACATCGACGTCGTCAAGGAAGTCGCCAATGTCTGCCATCGGCTGTAGCGGGAGATCAACAATGCCTTTCAACTGCGGATGTAAATCAGAGATACATTTTCCTGCATCATTACTTTGCGCAGAAACCGTCAAAGCGGTTATGTTCATATCTGGATGGCGATTTACATAGGTCACAAGCTCTGCGCCGGCGTAACCGCTGGCACCCACAATTAATGTGTTCAACATCGGGGCGGTCTACCTTCTTACGTCATGTTCGGCCATGGAAGGGTTCAGCATCCCTCCCGCGTCGCTGAGCAAAGTCGCCTCGCGGGTTCCCTTACGCTCAACATTATTGTATTTTTATTCACATTTAGTGCATGAATATTGATACTATCACGAACTCAGGTATGTCAACAATGAAAATGAATTTGCCGCCATTTATCGAGATTTACCGCGCCCTGATTGCCACTCCGTCGATCAGCGCAACGGAAGAAGCACTGGATCAAAGCAATGCGTCTTTAATCAATTTGCTGGCAGGATGGTTTGGCGACCTCGGTTTCACTGTTGAAGTGCAGCCGGTGCCCGGCACGCGCAATAAATTCAACATGCTTGCCAGCGCGGGAACCGGTGCAGGCGGTTTGCTGTTAACCGGCCACACGGATACGGTGCCCTTTGATGATGGGCGCTGGACGCGCGATCCTTTCACCCTGACCGAGCATGACAACAAGCTCTACGGCCTTGGCACTGCCGATATGAAAGGCTTTTTTGCATTTATTCTCGATGCGCTGCGTGACGTCGATGTGACAAAACTGAGCAAGCCGCTGTATGTCCTTGCCACCGCCGATGAAGAGACCAGCATGGCCGGCGCGCGTTATTTTTCGGAAAATACGCAACTGCGCCCGGATTGCGCCATTATCGGCGAACCCACGTCATTGCAACCGGTTCGCGCCCATAAAGGCCATCTCTCTAACGGCATTCGCATTCTCGGCCAGTCCGGCCACTCCAGCGATCCAGCGCGCGGCGTCAACGCCATCGAACTGATGCATGACGCCATCGGCCATATTCTGCAACTGCGCGACAACCTGAAAGAGCGCTATCACTACGACGCCTTTACCGTGCCGTACCCGACGCTGAACCTTGGACATATTCACGGTGGTGATGCGGCAAACCGTATTTGCGCCTGCTGTGAATTACATATGGATATTCGCCCGCTGCCAGGCATGACGCTCAACGATCTGAACGGTCTGCTTAATGAGGCGCTGGAGCCGGTCAGTGCTCGCTGGCCGGGTCGACTGAATGTGTTTGAGCTGCATCCGCCAATCCCCGGTTACGAATGCCCGCCGGATCATCAATTGGTGGAAGTGGTGGAAAACTTACTCGGGGTAAAAACCGATGTGGTGAACTATTGTACCGAAGCGCCGTTTATTCAAACGCTCTGCCCGACACTGGTGCTGGGGCCCGGTTCAATCAACCAGGCGCATCAACCGGATGAATACCTGGAAACACGCTTTATTAAGCCGACGCGCGAACTTATTACGCAAGTTGTGCACCATTTCTGCTGGCATTAACGGCTGTTCATCGCTTTATCGTCCCCTCTTTTGAGGGGATTTTTATGCACGCGAAGGGTGATTTTCATAAGCGAAACTTATCTGGCCCGAAGTGAATTAAATTTCATAAATTGCCACCGTTTATTCGTTTGCTGAACCGATTTCGCCGCAATTGACGCGATGAATTTTACGTGGCTTTATAAAAGACGGTGTCTGATATCTGCTCAACGGCAGGTATAACAAAATAAATTGAGATGGGGTGTCTGGGGTAACATGAACGAACAATATTCCGCGTTGCGTAGTAATGTCAGTATGCTCGGCAAACTGCTGGGGGATACCATCAAGGATGCACTGGGCGAGAACATTCTCGACCGCGTCGAAACAATCCGTAAGCTGTCCAAATCGTCTCGCGCCGGTAACGAAGCCGACCGCCAGGAACTGCTCACCACCTTGCAGAATCTGTCCAATGACGAGCTGCTGCCAGTCGCGCGTGCATTCAGCCAGTTTCTGAATCTGGCGAACACCGCCGAGCAGTACCACAGCATTTCAGCGAAAGGCGAAGCCGCTAACAACCCGGAAGTGATTGCCCGCACCATCAGAAAGCTGAAAGACCAACCTCATCTCAATGAAACCACCATCATCAAAGCGATTGAATCGCTGTCGCTGGAGCTGGTACTGACCGCGCACCCGACCGAAATCACGCGTCGCACGCTGATCCATAAAATGGTGGAAGTAAATGCCTGCTTAAAGCAACTGGATAACAGCGATATCGCCGATTATGAACGCCACCAGCTGATGCGCCGTCTGCGCCAGCTGATTGCGCAGTCCTGGCACACTGATGAAATTCGCAGAAACCGCCCAAGCCCGGTAGACGAAGCCAAATGGGGCTTTGCAGTGGTGGAAAATAGCCTGTGGGAAGGGGTGCCAAACTACCTGCGTGAGCTGAACGAACAGCTGGAAGAGAACCTGAATTACAAGCTGCCGGTCGATTTTGTGCCGGTACGCTTTACCTCCTGGATGGGCGGCGACCGCGACGGCAACCCGAACGTCACCGCCGATATCACCCGCCACGTACTGTTGCTCAGCCGCTGGAAAGCCACCGATCTGTTCCTGAAAGATATCCAGTTGCTGATTTCTGAACTGTCGATGGTGGAGTGTACCGACGAATTGCGCGAGCTGGCTGGCGCTGAAGGTGCACGCGAGCCGTATCGCTATCTGATGAAAAAGCTGCGCGGCGATTTGATGGCAACGCAAAGCTGGCTTGAAGCGCGTCTGAAAGGCCAGAAATTGCCGAAACCCGCCGGGCTGTTGACGCAGAATGAGCAACTTTGGCAACCGCTGTACGCCTGTTATCAATCGCTGCAAGCCTGCGGCATGGGCATTATCGCCAACGGCGAACTACTCGATACCTTACGCCGCGTGAAGTGCTTCGGCGTGCCGCTGGTGCGTATCGATATTCGTCAGGAAAGTACCCGCCATACCGAAGCGCTGGGCGAACTGACCCGCTATCTCGGCATTGGCGATTACGAAAGCTGGTCAGAAGCAGACAAACAAGCCTTCCTGATCCGCGAACTCAATTCCAAACGTCCGCTGCTGCCGCGCCAGTGGGAGCCGAGCGACGAGACCCGCGAAGTGCTGGACACCTGCAAGGTGATCGCCGAAGCGCCGCGCGGATCCATCGCCGCGTATGTGATCTCGATGGCGAAAACGCCGTCCGACGTGCTGGCCGTCCACTTGTTGCTGAAAGAAGCCGGCATCGGTTTCGCGCTGCCGGTCGCGCCGCTGTTTGAAACCCTTGATGACCTGAACAATGCCGACGACGTAATGACCCAGTTGCTGAATATCGACTGGTATCGCGGCTTTATCCAGGGCAAACAGATGGTGATGATTGGCTATTCCGACTCCGCAAAAGACGCGGGCGTGATGGCCGCAAGCTGGGCGCAATACCAGGCCCAGGACGCGCTGATTAAAACCTGCGAAAAAGCGGGCATTGAACTGACGCTGTTCCACGGTCGCGGCGGTTCTATCGGGCGTGGCGGTGCGCCAGCGCATGCGGCACTGCTTTCGCAACCGCCGGGCAGCCTGAAAGGTGGCCTGCGCGTGACCGAACAGGGCGAGATGATCCGCTTTAAATACGGCCTGCCGGAAGTCACCATCAGCAGCCTGTCGCTGTACACCAGCGCCATTATGGAAGCCAACCTGCTGCCGCCGCCGGAGCCGGAAGCGGAATGGCGTCATATTATGGATGAGCTGTCAGAGATCTCCTGCGAGATGTACCGCGGCTATGTGCGCGAAAATAAAGACTTTGTTCCCTATTTCCGCTCAGCAACGCCAGAGCAGGAACTGGGTAAACTGCCGCTGGGTTCCCGCCCGGCGAAACGTCGCCCGACCGGCGGCGTTGAATCTCTGCGCGCAATCCCGTGGATCTTCGCCTGGACGCAGAACCGTCTGATGCTTCCGGCCTGGCTCGGCGCAGGCGCGGCGCTGCAAAAAGTGGTGGAAGACGGCAAGCAGAGCGAGCTGGAAGCCATGTGTCGCGACTGGCCGTTCTTCTCAACGCGCCTTGGCATGCTGGAGATGGTCTTCTCGAAAGCGGATCTGTGGCTGGCGGAATATTACGATCAGCGCCTGGTGAAACCGGAACTGTGGCCGCTGGGCGAAGAGCTGCGCAAGCTGCTGGAAGCGGATATCAAAGTGGTGCTGGACATTGCTAACGATTCGCACCTGATGGCCGATCTGCCATGGATTGCCGAGTCCATCCAGCTTCGCAACATCTATACCGACCCGTTAAACGTCTTGCAGGCCGAATTGCTGCACCGTTCGCGCCTGGCGGAAGAACAAGGCAAAGAGTCGGACAGCCGCGTCGAACAAGCGCTGATGGTCACCATCGCCGGTGTCGCGGCGGGGATGCGTAACACCGGCTAAAAGCCCAACTTCAACCAACGCTCAACAAATGCAGCATTTTTGTCCAGTGGATAAAAATGCTGCAAAATTTGATTGTCATATCTCCTTCATATTCCCTATATTCCTTCCGAAATTCACTCTCATTGATGAATGTTCACTAAAAGAAATCTGCCTGAATAGACAACATTCAGGTTCGCTTAAGCTTTAGTCGCTATTTTTTGGCGCTATTTACTCACACAGGCTCTTCGTATGCGTTCCACTTACACTCACGCTAAACAGACGTTTAGTGTGAAAGCCCTTGGATGGGTGCTTCTCTACTTTTGGTATTTCTCCACGGTATTGCAGATAGCTATTTTGACGAGCGGCTACAGTGGAACCAACGGGTTCCGTGACTCTGTCCTGTTTAGCTCCTTATGGCTTATTCCGGTTTTCCTGTTACCGCGTTACACCCGCATTCTGGCCGCCGTGATCGGCATCGTGTTGTGGGCGGCTTCTCTGTCGATGCTCTGTTACTACGTCATTTACGGGCAAGAGTTCTCGCAGAGCGTATTGTTTGTGATGTTTGAATCCAATTCCCACGAAGCGAGCGAGTTTTTAGGCCAGTACTTTAGCCTGAAGCTGGTGCTGGTTGCGCTGGCCTACACGGCCGGGGCGATTTTCCTCTGGACGCGCCTGCGCCCGGTTTATATCCCAACCCCGTGGCGCTGGCTGGTTTCATTCGTCCTGCTGTATGGATTGATTCTCCATCCGGTGGCGATGAATATGCTGAAGAACAAACAGGATCTCGCCAAAGCTTCTTCGGGCCTGACCTCCAGGCTGGAGCCTGCCGCGCCGTGGCAACTGGTGATGGGATACGTGCAGTATCGTCACCAGTTAAGCAGTCTTAATAAACTGCTCGACAGCAACCATGCCTTGCCGCCGCTGGCGAATCTGCACGATACCTCCGGTGATGCGCCGCGTACGCTGGTGCTGGTGATTGGCGAATCCACGCAGCGCGGTCATATGAGCCTGTATGGCTACCCGCGCGAAACGACGCCGGAACTGGATGCGCTACATAAAAGCGATCCGCGTATGACCCTGTTCAATGATGTGGTGACGTCGCGCCCGTATACCATCGAAATCCTGCAACAGGCGCTGACCTTTGCGGATGAGCAGCATCCCGACCTTTATCTCACCCAGCCTTCGCTGATGAACATGATGAAGCAGGCCGGGTATAAAACCTTCTGGATAACCAACCAGCAGACAATGACCGAGCGCAACACCATGCTGACGGTGTTCTCAAAACAGACGGATGTGCAGTTCTATATGAACCAGCAACGCACGCAGAGCGCCCGTGAATATGACACGAACGTCTTGCAACCGTTTAAAACCGTGCTTGCCGATCCCGCGCCGAAGAAATTCATTATTGTTCATCTGCTGGGTACGCATATTCGTTACGACTTCCGCTATCCACAAGACTGGGGAAAATTTACGGATAAGACCGACCATCAGCCCGCCGGGCTGGATCACGATCAGTCCGAGACTTACAACAGCTATGATGATGCCAACCGCTTTAACGATCATGTTGTCGCCTCGCTGATTAAGGATTACAAAGCGACGGATCCTGACGGCTTCCTGCTCTACTTCTCCGATCACGGTGAAGAGGTCTACGACACGCCGCCGCATAATATTCAGGGGCGTAACGAAGCAGAACCCACGCGCCATATGTACACCATTCCGTTTATCCTCTGGACCTCGGATAAATGGCAGGCCGCACATCCGCGTGATTTCGCCGCTGACGTCAACCGCAAATACAGCAGCTCGCAGTTGATTCATACCTGGTCAGATTTGGCGGGTTTACGCTATGACGGTTACGATGCGACGCGTTCTGTCGTCAGCCCGCAGTTTGTCGAGGCGACCCGCTGGATCGGCAACCCGTACAAGAAAAATGCGCTGCGTGATTACGACGCGCTGCCTTATGGCGATCAGATCGCCAATCAGTAAACGTGTTCGGGCCATCCCCTGCGGGATGGCTTTTTTTTCGCCCCGGCGCTATGGTTGTCCTGTTTTTTATCACCAGGACCATCATGAGCCACGACGTCACTCATCTTCTCTCCCGCCTGATAAACGGCCCGGCTACGCTTCGGAAAATCCGCTTCGCGGCCGTGAACGGAACGGTACCTGCGCTGGCCTGTCAGGTCGATTTTCCGCGTCTGGAAATCGTGCTGGATGGCGCGCTAACCGATACCGGCATTGCCGGCGGAACCTCGCTGATGACGCAGCATGATGTTTTGTATGTTCCCGCAGGCGGCTGGAATTACCAACAGTGGCTGGCACCGGCAACGACCCTGAGCGTGCTGTTTGGCAAGCAGCAACTGAGCTTTAGCGTGATGCAGTGGGATGGCATGGCGCTACAAAACCTGGCGAAACAGCATGTTGCCCGCCGTGGCCCGCGCGTGGGCTCATTCCTGCTGCAAACCCTGCATGAAATGCAGATGCAGCCCGCCGAACAGCAAACGGCCCGTTTGATTGTCACCAGCCTGCTTAGCCACTGCCACGATTTGCTTGGCAGCCAGATCCAGACCGCGTCCCGTACCCAGGCGTTGTTCGAAGCCGTTCGCGACTACATCGACGAACATTACGCTCTGCCGCTGACCCGCGAATCCGTTGCGCAGGCATTTTATATTTCGCCCAATTACCTCTCTCACCTGTTTCAGAAAACCGGTGCCATTGGTTTTAATGAGTACCTCAATCACACCCGGCTGGAGCATGCGAAAACGCTGCTCAAAGGCTACGACCTGAAAGTTAAAGAAGTGGCGCACAGTTGCGGGTTTGTCGACAGTAATTACTTCTGCCGCCTGTTTCGCAAAAACACCGAACGATCCCCTTCCGAGTATCGCCAGCAATACCATAGCCATCTCAGTGAGAAATAAGCTTGCTTCTGGATTTTTGTACGTTAAAAACGCACAGCTTCATGTCTCACCCCGTTCCAAACCCTCTTTTCTCCCTATTGCAACGTAATTTGTGAGCAAAATCTCACTTTGCCACTGAGCGTACATTTGTCCAGTGTTTGGCAGAATTGTTATATGGCAGGCAACCGGCCCGCACTCGTATCCTGTGAGCAGAAATGTTATCGGAGGAAGCACGATGGAACTGTATCTGGATACCGCAAACGTTGCGGAAGTAGAACGCCTGGCGCGTATTTATCCGCTGGCGGGTGTGACGACTAACCCCAGTATTATCGCGGCGGGTAAAACCGCTGTGTGGGATGTATTGCCCCGCCTGCAAGACGTCCTTGGCCCGCAGGGAACGCTGTTTGCACAAGTGATGAGTCGAGACGCGGACGGCATGGTGAACGAGGCGAAACGCCTCAGTAATGCCCTGCCGGACATTGTGGTGAAAATCCCGGTCACCGCAGAAGGCCTTGCCGCAATCAAACAGTTGAAAAAAGAGGGCATTGTGACGCTCGGCACCGCCGTATACAGCGCAGCGCAAGGGTTGCTGGCCGCGCTGGCCGGGGCGAAATATGTCGCGCCTTACGTTAACCGCGTCGACGCACAAGGCGGCGACGGTGTGCGCATGGTGCAGGAGCTGCAAACCTTGCTGAAACTGCACGCGCCAGAAAGCAAGGTGCTGGCCGCCAGTTTCAAAACACCACGCCAGGCCCTCGATTGTCTGTTAGCTGGATGCGAGGCTATTACGCTTCCTTTAGATGTAGCGCAACAAATGCTCAATACGCCAGCAGTAGAGTCAGCCATTGAGAAGTTTGAGCAGGACTGGAAAACGGCTTTTGGCAACCTCAACATGTAATAAGGAGGCAGTATATGGATCGCATCATCCAGTCGCCAGGCAAGTACATCCAGGGTGCAGACGTTATCACCCGTCTCGGCGACTATCTCAAACCGCTGGGCGACCGCTGGCTGGTCGTCGGCGATAAATTTGTTCTCGGCTTCGCCCAGGAAACGCTGCAAAAAAGTCTGGCCGATGCCGGGCTGGCCTGTGAAGTGGTGCCGTTCGGCGGCGAATGTTCACAAACGGAAATCGACCGCTTACGCGGTATTGCCCAGACAGCTGGCTGTGGCGCAGTGCTGGGCATCGGTGGCGGTAAAACGCTGGATACGGCGAAAGCGCTGGCGCATTTCATGCAGGTGCCAGTAGCGATTGCCCCAACGATTGCGTCAACCGATGCGCCTTGCAGTGCGCTGTCGGTGATTTATACCGACAACGGCGAGTTCGACCGTTATCTGTTGCTTCCCAATAACCCTGACCGCGTGATTGTCGATACCAAAATCGTCGCCGGTGCGCCCGCGCGTTTACTGGCGGCAGGCATTGGCGATGCGCTCTCCACCTGGTTTGAAGCCCGCGCCTGTTCACGCAGTGGCGCAAAAACCATGGCGGGCGGGCAATGTACGCAATCTGCCCTGGCGCTGGCGGAGCTCTGTTACAACACACTGCTGGAGGAGGGTGAAAAAGCGATGATGGCCGCCGACCAGCATGTAGTCACGCCAGCGCTGGAGCGCGTAGTGGAAGCGAATACCTTCCTCAGCGGTGTAGGTTTTGAGAGCGGCGGGCTGGCGGCGGCGCATGCCATCCATAATGGTTTAACCGCCATTGCGGATACGCATCACTACTACCACGGCGAGAAAGTGGCGTTCGGGACCTTAACCCAGTTGGTGCTGGAAAACGCGCCGACAGAGGAGATCGAAACCGTCGCCGCGCTGTGCCATACCGTCGGTCTGCCGATTACGCTGGCGCAACTGGATATCAAAACCGATATCCCGACGAAGATGCGCATTGTGGCACAGGCGGCCTGCGCGGAAGGCGAAACCATTCACAATATGCCGGGCGGCGCAACGCCGGATCAGGTGTATGCCGCGCTGCTGGTCGCCGACCAGTACGGCAAACGTTTTTTAGGTGAGTGGGAATAACATTTAGAATAGAAAACCCGGTGGCGCTGCGATTGCCGGTTAAGCGCAGCGCCATCCAGAGGATTATTTTAGATCGCCGGGCGAACGCCCAACGTATGGCAAATGGCATAACTCATTTCGGCGCGGTTCAGCGTGTAGAAGTGAAAATCCTTCACCCCTTCGCGGCTTAAAATCTTCACCATATCCATGGCGATATTTGCACCCACCAGCTTGCGGGTTTCCGCATCATCATCCAGCCCTTCGAACATTTGTGACATCCACGCCGGGATGCGCACATTGGTCATATCGGCGAATTTTTTCGCCTGCTTAAAGTTGGATACCGGCAGAATGCCAGGGATGATCTCTACATCAATACCCGTTGACGCGCAGCGATCGCGAAAACGCAGATAGCTTTCAACATCAAAGAAGAATTGCGTAATGGCTCGGCTGGCACCGGCGTCAACTTTACGTTTCAGATTAAGCAGATCGGCCTGCGCGCTTTTCGCTTCCGGGTGGACTTCCGGGTAAGCGGCGACAGAAATATCGAAATCCGCCACCTCTTTCAGCAATGTCACCAGATCGGCGGCATACATATCCGGCTTCCCACCGCCCGGCGGTAAATCCCCGCGCAGCGCCACAATATGGCGAATCCCGTTATTCCAGTAATCCTGAGCAATGGTGCGCAGTTCATCACGCGTGGCGTCAATGCAGGTCAGATGCGGCACGGCTTCAAGCCCGGTGCGCTCTTTAATACCTTTGATAATGCTGTGTGTGCGATCGCGCTCGCCGGAGTTCGCGCCGTAAGTCACCGAAACAAATTTCGGTTTAAGGCTGCTTAAGCGATCGATGGAGCTCCATAAGGTCTGTTCCATTTCACTGGTGCGCGGCGGGAAAAATTCAAAGGAAACATTAATCTGGCCGTGTACTTCCGCCAGGCTCTGGTTCAGGGCTTCCCGCTGGTTGGCGTGAAAAAAGCTCATACCTTACCTCATCAATCACAAGTCGTTGTCTGTTGGTTGTGAACTTCTATACGTTTAGACGTCCGGATGTAAAAATGACGGAATTCGGTTAATGCGTCAACAGAAAAATCTTTATTACGCGTGAGGAATGTTCAGCGAAGGTGAAAAAAATTCACGATGGGGCGAAGCCTCCTCCCCCCACAGGGAGAGGAGAAGAGAAAATTACAGCAGTTGCGCCAGGCGGTTAATATCGGACTGAATCGCACCGGCGGTGACATCACGGCCTGCGCCCGGCCCACGGATCACCAGCGGATTATCACGATACCAGCGGCTTTCAATGGCAAACACGTTATCGCACGGCAACAGTGACGCCAGCGGATGTTCCATGCGCACCGCTTCAACGCCAACGCGGGCTTTGCCATTGGCATCGAAACGCGCTACGTAACGCAGCACCAGCCCCAGCTCGCGGGCGGCTTCCAGACGCTGAAGCATCTGCTCATTCAACGTTTCGCCATTTTCGAAGAAGTGATCAACCGACTCCTCTTCGCAGCCCGGCGGCACCAGCGACTCCACGCGCACTTGATCCGGCTCGATGTCATAACCCGCTTCACGGGCGAGGATCACCAGTTTGCGCATTACATCTTTACCGGAGAGATCCACGCGCGGGTCCGGCTCGGTCAGCCCCTGCTGCCAGGCCTGATCCACCAAATCCGTAAACGGCACGGTGCCGTCAAATTGCAGGAATAGCCAGGAGAGCGTCCCGGAGAAAATCCCGCTGATCGCCAGAATCGAATCCCCGCTGTCGCGCAGGTCACGCACGGTGTGGTTCACCGGCAGCCCGGCTCCGACAGTCGCGTTATACAGCCAGTGACGGCCGGTTTTTTCAAACGCATCATGGATCTGGCGATACTTATCACTGGTGCTCGCCCCGGCCAGTTTGTTGGCGCTAATGACATGGAAACCATGGCTGGCGAAATCAAGATACTGCCCGGCAAGCTGCTCGCTCGCGGTAACGTCCAGCACCACTAAATCGTCATACGGATGGGCGCGCATCCACAGGAACAGCGACTCTTCGTCCTGCTCCACCGCTTCATCATTGAAGAACGCCAGCGCACGGCTGGCATCCAGCCCCTCGTAGCTCAGCAGGCTGCGGCGGCTATCCACCACGCCCGCCAGCACAAATTCAAACCCGGTACGCGCCGACAGCGCGCTCTGCTCACGCGAGAACAACTCCAGCCAGCGGGAACCGATATTCCCTTTGCCAAACAGCATCAGGCCAATGCGTTTTTCCGCGCGGAACAGCGACTGGTGCAGCCCCTGGATCAGGCTTTCTGTCGGCCCAACACGCAGCACGGCAACCAGGCTAATACCTTCGTCAGATTGCCAGATAAACTCGACTGGCTGGCCTTTCAACTGCTGCCAGAAACGGTGGCTATGCAGCGGATTACGGCAAACACCGGCGCCCACCATTGCCACCAGCGCCAGCCCCTGACGCAAACGCAACTCGCCCGGCAGACCGGCTTCATCAAGCAGTTTAAAGACGCTATCAACTACTTCAGCGGTATAGCAAAGTTGCAGCAGGTTACGGTCAGCATGTGCACCAACTGCCAGCGGACGCACCTGGGCGCGTTTCAGGATAAGATCTATCTCTTTTTGCGCCAGTTTGAAGTCCTGACCCGCAGGCACAAGGAACTCAATCAGGCACACGTCATCATGGCTGGTCACAATTCGCGCGCCTGTACCGGACGCCAGCACGCGTTCAATGCGCGTTGAGCCCTGTTCCGGGTTATAGCTACACCGTAATTGCAGATCGATATTGCTGCCGGAAACCGGCTGTAATGTGCGGGCATGCAGCACCGGTGCGGCCAGCCGCGCCAGTTCGCTGGCTTCATCAAGGCGCAGCAGCGGCAACAGGCAGGCGTCTTTCACTTTGCGCGGATCGGCGCTATAAACACCCGCCACGTCGCTCCAGATAGTCACCCGCGTCACGTCGCCCAGCGCGCCAATCTGTGTGGCGGAATAGTCAGAGCCGTTACGCCCGAGCAGCACGGTTTCGCCCGCTTCGTTACGGCTGATAAAGCCAGTCACCACAATCCGTTTGCCCGGATGCTGCGCCAGTTGTTGTTGCAATAAGGGGTACGACGCGCCTTCGTTCACCTGGGGTTGTGCGGCGCGTTCCGCGCGCAGGAAATCGCGGGCATCCAGCCAGGTTGCGTCCAGGCCTTGTTGATTCAGAAGAGCAGACATCAACCGCGCCGACCAGATTTCACCGTGGCCGACCACTTCTGCGTAGACCGCATCGGTGATGCCGCTGTCGAGCAGCACGGCAAGGTGTTCAAGATCGTGAATAAACGCGCTGGTCAGGCCGTCAGCGACCTCGGCAGGTAACAAACCGGTAATCAAATCAATCTGGTAACGTCGTAGTGATTGTTGAACCTGATGCGCAGAAAGGCGATCGGTCTGGCTAAGCTTCAGCCAGCTGATCAGTTGGTTGGTCGTGCTGCCTGCGGCCGAGACAACCATCATGTCGCCCGGTTGTGAGTACTCCGCCATGATCCCTGCAACGCGGAGGTAACATTTCACATCCGCCAGACTACTGCCACCAAATTTGTGCAGCTGACGAGCCTTCGTCCCTGCCTGCGCAATCACACTCATGTTTACCCCTCAGCGGCGACCCGGAAGCCATTTTCCAGATCGGCAATTAAATCTTCACTATCTTCAATACCAGTTGAGATGCGTAACAGCGTCTCAGAAATCCCGGCGGCAGCGCGTGCTTCAGGCGCCATGCCCGCATGGGTCATGGTGGCGGCGTGGGAAATTAAACTCTCTACCCCACCTAACGATTCCGCCAGCGTAAACAGCGATAAGCCGCTCAGGAAGCGACGCAGCGTTTGCTCATCGCCATCCAGCTCGAAACTTAACATTGCGCCAAAGCCTTTTTGTTGACGCGCAGCAATCTCATGCCCCTGATTATCCGGCAGAGAAGGATGGTACAGCTTTTTCACCAGCGGCTGGGTTTGCAGAAAATCGACAATCGCCTGCGCGTTACGCTGCGCCACTTCCATGCGCGGCGACAAGGTACGCAGACCGCGCAGCAGCAAATAGCTGTCGAAGGCGCTGCCGGTGACGCCAATGTTATTTGCCCACCATGCCAGTTCGGTGACAGTCGCCTCATCTTTCGCAATCACCACGCCTGCCACCACATCGGAATGCCCGTTAAGATATTTGGTGCAGGAGTGCAGGACCAGGTCAGCACCCAGCGCCAGCGGGTTTTGCAACGCCGGGCTAAGGAAAGTGTTATCCACCACGCTAACTGCGCCGGCTTCACGGGCGAGCTGGCAGATTTTCGCAATATCCACGACGCGCAACAATGGGTTGCTTGGACTTTCTACCAGCACCAGTTTCGGTTTTTCCGCCAGGGCCGCTTTCAGCGCCTGCTCATCCCCTTGATCCACAAACTTCACACGGTAGCAGCCGCGTTTCGCCAGGCTATCGAACAGGCGATAGCTGCCGCCGTAGCAATCATGCGGTGCAACCAGCAGATCGCCAGGCTTGAGGAAAACAGTGGTCACCAGAAGAATCGCCGACATACCGGTATTGGTCAGCACCGCGCCCGCGCCGCCTTCCAGTTCTGCCAGTGCACGCTGTACCACATCGCGCGTTGGGTTGCCGCGGCGAGAATAATCATGAGCGCGAGGTTCGTTAAAACCGGTGAAGTTATAGGTACTGGAGAGATGAATCGGCGGGACAACGCAACCGTACTGCTCGTCATCATTCAATCCGCTACGCACTGCGATGGTGGCCTGTTTACGCGTCATGGTGAAGGCTTCCTGGCTTAATGGATGAAAAGTCAGGCCACAGAGTAAACATTGAAATAATAGACGTCAATACATCTGGACATCTAAACTTCTTTGCGTATAGATTGAGCAAAAGCATAATAGCCGTTAAAATTATATGCTTTAGTACAGCAACGTTACGCAATACACCGTGTCACCTCGTTGACTCTACGGTAAACTACGCGGAATTACAGCCCGGGCGCGCCTGGGTTAAGACTAATGACTGAGAGGATTAAAGGTATCTCATGGCTGAATGGAGCGGCGAATATATCAGCCCATACGCTGAGCACGGCAAGAAGAGTGAGCAAGTAAAGAAAATTACGGTTTCCATTCCTCTTAAGGTGTTAAAAATCCTCACCGATGAACGTACCCGTCGTCAGGTGAACAACCTGCGCCACGCCACCAACAGCGAGCTGCTGTGCGAGGCGTTTTTGCATGCGTTCACCGGCCAGCCTCTGCCGAATGATGAAGATCTGCGTAAAGAGCGCAGCGATGAAATTCCGGAAGAGGCAAAAGTGATTATGCGTGAACTGGGTATCGACCCGGATACGTGGGAATACTGATCCCAATAAAAAGGGCGGAAGATGTCTTCCGCCCTTTTTACATCTCAAACCGCAGAGACAAAAAAAGCGCCTTGCGGCGCTTTTTTCTTTGGCAACTTATTTGCTGCCCGGGATGCTGAAGCGTTTGTTGAAACGGTCAACACGGCCACCAGTTGCAACATCACGCTGCTTGCCGGTGAAGAACGGGTGGCATTTACCACACACGTCCAGGTTCAGATCGTGACCCAGCGTTGAGTGGGTTTTGATCACATTACCGCAAGAGCAAGTTGCAGTAATAGCTACATAATTCGGGTGAATACCTTTTTTCATGGGAAACCTCAGTTTAAGGCCGCGTCGCTCTTCCAGCCCTAACGCCAGACACCACGCGAGTTGATATGTAAGTTTATCTTCGACACGTCAATTACGCATCAAAGGCGGCGAATCATACAGAAATTAACCAGCACATGCAAACTGATCCGCTCGCCAGTCTTAACAATGTGTATACTAACCCGCCAGTTTTCAAGCCAGGAAGATGAGATGCCCGTCGCCCGCGTTGCGCTATCTGTACCTTTGCCCCGTACCTTTGATTACCTGCTGCCGGATGAGATGTCCGCAAGCAGCGGTTATCGCGTACGCGTGCCGTTTGGTAACCAGCAACGTGTTGGCATTGTGGTAGCGGTGAGCGACAAAAGCGAGCTGCCGCTGAGCGAACTGAAAAGCGTCGCAGAGGTGCTCGACAGCGAACCGGCCTTTTCTCCTCCCGTCTGGCGTATGCTGCTGTGGGCCGCAGAGTATTATCACCATCCGATTGGCGATGTGTTGTTCAACGCGCTTCCCGTTTTGCTTCGGCAAACGAAACCCGCCAGCGCGGAGTTTCAGGGTTACTGGTTTGCCACTGAGCAAGGCCAGGCGATGGACATCAACCGCGTAAAATCGCCCAAACAGCAACAGGCGCTATCGGCGCTGCGCAAAGGTAAAATCTGGCAGCACCAGTTAGCGGCGCTGGAACTGAAAAGCGTGACGCTACAAGCGCTGCGCGCCAAAGGGCTGGCGGAGATGAACAGTGAAGCGCCCACGTTTAGTGACTGGCGCAGCACCTTTTCCGTCAGTGGCGAGCGCCTGCGGCTCAATACCGAGCAGGCAACAGCCGTGGGCGCAATCCATAGCGCGGCGGATCACTTCTCTGCCTGGCTGCTGGCGGGCATCACCGGTTCCGGCAAGACGGAAGTCTACTTAAGCGTGCTGGAAAACGTGCTGGCGCAGGGCAAGCAGGCGCTGGTGATGGTGCCGGAAATTGGCCTGACGCCGCAAACCATTGCCCGTTTTCGTGAGCGTTTCAACGCGCCGGTCGAGGTCCTGCACTCCGGGCTGAACGACAGCGAACGCCTCGCCACCTGGCAGAAAGCGAAAAGCGGTGAAGCGGCAATCGTCATCGGCACGCGCTCATCGCTGTTTACCCCGTTTAAAAACCTCGGCGTGATCGTCATCGACGAGGAGCACGACAGCTCTTATAAACAGCAGGAAGGCTGGCGCTACCACGCGCGGGATCTGGCGGTTTACCGCGCTCACAGTGAACAAATCCCGATAATCCTTGGCTCGGCGACCCCGGCGCTGGAAACCCTGCATAACGTGCGGGCGCGCAAATACCATATTTTGCGTCTGACGCGCCGTGCCGGTAACGCGCGCCCGGCCATGCAGCATGTGCTGGATATGAAAGGCCAGCCGTTGCAGGCTGGCCTGGCTCCGGCGCTGATAAACCGCATGCGCCAGCATCTGCAAGCCGGAAATCAGGTCATTTTATTCCTCAACCGCCGTGGCTTTGCGCCAGCGTTGCTGTGCCATGATTGCGGCTGGATAGCGGAATGCCCGCGCTGCGATCACTATTACACCCTCCACCAGGCGCAACAGCATTTGCGTTGCCACCACTGTGACAGCCAGCGGCCAGTGCCGCGCCAGTGCCCGTCCTGTGGCTCCACGCACTTATTGCCTGTTGGTCTCGGTACGGAACAACTGGAACAGGCTCTGGCACCGCTCTTTCCCGACGTGCCGGTGTCGCGTATCGACAGAGATACCACCAGCCGCAAAGGCGCGCTGGAACAGCACCTTGCCGAAGTCCATCGCGGCGGCGCGCGCATTTTGATCGGCACCCAAATGCTGGCAAAAGGACACCACTTCCCGGATGTCACGCTGGTGGCGTTACTCGACGTCGACGGCGCGCTGTTCTCGGCAGATTTCCGCGCAGCGGAACGTTTTGCTCAACTTTATACTCAGGTTTCAGGCCGCGCCGGGCGCGCCGGAAAACAGGGCGAAGTGGTGTTGCAAACCCATCACCCGGAACATCCGCTGCTGCAAACGCTGCTACATAAAGGCTATGACACCTTCGCGGAACAGGCGCTGGCCGAGCGGCAAACCATGCAATTACCGCCGTGGACCAGCCATGTGCTGATCCGCGCCGAAGATCAGAACAATCACCACGCCCCGCTGTTCCTGCAACAGCTAAAAAACCTGGTGCAATCCAGCCCACTGGCGGATAACCAACTGTGGGTGCTCGGCCCGGTTCCGGCGCTGGCGGCCAAACGCGCCGGGCGCTACCGCTGGCAGATCCTGCTGCAACACCCTTCCCGTATACGCCTGCAACATATTGTTCATGGCGCATTAGCCCTGATTAACACCCTGCCGGATGCGCGGCGCGTAAAATGGGTGTTGGATGTCGATCCGATCGAAGGCTAATGCTGCGAGGCAGGCCGTAAAATTCAACTTTCATCACACTTTTCGTGAAAATTCTGTAACCGGTGCGGTTAACTATCTGATAAAAATGTGGCTACGCCTGCGCCGTGCATGCGAGGAGAACAAGGTGAAACCCAAAAATCAGGTTGCGGCAGCAACCATGAAAGATGTTGCCATGAAAGCAAAGGTTTCGACGGCAACCGTATCTCGTGCATTAATGAACCCGGATAAAGTCTCACAGGCTACCCGCAACCGGGTGGAGCAGGCAGCCATGGAAGTGGGCTATTTGCCCCAGTCGCTGGGACGAAACGTTAAACGCAACGAATCCCGTACGCTGCTGGTGATCGTGCCGGATATTTGCGATCCCTTCTTCAGTGAAATCATTCGCGGTATCGAAGTGACCGCAGCCGAACATGGCTACCTGGTGTTGATTGGCGACTGCGCTCATCAAAATCAGCAGGAAAAAACCTTTATTGATCTGATTATTACCAAGCAAATCGACGGGATGTTGCTGCTGGGCTCGCGCCTGCCGTTTGATGCCAGCATCGAAGAACAGCGTAATTTACCGCCGATGGTGATGGCCAACGAATTCGCGCCGGAACTGGAACTGCCGACGGTGCATATCGATAACCTGACCGCCGCCTTTAACGCCGTGAATTATCTGCAAGAGCAAGGGCATCACTTGATTGGTTGTATTGCTGGCCCGGAAGAGATGCCGCTGTGCCATTACCGCTTGCAGGGTTACATACAGGCGCTGCGCCGCTCCGGTGCCACCGTCGATCCGCATTATATTACGCGCGGCGATTTTAGCTTCGAAGCCGGTGCGCGCGCCCTGGAAAAGCTGTTAACGCTGCCAAAACCGCCTACCGCCGTGTTTTGCCATAGCGATGTGATGGCGCTTGGCGCGCTATCGCAGGCCAAACGCAGCGGGCTGAAAGTGCCGGATGATTTATCCATTATCGGCTTCGATAACATTTCGCTGGCAGAGTACTGCGATCCACCACTCACAACCGTTGCGCAGCCGCGCTACGAGATTGGTCGTGAAGCCATGCTCTTACTGCTGGAACAGCTGCAAGGCCATACGGTGAGCAGCGGATCGCGCCTGCTGGATTGTGAGCTGATCCTGCGCGGGACAACCCGGGCGTTAACGTAAAGCCGCAGGCTTTAAGACGCCCTCTTCTGGTCAAAACCCCGTCGCTTAAGTAACATGGCGGGCTGATAAACGAAATAAATACAGCGAAACGATAGTGGCACAACGAGATTATGTACGCCGCAGCCAGTCGGCTCCTTCGCGGCGAAAAACGAGCAACTCAAGGAAAAAACAGCGCAGGTCATCTGCGGTCTCTCCAGCGATGGTCGCTATTGCAGCCGCCGTGCTGGTCGCCTTTATCGGTGGTTTGTACTTCATTACGCACCACAAGAAAGAAGAATCCGAATCGCTGCAAAACCAGAAAGTGACCGGCAACGGTCTGCCGCCAAAGCCGGAAGAACGCTGGCGCTATATCAAAGAGCTGGAAAGCCGCCAGCCTGGCGTGCGTGCGCCAACCGAACCAACGGCAGGCGGTGAAGTGCAAAAACCGGAGCAGTTGACCGATGAGCAGCGCCAGTTGTTAGCCCAGATGCAGGCAGATATGCGCCAGACGCCGACGCAGCTCAGCGAAGTGCCGTGGAACGAGCAAACCGCAGAACAGCGCCAGCAAACGCTGCAACTGCAACGCCAGCGCCAGGCCCAGCAGCAGTCGCAATGGACGCAAACCCAGCCGGTACAGCAACCGCGCACGCAGCCTCGCGTGGCTGAGCAACCTGAACGCACGTCTACGCCGCCGCGCCAGACTCAGCAGAAGCCGGCATCGAATTCTCAGCCGTATCAGGATCTGGTGCAGACTCCGCCGCATAACACCGCGTCGCAGCCTAAACCGCAGCAGGCCGCGCCCGTCACGCGGGAAGCGGAACTGGCGAAGCCGCAAACCGCAGAGAAAAAAGATGAACGTCGCTGGCTGATTCAGTGCGGTTCGTTTAAAGGCCAGGATCAGGCTGAAACCGTCCGCGCCCAGTTGGCGTTTGAAGGTTTTGACTCACGCATTACCAGCAACAACGGCTGGAACCGCGTGGTAATGGGCCCGCTGAAAGGCAAAGATAACGCCGACGCCACTATCGGCCGCCTGAAACTGGCCGGCCATGCAAACTGCATCCGACTCGCCGCCGGGGGTTGAAACCCCCGAAATCCCCCCCATTTATAATTGCATTCTGCCCCGAACACCGTGCGGGGCGCTGTATTGTGCATTTGTAACCAAGGGGTCTGCTCGTGACAACAATCGTAAGCGTACGCCGTAACGGCCATGTCGTTATCGCCGGTGATGGCCAGGCCACACTGGGCAACACCGTGATGAAAGGCAACGTGAAAAAAGTTCGCCGTCTGTATAACGACAAAGTCATTGCAGGCTTTGCGGGCGGTACGGCTGATGCCTTCACGCTGTTTGAACTATTCGAACGCAAACTGGAAATGCACCAGGGTCATCTGGTGAAAGCGGCTGTCGAACTGGCAAAGGACTGGCGAACCGATCGAATGCTGCGCAAGCTGGAAGCGCTGCTGGCGGTCGCCGACGAAACCGCGTCCCTGATCATCACCGGTAATGGTGATGTGATTCAGCCGGAAAATGACCTGATCGCTATCGGTTCCGGCGGGCCATACGCCCAGGCCGCTGCCCGTGCTCTGCTGGAAAATACCGAGCTTGGTGCGCGCGAAATTGCTGAGAAGGCGTTGGGGATCGCAGGCGATATCTGCATCTATACCAACCACTTCCATACCATCGAAGAATTACCCTCTAAAGCGTAAGGATCTCCCATGTCTGAAATGACCCCACGCGAAATTGTCAGCGAACTGAACAAACACATCATCGGCCAGGACGCCGCAAAACGTTCGGTGGCAATTGCCCTGCGTAACCGCTGGCGTCGCATGCAGCTCGACGAAGAGTTGCGTCATGAAGTGACACCGAAAAATATTCTGATGATCGGCCCAACCGGCGTTGGTAAAACTGAAATCGCCCGCCGCCTGGCGAAACTCGCCAATGCGCCGTTTATTAAAGTTGAAGCAACGAAGTTCACCGAAGTGGGCTATGTCGGGAAAGAAGTGGATTCTATCATCCGCGATCTGACCGATGCCGCCGTGAAAATGGTGCGTATTCAATCCATCGAGAAAAACCGCTACCGCGCGGAAGAGATGGCGGAAGAGCGCATTCTCGACGTGCTGATCCCGCCGGCGAAAAACAACTGGGGCCAGCCAGAGCAGGCGGCTGAGCCTTCGGCTGCGCGTCAATCTTTTCGCAAAAAACTGCGCGAAGGCCAGCTTGACGATAAAGAGATTGAAATCGATCTCGCCGCTGCGCCAATGGGCGTAGAGATCATGGCGCCTCCGGGCATGGAAGAGATGACCAATCAGCTTCAGTCCATGTTCCAGAACCTGGGCGGTCAGAAGCAGAAACCGCGTAAGCTGAAAATCAAAGACGCGATGAAGCTGCTGATCGAAGAAGAAGCGGCAAAACTGGTGAATCCGGAAGAGCTGAAACAGGAAGCTATCGACGCCGTTGAGCAGCATGGGATCGTGTTTATCGACGAAATCGACAAAATCTGTAAGCGCGGTGGCAACACCTCCGGCCCGGATGTTTCCCGCGAAGGTGTGCAGCGCGATCTGCTGCCCCTGGTTGAAGGCTGCACCGTATCGACCAAACACGGGATGGTGAAAACCGACCACATTCTGTTTATCGCTTCTGGTGCGTTCCAGGTCGCCAGCCCGTCAGATCTGATCCCGGAACTGCAAGGCCGTCTGCCGATCCGCGTTGAGTTGCAGGCACTGACCGCAGAAGATTTCGAACGCATTCTGACTGAGCCAAACGCCTCTGTAACCGTGCAGTACAAAGCGCTGATGGCGACCGAAGGTGTGAACATTGAGTTCACCGACGACGGCATTAAGCGAATTGCTCAGGCGGCATGGCAGGTAAACGAAACCACCGAAAACATCGGTGCGCGTCGTTTGCATACTGTGCTGGAGCGTTTGATGGAAGATATCTCTTATGACGCCAGCGATCTGGGCGGTGAGACGATCACGATTGATGCAGATTATGTGAGTAAGCACCTGGATGCTTTAGTGGCGGATGAAGATCTGAGCCGTTTTATCTTATAATCCCGGTCACAACGTTTTCATCACACTCGATGGGGGCTTTTGCCCCCATTTTTGTTGGCTAAACTTATGAACGAAACGCAATCTCTGAACCTCACCCAGGCGTGGCTGGAAAGCCTGCGACCTAAGACATTACCGCTGGCCTTTGCCGCTATTGTTGTCGGTACGGTGCTGGCCTGGTGGCAGGGCCATTTTGATCTGCTCGTCGCGGTGCTGGCGCTGATCACCGCAGGCTTACTGCAAATTCTCTCCAACCTCGCAAATGATTATGGCGACGCGGTGAAGGGCAGCGATAAACCAGATCGCATCGGACCATTGCGCGGTATGCAGAAAGGCGCGATAACGCTTGCGCAAATGAAGCGTGCACTGATTATCGTTATCGTGCTGAGCTGCATTTCCGGGCTGCTGCTGGTGACGGCTGCGACGCAGACGATGGCAGATTTTATTGGTTTTCTGGTGCTGGGCGGGTTGTCGATTATTGCCGCCATCACCTATACCATCGGCAAGCGCCCTTATGGCTACCAGGGCCTGGGCGATATTTCCGTGCTGACGTTCTTCGGCTGGATAAGTGTGATGGGAAGTTGGTATCTGCAAACCCATACGCTGATCCCGGCAGTATTTTTGCCCGCCACTGCCTGTGGTTTACTGGCTACGGCGGTGTTGAATATTAACAACCTGCGCGATATCGAAAGCGACAGAGATAATGGCAAAAACACGCTGGTAGTCCGTTTAGGGCCGGTGAATGCCCGTCGCTATCATGTCGGTTTGCTGATTGGCGCCCTGCTGTGCTTCGCGCTGTTTAACCTCTTTTCGCTGCAAAGCCTGTGGGGCTGGTTGTTTGTGCTGGCGGCACCGCTGCTTATCAAACAGGCGCGTTATGTGCTGCGCGAGCGCGATCCGCGAGCCATGCCGCCAATGCTGGAACAGACGGTCAAAGGGGCGCTGTTAACTAATCTCTTGTTTGTGGTCGGGATTGTTTTGAGCCATTTGCACTTTTAAGTGAAAAAGGCCAATTAAAAATTGATGGTTTTGCCAACGGCGCGTGATGCGCGATATACTGGCGCTTCTCGCAGCAACTGAACGTTAATCCTATGAAATACGATACTTCTGAGCTTTGTGACATCTACCAGGAAGAGATCAACGTCGTGGAACCCCTGTTCTCGAATTTTGGCGGGCGGTCCTCTTTTGGCGGACAAATCATCACGGTGAAATGTTTCGAGGATAACGGGTTGCTCTACGATCTGCTCGAACAGAATGGCCGTGGGCGTGTCCTGCTGATTGACGGTGGCGGTTCAATGCGCCGCGCGTTAATCGACGCAGATCTCGCACGCACTGCGGTGCAAAACGAGTGGGAAGGCATTGTGGTCTACGGCTCTGTGCGCCAGGTAGACGACCTGGAAGAGCTGGATATTGGTATTCAGGCAATTGCCGCCATTCCGGTTGGCGCAGCGGGTGAAGGCATTGGCGAAAGCGACGTACGCGTTAACTTCGGCGGTGTGACTTTCTTCTCCGGCGACCATCTTTATGCCGATAACACCGGCATTATCCTTTCCGAAGATCCTCTCGATATCGAATAAACGAAAGGGCACCATCAGGTGCCCTTTTTTCTTGTTGTCGGATGGCGCTTCGCTTATCCGACCTACATGCATTTACTCAATACGCGAAAGATTTCGTGTTGTAGCAAGGCAGCAAGCAAGTGAATCCCCGGGAGCATAGATAACTATGTCAGGGGCAAATGCGCGCAGCCAACACCGCTACAGCGCGAAAGATAAAGCGTAATTACACTTCTTCCATGCGTCCTAACAGAGCCTGCAAACGCTCCTGCCAACCGTGCTGCTGCTCTCTCAGCTGGTGATTTTCACGCTCCAGCTCTTCACGGCTATGCTGTGCAGACTGTACGTCCTGCGCCAGGCTGTTGTTCTTCTCTTTCAGTTCTTCGATTTCCATCTGCAACAGCGTGATCGTATCAATCGCCTGCTGCACTTTTGCTTCCAGTTTCTCAAACACTTCTAATGACATAGTCATACTTCTCCTGAGTTGCAAGGCGTTGATGGATATACACTTAACATTGAGCCCATTCCTGCAACTCGCATGAAACGTGTATTTAAAAATCCTCGTCCCGAATATCGGTGACGCCTTAATAAGATGAGCGGATTTCGCTTGTTACCGATTGTATGAATCGCACCAGCCCCTGTCCAGCGCGGAGCCACGCTGTTTGCGCTTTGCAACACTTTTAGTCCTCGTCCTGGTGCAAAGCGGACATATACCCCGTAATTGTTAATGCCCTGGTTACAAAAATGATTCAGCTCACATTTCGTTATGGTGCAAAAATGCGCCTTGCCGCTCGAAAACGCTCATTTTATTGACGCAGTACACACATTTTGATTTCGATATTTCTCGTTTTTGCTCGTTAACGATAAATTAACACTATGTCTACACGACATCATGAGGCTGCCGTTTCCCTCATGCATACAAAAACCATCAAACTTTTGCAGGATCCGATTATGAGTCAAACATCAACCTTAAAAGGCCAGTGCATCGCCGAATTTCTCGGTACCGGGTTGTTGATTTTCTTCGGTGTGGGGTGTGTCGCGGCATTAAAAGTGGCGGGAGCCACCTTTGGCCAGTGGGAAATCAGCATCATCTGGGGTTTGGGTGTGGCGATGGCCATTTACCTGACCGCAGGGGTTTCCGGTGCGCACCTTAACCCGGCAGTCACAATCGCACTATGGCTCTTCGCGAGCTTTGACGGACGCAAAGTTGTTCCTTTTATTTTTTCTCAATTTGCCGGCGCGTTTTGCGCGGCTGCACTTGTTTACGGGCTTTACTACAATCTTTTCCTCGATTTCGAACAAACGCACAACATGGTGCGCGGCAGTGTTGAAAGCCTTGATCTGGCTAGTATTTTTTCAACGTATCCTAACCCGCACATCAACTTTGTGCAGGCCTTCGCCGTTGAAATGGTGATTACCGCTGTTCTGATGGGCGTCATCATGGCGTTAGGTGATGACGGTAACGGTATTCCGCGCGGCCCGCTGGCACCCTTGCTTATCGGTTTGCTGATTGCGGTTATCGGCGCATCCATGGGGCCGCTGACCGGCTTCGCCATGAACCCGGCGCGTGACCTTGGCCCGAAAACCTTCGCCTGGTTGGCCGGCTGGGGCAACGTCGCCTTTACCGGCGGTAGAGAAATCCCCTACTTCCTCGTGCCGCTGTTCGGGCCAATCGTAGGCGCGGCGCTTGGCGCATTCGGCTATCGCAAGCTGATTGGTCGCCACCTGCCGTCGGGCGCCAGTGAGGCGGCGGAAGAGAAAGGCACCGCCTCCACGACCACGACTCAACCAAAAGTTTCGCTGTAATGTGACTACGGGACCATAACCATGACTGACAAAAAATATATCGTTGCGCTCGATCAGGGCACTACCAGCTCCCGCGCCGTTGTGATGGATCACGATGCCAACATCATCAGCGTCTCACAGCGCGAATTCGAACAAATTTATCCGAAGCCAGGCTGGGTTGAGCATGACCCGATGGAAATCTGGGCTTCGCAAAGCTCCACGCTGGTGGAAGTGCTGGCGAAAGCGGATATCAATTCCGATGAGATTGCCGCTATCGGCATTACCAACCAGCGTGAAACCGCGATTGTCTGGGAACGTGAAACCGGCAAACCGATTTACAACGCCATTGTCTGGCAGTGCCGCCGTACCTCCGAAATTTGCGAGCAGCTCAAACGCGACGGCATGGAAGAGTATGTGCGTAACACCACGGGCCTGGTGATTGACCCGTACTTTTCCGGCACCAAAGTGAAATGGATCCTCGACCATGTTGAAGGCTCCCGCGAGCGGGCTAAGCGCGGCGAACTGCTGTTCGGCACCGTCGATACCTGGCTTATCTGGAAAATGACCCAGGGCCGTGTTCATGTGACCGATTACACCAACGCCTCGCGCACCATGTTGTTCAACATCCATGAGCTGGACTGGGACGACAAAATGCTCGACGCGCTGGATATTCCGCGCGCCATGCTGCCGCAAGTGCGTAAATCCTCTGAAGTCTATGGCCAGACCAACATCGGTGGTAAAGGCGGGACGCGTATTCCCATCGCCGGGATCGCCGGTGACCAGCAGGCGGCGCTGTTTGGCCAACTGTGTGTGAAAGAGGGGATGGCGAAAAACACTTACGGTACCGGCTGTTTTATGCTGATGAACACCGGTGAGAACGCGGTGAAATCAGAACACGGCCTGCTGACCACCATCGCCTGCGGCCCGAAAGGGGAAGTGAACTACGCGCTGGAAGGCGCGGTGTTTATGGCCGGGGCGTCCATTCAGTGGCTGCGTGATGAGATGAAGCTGATTAGCGACGCTTTCGACTCCGAATACTTCGCCACCAAAGTGAAAGATACCAATGGCGTGTATGTGGTTCCGGCCTTTACCGGCCTCGGCGCACCGTACTGGGATCCGTATGCGCGCGGCTCCATCTTCGGTTTGACCCGTGGCGTAAACGCGAACCACATTATTCGCGCCACGCTGGAGTCTATCGCCTTCCAGACCCGCGATGTGCTGGAAGCGATGCAGGCTGACTCCGGTATCCGTTTACACGCCCTGCGCGTGGACGGCGGTGCGGTCGCGAACAACTTCCTGATGCAGTTCCAGTCCGATATTCTCGGCACCCGCGTAGAACGCCCGGAAGTGCGTGAAGTGACGGCACTGGGCGCGGCGTACCTTGCCGGTCTGGCGGTCGGTTTCTGGCAGAACCTGGATGAGCTACAGGAAAAAGCGGTTATTGAGCGCGAATTCCGCCCGGGTATCGAAACGACCGAACGTAATTACCGCTACAGCGGCTGGAAAAAAGCCGTCAAACGCGCAATGGCATGGGAAGAGCACGACGAGTAATTCTCCCCAACCGTGCCCTCTCTCAACAGGGAGAGGGCATCTGCCTCAAAACCCTCCTCCCCTCCCTGTGATAAACTTCGCTCAATTTCTTTCACTATAGAGTTTGTTATGAGACGAGAACTTGCCATCGAATTCTCCCGTGTTACCGAGGCTGCGGCGCTGGCTGGCTACAAATGGCTGGGGCGTGGCGACAAAAACACGGCAGACGGCGCAGCAGTCCACGCTATGCGCATCATGCTCAACCAGGTCAATATTGACGGCACGATTGTCATTGGCGAAGGGGAAATCGACGAAGCGCCGATGCTGTTTATCGGTGAAAAAGTCGGTACCGGCAAAGGCGACGCGGTTGATATCGCCGTCGATCCGATTGAAGGAACGCGCATGACGGCGATGGGCCAGGCAAACGCGCTGGCGGTATTAGCGGTTGGCGACAAAGGCTGTTTCCTGAACGCGCCAGATATGTACATGGAAAAACTGATTGTCGGCCCTGACGCGAAAGGCGCGATCGACCTGAACCTGCCGCTGGCGGATAACCTGCGCAATATCACTGCGGCTCTCGGTAAACCGCTGACTGAACTTACCGTCACTATCCTTGCCAAACCGCGCCACGACGAAATTATTGCTGAGATGCAGCGGCTTGGCGTGCGCGTGTTTGCCATTCCCGATGGCGATGTCGCCGCGTCAATTCTCACCTGCATGCCAGATAGCGAAGTAGACGTGCTGTACGGCATCGGCGGCGCACCGGAAGGGGTTGTTTCAGCGGCGGTGATCCGCGCGCTGGATGGCGATATGCAAGGCCGTTTGCTGGCACGCCATCAGGTGAAAGGCGATAGCGAAGAGAACCGTCGTATCGGCGAGCATGAGTTAAAACGCTGTCGCGGCATGGGCATTGAAGCGGGCAATGTGCTGCGCCTGGATGATATGGCGCGCAGCGACAACGTTATCTTCTCGGCAACGGGCATTACCAAAGGCGATCTGCTGGACGGCATCACGCGCAAAGGCAATATCGCCACCACGGAAACGCTGCTTATTCGCGGTAAATCCCGCACTATCCGCCGCATTCAGTCCATTCATTACCTGGATCGTAAAGACCCGGACGTACAACGACATATACTGTAAGTCTGTTTGTTCAATTGAGCTTTCCGGCCCTCACGGGCTGGAAATCTCCGGCGACAGGCACGAAGATAAGGCAACGTTACAGAACAGGAGAAAACCATGGCGGATTGGGTAACAGGAAAAGTCACAAAGGTGGAGTTCTGGACCGATGCACTCTTCAGCCTCACCGTTCATGCCCCCGTTCACCCCTTCACAGCCGGACAATTTGCCAAGCTTGGGCTGGAAATTGACAGTGAGCGCGTACAACGCGCCTACTCTTATGTGAATGCCCCGAGCAACCCCGATCTGGAGTTCTACCTCGTTACCGTCCCGGAAGGGAAGCTGAGCCCGCGCCTGGCCGCGTTACAGCCGGGAGACGAAATCTTAATCGTCAGCGAAGCCGCCGGCTTTTTTGTGCTGGAGGAAGTGCCAGACTGCGACACGCTGTGGATGCTGGCAACGGGTACCGCCATCGGGCCGTATCTGTCGATGCTGCAAGAAGGCAAAGATCTGGAGCGTTTCAAAAACATCGTGCTGCTCCACGCGGTGCGCTATGCAGCGGATTTGAGCTATTTACCGCTGATGCTGGAGCTGCAAAAACGCTACGAAGGGAAATTACGCATTCAGACTGTGGTCAGCCGGGAGACGATTTCTGGTTCCCTGACGGGGCGCGTTCCGGCGCTGATTGAAAGCGGCGCGCTGGAAGAGGCGGTCGGTCTGCCATTAACCCCTGAAACCAGCCACGTGATGCTGTGTGGTAACCCTCAGATGGTGCGCGATACGACACAACTGCTGAAGGATACCCGGCAGATGACGAAGCACCTTCGCCGCCGTCCGGGGCATATCACTGCGGAACATTACTGGTAATCAGCGGTACTTCACGTCCAGCGTCTCTTTACCGTATTTGTTTTCCCCCTGGGTGCCGACAAACGCGCCCAGGTCAATCAACATCATGACGATGATCACCACCGGGATCAGGCGTCCCACCGCCCACTCCAGTGAACCGTTCAACATATCCCAGTGGCCGGAAAGCAGCATCCAGGCCAACACCATCAGCAACCCCCACGCGCCGTGACGACCGCGATCGTGCAGACGTTTCACCAGCACGCAGGCCGTGGGCCAAATCAGGCAAACGAGAACAAAAGCCGCCATCTGGAAATCGAGCATACCGCCATTCGCCAACGCGAACAGCGCCGTCATACTCAGCACCCAGAGGATCATCCACACCCAGAAATCGCGGCGTCCAATACGCCCTTTAAACGAAAACAACCACTGCTGTATGCCCATGTAAGGCTCCTTATTCTCGTAATGGCCGCTAGTTTACCCTGGCGACGGGAGTTTTTGACAAGCCAGCCCGATATCGTTTTAATCGTGGGCACACTCAACAGAGGGCGATGTGAATGAAAGTACGGCGTTATCCGGTTTGGCTGCTCTTTTCCGCGCTGGTATTCTGCTCGCCTGGCCGGGCGGACGAGGCTCCCGTCGCCGTAACAGCGCCTTATTTATTGCCTGGTGCACCTACTTTTGATCAATCTATCAGCCAGTTTCGGGAGAAGTTTAATACTGACAATCCCACCCTTGCGCTGAGCGAATTTCGCGCCGTTGATGGCCGTAACGATCAGGCAAACCTGACGCGGGCGGCAACGCGCATCAATGACTACCTCTATGCGTCGACGGCGCTGGAGCGCGGTACGCTGAAAATCAAATCCATGCAGATAACCTGGCTGCCGGTGCAGGGGCCGGAGCAAAAAGCGGCGAAAGCGAAAGCGCAGGAGTACATGGCGGCCTTTATTCGCGCGTTTTCACCGGCGATGACGGCAATGCAAAGTACGCAAAAACTGCAAAAATTGCTGACCAACGGCAAAAACAAAGCGTACTACGCAGAAACAGAAGGTGCTGTTCGCTATGTTGTGGCAGATAACGGCGAAAAGGGGCTGACCTTCGCTGTTGAACCGATTAAGCTGACGCTATCTGAGCCTCTGGATGCGAACAATAAATGACAAAAAGCAAAGCCTTTCAGGGGATGAATCTCTATACTGTTTGACAGACCATGCTGCCCTGAAGGGCGGCCATCTTCCTTAATTCGCCAAGCGCGTGGAGAGTAAAAATGCGACATCCCTTAGTGATGGGTAACTGGAAATTGAACGGCAGCCGCCACATGGTAAACGAACTGGTTGCGAACCTGCGTACCGAGCTGGCTGGTGTCACGGGTTGTGCAGTGTCAATTGCGCCGCCGAACCTGTACCTGGATCTGGCGAAACATGCGGCTGACGGCAGCCATATCATCCTGGGCGCACAGAACGTTGACGTTAACCTGTCTGGCGCCTTCACCGGCGAAACCTCTGCCGAAATGCTGAAAGATATCGGCGCGAAATACATCATCATCGGTCACTCTGAGCGTCGTACTTATCACGCTGAATCTGATGAATTGATCGCGAAAAAATTCGCCGTGCTGAAAGAACAAGGTCTGATCCCGGTTCTGTGCATCGGTGAAACCGAAGCGGAAAACGAAGCAGGCAAAACAGAAGAAGTGTGCGCGCGCCAGATCGACGCAGTGCTGAAAACCCAGGGCGCAAGCGCGTTCGAAGGTGCAGTCATTGCCTACGAACCGGTTTGGGCTATCGGTACCGGCAAATCCGCTACCCCGGCGCAGGCGCAGGCTGTTCACAAATTTATCCGTGACCATATTGCGAAGGTCGATGCGAAAGTGGCTGAACAAGTGATCATCCAGTACGGCGGTTCTGTAAACGCAAGCAACGCGGCAGAGCTGTTCGGGCAGCCGGATATCGACGGCGCGCTGGTTGGCGGTGCATCCCTGAAAGCAGACGCTTTTGCGGTGATCGTGAAAGCAGCCGAAGCAGCAAAACAGGCGTAATGCTGTTTTACCCTCTCCCTGCCGGGAGAGGGTATTTTCTACAATTTCCCCAACACGCTAAACCACGCGTAATCCAGCGGTAATAACACCAGATACGTCACCACCGCCAGTGCCAGACAGAGCAACATGCCTGCGCGTGCCGGCACCTTTCCAAGCGCCATCGCCACCACAATTGGCGACGCCTGATACGGCAACAGCGGCGTGGAATATCCCAACACCTGAATCATGATCACTGACAACAGCGGGAAACCGGTCGCGTCGGAAAAACTCTGCGCCAGCGTGGTAAACAGCGCCGGAACCCCGTTAGCGGTCATTATAAAATTGAGGGCGGTGGTGATACCGGTCAGCGCAAGGAAACTGGTGAACGGGCGAGCGGGATCGAGCGGCATGACCTGCATTAGCGCTTCGCCAACCGCGCTGCCGATGCCGGTTTGCGTCACGGTGATCGCCAGACCCAGAATCCCCGCAACATAAATACAGGTGCGGATATTCACTCCGCTGGAAAATTCGTCGCCATTGATAAACCCCACGCGCGGCAGCAGCGTCACACACGCCGCCGCAAGGCCAGTCCATGCCGGGCCGATACCGTGCCAGCTCTCCGTCACCCACAACGTCAGCACTACCGCCAGCAGCCAGGCGAGCCGCTTTTCGTCCCGGCTCATCGGTTCTGACGGCGCGTGTTCACGCGGCGCGTGCGGCTTGCCGGGAAAGAGCCAGCAGATCAGGCCAATCAGGATAATGCCTTTCAAAATACCCAGCACCGGCGTATGCAGCAGCAAGTACGGCACATAGTTGAGATGGATGCCATACGAGCCTTCCGCCGCGCCGCTCATTACCAGGTTTGGTACGTTGGCGGGCAAAATGGTGGCTGAAAGCTGAAAAGTGCCGAACCCGACCGCCAGCGCCAGTCCGTACCAGGATCGCGTCCCTTCGGTGATCCCGGCCCGCGCCGCCATCGCCGCAACAATAGGCATTAACAGCGCAATTCGCCCCATATTCGATGGCATAACAAATGCCAGGGCATAACTCAGCAGCACGACGCTTCCCACCATTTGCAGCCATGAGTCCGTCATTTTCGCCGACAGCGCCCTCGCCGCCCGATCCGCCAGCCCGGTTTTGCGAATGGCCACGCCGAGCACAAAACCACTGAATACCAGCCAGAACGCAGAAGACGCAAAACCACCGAAAATCACCTCCGGCGGTGCGATTTTCGCCACCATCGCTGCCGTAAAGAACAGCAATGCGGTGATGAACTCCGGCAGCAACGACGTCGCCCACAAAACAATGGTGATACCGACAATAAGCGAGGGAAGGAACAGAGAGTGTGAAAGCCAGAGCGACATGCCTGTCTCCTGTAGATTTTTCCAGCAAGTCTACGGCGACAGGCACATTGAGTAAACGCGAATTATGGGAGTGCTATTTGAGGATCTCGCACTGATGATCCTGTATCTCCCCGGACGATGCGCGGTTCAACGCCAGCAGGTTACGCTCCGTTGCCAGCAACACAAAAGAGCCGTCCGACTGCTGCGCCATCGCCAGAGCAAAGCGCCCCATATGCTCTTTTGCTTCCGGCACTTCTTCCGCCAGCATCAAAAACGGGCTGCGTTGTGCCAGCTCCGCTTCGGTTACCCGTCGCGCTAAATATTGATGACCGAGCAGACCGCCAGGAAATTCCAGCCACTGGCTGCTAATGCGGGCGGCGTTGTCATCAAGTTTTTCGCGCACATCCGGGCGCAGGCAGGAGATGTGAATATGGAAATGATTCTGCGAACGCCCCAGACGGGAGTTGATCGCCAGCGAGACGGCGTTATCCGGCACCGGGCTGCCACGCAGTTTGCTCATCACATCGCGGGATTGCCATGATTGCCAGAAAAAATTAGGCGTGGAGGGCTTAAGCAGTAACGGGCTTTCAGTGCCGTTAATGCGATAGGTAGGCATCAATAAAAACTGCAACGGGCCGTTGCGGTCTTTCATCAGCACGTAGCCGCTTTCAAGATTGACCTGTTCACAGGGCGCGGGATCGTTGTGCTCACGCGCATTGGGCAGGCATTGTTCGGTGACGATTTGGCGCAGCGCATCCGGGTTGCCGCTGAACGTTATCCATATCCATGCGCCTGCTGCCACCAGTAAAACCAATACCAACAGAGCAATGACGATACGTCGAACTGTTTTCATATTTCCGCTTCCTTTGCTGAAAGAAACGGCATCATAGCGCAAAAATTAAGCAAAGTAGGAATCGTTTTGTTGGAAGCCCGGTAAACATAGCGCCACCGGGCATTTAACAATTTTAACGTTTACTGATCTGATCGAACGTGCCGCCGTTCGAGAAGTGCTCTTTCTGTGCTTTGGTCCAGCCGCCGAATTCTTCGTCAATAGTGAAGAGTTTCAGTTTCGGGAACGCGTCAGCATACTTCGCCGCCACTTTTGCATCGCGCGGGCGATAGAAGTTCTTCGCTGCGATTTCCTGGCCTTCCGGCGAGTAGAGATACTTCAGGTAAGTTTCCGCGACTTTCTGCGTCCCTTTTTTCTCGGCCACTTTGTCGACAACCGAAACGGTTGGCTCGGCGAGAATCGATTCGCTCGGGGTCACGATTTCAAATTTGTCTTTGCCCAGTTCGTTTGTCGCCAGCAGCGCTTCGTTTTCCCACGCAATCAGCACATCGCCGATCCCGCGTTCAACAAAGGTGTTGGTTGCGCCACGCGCGCCGGAATCCAGCACTTCCACGTTTTTAAATAGCGCTTTTACGAACTCCTGCGCTTTGGCCTGATCGCCGCCGTTATGGTGCAGGGCGTAGCCCCAGGCCGCCAGGTAGTTCCAGCGTGCGCCGCCAGAGCTTTTCGGGTTTGGCGTGATGACAGAAACGCCCGGTTTAACCAGATCGTTCCAGTCATGAATCTGTTTCGGGTTGCCTTTACGCACCAGGAAAACGATGGTCGAGGTGTACGGCGCGGAGTTATCCGGCAGGCGTTTGATCCAGTTTTTATCGATACGACCGCGCTCAGCAATCGCGTCAACATCGTAAGCCAGCGCCAGCGTTACCACATCTGCATCAATGCCGTTGATAACCGATGTTGCCTGTTTACCGGAGCCGCCATGAGACTGGCGGACGACTACATTGTCGCCGGTTTCCTGTTTCCAGTGCGCGCTAAACGCTTTGTTGTACTGCTCGTACAGCTCACGCGTCGGATCGTACGACACATTTAATAACTGGATGTCCTTAGCCAGTACGCTGGTGGAAGCCAGCAGTAAAGTTAATCCCACGCCCCATTTATTCATCGCCCACTCTCTCTGGTCGTCTATTTTGATGATTCCAGCCTGCCAGAAAGGCATCCAATGATTAAAGAATAAAAAAAGATTGGCTATAACGTTGGGGAATATATGGTGATAAAAAAACGCCCTCACTAGCAGAGGGCGCTTTGAGGATGAATTAGTAGAGCTTTTTCGCGCAGTCCAACCAGTCGCCTTTGAACGGACGCTTCATGTTTTCAATCGCGTCGATGATGTCGTGGTGCACCATTTTTTCGTTCTGGATACCGACGCAGCGACCACCAAAGCCTTGCAGCAACAGGTCGATAGCGTAGGAACCCATGCGGGAAGCAAGTATACGGTCGTAAGGCACCGGAGAACCGCCGCGCTGGATGTGGCCGAGCACGGTAGCGCGAGTTTCACGCTGCGTTTCGCTTTCGATGTATTTCGCCAGCTCATCGATATCGCAGATATGCTCAGTAATTGCCACGATTGCGTGTTTCTTACCCTTGGCAATACCGGCTTTGATCTCTGCTACCAGGTCTTCGCGGTTGAACTCCACTTCCGGCAGGACGATAAATTCACAACCACCCGCAATCGCCGCCGCCAGCGTCAGGTCGCCGCAGTAACGGCCCATCACTTCCACAATGGAAATACGCTGGTGAGAAGAAGAGGTGTCACGCAGGCGGTCAATTGCTTCAACCACGGTTTGCAGCGCGGTGAAGTAACCGATGGTGTAGTCAGTGCCGGCAACGTCATTGTCGATGGTGCCAGGCAGACCGATACACGGGAAGCCCATTTCGGTCAGGCGCTTCGCACCCATATAGGAACCGTCGCCGCCGATAACAACCAGCGCGTCGATGCCGCGTTTTTTCATGTTTTCGATAGCCACTGCGCGGATATGCTCTTCACGGAATTCCGGGAAGCGGGCAGAGCCGAGAAAGGTACCGCCACGGTTGATCATGTCGGAAACGCTGTAGCGGTCGAGTTGGATCATACGGTCTTCGTATAAGCCGAGGTAACCATCATAGATACCTGCAACTTCCAGACCTTCTGTTAATGCGGCACGGACAACGCCGCGGATCGCGGCGTTCATGCCTGGCGCATCACCGCCACTTGTCAACACACCGATTTTTTTAATCATGACTACCTCTGAACTTAGGAATGCAAAATAAAATTCTGTGGCCCGAAGCAACTCCCCATCGGGAGCGAACAACAATGCTGCAAATAGTATATCAATCCACACTTGCTGAATTGATTCAGGTCAGACCAAATGGCGGTAATTTATACACAAATGGTTGGTCTGGCTCACGCTTTAAATGAATTACGAAAGCCTCTATGGGCTTATCGTCCTTGAGGTACGACAGAACAGGGATCCTGGTGAATTATCACGTCGGAGCCTGGAAAACGTTGCAGGATCGCCTGCTCAACTTGTTCGGCCACAAGATGCGCCTGAACTAACGGCAGGTGATCGTCCATTTCTAAATGTATTTGAATAAAGCGAGTCGGCCCTGACTGCCGCGTACGAAGATCGTGAGCGCCGCTGACGCCCGGCCAGGAGGTGACAATATCGACAATCTCCTGACGTTCTTCATCGGGTAAGGCGCGGTCTAAAAGTGCTTGAACCGCGTCGTATCCCATGCGTAACGCGCTATACAAAATATAGCCGCCGATACCCAGCGCAAACAGCGCATCCGCCCGGTGCCAGCCATACCACGACAGCCCAAGCGCGATGAGAATTGCGCCGTTCATCATAACATCAGACTGATAATGAAGCATATCCGCGCGCACGGCCTGGCTGTGGGTTTTCCGCACAACCCAGCGCTGAAAAGTGACCAGTATCACAGTACTGAACAGCGCAATTAACGTCACCGTGATACCAATGCCCGCCGACTGGAGAGGCTCGGGCTTCGCCAGATGCTGAATGCCCGTTAAAAACAGGAACAGCGCAGAACCGGAAATAAACATGCTTTGCGCCAGCGCCGCCAGCGATTCGGCTTTGCCGTGACCAAACGTATGTTCTTCATCGGCAGGTTGCAGCGAATAACGCACAACCAACAGGTTGGTGAGCGATGCGGCGATATCCACCAGTGAATCAACCAGCGCCGCGAGGATACTGACCGAACCGGTATACCACCACGCGAAGATTTTAATTAACAGCAGTGACGACGCCATGACGGTCGCCGCAATCGCCGCCCGGGTTACCAGCCGACCATAGGATTCTTTCATACACGCTCCTGCTTTTTCCTGCGGGGAATTATAACGGATAGAAAAATCAGCAATGGGGAAATTAAGCTGTGGAATTGCGGGCAAAAAAAACCCCCACATCATGTGGGGGAAGACAGGGATGGTGTCTATGGCAAGGAAAAACAGGGTTTGTTACCTGGTACTGCTACTACTCAAAACGGTCAACGGAGAACTTTGTTGCATCTGCGCGACGTTGCGCAGTTTAGTCATCCGTTGCTGATGTTTCTGGTTCAAAACCGCTTGCTGCTCCGGCGTCAGTAGGTTGTACATTTGGTTGCGGACTTTCGCCATTTCAACCTGACGCGCTACTTGTTCCTGCGCCATTTTTTCTGCCTGAGCGCGTACAGCGGTTTCATCAAATTTTTCTGCGGTGACAAGGCGATGCATTGTCTCCATTTCGCTAACATTAACAGGTGGCTGATCGTGCCGCGCCTGTGTCATCAGATCCCGCATCTGCTGGCGCTGATGTTCGGTTAGATTAATCCCATCGAACATATGGCTCTGAACGCTGCGCTGTGCGAATCCCTCAATGGGGTGCCAGTTATCACCTGTTACGACTTCAGCAGCCTGGCTAACAGTGCTTAACGCCAGTGTTGAGGCCATGACGGCAGCGGTAGCGATGCGCATCATTTACTCCAGTAACCTATTTGTTTTGTCTCACGAGTGAACGAAAATCAGTCTACGATTCAGGCTGCAAACAAGCGTCAGGGGGTGTAAAACAACGTAAAGTCATGGATTAGCGACTCTTGATGACGTAATTTCTGCCTCGGAGGTATTTAAACAATGAATAAAATCCTTTTAGTAGATGATGACCGAGAGCTGACTTCCTTGCTAAAAGAGCTACTCGACATGGAAGGTTTTAATGTGCTCGTTGCCCACGATGGGGAGCAGGCGCTCGACCTCCTCGACGACAGCATCGACCTGCTTTTGCTCGACGTTATGATGCCGAAGAAAAACGGTATCGACACCCTTAAAGAGCTACGCCAGACGCACCAAACACCGGTAATTATGTTGACCGCCCGCGGAAGCGAGCTGGATCGCGTTCTCGGCCTTGAGCTGGGCGCGGATGACTACTTGCCGAAACCGTTTAACGATCGTGAACTCGTCGCACGCATCCGTGCGATCCTGCGCCGCTCGCACTGGAGTGAGCAGCAGCAAAACAGCGACAACGGCTCGCCAACGCTGGAAGTGGATGCCTTAAGCCTCAATCCGGGCCGCCAGGAAGCCAGCTTTGATGGCCAGTCGCTGGAATTAACCGGCACCGAATTTACCCTGCTCTACCTGCTGGCTCAGCACTTAGGCCAGGTAGTATCGCGCGAACACTTAAGCCAGGAAGTGCTGGGTAAACGCCTGACGCCGTTCGATCGCGCCATCGACATGCACATCTCGAACCTGCGCCGCAAATTGCCGGATCGCAAAGATGGGCATCCGTGGTTTAAAACCCTGCGTGGTCGCGGTTATCTGATGGTATCCGCTTCATGATAGGAAGTTTGACCGCCCGCATCTTTGCTATTTTCTGGTTAACGCTGGCACTGGTACTGATGCTGGTTTTGATGGTGCCGAAACTGGATTCCCGTCAAATGACGGAGTTGCTGGACAGTGAGCAGCGTCAGGGCGTGATGATTGAACAGCATGTCGAAGCGGAACTGGCTAACGACCCGCCGAATGACCTGATGTGGTGGCGCAGGCTCTTTCGCGCTATCGACAAATGGGCTCCGCCGGGTCAACGCCTGCTGCTGGTCACCAGCGAAGGGCGCGTGATCGGCGCCGAGCGCAACGAGATGCAGATCATTCGTAACTTCATCGGTCAGGCGGATAACTCCGACCATCCGCAGAAGAAAAAATATGGCCGCGTCGAAATGGTTGGCCCCTTTTCTATTCGTGACGGGGAAGATAACTATCAGCTTTACCTGATTCGTCCCGCCAGCAGTTCGCAATCTGACTTTATCAACCTGCTGTTTGACCGCCCGCTATTGCTGCTGATTGTCACCATGCTGATTAGCTCACCGTTGCTGTTATGGCTGGCGTGGAGCCTGGCGAAACCGGCGCGTAAGTTAAAAAACGCGGCGGATGAAGTGGCGCAGGGCAACTTACGACAACATCCGGAACTGGAAGCCGGGCCGCAGGAATTTCTTGCCGCCGGGGCCAGTTTTAACCAGATGGTGAGCGCACTGGAACGTATGATGACCGCCCAACAACGTCTGCTTTCTGATATCTCACACGAGCTGCGCACACCGCTGACGCGCTTACAACTGGGCACCGCCCTGTTGCGTCGTCGCAGCGGGGAAAGCAAAGAGTTAGAGCGCATCGAAACCGAGGCGCAGCGCCTCGACAGCATGATCAACGATCTGCTGGTGATGTCGCGCAATCAGCAGAAAAACGCGCTGGTCAGCGAAACGGTGAAAGCCAATCAGATGTGGAACGAAGTGCTGGATAACGCCGCGTTTGAAGCCGAACAGATGGGCAAATCTCTGACGGTGAATTTCCCGCCTGGACCGTGGCCGATGTACGGCAACCCGAACGCGCTGGAAAGCGCGCTGGAAAACATTGTTCGCAACGCGCTGCGCTACTCGCACAGCAAAATCGAAGTCAGTTTTGCGGTGGATAAAGACGGCATCACCATTAACGTGGACGATGACGGCCCCGGCGTCAGCCAGGAAGATCGGGAGCAGATTTTCCGCCCGTTCTACCGCACCGACGAAGCGCGCGATCGCGAATCCGGCGGCACCGGCCTCGGGCTGGCAATTGTCGAAACCGCTATTCAGCAGCATCGCGGCTGGGTGAAGGCAGACGACAGCCCACTCGGCGGTTTACGCTTAACGATGTGGCTGCCGCTGTATAAACGCTCCTGATAATGCGCCCTCTCCCAACGGAGGGGGCGTTTTATCAGCCCAATAACCGCCGCGAATTATCTTCAATCTTGCCGCTGATGCGCCGTTTTTGCATGGTGCGCGTCCAGCTTGCCGATAACCCCGCCGCCGACAGCAAACGGTGATACTGCTCATCATCAAAAGGCTGGAACCAGGCAATCGCCGCCGCCTCATACACGCTGACATCGCTGACCCGTGAGACCAATTCCAGCGGTGCTTCTGCCGATACTTTTCCCGCCGCAATCACCCGATAAAGCCAACCAATACGGCCGCTGGACTGCATCTGCGAAGCCATATCGTTAATACCGAAATGGTAATTGAGCTTGAAGCAGGGCGAACGCGGCTGGGTGACCTGAATCAGCGTTTCGCCCCAGCGAAAGATATCGCCGATAAACACATTTTCTTCTGTCAGCCCGCTGGTAGAGAGGTTCTCACCAAACGCCGGCGCGCAAAACAGCGCAGCCTGTTCCGGGAAGGCTTGCGCCCAGTACGCGTAATGCTCGCGCGGATAGTGACACAACGCGCGATCCGCGCCGCCGTGGTAACTTTTTTCCGCCTGCTCATCTCCGGCAAGCCCTGATTCCGTCAGGGTTAATTCCCCTTCCACCTGCAATTTGCCGATGGCGCTGGGTCGGCTACCGTCATAATCCCTGACCTTTCCTGTAAAGACGTCTACCTGATGTCGCATTTTCCCTCCCGGACACGCGTTGTTCGTCGCGCTATTACAGCACACTTTTTTGCCGGGCAAACCTGCGAAAATGAGACATTCATGCGCGTGTACTTTCCTGAGCCGTGCTATCACTTACCTTAAGTTTTGAAACGCGATTTCATTAATCAAGGAGAGTGACGTGACCAATAAAACTCCATTTTCCGGCGTCTGGTGCCCTTCTATCACGCCGATGGACCGCGAAGGGAATATTGATCTGGCGGGCTTAAAACAACATATCTCCCGTCTGACGGCAGCGAAAATCGACGTGCTGTTACTGATGGGCAGTATCGGCGAGTTTGCTTCTTTATCCCTGCACGAGCGGCTTACGCTTATTCGCGACGCACGAAGTATGTCGTCCATCACCATGGTGGCGAACGTCTCGTCCACCTGCTTTAACGATATGGTGCAGATGGCAGATGAAGCCCGGCGCGTCGGCTATGAAGCCGTGATGGTACTGCCGCCTTATTACTACGGGCAAACCAGCGGGCAGTTGTTGAGTTACTTCCGGGCGATCGGTAAGGCGATAAGCGGCAAATGGTTCGCCTATAACTTTCCGGCGCGTACCGGCTGCGATCTGACGCCGGAGCTGGTCGCTACGCTTGCCGCCGAGTTTCCTGATTTTGCCGGTATCAAAGACACCGTGGATTGCCAGTCTCATACGCGCAATATGATTATGGCAACGGCGCGCGTACGGGATGATTTCGCCGTGCTGAGCGGCTATGACGAATATTACATTCCTAACCTGCTGGCAGGCGGCGCAGGGGTGATTTCCGGGCTGAACAACGTAATGCCGGAATTGTTTGTGCAAGCGCGGGACGCCTGGCGAGCGGGCGATTTGGTCATGCTACAAAACGCCCAGCAGGAGATTGGCAAGTTTATGGCAATTTACGCCATCGGCGATGATTTCGTGACCACCATCAAAACCGTGGTGTCACGCAAGTTTGGTTATTGCACACCAACCGCGCGTAACTTTGGCGGCACGCTAAATGAAGAGCAGTGCAAAATTGTTGATCGGGTGTTTGGGATTGCTTAAACGATTGCCCGGTAAGCGCAGCGCCACCGGGCAAAACGTTATTTCACCGTATTGCGTATCGCGATCTCTGCTTCAACACCTTTCACTTTCCGCGACCAGACTGAGGTTAAAATCGGCACCAGAATCGAGGTGACGATCACCGAAGTTGCCACCAGCGCGGTCGCGGCGGGAGCCATCGGTTTAAAGTCTGGCACCATTTCGGCAATCAGTACCGGCGTAGCCACCGCGGCACCCGCAGAACTCGACGCCGCCAGGCCTGCTGTGCCATCGCCGCCGCCAATCAATTTATCGGCAATGATCAGCGGAATACCGGTCACTATAATCACCGCCACACCCAACAGAACGCCGAGCAGCCCGGTCTGCGCAATCACGCTCAAATCAATGGTATTCCCGAGCGCAAAGGCAAAGAACGGGATCAGGGTTTGCACCGCTTTGCTGAAGAATTCGCGCAGCTCCGGGTCGAGATTGCCAAGAGCAAAGCCCACAAGGAACGGCAGCACCGCACCGACAAACACATGCGGTTCAAACGAGGCGATCCCCGCCGTACCAAGAATAATCATCGTCATCAGCGGGCCAGATTCCAGCGACATCAGCACAAACGCCCCGGCCTCCTCTTTGGTGCCGTATTGCTGCATGATGGACGCATATAGCCCGCCGTTGGTCATATCCATCGATGCTACCAGCGCCAGCGTCGACAAGCCGGCAAAGAAACCCACTTCCACACCGTGTTCCGGAATAACCCGCGACGCAATAGCCGCCACCACCCACGCCACCGCAATTTTTGTCACCACCAGCGTGCCGGATTTACGCAGCACCGTGCCGGTCGCGCTCAACTTAATGGATGCGCCCATGCAGAAAAACCACACTGCCAGAATCGGCACCGTACCGGTGATCATCCCGTTGGTAAACGAACCGAAGTATTTTCCCGCACCGGGCGCAAAGGTGTGGCATAACGCACCGATAAACAAGGGAACCAGCATCATCCCGCCTGGGATCTTTTCAATTGCACGCTTGATTTGCATATCTTCACCTGTCAAAAACGTCCGATTTTTGTACGCTGACACTCCGGTGTTGCGGGAAAACAGCAGCGCGGATGAAGAGATGGTAGAGGCAGAGCAGGCGAAGAAAAGTGATCAAACAACCATAACGAAACAATATTTCATTATTTTAGGATCGCCGTTCCCGATAGTTTCAGGCGCATAAAAAACCCCCGACGTCGGGGGCTTGACTCACGTAACAGTGAGGAATGAAACAGGCTTATTTTTTCGCCGCGAAACGCGCAGCAGCTTCGTCCCAGTTCACCACGTTCCAGAACTCTTTGATGTAGTCCGGGCGGCGGTTCTGGAATTTCAGGTAGTAAGCGTGTTCCCACACATCCAGGCCGAGGATTGGGAAACCAGACGCGCCAGAAATCGCTTCGCCCATCAGCGGGGAGTCCTGGTTAGCGGTAGAAACAACCGCCAGTTTGTCGCCTTTCAGCACCAGCCACGCCCAGCCGGAACCAAAACGGGTTGCTGCCGCTTTTTCAAATTCTGCTTTGAAGTTATCAACAGAACCGAAATCGCGCTCGATTGCCGCTTTCAGATCGCCCTGCAATGTGGTGCCTTTTTTCAGGCCCTTCCAGAACAGGCTGTGGTTAGCGTGGCCGCCTGCGTTATTGCGCAGAACGGTTTTTTTGTCGGTTGGCAGCTGATCCAGTTTGGTGATCAGTTCTTCAACCGGCAGGCTGGCGAACTCCGGCAGGCTTTCCAGCGCGGCGTTGGCGTTGTTAACGTAGGTCTGGTGATGTTTAGTGTGATGGATTTCCATCGTTTGCTTATCGAAATGAGGCTCGAGGGCATCATACGCATAAGGCAGAGCAGGCAGTGTATAGCTCATTTTCATCTCCATTATTGTCTGGCGGCAGGGGTGTTAATGCCGCGTAAGCAGTCGGATCATTATAGTTAATTAAATGATATTGAAAATGTTTATCAATGCCGTAGTTTTTATATGGTTATAACTTTTGGTTATGTTCCTGAATTTGTGAAGCGGCTCACCTCCATAACGCCCTCATTGCCAGCCCCAGGCGCAACGCGGCAATCGCCTCAAGGTTAATCATCTGACCGATTTTTACACTCATCAGGTCGGCTGCTCGTATCCCGACGATAAAAACGATGAGGATTAAGCAATGAGTAACGCGATTACGATGGGTATTTTTTGGCATTTGATAGGCGCGGCCAGTGCAGCCTGTTTCTATGCCCCGTTTAAAAAAGTAAAAAATTGGTCCTGGGAAACCATGTGGTCAATCGGTGGCATCGTCTCCTGGTTGATTCTCCCCTGGACCATCAGTGCGCTGTTATTGCCTGATTTTTGGGCCTATTTCAGTTCGTTCAATGCCTCCACGCTGCTGCCGGTGTTTCTGTTTGGCGCAATGTGGGGCGTGGGTAACATCAACTATGGCCTGACCATGCGCTATTTAGGCATGTCGATGGGCATTGGTATCGCCATTGGCATCACGCTGATTGTCGGTACGTTGATGACGCCGATTCTCAACGGTAATTTCGATGTCCTGATCAACACCGAAGGCGGTCGTATGACGCTGCTGGGCGTGCTGGTCGCGCTGATTGGCGTTGGCATTGTTACCCGCGCGGGCCAGTTAAAAGAGCGCAAAATGGGCATCAAAGCCGAAGAGTTCAGCCTGAAAAAGGGGCTGGCGCTGGCGGTGATGTGCGGCGTTTTCTCTGCCGGAATGTCCTTTGCGATGAACGCCGCCAAACCGATGCATGAAGCGGCAGCCGCGCTGGGTATCGATCCGCTCTACACCGCGCTGCCAAGCTATGTGGTGATCATGGGCGGCGGTGCGCTGGTGAACCTCGGTTTCTGCTTTGTCCGTCTGGCAAAAGTGAAAAACCTGTCGGTAAAAGCCGACTTCTCGCTGGCAAAACCGCTCATCATCAGCAATATCCTGCTTTCCGCATTAGGCGGTTTAATGTGGTATCTGCAATTCTTCTTCTACGCCTGGGGTCACGCGCGAATTCCAGCGCAGTATGACTACATCAGCTGGATGCTGCATATGAGCTTCTACGTGCTGTGCGGCGGTATCGTTGGGCTGGTGCTGAAAGAGTGGAAGAACGCCGGGCGTCAGCCGGTGAGTGTGCTGAGCCTTGGCTGCGTGGTGATTATTGTCGCGGCCAATATTGTCGGCCTCGGCATGGCGAGCTAATCAGGCCGCAACCCGACTGCGATGACGCCACTGCCCTGGCGTCATCCCCACCTCACGGCTAAAGACCACCGAAAAGTAGTTACTGTCTTCAAACCCGCACTGCATGGCGATTTCGCCGATCATCTGCTCGGAATGCTGTAATAAATACTGCGCATGGCAAATGCGCAACTGGCGCAAATAGTGGTTGATGGTCATGCCGGTCTGCGTGCGAAACTGCTGACGCAGCGCCCGCTCGCTGCACTGCTCCTGCTCGCAAAAATGTTCCAGCACGAAGCTGCGATTGAGGCTACCAGAGAGCGCGGTAATCAGTTTATCCAACAGCGCTTCGCTGTGGGTCGCGGCAAGGTTATCGGTGGCGAAACGGTGGCGTTTTAAGGTCATCACCAGTTGAGCAAACAGGGTTTCTGCCATCAAATTCGTCAGCGGATCGCTTTTGGTACTCTCATGTTCCAGCTGCGAAATCACCTGCCGCGCCTGCGCCATGCCGGTGCTGCCAATGCGCCAGTGCGGGTTCCACGGCGCACCGTTCAGACCGGGGATCAGCGCCGCCCAATCCATATTCAGCGTCAGCTTTTCCGGGCAGTAGATGATATTCTGCAACACCAGGTCATTGACCGAGGCGTAAGAGTGGCAATCTTGCGCGCGGATATAAAACAGATCTCCGCGCGTGATGCGATAAGGGCGGTCATTAAGCACATGCAGGCCGTTGCCGCGCCACACCATCACCAGTTCATTAAACTCATGGGTATGTTCAGCAAAAACATTTTGCGGGTAGCGATCTGCCACCGCCACCGTTTGCCCGGCGCGGGAGAAGAAATCTGCCTGACGAAGAATTAGCTGGCCTGCCACAAAGTCACCTCTGCCATAACAACCTGACATTATTAGCGGAAGTCCGGCAAAAAATCGGTGATAGCCTTCTCGTTACTGAAGCAGCGTGTCGCGACCCTGGCGAATATCGCGCGGCGACCAGTCGAACTCACGGCGAAACAGCGTCGAAAAGTGGTTACTATCGCCAAACCCGCAGCGAAATGCGATTTCGGTTACGCTCTCATCGCTGTGGCGCAGCATATGGCGGGCTTTAATGAGCCGCAGGCGGTTCAGGTAGCGCTGCGGCGTCATGCCGGTGGATTGCTTAAGCTGGCGATGCAGGGTGCGCAATGAAAGGGTGAATTGCTCCGCCAGCGACTCCCAACACACCTCTTCCGCAAAGTGATCCTCCAGCCACAGCATCAGTTGATTAAGCCGCGCATCGCTGTTACCGGCCCCCTCTTGTTGGCTGCCTTTGCGCAGCAACACCAGCAACTGCATAAACAAAATCTCGCGGTTGGCAATGCCGTGCGTGTCCATTTCCCCTTCGCGCGCTTCCATCTGGCTAATAATGCTGCGTACCTGACCCAGCGTTTGCTGGCTCACCCGCCAGTGCGACGGATAATTGCCGTCCTGCTCCTGCGGCAACAGCTTGTTCAGGCCCGCCAGAAACTGGAATGCGTCCGGTGACCGGTACAACACATTTGTCAGACAGAGGTTATCCGTGTGCTCATACAGATGCCTGTCGTGATCGCGCACAAAACACACCGTCCCACCGCTGATGGTATAAGGCTGGCCGTTAAACACATGAATGCCCGTGCCGTGCTCGACAATCACAATTTCGTGAAAATCATGATGATGCTCAGGAAACGCGGCCTGCGGTAGCCGCGGCTCAATGGCAATGGGTGTTTTACCGGTCGGGAAAAAATCCACGCTATGCAGTACGGTCATGATCGCCCCAGCAGATGAGAAATGGTCTCAAAATAGTAATTAAGGGATCTCATCCTCACCTTGAATTTTCGACACCATTTCGCGCATAGCCTGCCGTTTTTTCAAGAAACGGGCGGAAAGATCGGGAAATGTGGCCAGGGTCACAATGGCTGAAAGCCCCGCCATTACTGGAAACTGTGAACTCTCTCACGTTCATCTTTGCTTTCTTGCCAGCGCTAAATGGCCACTGTCAGTAACAAGAAGGTACGCCTCCCGGCCCTTTTTTAGACTGTCCGCAATGACTCTATGAAGGACCCCCAACATGACTTTTCGCCATTGTGTCGCGGTTGATTTAGGTGCCTCCAGCGGACGGGTAATGCTGGCGCGCTATGACCGCCAGCACCGCGCGCTTACGCTTCGCGAAATTCACCGTTTTGTTAACTGCCTGCAAAAAGTGGACGGCTTTGATTGCTGGGATATCGACAGCCTCGAAGCCGAAATTCGTACAGGTCTTGAGAAAGTGTGCGAGCAAGGCATCCAGCCGGACAGCATCGGCATTGATACCTGGGGCGTTGATTACGTGCTGATTAACCGTGAAGGCCAGCGCGTCGGGCTGCCCATTGCTTACCGTGACGATCGCACCGACGGCGTCATGCATCGCGCCATGCAGCAACCGGGCAAAGCCGATATCTATCGCCGCAGCGGTATCCAGTTTCTCCCTTTCAACACCCTTTACCAGTTTCGTGCACTGGCGGAACAGCAGCCGGAACTGCTTGAGCAGGTCGAAAACGCCCTGCTGATCCCGGATTACTTCAGCTACCGCCTGACCGGCAATCTGAACTGGGAATACACCAACGCCACCACCACGCAACTGGTCAATATCAATACCGATAACTGGGATGCGACATTGCTCGCATGGGCCGGGGTGCCTGCCCGCTGGTTTGGTACGCCGACCCATCCGGGGAATGTGATTGGCAACTGGATCTGCCCGCAGGGCAACGCCATTCCGGTGGTGGCCGTCGCCAGCCACGATACCGCTAGCGCAGTTATCGCCTCGCCGCTGGCGGATAACGACGCTGCGTATCTCTCGTCCGGGACCTGGTCATTAATGGGTTTTGAGAGCAAAACCCCCTACACCAGCGACGACGCGCTCGCCGCCAATATCACCAATGAAGGGGGCGCGGAAGGCCGCTACCGTGTGCTGAAAAACATCATGGGGCTGTGGCTGTTGCAGCGAGTACTGAAAGAGCAAAACGTCACCGACCTGCCTGCGCTGATTGCGCGTACCGAACAAATTCCGACCTGCCGCTTCGTGATCAACCCGAACGACGATCGCTTTATCAACCCGGACGACATGAGCGCCGAAATTCAGGCCGCCTGCCGTGATGCCAACCAGCCTGCGCCGCAGAACGCCGCCGAACTGGCACGCTGCATTTTCGATAGCCTGGCGCTGCTGTATGCCGATGTGCTTAGCGAACTGGCAACCCTGCGCGGCAAACCCTTTACCCGCTTACATATTGTCGGCGGCGGTTGCCAGAACCAGTTGCTGAACCAGCTCTGCGCCGACGCCTGCGGTTTACCGGTGGTTGCCGGGCCGGTTGAAGCCTCGACGCTCGGCAATATCGGCGTGCAACTGATGACCCTTGATGAACTGACCCATGTCGATGATTTCCGCCAGGTGGTGGTGGCTAACCACAACCTGCTTACATTTACCCCTCATCCTGATAATGAAATCGCCCGCTATGTCGCGCGCTTTCAGCAAAAACGACAGACAAAGGAGCTTTGCGCATGACCACTCAACTTGAACAAGCCTGGGAAATTGCCAAACAGCGTTTCGCCGCTGTGGGGATTGATGTCGAGGAGGCGCTGCGCCAGCTCGACAGGCTGCCGGTCTCTATGCACTGCTGGCAGGGCGATGACGTTGCCGGTTTTGAAAACCCGGAAGGCAGCCTGACCGGCGGCATTCAGGCCACCGGAAACTATCCGGGTAAAGCGCGTAACGCAACCGAATTGCGTGCCGACCTTGAGCAGGCGCTGAGCCTGATCCCCGGCCCGAAACGCCTTAACCTGCACGCCATTTATCACGAAGCCGATGCGCCGGTTGCGCGTAACGAAATCAAACCGGAACATTTCAAAAACTGGGTGCAGTGGGCGAAAGCCAATAATCTGGGGCTGGATTTTAATCCCTCCTGCTTTTCCCACCCGCTGAGTGCCGAGGGTTTTACGCTCTCCCACGCTAATGATGAAATTCGCCAGTTCTGGATTGATCATGTGAAAGCCAGCCGCCGCGTTTCGGCGTATTTCGGTGAGCAACTGGGCACGCCGTCGGTGATGAACATCTGGATCCCGGACGGGATGAAAGATGTCACCGTTGACCGCCTGGCGCCGCGCCAGCGCCTGCTGAATGCGCTTGACGAGGTCATCAGCGAAAAACTGAACCCGGCGCACCATATCGACGCCGTAGAAAGTAAATTGTTCGGCATCGGCGCAGAGAGCTACACCGTGGGCTCCAACGAGTTCTATATGGGGTATGCCACCAGCCGCCAGACCGCGCTGTGCCTCGATGCCGGTCACTTCCATCCGACTGAAGTGATTTCCGACAAAATTTCCGCCGCCATGCTCTATGTGCCGCGCCTGCTGCTGCACGTCAGCCGCCCGGTGCGCTGGGACAGCGACCACGTTGTGCTGCTGGATGATGAAACCCAGGCCATCGCCAGTGAAATCATTCGCCACAAACTCTTTGACCGCGTGCATATCGGTCTCGACTTCTTCGACGCCTCTATCAACCGTATCGCCGCCTGGGTGATTGGCACGCGCAATATGAAAAAAGCCCTGCTGCGCGCCCTGCTGGAGCCGGTTGAGCAACTGCGCCAACTGGAAGCCGACGGCGATTACACCGCGCGTCTGGCACTGCTGGAAGAGCAGAAATCCCTGCCGTGGCAGGCGGTGTGGGAGATGTATTGCCAGCGTCACGATACGCCAGCCGGCAGCCAGTGGCTGGAGAGCGTGCGGGCGTATGAAAAAGACGTGTTAAGCCAACGCCAGTAAATGATGTGCCGGATGGCGGCTTGCGCCTTATCCGGCCTACGAAAACAGGACATACCGCTCAACGTAGGCCGGATAAGCGCAGCGCCATCCGGCAACAGAACCAACAGGAACATAGCAATTATGCAGACCATTATTAATGCCTGGTTCGTCCAGGGGATGATCAAAGCCACAACCGATGCCTGGCTGAAAGGCTGGGACGAACGCAACGGCGGCAACCTGACTCTGCGACTCGATGATGCGGACATTGCGCCGTTTGAGGCGGATTTCCACCAAACGCCGCGCTATATCCCCCTGAGCCAGCCGATGCCGCTGCTCGCCAACACGCCGTTTATCGTCACCGGTTCCGGCAAGTTCTTTCGCAACGTGCAGCTCGATCCGGCGGCGAACCTGGGCGTAGTAAAAGTGGACAGTGATGGAGCGGGTTACCACATTTTATGGGGGCTTACCCATGAGGCGGTGCCGACCTCTGAACTGCCGGCGCACTTCTTATCCCACTGTGAACGTATCAAAGCCACCGGCGGGAAAGATCGCGTGATCATGCACTGCCACGCCACCAACCTGATCGCCCTGACGTACGTGCTGGAAAATACCTCAGACCTTATCACCCGCAAGCTGTGGGAAGGCAGCACCGAGTGCCTGGTGGTGTTCCCGGATGGCGTCGGCATTCTGCCGTGGATGGTGCCAGGCACCGATGAAATCGGCCAGGCAACCGCCAGCGACATGCAAAAACATGCTCTGGTGCTGTGGCCGTTCCACGGTGTTTTCGGTAGCGGCCCGACGCTCGATGAAGCCTTTGGCCTGATTGACACCGCCGAAAAATCTGCCGAAGTGTTAGTCAAAATCTATTCGATGGGCGGTATGAAACAAACCATCACCCGCGAAGAATTAATCGCGCTGGGTAAACGCTTCGGCGTTACTCCGCTGCAATCGGCGTTAGATCTGTACCAATAAAAACATCGCGCCCCGCAAACATTGACGGGGCGAATCCTCACCTGCAAACCCTACAAACACTGACTCGTGGAGTAAAAGCAATGAAAACAAAAGCAAGCTTGATCCTCACCGTTGCCATTATGGCGTTGTCCGGTTCCGCTTTAGCTGAAGTAAAAATCGCCCTCGTGGCGAAATCTTTAGGTAATGGCTTTTTTGAAGCAGCAAACACCGGCGCGCAGGAGGCAGCCAAAGAGTTAGGTGACGTTAAAGTGATTTATACCGGCCCGACCACCACCACGGCAGAAGCGCAGATCGAAGTGCTCAACGGCTTGATCGCCCAGGGCGTGGATGCGATCGCTATTTCTGCCAACGATCCGGATGCGGTCGTGCCGGTGCTGAAAAAAGCGATGCAGCGCGGCATCAAAGTGGTGTCGTGGGATTCCGGCGTGGCAAAAGCCGGGCGGCAGATCCACCTGAACCCGTCCAACAACGCGCTGATTGGCGAAACCAACGTTAAGCTTGCCGCCGAGGCGCTGAAAACGTTGAAGGTTGAAAAAGGCGATGTCGCCATTCTCAGCGCCACGCCCACCTCCACTAACCAGAATATCTGGATTGCGGAGATGAAAAAGGTGCTGCCGAAGTACCCGTCCGTCAATCTGGTGACCGTCGCCTATGGCGATGATCTCTCGGATAAAAGTTACCGCGAAGCGGTCGGTTTGTTGAAATCGTACCCGGATCTGAAAGTGATCGTCTCGCCGTCGTCCGTCGGCATCGTTGCTGCGGCGCAGGCGGTAAAAGACCAGGGCAAAATTGGCAAAGTGTATGTCACCGGCCTGGGGTTGCCGTCTGAAATGGCAGGCGCAATCAAATCAGGTGCCAGCAAAAGTTTTGCTATCTGGAACCCGATCGATCTTGGTTATGCCGCAACGTATTTAGCGGATGATTTAGTGAAAGGCACGGCGACGAAAGAGGAAGCCAGTATGGGCCGGCTGGGTAAAGTCAAACTGGATGCCGACGGCAATGGCGCAATGGCTGAGCCGTTCGTCTACGACGCCAGCAATATTGATAAGTTCTCGAAGATGTTTTGATCCCCTTCCCTCTCCCTGAGGGGAGAGGGTTAAAAACTGGAGAATTATCATGACGGCATCCACGCCTCTGCTGTCGCTTAAGGGCATCACCAAAGTCTTTCCCGGTGTGCGCGCCCTTGAGAACGTACAGCTCGATCTCTGGCCCGGCAAAGTCACCGCCCTGATCGGTGAAAACGGTGCGGGGAAATCCACGCTGGTTAAAGTGATGACCGGCATTTACCAGCCCGAAGAGGGCGAAATCCTCTATAAAGCGATCCCCATTTCACTGCCGACGCCCGTATCGGCGCACAAAGTGGGGATCACCGCCATTCACCAGGAAACGGTGCTGTTCGATGAACTGTCGGTGACGGAGAACATTTTCGTCGGCCAGTATTTGTATAAAGGGCTGCTGAAAAAACTCGACTGGCCCGCCATGCACAAGCAGGCGCAAGAAATCCTCACCCGGCTGGAAGTGCAGATCGATCCGCGCGCGACGTTAAAAACACTCAGCATCGCCCAGCGCCATATGGTGGCGATTGCCCGCGCGTTGTCCTTTGAAGCGCAGGTGGTGATTCTGGACGAACCGACCGCCGCGCTCTCGCAGCATGAAATTCTGGAGTTCTACCAAATCGTCGAGCGCCTGAAACAGGAAGGCAAAGCGATCCTGTTTATCTCGCACAAGTTCGATGAAATTTTTGAGCTGGCGGATCACTACACCATTTTGCGCGACGGCGTGTATGTCGATTCCGGTGCAATCAAAGACATTACTGAAGAGCGGATGGTGGCGATGATGGTCGGGCGCGCCATTAATCAAAGCTGGCCGAAAACCGACTGCGAACCCGGCGAAACGGTGCTGGAGGTGAAAGATCTCTGCCATCCCACCGAGTTTGCCCATATCAACTTTACCCTGCGCAAAGGCGAGATCCTCGGCTTTTACGGCCTGGTGGGCGCAGGGCGCACCGAGCTAATGCAGGCGCTTTCTGGCGTAACGCGCCCCTCTTCTGGCGAAATCATCCTGAAAGGGAAAACGGTGCAGTTCCACCAGCCAGCGGATGCGATTAACGCCGGGATTGTCTGCGTACCGGAAGAGCGGCAAAAACAGGGCGCAATTATCGAACTGTCGATTGCCCAGAACATCAGCCTGCCGCAGTTGAGCAAACTGAACGGTAATGGCGTGCTGAACGATGCTAAAGAGTGGGCGCTGGCGGATGAGTACGCCCGACGTTTGCAGGTGAAGGCGTTTAGCTGGCGGCAGGCGGTCGAGACGCTTTCCGGCGGTAATCAGCAAAAAGTGGTGATCGGCAAATGGCTCGCCACCCACCCGGACGTGATCATTCTTGATGAGCCGACCAAAGGCATTGATATCGGCTCGAAAGCGGCGGTGCACCAGTTTATGGCAGAACTGGTTTCGCACGGGCTGGCGGTGATTATGGTCTCGTCCGAACTGCCGGAAGTGATGGGCATGGCCGACCGGGTGATCGTGATGCACGAAGGGCTGATGGTCGCGCAGTACCGGGCGGGAGAAGCCACGGCGGAAACCATTGTCAGCGCCGCCAGCGGCGCCGGTAAGGAGGCTGCGTAATGTGGCAACAACTGCTTAAACATCGCGAAGCGCTGCTCGGCGGCGTGATTGTGCTGCTGGTGCTGGCTATCGGCAGCCGCGTTCCGTCCTTTATCGGCCCCGCTAATCTGGTGGAGATGTTCAACGACACCGCCATTCTTATCATCCTTGCGCTCGGGCAGATGATGGTGCTGCTGACCAGGGGCATCGATCTGTCGATGGCGGCGAACCTGGCGCTGACCGGCATGATTGTCGCGCTGATTAACTTTCATCATCCCGATGTGCCGGTGTGGTCGTTGCTGCTGCTGGCAACGGTGCTCGGGTTGGTGATGGGCATGATCAACGGCCTGCTGGTGTGGAAGTTGGGCATTCCGGCGATTGTCGTGACGCTCGGCACCATGAGCATTTATCGCGGGATTATCTTTTTGCTCTCCGGCGGCGGCTGGGTGAACTCCAACCAAATGGGCGCAGATTTTCTGGTGCTGCCGCGCACATCCGTGTTGGGTTTGCCGGTACTGAGCTGGTGCGCCATTGCTGCTCTGCTACTGGTCGGTTATTTCCTGCGCTACAGCCGCACCGGGCGAGCGCTCTATACCGCAGGCGGCAACGCCACGGCGGCGTATTACACCGGCATCAACGCCGGGAAAATGCAGTTTGTCAGCTTCTGTCTTTCCGGCGCGCTGGCCGGGTTCTGCGGCTATTTATGGATTTCCCGCTTTGCCGTGGCGTATGTCGATGTCGCTAACGGTTTTGAGCTGCAAGTGGTGGCAGCGTGTGTGATCGGCGGTATCAGCACCATGGGGGGCACCGGGCGCGTGCTCGGCTGTTTGTTCGGCGCGCTGTTCCTCGGCGTTATCAACAACGCGCTGCCAGTGATCGGTATTTCTCCTTTCTGGCAGATGGCGATTTCCGGCACGGTGATTGTCATTGCGGTGCTGCTGAATGAGCGCGGTAACAAGCGCAAAGGGCGGCTTATCCTGCGCGATGCGGCGCTCGCCCGGCAAAAACAGGCGGTGAAACCATGAGCAAAATCCTGACGTCTGATTCTACAAAAACGCGGGCCGCGCCAACGCCGCTCTTTCGCCGTCTGCTGTGCTGGGAAGGGTTTTTACTGGCGGTGACGCTGGCAGTATTTGTGGTGAACGCTATTGCCTCGCCTTACTTTCTTAATATCTGGAACCTCTCGGATGCGACGTTCAACTTCACCGAGAAAGCGATCATCGTGTTGCCAATGGCAATGCTGATTATCGCCAGGGAGATTGATTTGTCGGTCGCCGCCACTATCGCGCTGAGTTCAACGGCGATGGGCTTTTGCGCCCAGGCCGGGGTCGATACGCCGCTGTTGGTGTGCGTCGGTCTGGGCGTCGGGCTGCTGTGCGGGCTGTTCAACGGCATTCTGGTGACCCGCTTTAACCTGTCGTCAATTGTGATAACCATCGGCACCATGAGTTTGTATCGCGGTATTACCTACATTCTGCTGGGCGATCAGGCGCTGAACACCTGGCCGGAGAGTTTCGCCTGGTTTGGTCAGGGTTATGTGTGGGGCGCGCTGTCGTTTGAGTTTGCCCTGTTCATCGTGCTGGCGCTGGTATTTGCCTTTGTGCTGCACAGAACCAACTTTGGCCGCCGGACGTATGCCATTGGCAATAACCCGACCGGCGCGTGGTATTCCGGCATCAATGTGAAGCGCCACAACCTGATCCTGTTTGCGCTGGTGGGATTAATGGCGGGTCTGGCCTCGGTGCTGCTGACGTCGCGTTTGGGCAGTACGCGCCCGACGATTGCGCTGGGTTGGGAACTGTCGGTGGTGACAATGGCGGTGCTCGGCGGCGTCAATATTCTTGGCGGCTCCGGCAGCATGGTGGGCGTGATTATCGCTGCCTTCCTGATGGGGCTGGTGACCTTTGGCCTGAGCCTGCTTAACGTGCCGGGCATTGTGATGTCGATTATCGTCGGCGCGATGCTGATTGTGGTGATTTCGCTGCCGATCATTACCCGCCGCGTGATACAGCGCAAACAAACGTAAGCCCGGTAAGCGCAGCGCCACCGGGCAAAAAAATTCATCCGGCGACATGGAGTATCGCCGCCGGAAAAAATCACAGCAAATTAAGGAGAGTTACGATGAGTTTTATGTTGGCACTACCCAAAATCAGCCTGCATGGCGCAGGCGCAATTGGCGATATGGTCAATCTGGTGGCAAATAAACAGTGGGGCAAAGCCCTGATTGTTACCGACGGGCAACTGGTGAAACTGGGCTTGCTGGATAGCCTGTTTACCGCGCTGAAAGCACACAATATGCCTTACCATCTGTTTGATGACGTCTTCCCGAACCCGACCGAAGCGCTGGTGCAAAAAGGTTATGCTGCGTACCAAAACGCGGCCTGCGATTACATTATCGCCTTTGGCGGCGGTAGCCCGATCGATACCGCCAAAGCAGTAAAAATCCTCACCGCTAACCCAGGCCCGTCCACGGCTTATTCCGGCGTCGGTAAAGTGAAAAATGCCGGTGTGCCGCTGGTGGCGATTAACACCACAGCGGGTACGGCGGCGGAAATGACCAGTAACGCGGTGATTATTGATTCCGCGCGTCAGGTCAAAGAGGTGATTATCGATCCCAATATCATCCCGGATATCGCGGTAGACGATGCCAGCGTGATGCTGGAGATCCCCGCCGCAGTCACCGCTGCAACCGGTATGGATGCCCTGACCCACGCGGTGGAAGCCTATGTTTCGGTGGGCGCGCATCCGTTAACCGATGCCAATGCGCTGGAAGCGATTCGCTTGATCAATCTGTGGCTGCCGAAAGCGGTAGACGATGGGCATAACCTTGAAGCGCGCGAGCAAATGGCGTTTGGTCAGTACCTGGCGGGCATGGCGTTTAACAGTGCCGGTCTTGGCCTGGTGCATGCGCTGGCGCATCAGCCGGGCGCAACCCACAACCTGCCGCACGGTGTATGCAACGCCATCCTGCTGCCGATCATCGAAAACTTTAATCGCCCGAGTGCGGTGACCCGCTTTGCCCGCGTCGCACAGGCGATGGGTGTCGACACCAAAGGCATGAGCGATGAAGCGGCAAGCAGGGAAGCGATCAACGCTATTCGTAAACTGAGTGCGCGCGTCGGTATTCCTTCCGGCTTTAGCAAACTGGGTGTGACCAAAGCGGATATCGAAGGCTGGCTGGATAAAGCGCTGGCCGATCCGTGCGCGCCGTGCAACCCGCGAACTGCCAGCCGGGATGAAGTCCGCGAGCTCTATCTGGAGGCATTATGATCCGCAAAGCCTTTGTGATGCAGGTTAATCCCGATGCGCACGAAGAGTATGAACGTCGCCATAACCCTATCTGGCCGGAGCTGGAAGCGGCACTGAAAGAGGGCGGCGCGCACCATTACGCCATTTACCTCGATAAAGAACGCAACCTGCTGTTCGCAACGGTCGAGATCGAATCCGAAGCACGCTGGAATGCGGTAGCCAATACCGACGTGTGCCAGCGCTGGTGGAAACATATGCGCGATGTAATGCCCGCTAACCCGGATAACAGCCCGGTGAGTGCGGAGCTACAGGAAGTGTTTTATCTGGCATAGCCGTTTGCCCCCTCTCTATTGCAGGGAGGGGGTTAGCGGAACGGAAACTCACTTTCGTAAACCTGCCCGATATCATCAATCAGGTGAGCTTTGATACGTAAAGGTAACATCGCTGGCGGGGGTGTCTTGACCACCACGGTATAGCGTTTTTCGCCGTAGGGCGACACCATCATGTCTGGCTGTTGCTCAACGGCGTAGACCTTATCTCCTGCCATTAACGACAAACCCGCAAACGAGACATACCAGGGTGATGCATTCCGGCAAATAATCTCGATTTTTTCGCCGTTGCTTACCCGGCTGAAGCTGATTTTTTTGCTGATATCTTCTGGTTCGCCAAGATTTTTCGGACGCCAGAAGATTTTCATTTGCGTATTCATCGTCAGGGTCACGCTCTGCATATGTGGCTCAGGCGTAGTGGACTTGGGCGGGATCTCATACAAATTAAGCCAGAACACGGATTCACGATCTTCCGGCAATGCTTGCTGGTTATACACCAGCCGCAGCCCCTGCATCTGCTGCGGTTCCAGTGAAAATAGCGTGGGAATAGAGACAAATGGTGTTTTGATGCGACTGGGTGACGCGACATCAATATCACCGTGATCGACCCAGGTTTGTACCATCACCGGCCAGCTATTGGTGTTTACTAACATTAGACTCTGTTGTGTCTGGCCTTCTTTAAAAATTACGCGCGTTGAGGCTGCAATCAGCCCCGCGTGAGTGGAAAAGGCGGTCGTGAATAAGACCGCCATCAGTAACGCAGCAAAACGAAACGTCATTGTACTTTCACCAGCACTTGCGCACTGGCGTCCACTTTACCGGCGGTAACCGTTTGACCAGCAATACGTGTCAGATAAGCATTGAAATTGACGACATACTCGCTAATCCCTTGCGAACCGCCGTTAGTGATCATTGTTGCCCCATCTCTTACCGCATACCAACCGCCGTTATTGCCCGGCAGACAAGTACCTGTCTGGCAATGATTCCAGCCAAGAAAATTGCGCAGCGTACCGCTGTTGGCGTTCGCAATCCGTATGCCAACGCCACCCGCCACGCCTGGCTGACCGTAATTGGGAGGAAGCAGATAGCTCACACCGCCCGACGCGTTCACCAGATTCAGTCTGTTTGCGGCCAGATAACTGTCGTACGGTACCTGGAGACCCAGCGCCGTCGTCCCTTGAACCGTGTGGCTAACTGAACGGCCCTCACAGAGAATACGCACGTCAAAATTGCTTTGAACACTTTGGCCATTGTTCAGGTCGGTAATGGAAATTGTGGGAAATAACACCACGGGTGTAACACTTTTTGCTACGCACGTTGGCGTCGCCACCAGCGTTGCCCCCGGGACAGTGGCGTTCCCCATATTGACTGCCATCCAGTTATCCATTAACCAACCGTTCCAGTCATAGGCAGAATCTCCAGCATCACAATAGGCTTGCGTACTACCGGGCGAGCAGAAGGAGACATACGCATTGGGCTGGACACAGGTATAGGTACCGGTTGTTATTTGGTATCTTTTGGCGCACCAATCAGTAGGTGCGACCCCATAAGGTGATTCAGAGCTCAAACGAATGAGATCGGCACGTATGGGGCTAAAATCCTTAACGCGAATATAAATCTGCGTGCCATCGGGTGAAACGAGATAGTTTTTCATCGGGATACGCTGGAAGTAGCGTGTAAAGGGCGTGCCTGAATTAACATGTATCAGACGTATCCCTACGTGGCTAAACAGCGTGCCATAGTAGTTGGGATAACCATCGGCGGCGCCTAAATCAAAGAAACCCCCGTTACGATCATCACCATTGGTGGCAATAATCTCAAAAATGTTGTTTTTATCTGCAATGTCACAGACCCATAAAACACTGTCCGGGCCTTTGTAACGCGGGTTATTTGCAAAAGTCACAACACTTGCGCCCAGCGGAGTGCCCACCGGATGTATCGCCAGACTGGAGACGTTAACGGTGCCCAGCCCTAGCCCAACACCCCATGCATCTAATTCTGTCCGGACAAAATCCGGCCCTTTTTTGCACAGTGCGCCAACGGGCAAGCTAATCAACAAAATCAAGTTCAGCAAAATGATGCGTATAAGTGTCATAAATAACTTCATTTATTAGCGACAAAGCAGATCCATCAGAAGTAACGGTTTGCGGGGTGGCGTAATAAGCCATGCAATCTGGCAACTTTCTTCAGTGCTATCACCCCACTGAACCCGTAGCTCCCCTTTTTTGTCGTTAGTACGCAGATAGATTTGATTGGCTTGCCCTACCATGCCGGTATAGTTGCCATAGCCGTCATATACGGCAGTGCCCATTGGAATGTTTTTTGGGTGCTTCGCGGTAATGAGCATTGCTTGCCCACTCAAGGTGTTAAAACGCAGCCGTACTGTCGCCCCGGCATAAGGCGCGATGCGCTGTTGAGAGGTTTGCAGTTCAGCATCATCATTCATATTGCGGGGATCCAGACCAATGCTGTTGAATTGATACGCACCCAGTGACGGCGCAATCGCATAGCCAAACGCGTCAACGCGCGTCCCCTGACCTCCGATGATTTCCGCCCCGCTGGCACCTGGCGCATCAATCAAGGCAAAGCTGTCACCTACCCAGTGTCCGAGCGTCACGCCGCCTTTATGGGCGACCAATGAGCCCTGTAGTGAACCGGAGGCTTGCCAGTAATTTTTCGACGTGGACCAGGACATTCCGCCATTGGCATAAGAGAAACTTTTTTGCAGACCACCGCCAAATACCGACTGCTCTCCTCTGTTATCCGTTGAGTAGTTCAGGTTATAGCTCAGAGGATTATGCTCGCCATACACACCGCTAAGCGTCGTCTGATAGCCACCGTCGCGGCTGTTGCTGTCGCTCGAACGATGCGCGCTGGTCGATAGAATAGGCGAGTAACGCTGGCTACCGAGCGGTATGGAGACTGAGAGCGACCACATGGTTTGCATCCGGTTGCGCAAAGAGAAAGTGGGCAGGGAACCGCTGCCTTGCCACGAATGATCACCCATACCACTTGGCACAACGTTATAGGTACGCGCGATACCAAGTGTTAGCGCAATGCCGTGCTTGAAGGTTTTACTCCAGTTGAATTGAAGCTGTTTATCGCGCTTTTTACTGTCGCGATAATCTTGTGATGATGCAGAGAGATTAATATCCCCAAATTCCCCTAAGGTTTGGCCGGCAGAGATCTCTATGCGATTGCGCTGTCTCCAACTGCGTGACTGCCACTGTGCGCCGTGCTTGAACGCTTCGCGCGAACCTAAAGCATCATAAAGTTCGGCATAGCCCTCCGTTGAATAGCGGTAGCCTGCCAACGTAACTGAGGTACCTGTTCGCGGAATAAATTTGCTGTAGTTCGCACGCAACGTCCAGCCACTCTGGTAGCCTCGATTCGTCGTCTTCGCACGAGAAAACATGGTGTTCAGACCGAATGCCCCGGCGACGGTACTGTATACGCCCCCCAGCGAATAACTCATGTAACCTTTAGCGAGTTGGTTACCCATATTGAGGGTAAGCGAATTTGTCAGCCCTTGCCGCCAGGCGATTTCGCTGAACAGATCGTTATCGCCAACGTCGCGCGCGCGGCCAAGGGTATAAACATAGCCAAAAGCGCCGGGACGCATGGATTCTGCCAACGCGGAGAAAGGCACGTTAAATGTGCTTTCGCTACCGTCAGCCTCACTGACAAGAACCGTTAAATCCCCCGCAAAACTTGTCGGGAACAGACTATCAATGGCAAATGGACCCGGCGCAACGGTCGTTTCATACAAGGTAGTGTTGCCCTGCATGATAGTGACTTTTGCGTTGGTTTTAGCGATCCCCCGGACAACCGGCGCATAGCCACGCCGGGAGTTCGGTAACATTCGGCTATCTGATGAGAGCTGCAAACCGCGAAAACCCATACTGGAAAAAAACTGCCCATCCGTATAGCCTTCGCCAAGCAATAGCTCGCTGCGTAATGGGTAGATGGCACGTTGAACATAACGCCGGACGGTGCTCCAACGGCTGCCTTCATGCTTGCTATAACTGAGGTTGGATTGCTGCCGATAGCGCCACATTCCCAGGTTGATACCGCCATTAAGATTCAGCCAGCTTGAATCCATACTGCCTGCGTGGCCTTGTCGAGATTTAACGTGATATTGGTTGGCAATGTAGTTGAGAAATAACATGCTTTCCCCGGCATCAAGACTCGCCTCGCTTACGCTGCCCGGAGGAACAGTTGTTAATAATGCCTGCGGCACAATAAAATCCATGCGCAGTTGCGCAAAATCGTCTTTGTGTTTAACGCCGTTCAGCACCACGTCACCGATCCAATAACACGACGATTTCGCTTCCGGTGGCAGTGATTTAAGACCTAACGTTGTTAATAATTCATGGGATAAGCAGGGTTCAACTTTCTCACCCCGGCGGGAATATTCTATATCGCTGTGAGTAATGAATTTTCCATTAAGAAAAATATCCAGAGAGTGTAGTCCTGGAGGAATCAGTTGATCCTTATTTAAACGCTTCAGGTCTTCAGCGGATAATCCGCTCTCTCTCAATAATGAAGAATCAAAATAGAAATCATGATTTTCTGCCGACGCCGCCCATGAAAAAACAGAAACCAGCCCTATAAATGTACGAAAACGAGGAAAAAAGAAATGCATGATAATCATCCATGTTGATTAATATTTCCGTATTATCAAGCGGGGATTTTTATTGAACCAAAGTGTAGGTTTTACTAAATACCCCGCCATAATCATTTATTGCATTAATTGTTAATTTTTTGCCTGCGCCAGAAGGCATCACCCATTGCGCAGTAGAATACGGCTTGATGACCTCCGAAGATTTAACGGTGTTTTTACGCTGGCCTTCCTCAATGAAAGCGTTAGCAACGGAAATAAACCAGGGACTTGCATTCTTGACTTCTATGTTTTTGCCATTCAGGCTAACTTTCACATCATCAAGCGACTTATTTGCATTCCCTGCAAGGCCTGAAGGGCGATATAAAATCTTTACCCGACTTTTGATCATGAGAATTAGACTATTTTTACCTTTATCGGACTCTTTTTTTGCCGGATATTGAAGAAAATTCAACCAAAAAAGAGATTCACGATCTTGTGGTAAATCGGCTCCGGTAAACTTCAGCCGCAAGTTATGCTTAACGGTGGGATTGATACGGAAAATCGGCGGCATCACAAGGAAAGGCGCGTCAGCCGTTTCTGCCGTTGAATCTGGATTATTAATATCCGTCCAAACCTGTAACAAAACAGGATCATTGCCCGTATTAGTAAAAACTAATGACTTTTCTTTTACATCAGCAGGATAAATAACACGAGTTCCCAGCATCATCACACTTGCAGATGCATTGCTGAACGTAAATGAAAGCAGAAAAAGCGAAAGCAGAGCGGAAAGTAATTTATATTTTGGCATATTGATTTAAACCGCATATAAGCGCTGCACAAGGCAGCGCTTTTAATAAAATTACATGTAGGTAACGGCGAAATGCGCTTGTGCTTCAACGTTACCTGAAGTAACAACACCGGTCGCAACATAACGCGCGGTCAGGTCAAAAGCAGCAGAAGTATTGCTACCACCGACAGACTGCTTAGCGGTTTCAGCTTTATTGTTAACAAAGTCTAATACCGTCGGACCTTCTAACAACTGGATCGCGACATTAGTTGCCGGAGCCGTTGCAGCAGTATTTTTCAAATTCACCCCTTCAGTATGGTTAGAAATAAACACGATACCGGCATTTGCTACTTGCGGGCCACAACCAGAAAGGGTCACGGTGAAAGGAGTTTCCCCAGCAGTTGCACCAACGCTGGTAAGTTGGCTATTACTTACGGTAGGTAAAAGTACAACCGGAGAGGTAGTGCTACCATTAAGGTCAATATTACAAGTTTGCTCGCTCACTTCACCCATAAAACGCACGGTATTACTTGCGTTTGCTGCAAAAGCTGAACTACTTACGCCAAGAGCAAAAATAGTTGCTGCGGCACAAATGCTTTTCATCCTGAACATAAATCACCTCATAGTTTATTATTTACAGCCGAAAAATAGATTGACTTAATATCAATCATCATAACCCTCAAATAAAGTACAACGAGACAAAGCATGATGTAAATACGCCAATATCCGCCTAAAAAATGAAATATCTTTATTAATATAGCAATAACGAATAACACATTTGAGAATATTTGAGGAAACAATAGGAAAAATAGTTAACTCGTTGAAAAAACATAGAATTAATGAAGCAAGCAGAAAATCTATAAAAATAAAGGGAATATTTTGAAAACATTATTAATCAGAGTTTTAATCAGAAATGAGACCATTATTAATTGCGAAAGTATAGATTTTGAAAATAGTAGAAGCAGGAAAGATTAAGTATTATTAATACGACTTAACTTTCCCGAAACTCTGCGATGTGGAAAGTGCCTGAATACGCTTAATTTTGTTCCGCCACCAGAATGGCTTGCGTATCCGGCTCCAGTGCTTTGAAGATGTGTTCCCGATCCCCGGGGTAACAGATGTAATCCCCTTCGTTTAATTCCTCCGGTGCTTCTGTCAGCCCAACCAGCGCACGACCTTGTGTCACAATTATATGCTCGACTGAACCTGTCGGGTGGGGCTGTGAAATACGATCCGCGCCGGGTTGCGTCAGCAGAAAGTAGATATCGCGCCGCGCGCCGGGCGGGCACGATGCCAGTAAAATGGCCTGGTAATGCGCCAGCTCGGCAACCACCTTGGTACCTTCTCCCCGGCGGATCACCTGGGTTTTAGGCTTTTGTGGCTCCAACAGGCGCGCGAAGGGAATATCCAGTGCGACACACAGCGCCCAGAGTGTTTCCAGACTAGGATTACCGTTTCCGGCTTCCAGCTGTGATAGCGTCGATTTCGCGATACCGGCACGGCGAGCGATTTCGGCCAATGATAGCCCGGTTCGCTGACGTTCACGCACCAGGCTTTTGGCGATGATGCTGATGGGTTGTGTCATACACGACCTCAGTGTTCATTTAATCGAACATTACGTTCGTCTTGAAAAACGGTTTTGATGTGTTCATTATAATGGATACACGTTCGATATGGCTAAAAAACGATGTTTACACGACACTTTGCGTCCCTTGAAGGCGACACCATAAAAGCAATTATCCTTGTTTGTCTGGCAGTCGGCGTTGTTGCTGTCTCGTATGGATCGCTGGCGATGGCGTACGGTTTTCCGCTGTGGGTTCCCCTTGCGCTCTCAACGCTGGTGCTGGCCGGTGCATCCGAATTTATGTTTATAGGTATTGTCGCCAGCGGCGGCAATCCGCTGGCTGCGGCGGTTGCGGGATTACTGGTGAACGCCCGCCATGTGCCTTTCGGTGTAACAGTGCGTGAGCTGGTCGGCAAACGTGCGGTAGGTTTAGTGGGTTGTCACATTATGAATGATGAAAGTGTGGTCTTCGGCTTATCGCAAAAGACGCCGGAGCAGCGCAAAGCCGCTTACTGGCTGTGCGGGCTGGGAGTTGCGCTGCTGTGGCCCGCTGGTGTGCTGATTGGCGCATCGCTCGGCAAATTACTTCCCGCACCGGAGACCATCGGGCTGGATGCGGTTTTCCCGGCCATCTTGCTGGCGCTGGTGTTACCGGCGTTGAAAAAGCGAACCACGCTGGTGCGCGCCTCCAGTGGCGCGGCATTATCGCTGGCCGCAGTCCCATTTGCTCCGGTCGGGTTACCGGTGTTGCTCTCTTTGCTGGGCTTACTGACGAGGAAGAAATAATGGCCAGTGTTGCGCTTACCCTCGGCGGCATCGCCATTCTTTCCATCGGTACTTATTTGATGCGCCTTGGCGGTGCAAAACTTGGCGGTCGGCTTGCCCTTTCTGAGCGCGCCCAGGCGCTACTGTCCGATGCAGCCACAACGCTGCTGTTCGCTGTTGCCCTGGCGTCGATGTTATACGAAGGCGACCATTTTGCCGGCATGGCGCGCGTATCAGGCGTGTTGTTCGCGCTATTTCTCGCCTGGCGCAAAATGCCGTTGATTGTGGTTATCCTCTCAGCGGCGGTGGTGACAGCATTGCTGCGTCTGGCGGGGCTGCATTAAGGCATAAAAAACGCCCTACAGTCCCTTAAGACGCTGCGGATGGGTATAGATTGTCGCCCTGCCCGGCTTGCAAAAACCCACCAGCGTCAGGTTACAACGCTGCGCCACTTCCACCGCCAGAGTAGTCGCCGCAGAAACCGCAAACAGGATCTCCACGCCGCACATGGCCGATTTCTGCACCATCTCATAGCTGGCCCGGCTGGAAACCAGCACTGCGCCAGACGACCAGCGATCCTCTTCACGGGCACGGTGACCAAGCAACTTGTCCAGCGCCACATGACGCCCGACATCTTCATGGCCGCCAATCAGATCACCAGATGGCAGCATCCACGCGGCGGCGTGTGTGCAACCGGTAAGCTGGCCAACAGGCTGAACGTCGGTTAAGCGCGCCAGGCCATTATCCAGCGCGGCTAAATCAAAAGTCTGGCTGAACGGCAGCGGGACAATAGGTTTGCCAATATCATTCAGTTGCTCAACGCCGCAAACGCCGCAACCGGTGCGCCCGGCCAACGCACGGCGGCGCTCTTTCAGCCCCATAAAACGGCGGCTGGAGAGTTCAATCTGCACCTCAAGACCATTACAGGATGGCACCACATCCATGCCATAAATTTCTGAGTGGCTTTCGATAATCCCTTCGGATAACGAGAAGCCAAGAGCAAAAAATTCGAGATCTTTTGGCGAGGCCATCATCACCACGTGGGAAATACCGTTGTACACCAGCGCAACGGGCACCTCTTCCGCCAGCATATCGGGTTGGGCATGTTGCAAGTCATCACGCTTCCAAAGCGAAACCTGGCGTGCGCCTGTGACTGATGTTGCATTTTCGTGCTTTTTAGTATGCAAATTGTTCACTTTGTATTAACTACCCTCGAACAAGCGTACCAACATTGTGGTATCCTCCGCGCATATCCTTCTGGAGCAGAGGGATAAACAGCGATTCTGAACCTTTGTGAAAATCACCGCAAAGAAAAAACGATAAGAGTAATGTCAACCCAGGAGTAAACCATGCAGGTCAGCAGAAGGCAGTTCTTTAAGATCTGCGCTGGCGGTATGGCAGGTACAACGGCAGCAGCACTGGGCTTCGCCCCAAATATCGCGCTTGCGGAGACACGGCAATATAAGCTGTTACGCACCCGCGAAACCCGTAATACTTGCACATATTGCTCCGTTGGCTGCGGGCTATTGATGTATAGCCTCGGCGACGGTGCAAAAAACGCCAAAGCGTCAATTTTTCATATCGAAGGGGATCCGGATCACCCGGTAAACCGTGGGGCGCTCTGCCCGAAAGGTGCAGGCCTGGTGGATTTCATCCACTCCGAAAGCCGCCTGAAATACCCAGAATACCGCGCACCAGGCTCCGATAAATGGCAACGCATCACCTGGGAAGATGCTTTTGAACGCATCGCCAAACTGATGAAAGCCGATCGCGACGCCAACTATATTGCGCAAAACGCCCAGGGTACCACCGTCAACCGCTGGCTGAGCACCGGGATGCTGTGCGCATCCGCCTCCAGTAACGAAACCGGTTATTTAACGCAAAAATTTACCCGCGCACTCGGCATGTTAGCCGTCGACAACCAGGCGCGTGTCTGACACGGACCAACGGTAGCAAGTCTTGCTCCAACATTTGGTCGCGGTGCGATGACCAACCACTGGGTCGACATAAAAAACGCCAACCTTGTCGTTGTGATGGGGGGGAACGCGGCAGAAGCGCATCCGGTGGGATTCCGCTGGGCGATGGAAGCCAAGATCCACAATGGCGCGACGACATAAAAAACGCCAACCTTGTCGTTGTGATGGGGGGGAACGCGGCAGAAGCGCATCCGGTGGGATTCCGCTGGGCGATGGAAGCCAAGATCCACAATGGCGCGAAGCTGATTGTTATCGATCCGCGCTTTACGCGTACCGCCTCTGTTGCGGATTTTTATACGCCGATTCGTTCCGGTACTGACATCGCTTTCCTGTCAGGCGTGTTGCTGTACCTGATGACCAACGAAAAATACAACCGCGAATATACCGAAGCCTATACCAACGCCAGCCTGATCGTGCGTGAAGATTTTGGTTTCGAAGATGGCCTGTTCACCGGCTACGACGCGGACAAGCGTAAGTACGACAAAACCACCTGGAACTACGAACTGGATGAGAAAGGTTTCGCCAAACGCGATAAAACCCTCAGCCATCCGCGCTGCGTGTGGAATTTGCTGAAACAGCACGTTTCCCGCTATACGCCGGAGGTAGTGGAAAACATCTGCGGGACGCCAAAAGCGGACTTCCTGAAGGTGTGCGAATATATCGCCGAAACCAGCGTACACGATAAAACCGCCTCGTTCCTTTATGCCCTGGGCTGGACGCAGCACTCTGTGGGTGCGCAAAACATTCGCACCATGGCGATGATCCAGTTGCTGCTTGGCAATATGGGGATGGCGGGCGGCGGCGTGAACGCCCTGCGCGGTCACTCCAACATCCAGGGTCTGACGGATCTCGGCCTGCTGTCACAAAGCCTGCCGGGCTATATGACACTGCCAAGCGAACAACAGACCGATCTCCAGACTTACCTGACCGTCAACACGCCAAAACCGCTGCTGGAAGGCCAGGTGAACTACTGGAGCAACTACCCGAAATTCTTCGTCTCGATGATGAAAGCCTTCTTTGGCGACAAAGCGACAGCGGAGAACAGTTGGGGCTTTGACTGGCTGCCGAAGTGGGATAAAGGTTACGACGTTCTGCAATACTTCGAAATGATGAGTCAGGGCAAGGTCAATGGCTATCTCTGCCAGGGCTTTAACCCGGTCGCGTCGTTCCCGAACAAGAACAAGGTTGTGGCTTCCCTGTCGAAACTGAAGTTCCTGGTCACCATCGATCCGCTGAATACGGAAACGTCGACGTTCTGGCAGAACCACGGCGAGTCAAACGATGTCGATCCGTCGACTATCCAGACCGAAGTGTTCCGCCTGCCGTCAACCTGCTTCGCGGAAGAGAACGGCTCTATCGTTAACTCCGGTCGCTGGTTGCAGTGGCACTGGAAAGGCGCGGACGCCCCGGGTGAAGCGCTGAACGATGGTGAAATTCTGGCCGGTATCTTCTTACGTCTGCGTAAGATGTACGCGCAAGAAGGCGGCGCGAATCCGGAGCCGGTTCTGAACATGACCTGGAACTACTCCACGCCGGAAAATCCGTCAGCGGAAGAAGTGGCGATGGAGAGCAACGGTAAGGCGCTGGCGGATATCATTGATCCGGTGACTGGCGATGTGCTGGCGAAAAAAGGCAATCAGTTGGGTACCTTCGCGCATCTGCGTGATGACGGTACGACATCAAGCGGTTGCTGGATCTTTGCCGGAAGCTGGACGCCAGACGGTAACCAGATGGCGCGCCGCGATAACGCCGATCCGTCGGGTCTCGGCAATACGCTGGGCTGGGCATGGGCGTGGCCGCTGAACCGCCGCATTCTGTACAACCGTGCATCTGCCGACCCACAGGGAAATCCGTGGGATCCGAAACGCAAACTGCTCAGCTATGCAAATGGCAAATGGGTCGGGGCGGATATTCCGGACTACAGTACCGCCGCACCAGGCAGCGAAGTCGGGCCATTTATTATGCAGCCCGAAGGTATGGGTCGTCTGTTCGCCCTCGATAAGATGGCAGAAGGGCCGTTCCCGGAACATTACGAGCCGTTTGAAACACCGCTCGGCACTAACCCGCTGCACCCGAAGGTGGTCTCTAACCCGGCCGCCCGCGTCTTTAAAGACGACCTGGATGCGATGGGTAAAGCCGATAAGTTCCCGTATGTCGGTACAACGTACCGTCTGACCGAGCACTTCCACTACTGGACCAAGCACGCGTTGCTGAACGCTATCGCGCAGCCGGAACAGTTTGTGGAGATCGGTGAAAAACTGGCGGGCAAGCTGGGCATTACTCAGGGCGATACTGTGCGCGTCTCCTCCAACCGTGGCTATATCAAAGCCAAAGCGGTAGTGACCAAACGTATTCGCACTCTGAAGGTGGACGGCAAAGACGTCGATACTATCGGTATTCCTATTCACTGGGGTTATGAAGGTGTGGCGAAGAAAGGTTTTATCGCTAACACGCTGACGCCGTTCGTTGGCGATGCAAATACCCAAACGCCGGAATTTAAGGCGTTCCTGGTGAATGTGGAAAAGGTGTAACGGAGACGACTTATGGCTTATCAATCGCAAGACATCATCCGTCGTTCCGCGACTAACGGTTTCACCCCCGCGCCCCAGGCGCGGGATCACCAGCAGGAAGTGGCGAAGCTTATCGACGTCACCACCTGTATCGGCTGTAAAGCCTGTCAGGTGGCCTGTTCCGAGTGGAATGACCTTCGTGATGAAGTGGGAAACAACGTCGGGGTGTATGACAACCCGGCGGATCTGACTGCCAAATCATGGACGGTGATGCGCTTCTCGGAAGTGGAGCAGAACGACAAACTGGAGTGGCTGATTCGTAAAGACGGCTGCATGCACTGCGCCGATCCTGGCTGTCTGAAAGCATGTCCGTCAGAAGGGGCTATCATTCAGTATGCTAACGGCATTGTCGACTTCCAGTCTGAGCAGTGCATTGGCTGCGGTTACTGCATCGCCGGTTGTCCGTTCGATGTGCCGCGTCTGAACCCGGAAGACAACCGCGTCTACAAATGTACGCTGTGTGTTGACCGTGTGACTGTGGGCCAGGAACCGGCCTGTGTGAAAACCTGCCCGACCGGCGCTATCCACTTTGGCTCCAAAGAGGATATGAAAACCCTGGCGGGCGAACGCGTGGCAGAGCTGAAAACCCGCGGTTACGATAACGCAGGCCTGTACGATCCGGCCGGTGTGGGCGGTACGCACGTGATGTACGTGCTGCACCACGCTGATAATCCGAATCTGTACCATGGCTTGCCGGAAAACCCGCAGATCAGCGAAACCGTGAAGTTCTGGAAAGGTATCTGGAAACCTCTTGCGGCGGTCGGCTTTGCCGCGACCTTCGCAGCCAGCATCTTCCACTATGTCGGTGTCGGTCCGAACCGTGCAGAAGAGGAAGACGATAACCTGCATGAAGAGAAAGACGAGGTGCGCAAATGAAAAGACGTGACACCATCGTGCGCTACACGGCTCCCGAGCGCATCAACCACTGGGTCACCGCCTTCTGCTTCGTGCTGGCGGCGGTGAGCGGACTGGGGTTTTTCTTCCCGTCCTTCAATTGGTTGATGAATATTCTGGGGACACCGCAGCTGGCGCGCATTCTTCATCCGTTTGTCGGCGTGGTGATGTTTGCGTCCTTTATAATCATGTTTTTCCGTTATTGGCACCATAACCTCATCAATCGGGATGATATCTTTTGGGCGAAGAATATTCGTAAGATCGTCGTCAATGAGGAAGTGGGTGACACCGGGCGCTATAATTTCGGTCAGAAGTGTGTGTTCTGGGCGGCGATTATATTCCTGGTGTTGCTGTTGGTAAGTGGCGTGGCTATCTGGCGTCCTTACTTTGCACCCGCGTTTCCCATCCCGGTGATCCGTTTGGCGTTGATGGTGCATTCATTTGCCGCAGTCGCGTTAATTGTGGTTATCATGGTGCACATTTATGCCGCCTTGTGGGTTAAAGGCACCATAACCGCAATGGTGGAAGGCTGGGTTACCAGCACGTGGGCGAAGAAACATCACCCGCGCTGGTACCGGGAAGTTCGCAAGACAACGGAAAAATCGACTGAATGAGTATTCGCATAATCCCGCAAGATGAGCTGGAGAAGAGCGACAAACGCACGGCGGAAGTTATTCCGCCGTTGTTATTCCCCAGACTGAAAAATCTCTATAACCGTCGCGCGGAACGTCTGCGCGAGCTTGCAGAGAGCAATCCACTGGGTGATTACCTGCGTTTCGCTGCGCTTATCGCCCATGCGCAAGAAGTGGTGCTGTATGACCACCCTTTGCATCTCGACCTGACGGCGCGTATTAAAGAAGCCGCCGCGCAGGGCAAACCACCGCTGGACATTCACGTGCTGCCGCGCGATACGCACTGGCACAAGCTGCTGCATTCGCTGATCGCCGAACTGAAGCCGGAGATGAGCGGCCCGGCGCTGGCGGTGATCGAAAACCTGGAAAAAGCCTCTGCGCAAGAGCTGGAAGCAATGGCAAGCGCCCTGTTTGCCGCGGATTTCACCTCCGTCAGCAGTGATAAAGCGCCCTTTATCTGGGCAGCGTTGTCGCTTTACTGGGCGCAAATGGCCAGCCTGATCCCCGGAAAAGCCCGCGCTGAATATGGTGAGCAACGCCAGTTCTGTCCGGTGTGCGGCTCAATGCCGGTCTCCAGTATGGTCCACATTGGTAGCAGCCAGGGGCTACGCTATCTGCACTGCAATCTGTGTGAAACCGAATGGCACGTCGTGCGCGTGAAATGCAGCAACTGCGAGCAAACGCGCGATCTGCACTATTGGTCACTGGATAACGAGCAGGCGGCAATCAAAGCGGAAAGCTGCGGCGACTGCGGCACTTACCTGAAAATTCTTTATCAGGAAAAAGACCCGAATGTCGAACCCGTGGCCGATGATTTGGCTTCGCTGATTCTGGATGCCCGCATGGAGCAGGAAGGTTTCGCCCGTAGCTCCATCAACCCGTTCTTATTCCCTGGCGAAGGGGAATAACACCGCCCAACCCTTGCCGCTTTTGGCAAGGGCTATTCCGCTCACGCACCTCATCTATTCTGCTTCCCATGGTTTTTTGCCGCGCACATTATTACCCCCCGACGTTCACATTTAACAAAAACCAGGCTATAAGAACTGGATATTTATCCAGACAAGGGAATGAAAAATGGCACTGGAAAAAGGTATCGCCGGACTGGTGAACGACTTTATCGCCGCAGGGCGCCCATCCTCTCGCGCAATGAGTATTGATGACCGGCGCGCGAGTTACCTCTCCAGCACGGTGCTGGCCGGGGAAACGGAAACCCGCGTTGAGGTGGCGGATTTTACACTGGAAGACAGGGTGTTTCGTCTCTTCTCACCGCAAAACGCCAGCGGTAATCTGCCCGCTTTGATTTACTATCACGGCGGCTGCTTTGTGAGCGGCGGTTTCGAAACCCATGATAACCCATTGCGTCAGCTCGCTTTTTTAAGCGGGTGCCGGGTAATCGCCGTGCAGTACCGGCTCGCACCAGAGCACCGCTGGCCCGCCGCACATGATGACGCACAAACAGGTGCTGATCTGGTGTGGAAGAACGCAGAAAAGTTCGGTATTGACAGAAATCGCATCACGCTGGCAGGCGATAGCGCGGGTGGACATCTGGCGTTAGTTACCGCGCTACGATTAAAAGCAGCGGCGGCCTGGCAACCCGCGCAACTGATGTTGATCTACCCGATGCTCGACGCAACGGCTTATTTCGACAGCTATACCCTTAACGGCGTGCATTATGTCATCACCCGCGACACGCTGTTATCCGGCTATGAAATGTATCTTGGGGATACCGATCGTTTGCTGCCGGATGTCAGCCCACTGTGGCGCGATGATTTTGCTGGCCTGCCGCCGGTGCACATTATCACCGCCGAGTTTGATCCGCTTTGTGACGAAGGTGAGGCGCTGTATCAGCATATGACCGAACAGGGCGTTGCCTGTACCTGTTCGCGCTATCTCGGTGTGATACACGGTTTCTTCCAGCTTGCTGGCATCAGCCGGACAGCGCAGAACGTGATTAAAGATGTCGCGGCGCGCGTTGCCTGCGCATGAAAAGAGGAGAGCCGGCGCGTAGTCGGCTACTCTTCTTCGTTGCCGCCCTCTTCAAACGAACCGAAGGGTTTTGCTGGCAGAACAATATAGATGCCTTCGAAAATCGCGCCATGCTTATCATCGCCAAACAGCTCGACCTGAAGCTGTACGCGCGCTTTTCGCCCACGCGCCAGGCGATCGAGATCGCCACTTAGCGAACCAAGATCGGCAATCGCGCTCGGTTTACCCGTGATTGGCGTGCTATAGCGGATATGTGCGTCGGCAAGAATAATGGTGCCGCCAAGATGGCGTTCGCGCAGCATCAACCAGATAAGGCCCCAGCCTGTCAGCGTCGCCAGTGAAAACAGGCTACCGGCAAACAGCGTGTGGTGCGGATTCTGGTTGCCAGTCTCCGGCATGGTGGTAATAAATTTCTGCCCGGTGTACTGCTGAATACGCACGCCCATCTTTTCGCTCAGCGGAATATGCTGATACCAGGCCTGCTGCAACTGCCCGCACCAGTCGCCGCGATGGAGAATGTCATCCAGCGAGGCAATAGGTTTGATCATCAAAAAATGGCGTATCGGCGTGGTTTGCGGCGCGGTGATTTCGCCTTCATTGATAAACCCAAGCTTGGCGAAAAAGGCCACGGCGTCTTCGCGGGCGCTACAGGTCACGCGTTTCACCCCTTCCTGGCGCGCAACGGATTCCAGCGTCATCGCCATTAATGTGCCCAGACCTTTATCCTGCACAGAAGGGTGCACCGCCATAAAACGGATCGAGCCTTCGTTATCGGCATTGATATAGAGCCGCCCCACGGCCACGAGATTTCCCTCTTCATCGACAACCATCTGGTGATGCGCCATGGCATCCCAGGCATCGCGCTCGGAACCTTGTGGTTGGTGCAGCGGTTTACGCAGCATTTCCCAGCGGAACTGGTAATAGAGTTCTAACTCTTCTTCCGTTTGCGGTACGCGAAGGTGATACATAGCTGCACTCTCTCTTGTAACCCGGGGCCACGTCGCAAGCTGGCTCATACCTGCAACCAGAAGGTGACAGGACCGTCATTGACCAGCGAAACCTGCATATCAGCGGCGAAGCGCCCGGTTTGTGTTTCCATCTGCTGGCTGCGGCATCGTTCGACAAAATAGTCGTACAGCGCTTCGGCTTTTTCCGGGGCGGCTCCTCGTGAGAACCCCGGACGCATGCCGCGCTCTGTATCCGCCGCCAGCGTAAACTGCGATACCACCAGCACGCTCCCACCGGCTTGCTGGACGTTAAGATTCATCTTTCCATCGGCATCACTAAAAATACGGTACCCCAGCACGCGTTCGCACAGGCGGTTCGCTTTTTGTTCATCGTCATCCTTTTCGACCCCTAACAACACCAAAAGTCCCGGGCCGATTTCACCCGTCACGTCCCCCGCCACGCTAACGCTCGCACGGGCAACGCGTTGAATTAATGCAATCATGGTTGGCTTACTTCTTCTTGTTGTGCTGCTTCTTTGAGTTTGCGGTAGTCACCGAGAGTGACAGTAATTTCCGCGCCAAGCAAGACGATACACCAGGTCCAGTAGACCCAGAGAAACAGAATCGGGATGACAGCCAGCACGCCATAAATCAACTGATAAGAAGGAAAGGTGGTGATATATAAAGCAAAACCTTTTTTACCGAGTTCGAAAAGCACCGCCGCCACAAACGCGCCGAGGATAGCATCCCGGTTCGGCACTCGCGTGGTGGGGACGATACTGTACAGCAACCAAAACGAGAGCCAGGAGAGGATCAGCGGGAATATCCGCAGCACATCATCAATCATGCTATTCAATTCGCTGGCCCAGCGCAGCGACAGCAAATAGGAGCTGATCGCCAGGCTCGCCCCGGCCAGCAACGGACCAAGCGTGAGGATCATCCAGTAAACCGCAAACGAGTAAACATGGGGACGCACGCGGGTACTGCGCCAGATGGTATTCAGCGCGCTATCGATGGAGTACATCAGCAGGAGCGAGGTCACAATCAGCCCGCACGCGCCGACCGCCGTCATTTTGGTGGAGTTGGCGACGAACTGCTCAATGTAGTTCTGGATAACATCCCCGGTGGTGGGAATGAAATTGGCGAAAATGAAGTGACGCAGCTGAACGCTAATATCAGAAAACATCGGAAAAACGGCGAATAGCGCAAATACCACGGCGATCAGCGGCACCAGCGAGAGCAATGAGACGTAGGCGAGGTTACCCGCCAGCGTCGTCATATTGTCTTCGTTAATATGCCGCCAGAGCAATTTCAGCCACGCCCGTAACGGACGTGTATGTTGCTGCGCGGTATGTTTTACGTTTTTTAGCATAACTGCTTCGAAAAATAGTCCGGGATGGTCGCCTTGCTTGTCACTAGAATGGCGGTGATCCCTAACTGGTTTGCACCCGCGATATTGTCGGCATTGTCGTCGAAAAAGACGGCATCTGCGGCTGAAAACCCTTCCTGCGCCAGAACTTGCTGATAAATACGCGCTTCCGGTTTACGCATTCCCATATCTTGTGAAAGATAAATATGGTCAGCGGCAGCACGGATTTCCGGGTATTGTTCCGGCCAGAACGTAGTGTGCAGGCGGTTGGTATTCGATAGCACCACTACACGATGTCCTTGCTCGCGCAGTTTATGCATGATGTCGATAACGTCCGGGCGCAGCGCAACAAATACCGCCTGCCAGCCCGTGGAGAATTGCTCATAGCTCAGCGGCAATTCCAACTCTTCACACAGGGCTTTAGCGAACTCTTCATCGCTGATTTCTCCGCGCTCATGCAGGTGAAACGGCTCGCCCATCGCGAAATTCTGTTTTAAGGTCGCCAACGGCACACGACTGAAATCGCTCCAGGCACCCAACACCCGGTTAAAGTCGATGTCGATAATCACGTTACCTAAATCAAAGATATAGAGCATTTCCCTCTCCTTGCCTGCCATGGAGAGTTAACTGTAGCGGGAAAGTGCTGAATTGAATAGCTGACCGCCTCACGCGCAGAAGCGACAGCCATAAAAAAAGCCGCTGATAATCAGCGGCTTTTTCATAGATTGAAAGAATATATTATTCTTCTTTCGCACCACGCATTGCGCGTTTACGGTCGTTCTCGGTCAGATAACGTTTACGAATACGAATGGACTGAGGCGTTACCTCTACCAGTTCGTCATCATCAATGAACTCCAGCGCTTGTTCCAGCGTCATCTTGATCGGCGGAACCAGAACCGTTGCTTCGTCCGTACCGGACGCACGCATGTTGGTCAGTTTTTTACCGGTCAGGCAGTTTACTGTCAGGTCGTTAGAACGGCTGTGAATACCGATGATCTGGCCTTCATAAACTTCCGCACCGTGACCCAAGAACAGCTTACCGCGATCCTGCAAACCGAACAGCGCGAACGCAACCGCTTTACCCTGACCGTTGGAGATCAGTACGCCGTTGTTACGCTGGCCCACTTCGCCCGGACGGATATCGTCGTAGTGGCTGAAGGTGGAGTACAGCAGGCCGGTACCGGAGGTCATGGTCATGAACTCAGAACGGAAGCCGATCAGGCCACGGCTTGGGATCACGTAGTCAAGACGTACGCGGCCTTTGCCGTCCGGATTCATGTTTTTCAGGTCGCCTTTACGCTCGCCCAGCGCCTGCATCACAGAACCCTGGTGCTGCTCTTCAACGTCCAGCGTTACGTTCTCAAACGGCTCTTGTTTGCGGCCGTCGATTTCGCGGAAGATAACTTTCGGACGGGAAACCGCCATTTCGAAACCTTCACGACGCATGTTCTCAATCAGAACAGACAGGTGCAGTTCACCACGACCAGACACGCGGAAGGCATCAGCGTCTTCGGTTTCTTCAACGCGCAGCGCAACGTTGTGCACCAGCTCTTTGTTCAGGCGGTCAAGGATCTGACGAGAGGTAACGTATTTACCTTCTTTGCCACAGAACGGAGAGGTGTTGACGTTGAAGAACATAGTTACGGTCGGTTCATCAACAGAGAGTGCCGGCAGCGCTTCAACATTCTGCGGATCGCAGATGGTGTCGGAGATGTTCAGCTCGCCAAGACCGGTGATAGCGATGATATCACCCGCTTCTGCGATGTCGCTCTCGATACGCTCCAGCCCCAGGTGCGTCAGTACTTTACCGACTTTACCGTTACGGGTTTTGCCTTCGCTATCGATGATAGTAACCTGCTGGTTCGGCTTCACTTTACCGCGCTTGATACGACCAATGCCGATTACGCCAACGTAGTTGTTGTAATCAAGCTGGGAGACCTGCATTTGCAGCGTCCCGTCGAGATCAACATTTGGCGCCGGTACATGGTCAACAATCGCCTGATACAGCGGGGTCATGTCTTCCGCCATATCTTCGTGGTCCAGACCCGCGATACCGTTCAGCGCAGAAGCGTAAACGATCGGGAAGTCCAGCTGCTCGTCGGTCGCGTCGAGGTTAACGAACAGGTCGAACACCTGATCAACAACCCAGTCAGGACGCGCGCCAGGACGGTCAACTTTGTTGATTACCACAATCGGTTTCAGGCCATGGGCAAATGCTTTTTTGGTCACGAAGCGCGTCTGCGGCATCGGGCCGTCAAATGCGTCAACCACCAGCAGCACGGAATCGACCATGGACATTACACGCTCAACTTCACCACCGAAGTCGGCGTGCCCTGGGGTATCAACGATGTTGATACGGTAATCATTCCATTTGATAGCGGTGTTTTTCGCGAGGATGGTAATCCCACGCTCTTTCTCCAAATCGTTGGAGTCCATCACACGCTCTTGTGTTTCAGCACGTTCGTCGAACGTACCGGATTGCTGTAGCAGCTTGTCAACCAGGGTCGTTTTACCATGGTCAACGTGAGCAATGATGGCGATGTTACGCAGATTTTCGATCACAACTTTGCCTCAGGCATTAGAAATAGCGCGTTATTGTACACGTATTAATCGAAGGACTAAACAGGATCACAAACATCCTCCGCAAACAAGTATTGCAGAGTTGCTTTGTGATCGCTTTCACGGAGCGTGAAAAGGGGCAATTAACGAAAATTGCACCAATACGGTGCTCTATGTTCACATAAGAGCACTATATTGGTGCAACATAACCATCATGGTGCAGCCCTTTTGCACTATGCCGAGCATAATAACGCCTTTTTAGGGTGATTTAAAAGTTGGCATAGATTTCGCTTATCCATTGTACGGCAACTACGCCACGTTTACGTAGTAATTAGAAGACCTCGTTACCACGACGACAATGACCATTCCGGGAGAGTTTAAGTATGTCCGCTGAACACGTTTTGACGATGCTGAATGAGCACGAAGTGAAGTTTGTTGATTTGCGCTTCACAGATACCAAAGGTAAAGAACAGCACGTCACTATCCCAGCCCATCAGGTAAACGCCGACTTCTTCGAAGAAGGTAAAATGTTTGATGGTTCTTCGATTGGTGGCTGGAAAGGCATCAACGAATCCGACATGGTGCTGATGCCGGACGCAACTACCGCTGTCATTGACCCGTTCTACGAAGAGTCTACGCTGATTATCCGCTGCGATATCCTCGAACCAGGTACCATGCAGGGCTACGATCGTGACCCGCGTTCCATCGCCAAACGTGCTGAAGAGTATCTGCGCTCTACCGGTCTTGCAGACACCGTTCTGTTTGGGCCAGAGCCGGAATTCTTCCTGTTTGACGACGTGCGTTTCGGCAGCTCCATTTCCGGTTCCAGCGTGGCTATCGACGATATCGAAGGCGCATGGAACACCACCACCAAATACGAAGGTGGTAACAAAGGTCACCGTCCGGCAGTAAAAGGCGGTTACTTCCCGGTTCCGCCGGTTGATTCCTCCCAGGATCTGCGTTCCACCATGTGTCTGGTGATGGAAGAGATGGGCCTGGTTGTTGAAGCTCACCACCACGAAGTGGCAACTGCGGGTCAGAACGAAGTGGCAACCCGCTTCAACACCATGACCAAAAAAGCGGACGAAATTCAGATTTACAAATATGTGGTACATAACGTTGCGCACCGCTTCGGCAAAACCGCGACCTTTATGCCGAAACCGATGTTCGGTGATAACGGTTCCGGTATGCACTGCCATATGTCTCTGTCCAAGAACGGTACCAACCTGTTCTCTGGCGACAAATATGCTGGCCTGTCTGAAATGGCGCTGTACTACATTGGCGGCGTAATCAAACACGCTAAAGCGATCAACGCCCTGTCTAACCCGACCACCAACTCTTATAAGCGTCTGGTCCCGGGTTACGAAGCGCCGGTCATGCTGGCTTACTCTGCACGTAACCGTTCTGCTTCTATTCGTATCCCGGTTGTGGCTTCTCCGAAAGCACGTCGTATCGAAGTGCGTTTCCCGGACCCGGCCGCTAACCCGTACCTGTGCTTTGCTGCGCTGATGATGGCTGGTCTGGATGGTATTAAGAACAAAATCCACCCGGGCGAAGCAATGGACAAAAACCTGTATGACCTGCCGGCTGAAGAAGCGAAAGAGATCCCGCAGGTTGCAGGCTCTCTGGAAGAAGCGCTTAACGCGCTGGACGCTGACCGCGAGTTCCTGACCGCAGGTGGCGTATTCACCAATGACGCTATCGATGCTTACATCGCCCTGCGTATTGAAGAAAACGACCGCGTTCGCATGACGCCGCACCCGGTAGAGTTCGAACTGTATTACAGCGTTTAATAAATTTAATACTCGGCGGATTTCTTGTCGTAGCAAGGCGGCAACTGAGCGAATCCCCGGGAGCATAGATAACTATGTGACCGGGGTGAGCGAAGGCAGCCAACGTAGCGACGGCGAGAAAGAGGCCAGAGGATTTGTTGTCGTGGAATTTTGGCCCGTCGAAAGATGGGCTTTTTTCTCCACCAACAACCTGATCTAACGCGCTTTTTCCTTATAAAAAGCTATACTGCACTAAATTGGTGCATATCTCCGGGAGACTGCTAAATGGCAAGCGGCGCGCTGCCCGATGCTGGGCAGATCCTCAATTCTTTGATCAACAGCATCTTGCTGGTTGATGATGACCTGGCGGTACATTACGCCAACCCTGCGGCACAACAACTGCTGGCACAAAGCTCACGCAAACTGTTCGGCACACCGCTGCCCGAACTCCTGAGCTATTTTTCGCTGAACATCGATTTACTGCGTGAAAGCCTGCACGCCGGACAAGGGTTTACCGATAACGAAGTGACGCTGGTCATCGACGGACGTTCACACATTCTTTCACTGACCGCGCAACGCTTGCCGGACGGGTTAGTGCTGCTGGAAATGGCTCCGATGGATAATCAGCGGCGTCTGAGCCAGGAGCAACTGCAACACGCCCAGCAAGTGGCGGCGCGTGATCTGGTGCGCGGTCTGGCTCATGAAATTAAAAACCCGCTTGGCGGTTTGCGCGGTGCGGCGCAGTTATTGAGTAAAGCGCTGCCCGATCCGGCACTTATGGAATACACCAAAGTGATCATTGAGCAGGCCGATCGCCTGCGCAATCTGGTGGATCGCCTGTTAGGCCCGCAACAACCGGGAATGCACGTTACCGAAAGCATTCATAAAGTTGCCGAGCGTGTGGTGAATCTGGTGTCGATGGAATTGCCGGATAACGTCACGTTAACCCGCGATTACGACCCAAGCTTGCCGGAATTCGCACATGATCCCGACCAAATCGAGCAAGTTTTATTAAATATCGTTCGCAATGCCTTGCAGGCGCTGGGTCCGGAAGGGGGCGAGATCATTCTGCGTACCCGTACGGCTTTCCAGTTGACACTGCACGGTGTGCGCTATCGTCTGACGGCGAGAATTGATGTAGAAGATAACGGCCCGGGTATCCCGCAAAATCTCCAGGATACGCTGTTCTATCCCATGGTAAGTGGCCGTGAAGGCGGCACCGGACTTGGGTTATCTATCGCGCGCAGCTTGATTGATCAACATTCGGGCAAAATTGAATTTACCAGTTGGCCAGGCCATACCGAGTTCTCGGTATTCCTGCCTATTCGGAAGTAGAGGTGTTTATGCAACGAGGGATAGTCTGGATCGTTGATGACGATAGCTCCATCCGTTGGGTGCTGGAACGCGCGCTCACCGGGGCAGGTTTAAGTTGTACAACGTTTGAAAGTGCCAATGAAGTACTGGATGCGCTCACCACCAAAACCCCGGATGTACTGCTTTCGGATATTCGTATGCCAGGCATGGACGGGCTTGCGTTACTAAAACAGATTAAGCAGCGCCATCCGATGCTTCCGGTCATCATAATGACGGCACACTCCGATCTGGATGCGGCAGTCAGCGCTTATCAGCAAGGGGCATTCGATTACCTGCCCAAACCGTTTGATATTGATGAAGCTGTTGCGTTAGTCGAACGCGCTATCAGCCACTATCAGGAACAGCAGCAGCCACGCAACGTGCAGGCCAGCGGCCCAACCACCGACATTATCGGCGAAGCACCGGCAATGCAGGATGTGTTTCGCATTATTGGTCGTTTGTCGCGCTCATCAATAAGCGTGCTGATTAATGGCGAATCCGGGACGGGTAAAGAGCTGGTCGCGCATGCGCTACATCGCCACAGCCCACGGGTAAAAGCGCCGTTTATTGCTCTAAATATGGCGGCCATTCCAAAAGATTTGATCGAATCGGAACTGTTTGGTCACGAGAAAGGGGCGTTTACCGGCGCGAATACCATTCGTCAGGGCCGTTTTGAACAGGCCGACGGCGGAACGCTATTCCTTGATGAAATTGGCGATATGCCGCTCGATGTGCAAACACGTTTACTGCGCGTACTGGCTGACGGCCAGTTCTATCGCGTCGGTGGTTATGCGCCGGTGAAGGTTGATGTGCGCATTATTGCCGCAACGCACCAGAACCTGGAGTTGCGCGTGCAGGAAGGCAAATTCCGCGAGGATTTGTTCCATCGCCTGAACGTTATTCGCGTACATTTGCCACCGCTGCGTGAACGTCGGGAAGACATTCCGCGTCTGGCGCGCCACTTTTTGCAAGTCGCCGCCCGGGAACTGGGCGTGGAAGCGAAGCTGTTGCACCCGGAAACGGAAGCCGCATTAACCCGTCTGGCATGGCCGGGAAACGTGCGCCAACTGGAAAACACCTGTCGCTGGTTAACGGTGATGGCAGCAGGCCAGGAAGTGCTGATTCAGGATTTACCGGGCGAACTGTTTGAAGCCACCGTGCCGGATAGCCCGTCGCAAAGCCTGCCAGATAGCTGGGCAACGCTGTTAGCGCAATGGGCCGATCGCGCACTGCGTTCCGGTCATCAAAACCTGCTCTCTGAAGCGCAACCGGAGATGGAGCGTACCCTGCTGACCACTGCGCTGCGTCACACTCAGGGGCATAAACAGGAAGCGGCTCGCCTGCTCGGCTGGGGCCGTAACACCCTGACGCGCAAGTTGAAAGAGCTGGGAATGGAGTAAGCGCAGGCAATATGTAAAGATTGATTCGCGGGTGCAAATTGCTGTTATTTTGCGCTTTACTGTTACCCGCAGTGCAGTATGATCTTGCCGGTTCATGGGGGGTTATCATGCTGGAATCATTAATTCATATGGCCACGGCTGGCGCCTCAGCCAGCCACACGCCGCAAACCGCCATCGCAGCTGTACTTTGTGCTGCGCTGGTTGGGCTGTTTAGCTAGCCCGCTGCGCTTAGCAGGCCTACGATGTTTTGTAGGCCTGCTAAATCACCCTTGAGAACTGCTGCAATCGTGCTTTCTGGCGTAAATAGGCGTCGAAACACATGCAGATATTGCGAATCAACAAACGCCCTTTGGGAGTTACCTGTAATCCCTGCTCATTCATCGCCACCAGCCCATCGTTCACCAACGGCGCTAACAGGCGTAAATCTTCGGCGAAGTAATCGCGAAAATCGAGATCCCAGGCGCTTTCCACCGCATTAAAATCCAGCCGGAAATTACAGATAAGCCCTTTAATCACATCGCGGCGAATACAGTCATCACGGGTTAACGCAATACCGCGCCACAGGGCATCACCACGTTCATCCACTTGATGGTAATAGTGTTTTAGCTCTTTTTGGTTTTGCGCGTAACTATCGCCAATCATGCTGATCGCAGAAACACCGAGGCCAAGCAGGTCGCTGTCACCCTGCGTGGTGTAGCCCTGAAAGTTGCGGTGCAGCACACCGTTACGCTGCGCCACTGCCAGTTCGTCATCCGGGCGGGCAAAGTGATCCATACCGATAAACTGATAACCAGAACCGGTCAGGGAAGTGATGGTTTGCTGCAAGATATCGAGCTTTTGCTGCGCCGAGGGCAGATCCGCGTCTTTAATTTTGCGCTGGGCGGCAAACAGCGTGGGTAAATGGGCATAGTTGAAAACGCTCAAGCGATCGGGGTTGAGCGCCGCGACGCGTTGCAGCGTAAAGGCAAAACTTTCTGGCGTCTGTTTTGGCAGGCCATAAATCAGATCGATATTGGTCGAGGTAAAACCAATTTCACGGGCATGATTGAGAAGCGCGAAGATAAACTCTTCATCCTGCTCACGGTTGACCAGCCGCTGCACCTCTTTATTGAAATCCTGCACGCCCATGCTCAGGCGGTTAAAACCTTCACCGCGTAAATGATCGAGCACATCCAGTTCGATTTCACGGGGATCGACTTCGATGGAGATTTCCGCATCAGCGTTAAACTCAAAATGGCTGCGTAACAGCGCCATTAAACGGCTGATTTGCGCTTTATTCAGGTAGGTTGGCGTACCGCCACCCCAGTGTAACTGGCTGACATGGCGGCCCTGAAATAGCGGTGCACGATGCGCTATCTCTTGCTCCAGCGAATCCAGATATTGGTCAGCTTTATGCTGCTGGCGGGTGACAATTTTATTGCAGCCGCAGAAATAGCAGAGCTTATGGCAAAACGGGATATGAACGTACAGCGACAGTGGACGTTCAGGATAACGCGCGACCGCACGGCGAAAATCGTCTTCACCGTAGGCATCGGAAAACTCCAGCGCGGTAGGATAGGACGTGTAACGCGGCCCGGAATAGTTATATTTCTGGATCAGGGCCAGGTCCCAGTCGATAACATGCTCAGACATTACTTACTCCTTCCGATGACACCGCCGGCGTCGCTGGCGGCCCGGCCTGACCCCATTTTTGGTCATAAGCCGGTTGCGCAGCCACAGTTTGCGCCGCGACAACCGTTGTAGTTTAACGAATAACCACACCAGATAACATATAACCGGAAGGGTTATAAGCAGGACGGGAAGCCCCATAAGAAGGGATTAATTGCCGCCTTTCAGCAGGCGCATCATATCTTCCTTACCTTCTTCTTCCTCTTCTTCGTCATCATCGTAAGAGAGGCCGAGTTTCTGCATCAGCTCATCAATGCGGTCGAGTTTGGCATCAACCCACGCCTGATCTTCAGCGCTCAGGGTTTCGCCCTCTTCCAGACGTTCCAGTAGCGCATCCAGGCGCTCATCCGTTTCCAGCATCTCCAACTCAGCCTGCGGTGAAAGCATAGGTTTCTCGCTCTTAGGTTTGTGCTGCTTGTTGACTGGCTTGTCTGCGACAGCCAGCGGAATCGGTTTTTTACTGCCAATACGCGGGTCTTTTTGCGATTTGCCCTTTCCGGAGCCAGATGCATCACCGCCACCGTTCGCGCGGCTACCTGAAGCATTACCACGATGCTTTTTCTCACGCTTGCGCTCGCGGCCTTCCTGATTCATCTCTTCACGTGTTTTACGGTGCACTTTGCTGCGCGGACTGGTGGCTGGTTTTTTCATAATAGGAGTCTTACGTCGTTTTTCATCAGTATAGAATTGCGGCGGAATCTAGCAGAAAGCAAGCAAAGAAAAAAGGCGACAGTGCAAACTGTCGCCTTTTTTCTTGACCCTAACCCGTAATGGGTTCTACGTTCCGTGTTAGCTGTCAACGTGCCCTGTTTTTCCTTTAGCGTAAACGCTCCTTGTTACGGTCCTTTTTTCCCTTTGCAACGTCTCCTGACGTTATCGTCCTGTCTTCGCCTCCTGGCGCTCCCGACTCCTCTATCCTTGAGTCATCCTTTCCTGAAAAGCTTCCGGCCTTGAGGAATTACTCTACCGATCTGTATAAACCTGACAAGTGCGAATAGTCTTAAGATCCATAAATTAGGACAATTCTATAATTTCAACTTATTGATTTTAGATGATTTAGCTATTTTTTAACCTGCAACTTCTCTGAAATTTCGCAAGGCATAAAGGGCAAATATCTTACAAGACTGAAGGTAATGGCTTACAGCGGAGTTAATTGCGAGAAAAACAGCCTTTTGCGTGGGTTCAGGTATAATCGCCGCATGCTTTGATGATGGAGACGACCGTTTTGACTAACCTGAATTACCAACAGACGCACTTTGTCACCAGTGCGCCTGATATTCGCCACTTACCCGCCGATACCGGCATCGAAGTGGCATTTGCTGGCCGCTCCAACGCAGGAAAATCGAGCGCACTCAATACGCTAACGAATCAAAAGAACCTGGCGCGCACATCGAAAACACCTGGCCGTACGCAGTTGATTAACCTTTTTGAAGTCGCCGATGGCAAGCGCCTTGTCGACCTGCCGGGCTACGGTTATGCGGAAGTGCCGGAAGAGATGAAAATCAAATGGCAGCGCGCGCTGGGTGAATATCTTGAAAAACGCCAATGCTTGCAGGGCCTGGTTGTGCTGATGGATATTCGCCATCCGCTGAAAGATCTCGATCAACAAATGATCCATTGGGCAGTGGAAAGCAATATTCCGGTGCTGGTGTTGCTGACGAAAGCCGACAAACTCGCCAGCGGCGCGCGGAAAGCACAACTTAATATGGTGCGGGAAGCGGCGCTCGCTTTTAACGGTGACGTGCAGGTTGAAGCGTTTTCATCGTTGAAAAAACAGGGCGTGGACAAATTGCGCGAGAAACTGGATAGCTGGTTCACTTCTCTTCCGCCGGTTGTAGAAGCCGAAGAATAACCCTTCTGGCGCGGCATTCGCTGCGCTTTTTATTTCTTTCGCGCAATAAAAAACGCCCCAGTCATTTCTGACTGGGGCGGCTAAATATTCAGCCAAATCCGATTACGTGAAGTAAAAGGTCTGAAAGATAGAACATCTTACCTCTGTACCCTACGCGAATAACTCTACTCCCTTTTTGGATCCGGACAAAGCACTTTTTGTAATTTCTTTTCACTTTTTACATAGGGAATTCTAATGATCGTCACAAAATAGTGCCGATATGTTGCTTACTTACAGAAAACTCCCTTGCCCGCCACACACTTAGTGCGCCTGATCCCAGTTTGGCCCGGTTCCCACTTCAACCAGCAGCGGCACATCAAGTTTGGTGCTGCTTTCCATGAGCTCATGGATCTTTTTCGACACCGCCTCGACATCATCTTTATGCACTTCAAACACCAGTTCATCGTGCACCTGCATGATCATACGTACGCGGGGTTTTTCGGTTTGCAGCCATTTATCAACCGCGATCATTGCGCGTTTAATAATGTCTGCCGCCGTTCCCTGCATCGGGGCGTTGATCGCCGCGCGTTCAGCGCCTGCACGCCTGGCCGCATTGCTGGATTTGATGTCCGGCAGATAAAGACGACGCCCGTCCAGCGTTTCAACGTAGCCGCTCTCTTTCGCCTGCGCCCGGGTTCGCTCCATATATGCCAGCACACCAGGGTAGCGCTCAAAGTAGAGATCCATGTACTTTTGCGACTCTTTACGCGGAATATTAAGCTGGCGCGATAACCCAAATGCGCTCATGCCGTAGATGAGACCAAAGTTAATGGCTTTCGCGCTGCGGCGCTGCTCGTTGCTCACGCTCTCCAGCGGCAGGCCAAACACTTCCGCTGCCGTCGCCCGGTGAATGTCTTTGCCTTCAGCAAACGCGGTCAGCAAGCCTTTATCACGCGAAAGGTGCGCCATAATACGCAGTTCAATTTGCGAGTAGTCTGCGGAGACGATCACATAATCTTTCGGCGCGATAAATGCCTGGCGAATACGACGGCCTTCCTCATTACGCACCGGAATATTTTGCAGGTTCGGATCGGTAGAAGATAAACGCCCGGTCGCCGTGACTGCCTGGTGATAAGAGGTGTGAACACGCCCGGTTTTCGGGTTGATCATCAACGGCAGCTTGTCTGTGTAGGTTGATTTCAGCTTCGCTAACCCGCGGTGCTCCAGAATCACTTTCGGTAATGGATAATCCAGCGCCAGCTCTTCCAGCACCTCTTCCGACGTGGACGGCGCACCGCCCGGCGTTTTCTTCAGCGGCTTAATACCCTGTTTTTCAAACAGAATAGTTTGCAATTGCTTGGTGGAAGCGAGGTTAAACGCCTCACCCGCGATCTCGTGTGCTTTTTTCTCCAGCTCCGCCAGACGCAACGTCAGCTCTTCAGAGTGTTTGTGCAGCACGGCGGGATCGATATTGACCCCGTTACGTTCAATGCGCGAAATCACCGGCACCAGCGGCATTTCAATATGCTGGAATACATTGAGCGGCCCGGCGTTTTTTTGCAGCTCTGGCCACATTGCCAGATGCAATTGCAGCGTGACATCCGCATCTTCCGCCGCGTAAGGCCCGGCTTGCTCCATAGCTATCTGGTTGAAGGTAAGCTGATTTTTTCCTTTGCCGGCAATTTCTTCAAAGGTAATGGTTTTGTGCTTCAGCCAGCGCTCAGAGAGGCTGTCCATATCATGGCGGCCAACCACGCTATTCAACGTGTAGGACTCCAGCATGGTATCAAACGCAATTCCACGCAGTTCAATACCGTAATTTTCCAACACGCCACGATCGTATTTCAGGTTCTGGCCGACTTTAAGCGCCTTTTCGTCTTCCAGAAGCGGTTTCAACAACTCAAGGGCACGATCGCGCGGGATTTGCTCCGGCGCGTCAAGGTAATCATGCGCCACCGGTACATATGCCGCGACACCGGGCTCCGTCGCAAAGGAAAGCCCAACCAGGTTAGCACTAATATTGTCGAGGCTGTCCGTTTCGGTATCAAACGCAAACAGCGGCGCGTTTTTCAATTTGCCAATCCATGCTTGCAGGGTCTCTTCATCAAGAATGGTGACGTAATTTTCCGCAGAGAGCGTAGCAGCGGGAATATCGGCCTCGGCTTCGATCACAATGGTTTCTTGCGGTTTCGCGGCGGGTTTGCTTCCTTTCGCTTGCAGCCATTTACCGGCTTCTACATCCGCCGTCCAGCGCTTAAATTCGTATCGCTTAAACAGCTCAAGCAACTCTTGCGTCGCGGGCTGCTGCACTTCCAGTTGCTCACACGTCAGATCCAGCGGGACATCAGTTTTGATGGTCGCCAGTTGATAAGAGAGATACGCGACTTCTTTATTCTGCTCCAGCTTTGCCGCCATAGTTTTGGCACCGCGGAAAGTTAACCCGGCGATTTTTTCTGGCTCGGCATACAACGCATCCAGCCCGCCCAACCCTTGTAGCAGCGCCTGTGCTGTCTTTTCGCCAACGCCAGGTACGCCGGGGATGTTATCCGAAGAGTCGCCCATCAGTGCGAGGAAATCGATGATCAGTTCTGGTGGCACGCCATATTTGATGGCAACTTCTGCCGGACCAAGAATGGTGTTGGTCATGGTATTGATCAACGTGATATTTGGCGTCACTAACTGCGCCATATCTTTATCACCGGTGCTGATCAGCACCGGGCGGCCATTTTTGTCTGCTTCACGCGCCAGCGTACCGATCACGTCATCTGCTTCTACGCCAGAAACCGCCAGCAGCGGCAAGCCCATTGCTTTAACCATGGCGTGTAACGGTTCGATTTGCGCACGCAAATCATCCGGCATCGGCGGTCGATGAGATTTGTAATGTTCAAATAGTTCATCACGGAACGTCTTGCCCTTCGCATCGAACACCACGGCGACATGCGTCGGCTGATACTGCAACAACAGGCTGCGCAGCATATTCAACACACCGTACATTGCGCCGGTAGGTTCCCCGACGCTGTTGGTCAGAGGAGGAAACGCATGGTAAGCGCGATAAAGGTAAGACGAGCCGTCAACAAGAATGAGTGGGTTTTCTGGGATCTGAACCATGATATCCATGCCTGTTTATCAATTTATGGCTAAAGGATGCCACAGACAGGGGGGAAAACATGAGTTTTTCCCGGTAAATGCCGGAAAAGATTTCGTGATCGACGGGATCGCTCGCACTTTCATCCTGTGGATAAGTTTGTGAATAGTTTCTTATGGGCTGGATTTTTGTGGCTTGTCGTTGATCGTAAAATTATACAAACCCTTTAAATTCAAAAAGTTAAAATCGTCAGAAAGATCGTTATTGCCCTTTGGTGACAATTTGCTCTATGTGGATATAAGAAAAGATGATTTGCCTTTGCCCTCATCTTGTCCCGGCAGCTTTGCAAGGTTTACACATTGCTGTGAAGCGTTTTCTGGTAAAATCAGCGCCTTGCGCTTTCTTTAGTGTGCTTTAAGCAGCTAACTTTCTGAATACTATTATCATGTCGAGATTGCTTGCAGTAACCACTCTGATTTTGAGTGTCCTGCTTACCATACTGATTACTATTGTTTGCTCCGTGCCGATTATCATTGCCGGGATAATAAAATTATTGCTCCCTATCCCGGCGCTGTGGCGCGTGATTTCTGCCTTTTGTAATTTTACGATGTATTGCTGGTGTGAAGGGCTTTGCTGGCTGCTATATCTCAATCCACATCTGAAATGGGACATTCAAGGTCTGGAAGGGCTGAATAAAAAGAACTGGTATTTGCTGATCTGCAATCACCATAGCTGGTCAGATATCGTGGTGTTATGTGTCCTGTTTCGCAAACATATTCCAATGAATAAATATTTCCTCAAACAGCAATTGGCCTGGGTTCCATTTATTGGGCTGGCGTGTTGGGCGCTGGATATGCCGTTTATGCGCCGCTATTCCAGAAATTACCTTATTCGCCATCCGGAACGACGCGGCAAAGATGTCGAAACAACACGTCGTTCATGCGAGAAATTTCGCCTTCACCCCACCACAATTGTGAATTTTGTTGAAGGCTCACGCTTTACTGAAGAAAAACGTCGTCAAACACGTTCCTCCTTTAAGAATTTGTTGCCGCCCAAAGCAGCGGGCATTGCTATGGCGCTAAATGTGTTAGGTAAACAATTCGATAAATTGCTGGATGTCACGCTGTGCTACCCCGAAAACGACCGGACGCCATTTTTGGATATGCTCAGCGGCAAACTGACACGTATTGTCGTGCGTATTGATTTGCTGCCGATAAATAAAGAACTGCATGGGGATTATGTCAATGATAAAAACTTTAAGCGTGGCTTTCAGCAATGGCTGAATAAGCTATGGCTCGCTAAAGACGAACGCATCGATGCTATTAAAAACGCCGGTCATTAACCGGCGTTATTTTTACTTCTTCTCAATCAGATACTTCACCGTATCCGCGTAACTTTTCACGAAGGCATCCAGGCTGCTGCCATCCATACCTTGTTGATTAACCTGGTATTTACCATTCACGAACATGGCCGGAACGCCCTGAAGCTGCAAATCAGCAGCGGCTTTCTCTTGCTGAGCAACCAGCGATTTCACCACAAAGCTGTTCCACGCCGCGTCATACTCTTCGCCTTTCACACCCGCACTGATGAATACGTCACGAATATCAGCAACGGACTGTACCGTCTGGGTTTTTTGTACCGCTTCGAACATCGGAGAAGTAATTTTATCTTCCACACCAAGCGCCATCGCAACGGCCCAGGCTTGAGTCAGCTCTTTACCCAGCGGCCCGAGGAACTCAACGTGGTATTTGGTCATTTTTGTACCCTGTGGCAACTTTTGCTTAACCGCATCAGAAACGTGCCATACCTGTTCAAAATCGTAGCAGTGCGGGCAATAGAACGAGAAAAACTCCAGAACCTGCGGCTCACCCGCAACAGGTTTATCCAGAGTTATGAACTGCTTGCCGTCAGTAATATCTGCCGCTGAGGCGCTAAAAGCCAGAATCATTCCTGCCAGCGCCAGCCAAATCTTCTTCATGGTTAACTCTCTCCGTTTAATACATGGGTGTTAATGCTAAAGGTGGTTCTTGCAGAACGTTCACCTGTTCAAGAAAAATCAGCGTCTGCCTGCGCCAGTGATCTTCACTGTTCAACCAGGGGAAATTTTTAGGAAAGGCAGGATCATCCCAACGACGGATAAGCCACGCCAGATAATAAACCAGGCGCATAGCACGCAGTGGCTCAATCAGGCCAAGCTCAGCGGTATTGAATTCGCAAAACTCTTCGTAAGCCTCGACGATCATCTCCAGCTGCATGCGCTGCTCGGCTTTATCGCCATGCAGCAACATCCATAAATCCTGAACCGCAGGGCCGTTACGCGCATCGTCCAGGTCAACGAACATGGGTCCGTCACGCCAGAGAATATTCCCGGCATGGCAATCCCCGTGCAGACGCAGGTGGTTAAAGCGACTGTGCCATTGCGCCATTACTGCATCAATAAGTTTATCTACCGCACGCAGAAACGCGTCTTTTAATCCTGCCGGGATAAGCGTGGTTGTTTCGAAAAGCTGTCGCGGTTCAATCAGATACTCTTTTACGCCAATATCCGGGCGGCTAGAAAAGCGTTTTTTGCTGCCGGTTTGGTGCAGGCGACCAAGATAGCGCCCGACCCATTCCATTTGATCAAGGTTGTCCGCTTCAAACTGGCGGCCGCCAACGCTTGGGAAAACGGCAAAATAGAAATCCTGATGGGTGAGCAAAGTTTGATGATTAAAGGCGAGCGGTGCAGCGACCGGAACATCATCTTGTTGCAACTCAAGGGCAAATTCATGCTCTTCACGAATCTGGTCTGCTGACCAACGTTGCGGGCGATAAAACTTCACCACAAAGCGACGTCGGTCTTCGTCCTGGAATTGATAGACACGATTTTCGTAACTATTGAGCGGTGTGAGACCGGAGTCGACCCGGATCCCCTGCTCAAACAGCGCATCCATAATGGTATCCGGGTGAAGTGTCTGGAAAGTGAAGGCGTTGCAGGTCATCCTGGGATCCGAAAATTCGACGAATGATTCAGGATATCATTTCATGACGTTTCCGGTGGCACCGCTTACAAGCTTTTACTCTTTAATTACGCCACGGGCGCGCAGTAGCGCGGTTTTGAAATCTTCTTCGTAATCTTTTTGAATGCCCGGGATCACCGCGTCTTTTGAAGAATCACGCATTTTTAGATGATAGATCAGGATGTCATCACTTAAATCCGCCAGTTCGCCGTCATAACCTGACTCTTGCGCCAGTTTCTGTAAAAATTGCACTAAATTAAGCTCAGGCTCTTTCTGCCATGCGGGCTGTAGAAGTTCGATAACTTCATTCAGGCGTTTACATTTCATCGTCGTGCTCCTTTCTTTTGGAACAGACACGTTAGCAGGCTCAAACCCACAATAAAAGAGGCGATATTAGTGGCTGATAGTGGTGCAGTAACTGGCGTGATACTGGCGGGCGGGAAAGCGTCACGTATGGGGGGAAAAGACAAAGGATTGCTGGAACTTAACGGCAAGCCGCTCTGGCAATATGTTGCCCAAAGGCTGAAACCGCAGGTCGACAGTGTAGTGATTAGCGCCAATCGCAATCTCGACATTTATCGTGTCAGCGGTCTGCCTGTTGTAACAGACATGATGAATGGTTTTCCTGGCCCACTGGCGGGCATATCGTCTGTTTTACAGCACTATCCGGGGGAATGGTTTCTCTTTTGCCCATGCGATACACCACATGTGCCCGAGGATCTTTTGGCGCGCTTATGGAAGGGATGTTTGCAGGTTCCAGCTGTATGGGTGCACGATGGCGAACGCGATCATCCAGCGATTGCGCTGGTGCATCGTGATGTTTTGCCACCTTTACAGGCGTATCTGGCACAGGGTGAGCGTCGGGTAATGGTATTTTTGCGTCAGGTAGGTGGCCATTCGGTGGATTTTAGTGATGTCAAAACTGCGTTTGCCAATGTGAATACGCCTGAAGATCTCGCTCATTGGCAGGAGAAACCATGATTCCATTGCTTGCTGTTGCCGCCTGGAGCGGAACAGGTAAAACGACACTGCTGAAAAAACTAATCCCAGCGCTGTGTGTTCGCGGCATTCGTCCAGGATTAATTAAACATACTCATCATGATATGGATGTCGATAAACCCGGCAAGGACAGCTACGAGTTACGTAAAGCAGGAGCCGCACAAACGCTGGTTGCCAGCTCACAACGCTGGGCATTGATGACGGAAATGCCAGAAGAAACAGAGCTGGATCTCGCCTGGCTGGTCAGCAGGATGGATGAGACAACGCTGGATGTGGTGCTTGTGGAAGGTTTTAAACATGAGCAGGTGCCAAAGATCATGCTCTGGCGGCAGGACTGTGGGCATCACCTGGAAGAACTGACGCTGGATGATCACGTTATCGCCATTGCCAGTGATGTTGAACTGACACTGGATGTTCCGCTGCTCGATTTAAATGACATTGATCAGATTGCGGAATTTGTACTGCTCTGGCTTCACCAAACCCGTTAGTTTGACGGCTTTTTCTGGCGCTAAAAAGCAAAAAACCCCAACCTTTCGGTCGGGGTTCTTCTTATTTGATGCCTGGCAGTTCCCTACTCTCGCATGGGGAGACGCAGGGGGTCGCGGGTTCGAGTCCCGTCCGTTCCGCCACCCTAATTAGGGGCGTAGTTCAATTGGTAGAGCACCGGTCTCCAAAACCGGGTGTTGGGGGTTCGAGTCCCTCCGCCCCTGCCAGAAATAATCCTTAGCATCTGCTAAGGATTTTTTTTTGCCTTTTTCCAGACTTTCCTTCACTAATAAAGGTGCGCACAGCGTCCTTGCTATGCGCATTTAATCAATCACGTTGATTTTCAAAAGATCTCTGATCTGATTCTGTTTGTCGCTATTTTGTAACCAAATAGCGTAAAGCGGACGGGAAAGGGTTTCGGTGTCAGCAACAAGGTGCAGTTTCTCTTTTTGCTCTGCCCACGAGACGGGCAACCATGTGCAACCGTTCAACTGAGGTAATTGTTGATGCGCTACTTCTGCTGAACTGGTCGTTAACGTTGGCACATCATCAGTAGCGATCAGCTCAGATTCATGCTGCTGAAAATCAGGCCCCCATTCCAGGCGCAGGTAGTTTAATTCAGCTTTATTCTTTTCAGGCGCGGCGCAGTAGAGCGCGAGTGTGAAATGCCCCAACAATTGGCTGCTGAACTCATCCATTTTAGGCGTTTCAGTAGTTATCAGTAGATCCAGTTGTCTCTCATGTAGCTGTTTAACTAGCGATTGTCGTTGAGCAATACGTGCTTCAAATTGTAAATTCCCCTGCCGATCGTAGAGGCGGCTAAGCCAGTCACTTAGCATGCACTCCCAAAGCGACGCGCTGGCACCAATCGAAAACTGATGATGCCGTGAAGTATGCGCCACCTCTTTTCGCGCCGCCTGCCAGGTGCTCATTAGCGTCTCTGCATAGGGGAGAAGCTTCTCTCCTGCTGCTGTCAGGCGGATGTTATTACGATGGCGGGTAAAAAGATTGACCCCAAGTTGGTTCTCTAATTGGCGAATACGAAAACTCACCGCGGACTGTGTCAGATAGAGTGCTTCGGCTGCACGCCCGAAGTGACGAGTCCTGCTTACTTCGAGGAAAGTTTTTAATAATTCCGTATCCAAGGTTTTCTCCACAAAAAAATTTGTCGTAATGATTTAAATGTTTTGTTTTACACTCTGTCAAGCGTAACTAATACTCCGCGCCATAATTAGCTCGGCCAAAGAATTAGGAGCGTGCAGGATGGCGGAAAGCTTTACGACGACGAATCGTTTTTTCGACAACAAAAATTATCCACGCGGGTTCTCTCGCCACGGTGATTTCACCATCAAAGAGGCGCAGCTGCTTGAACGCCATGGTTATGCATTTAACGAGCTGGAACTCGGTAAACGCGAACCGGTGACTGAAGAAGAGAACCAGTTCGTCGCAGTATGTCGTGGTGAGCGTGAGCCCAACACAGAAGCTGAACGCGTGTGGATCAAGTATATGGCACGTATTAAGCGTCCGAAGCGTTTTCACACTCTGTCAGGTGGTAAACCCCAGATGGAAGGCACTGAAGACTACACGGATTCTGACGATTAAAGGGAAAAAGGGGCGATGGCCCCTTTTTTTACGCCAGCATTTTTTGCAGGTGGATGAGTAACCTATCCATAGCGCGATAGCTTAGCGCTTCCTGCAAATGCGTTCGATGGATGTTCTCCTGCTGTTCCAGATCTGCAATAGTTCGCGCTACCTTCAACAGCCTTTGCCAGGCGCGGGCAGACAAACCCAGCCGCGATAAAGTTTCTTCCAGCCAGCGTCCATCCTCTCTACTCAGTAAACAAAACTGCTTCGTTTCACTGCTCTCAAGCCGCGCATTCAATTTCTTCTGGCGATTATGTTGTCGCGCCTGTGCTGTCATCACGCGCGCCCTTACGGTTTCACTACTTTCACCTTTTTGTTGTGGTTCACTCATCAGACCCCGTGCGGGCAACGGTACTTCCAGCGAAAGGTCGAAACGGTCGAGAAAGGGGCCGGATAACTTCCCAAGGTAACGTAACGTTTGTTCCGGTGAACAGCGGTTATGGTTGCCCTGGTAATGCCCGGTTGGGCTGGGGTTCATCGCGGCAATTAATTGGAAACGCGCGGGGTAAGTGACCTTCGCTCTTGTCCGTGAGATATGAATTTGTCCAGATTCAATCGGCTCACGCAGTGCATCCAGAACGCGGCGTTCAAATTCCGGTAACTCATCCAGAAAGAGTACCCCATTGTGTGCCAGCGAAATTTCACCAGGACCGGGTATTGAACCACCGCCCACCATTGCGGTTAATGAGGCGCTATGATGGGGAGCCCGAAACGGGCGGCGCTTCCAGTGGTGGGTGAGTGCTGTGGTATTCACCACGCTCATTACAGCTGCGCTTTCCAACGCTTCACGATTATTTAATGGAGGCAGCAAACCGCCCATCCGGCTGGCCAGCATAGTTTTGCCCGTACCCGGCGGCCCAATGAGCAGCAGGTTGTGACCTCCTGCTGCGGTTATCTCTAATGCCCGTTTCCCTTGCTCCTGCCCGATAATGTCACTTAAATCCTCACTATGTACTTCTTCGCAGAACGTTAAAGGTTCCGGAGGAGATAACGTCTTTTTACCTTCAAGAAATGCGCATACTTCCAGCAAATGGTTTGCCACCAGGCACGCCGGTGTTTCGGCCAGGCTCGCTTCCGCTTCGTTCTCTTTTGCAATAATGATTTGCCTGCTTGCATTCACTGCATCAATAACACATGAGATAGCGCCGGGAACTCCCCGCAAAGCGCCTGTAAGAGCAAGCTCGCCGACGAACTCGTAATGACTGAGTTCTGATACGTTTATCTGTTCAGAGGCCGCCAGAAGCGCGATAGCGATAGGTAAATCGTATCTTCCTCCTTCTTTTGGCAAATCGGCTGGCGCGAGATTAATGGTGATCCGCTTCGCCGGAAACTCATAGCCGCTGTTGATCACGGCACTACGGACCCGGTCGCGCGCTTCTTTAACGGTGGTTTCTGGCAGACCAACAATGGTCAGCCCCGGAAGCCCATTGCTGATATGCACCTCAACTGTTACCAGTGGTGCCGTCACGCCCAGAACCGCCCTTGTATAAATTACAGACAACGCCATAAGCCCTCCTTGTCTTTCGTATTATCTGTTTTGAGCTTGATCATTTCATGGCTGAAATGGCAGATTTACGTGAAACTTCGCAACTTTTAGCAGCAAGATTTAGCCATTTTCATTTCATTGGAAGCGTGTTCGCATCACGTGTATTGCCCGGTAAAGCGTGAAATATTTTCACCATACTTTTTTGTCATATAAAACAACGGTTTTTTTGCAAATTTTCAGACCAGCCATAAAACCCGGCATAATTTTTTCTTGTGTCATGTCGCAAATCTGTGTTACCTCTTTAGGCATTCCTTCGAACATGAAGCCAGAACGAACAAATATGAAAACCCTTCTACGAGTGATTAGCCTTGTCGTGATTAGCGTGGTGGTGATTATTATCCCACCGTGCGGGGCTGCACTTGGACGAGGAAAGGCTTAAAAAACAAGCCTTAACGAACTAAGACCCCCGCACCGAAAGGTCCGGGGGTTTTTTTATGACTTAAAAACATATAGGGAGAACAGAGAATGGCTGGTAGCACAAAATTCTGTTTCTCCAGTTATACAACGGGGAAGTAGCTATGAATGGAGCACAATGGGTTGTACATGCGTTGCGGGCACAAAAAGTCGATGCTGTTTTCGGCTATCCGGGTGGCGCAATCATGCCGGTTTACGATGCACTGTATGACGGCGGCGTGGAACACCTATTGTGCCGACATGAGCAAGGCGCAGCGATGGCGGCTATTGGCTATGCCCGTTCTACCGGTAAAACTGGCGTGTGCATTGCCACCTCTGGACCTGGCGCGACCAACTTAATCACAGGTCTTGCCGATGCGCTGCTGGATTCCGTTCCGGTTGTGGCGATCACCGGTCAGGTTGCTGCCCCGCTTATCGGTACCGACGCGTTTCAGGAAGTGGATATATTAGGTTTATCCCTGGCGTGCACGAAACACAGTTTTCTCGTCGAATCACTGGAAGAATTGCCGCGCGTGATGGCTGAAGCTTTCCACGTGGCTAATTCCGGGCGTCCTGGCCCGGTTCTGGTTGATATTCCAAAAGATATCCAACTGGCCGTTGGCGATCTGGAACCGCATTTCGCCATGGTCGCTGAGGACATATCTTTTCCTCAGACCGAAGCGAATCAAGCATTTCAAATGCTCGCTCAGGCTAACAAACCGATGCTATATGTCGGCGGCGGCGTTGGCATGGCGCAAGCCGTTCCTGTGTTGCGTGAATTCTTGGCTGTAACGCAAATGCCCGTAGCCTGCACGTTGAAAGGGTTGGGCGCCGTTGAACCTGATTATGCGTATTACCTCGGTATGTTGGGCATGCACGGGACGAAAGCGGCAAACTTTGCCGTGCAAGAATGCGATTTGCTGATTGCTGTTGGCGCACGTTTTGACGATCGCGTTACGGGCAAGCTGAATACCTTTGCCCCGCATGCCAGCGTTATCCATATGGATATCGACCCGGCGGAAATGGGCAAGCTGCGCCAGGCGCACATTGCCCTGCAAGGTGATTTAAATACGCTGCTGCCCGCATTGCAGCAGGCACTGGCCATTGACGAATGGCGTCAATACAACGCAGATCTGCGCTGCGAGCATGCCTGGCGTTACGACCATCCTGGCGAGTCTATCTACGCGCCGCTGTTGTTAAAGCAGCTTTCCGAGCGCAAGCCGGAAAACAGTGTTATCACGACCGATGTGGGTCAGCATCAGATGTGGTCTGCCCAGCATTTGAGTTTTAATCGCCCGGAAAATTTCATCACATCCAGTGGGTTAGGCACGATGGGCTTTGGGTTGCCTGCCGCCGTGGGGGCGCAAGTCGCGCGCCCGGACGATACGGTTATCTGTATCTCCGGTGACGGCTCCTTCATGATGAATGTTCAGGAGTTGGGCACCGTAAAACGCAAACAATTACCGCTGAAGATCGTTTTATTGGATAACCAGCGCTTAGGAATGGTTCGTCAATGGCAGCAACTGTTTTTCAACGAGCGTTACAGTGAAACCACCCTGACCGATAACCCCGATTTTCTCATGCTGGCCAGCGCCTTCGGCATCCCAGGCCAGCACATTACCCGTAAAGACCAGGTTGAAGCGGCACTCGACACGATGCTTTCGAGCACTGGGCCTTACCTGCTTCATGTCTCAATCGACGAACTTGAGAATGTCTGGCCACTGGTACCACCGGGTGCCAGTAACTCACAAATGCTGGAGAAATTATCATGAAGCAACATCAAGTCGCTGTTGAAGCTCGCTTTAATCCGGAAACATTAGAACGCGTATTGCGCGTGGTACGCCATCGTGGTTTTCAGGTATGCGCCATGAATATGGAAACCGCCAGCGATGCGCAGAATATAAATATCGAATTGACCGTTGCCAGCCCGCGGCCTGTCGAATTACTGTTTAGCCAGTTGAGCAAACTTGTCGATGTTGCCAGGGTTGATATCCGGCAACGCGCCACATCATCACAAACACAACAAATCCGCGCGTAAGCGCAAAAGGAAGAACAATGACGACGAAAAAAGCAGACTACATTTGGTCCAATGGCGAGATGGTACGTTGGGAAGACGCAAAAGTTCACGTGATGTCTCACGCCTTGCACTACGGTACGTCTGTGTTTGAAGGTATCCGTTGCTACGACTCGCACAAAGGCCCGGTTGTTTTCCGCCATCGCGAGCATATGCAGCGCCTGCGCGATTCCGCAAAAATTTACCGTTTCCCGGTATCCCAAAGCGTTGATGAGCTGATGGAAGCTTGCCGCGCAGTTATCCGCAAAAACAATCTGACCAGCGCTTACATTCGTCCGCTGATCTTCGTTGGTGATGTTGGCATGGGTGTTAACCCGCCGGCTGGCTATACCACCGACGTGATTATCGCTGCGTTCCCGTGGGGGGCGTACCTGGGCGCAGAAGCGCTGGATCAGGGGATCGACGCGATGGTTTCTTCCTGGAACCGCGTTGCGCCAAATACCATTCCGACTGCCGCTAAAGCGGGCGGTAACTACCTCTCCTCGCTGCTGGTCGGTAGCGAAGCGCGCCGTCACGGTTATCAGGAAGGGATCGCGCTGGACGTGAACGGTTATATTTCAGAAGGTGCAGGTGAAAACCTGTTCGAAGTGAAAGACGGCATTCTGTTTACCCCGCCGTTCACCTCTTCTGCGCTGCCGGGCATTACCCGCGACGCCATCATCAAGCTGGCAAAAGATCTGGATATCGAAGTTCGCGAACAGGTACTGTCCCGTGAATCCCTCTACCTGGCGGATGAAGTATTTATGTCCGGCACGGCGGCGGAAATCACCCCGGTACGCAGTGTTGATGGTATCCAGGTGGGCGAAGGTCGCTGCGGCCCGGTCACCAAACGTATTCAGCAAGCATTCTTTGGCCTCTTCACCGGTGAAACGGAAGATAAGTGGGGCTGGTTGGATCAAGTTAATCCATAAATACTCGTCATACTTCAGGTTGTAGGTGTGTTGGCTGTACGCGTTCACCCCAGTCACTTACTTATGTAAGCTCCTGGGGATTCGCTCGCTTGCCGCCTTCCTGCAACCCGAATTATTTAGGGTATAGCAAATAAATATGGGATGGCACGCACCACCCCATCGACAAGACAGACGGGAGTAAAAGAGCATGCCTAAGTACCGTTCCGCCACCACCACCCACGGGCGCAATATGGCGGGTGCCCGCGCGCTGTGGCGCGCAACCGGGATGACCGACGCCGATTTCGGCAAACCGATTATTGCCGTCGTGAACTCGTTTACCCAGTTCGTGCCTGGTCACGTTCACCTGCGCGATCTCGGTAAACTGGTTGCGGAGCAAATCGAAGCCGCAGGCGGCGTGGCGAAAGAGTTCAATACCATCGCCGTCGATGACGGCATCGCCATGGGCCACGGCGGCATGCTTTACTCATTGCCTTCCCGCGAGCTGATCGCCGACTCCGTTGAATATATGGTCAATGCCCACTGCGCTGACGCGATGGTGTGCATTTCCAACTGCGACAAAATCACCCCGGGGATGCTGATGGCTTCCCTGCGCCTGAACATTCCGGTGATTTTCGTTTCTGGCGGCCCGATGGAAGCCGGGAAAACCAAACTTTCTAATCAGATAATCAAACTCGATCTGGTCGATGCGATGATTCAGGGCGCGGACCCGAAAGTGTCTGACGATCAGAGCGAGCAGGTTGAACGTTCCGCGTGCCCGACCTGCGGTTCCTGTTCCGGCATGTTTACCGCCAACTCAATGAACTGCCTGACCGAAGCGCTGGGCTTGTCGCAGCCGGGTAACGGTTCGCTGCTGGCGACGCACGCCGACCGCAAGGATCTGTTTATCAACGCGGGCAAACGCATCGTTGAACTGACCAAGCGCTATTACGAACAGGACGATGACTCAGCATTGCCGCGCGCAATCGCCTGTAAAGCCGCGTTCGAAAACGCCATGACGCTGGATATCGCCATGGGCGGTTCCACCAATACTGTTCTGCACCTGTTGGCCGCCGCGCAGGAAGCGGAAATTGATTTCACCATGAGTGATATCGACAAGCTTTCCCGCAACGTACCGCAACTGTGCAAAGTTGCCCCGAGTACGCAGAAATACCATATGGAAGATGTTCACCGCGCCGGTGGTGTACTGGGTATTTTGGGTGAGTTAGATCGCGCAGGCTTGCTGAACCGCGACGTGAAAAACGTGCTCGGTCTGACCCTGCCGCAAACTTTGCAAAAATACGATGTGATGCTGACGGAAGATGAGTCGGTGAAAAAGATGTTCCGTGCCGGTCCGGCGGGCATTCGCACCACACAAGCGTTCTCGCAGGATTGCCGTTGGGACACACTGGATGACGATCGCGCCGAAGGCTGTATTCGTTCGCTGGAACACGCTTACAGCCAGGACGGTGGTTTGGCCGTGCTGTACGGAAACTTTGCGGAAAACGGCTGTATCGTTAAAACCGCCGGCGTGGATGACAGCAACCTGACCTTTACCGGCCCGGCAAAAGTGTATGAAAGCCAGGACGCCGCGGTTGAAGCGATCCTCGGTGGCAAAGTTGTCGCTGGCGACGTGGTAGTGATTCGTTACGAAGGGCCAAAAGGCGGGCCAGGTATGCAGGAGATGCTCTATCCGACCAGCTTCCTGAAATCGATGGGGCTGGGCAAAGCCTGTGCACTGATCACCGATGGTCGTTTCTCTGGCGGTACGTCTGGCCTTTCCATTGGTCACGTTTCCCCGGAAGCGGCCAGCGGTGGCAACATTGGTCTTATTGAAGATGGCGATATCATCGCGATTGATATCCCGAACCGTGGTATTCAGCTGCAACTGAGCGATCGTGAACTGGCTGCGCGCCGCGAAGCGCAGGAAGCCCGTGGCGATAAAGCCTGGACACCGGTTGATCGCGAACGTCAGGTTTCCTTTGCGCTGCGCGCTTACGCCAGCCTCGCGACCAGTGCGGATAAAGGCGCGGTACGCGACAAATCCAAACTGGGAGGTTGATGATGGCCGAATCCCAACCCCTTTCCGCCGCCCCCGAAGGGGCGGAATATCTTCGGGCGGTGCTGCGCGCACCGGTCTACGAAGCGGCGCAAGTCACGCCGCTGCAAAAAATGGAAAAGCTCTCGTCGCGTCTCGATAACGTCATTCTGGTGAAGCGCGAAGACAGACAACCCGTGCACAGTTTCAAACTGCGCGGCGCGTACGCAATGATTGCCGGGCTGACCGCCGAGCAAAAAGCGCACGGCGTGATAACTGCCTCGGCGGGAAACCACGCGCAGGGCGTGGCGATGTCTTCAACGCGCCTTGGTATTAAATCGCTGATCGTGATGCCGGTGGCGACGGCGGATATCAAAGTCGATGCCGTGCGCGGTTTTGGCGGTGAGGTGCTGCTGCACGGCGCGAACTTTGACGAAGCGAAAGCGAAAGCCATTGAGCTCTCTGAACAGCAGGGTTTCACATTTGTCCCGCCGTTCGATCACCCGATGGTGATCGCCGGGCAGGGCACGCTGGCGCTGGAGTTGCTGCAACAGGACGCGCATCTCGATCGCGTTTTCGTGCCGGTAGGCGGCGGCGGTCTGGCAGCGGGCGTTGCGGTGTTGATCAAACAATTAATGCCACAAATCAAAGTGATTGCCGTCGAAGCGGAAGATTCTGCCTGCCTGAAAGCGGCGCTGGATGCCGGGTATCCGGTGGATCTGCCGCGCGTTGGGCTATTTGCCGAAGGCGTGGCGGTAAAACGCATTGGCGATGAAACCTTCCGTCTTTGCCAGACGTATCTCGACGACATTATCACCGTCGATAGCGATGCGATTTGCGCGGCGATGAAAGATCTGTTCGAAGATGTCCGCGCGGTGGCGGAACCGTCCGGCGCGCTGGCGCTGGCGGGAATGAAAAAATACATCGCCAAACACAATATTCGCGGCGAGCGGCTGGCCCATGTGCTCTCCGGTGCGAACGTTAATTTCCACGGCCTGCGTTATGTCTCCGAGCGTTGCGAGCTGGGTGAACAGCGCGAAGCGCTACTGGCAGTGACTATTCCCGAAGAGAAAGGCAGCTTCCTGAAGTTCTGCCAGTTGCTTGGCGGACGCTCGGTAACGGAATTTAACTACCGCTTTGCCGATGCCAAAGATGCCTGCATCTTTGTGGGTGTGCGCCTGAGCCGCGGGCTGGAAGAGCGCAGAGAGATCCTCGACCTGTTGCACGACGGTGGCTACAGCGTGGTGGACCTCTCCGATGATGAGATGGCGAAACTGCATGTGCGCTATATGGTTGGCGGGCGGCCATCGAAACCGTTACAGGAGCGCCTGTACAGTTTTGAGTTTCCGGAATCACCGGGCGCGCTGCTGAAGTTCCTGCATACGCTCGGCACGCACTGGAATATCTCGCTGTTTCATTACCGTAGCCACGGCACTGATTATGGCCGCGTACTGGCCGCGTTCGAACTGGGCGAGCATGAGCCGGATTTTGAAACCCGGCTCAATGAGTTGGGCTACGATTGCCACGACGAAACCCATAACCCGGCGTTCCGCTTTTTTCTTGCGGGTTAATGGCCTGGCAGGATCTGCCAGAACGCACTGACAAGCGGCTCATGCAGCCGCTTTTTTTGCGCACAAACGCCAAGTTCGAACGGCGTTTTCTCATCGCTACGCTCAAGGATCATAACGCGATTGCGCACCGGCTCCGGGCTATTTTCCAGCACGACTTCCGGAATAAGCGCCACGCCGCAGCCCAGCGCCACCATCGACACCATCGCTTCATGCCCGCCCACGGTGGCGTAAATTGCGGGGTTACTGATTTTATGGCGACGGAACCACAGCTCAATGCGGCGCCGTACCGGGCCTTGATCCGGCATGATAAACGGCACGGTTGACCAGTCCGGCTCGGGCTGCGAAACCTGGTTACGCACCGGACAGGGTAGCGCCGGGGCGATCAGCACGACCGTCAGGTTTTCCAGCATGGAAAACGCGACTGCGCCAGGGAGTGTTTCCGGCTTGCCGGCAATCGCCAGATCCGCTTCACCGGTCACCACTTTTTCCATTGCGTCGGCGGCATCCCCAGTGGTGAGTTTAATCTCAACCGAAGGGTGCTCGGCGCGAAAACGGTCAAGGATCGGCGGCAAATGGCTGTATGCGGCGGTCACCGAACAAAACAGATGCAACTCGCCGGAGAGCGACGGGCCTTGTTGATCGATGGTGTGGCGAAGTTGTTGGTACTGCAATAACGTCTGTTGCGCGAAAACGCGTAACTCTTCCCCCGCTTCGGTCAGGGTGACGGTGCGGTTATCGCGGACAAACAGCGGTTGCCCGAGGTCTTCTTCCAGCCGCTGGATTTGACGCGAAAGTGTGGAAGGGCTGACGTGCATGGCGCGTGCGCTGCGGCCAAAATGACGGCTTTCCGCCAGGTGCAGGAATGTTTTTAGATCGCGTAAATCCATGAGACAAGCTCCACAAATTTACATTGCAATAATTGCAATGTCACATTGTTAATATATCAATTTAAGCAACGCATTTCCTGTCATATAGTGGATTCAATCTCGCGCATTAGCGAACCGAACAATAAGCACGACAACACAACATCATGAGGTTTCACCATGGCTAACTACTTTAATACACTGAACCTGCGCCAGCAGCTGGCACAGCTGGGCAAATGCCGCTTTATGGCGCGTGAAGAATTTGCTGATGGCGCGAGCTACCTTCAGGGTAAAAAAGTGGTCATCGTCGGCTGTGGCGCGCAGGGCCTGAACCAGGGTTTGAACATGCGCGATTCCGGTCTGGATATTTCTTATACCTTGCGTGCAGAAGCGATCGCGGAAAAACGCGCTTCCTGGCGTAAAGCGACCGAAAACGGCTTTAAAGTTGGCACTTATGAAGAGCTGGTCCCGCAAGCCGATCTGGTGGTTAACCTGACGCCGGACAAACAGCACACTGACGTTGTACGTGCTGTGCAACCGCTGATGAAAGAAGGCGCGGCGCTGGGTTATTCTCACGGTTTCAACATTGTCGAAGTGGGCGAGCAAATCCGCAAAGATATCACTGTCGTGATGGTGGCGCCGAAATGTCCGGGTACGGAAGTGCGCGAAGAGTACAAACGCGGTTTCGGCGTACCGACCCTGATTGCGGTTCATCCGGAAAACGATCCGAAAGGTGAAGGTATGGCAATCGCTAAAGCCTGGGCAGCGGCGACCGGCGGCCATCGCGCAGGTGTGCTGGAATCCTCTTTTGTTGCCGAAGTGAAATCTGACTTGATGGGTGAGCAGACCATTCTCTGCGGCATGTTGCAGGCCGGTTCCCTGCTGTGCTTTGACAAACTGGTGGCAGAAGGTACCGATCCGGCTTATGCGGAAAAACTGATTCAGTTTGGCTGGGAAACCATTACCGAAGCACTGAAGCAGGGCGGTATTACGCTGATGATGGATAGATTGTCTAACCCGGCGAAACTGCGTGCTTACGCGCTGTCCGAGCAACTGAAAGGCATTATGGCTCCGCTGTTCCAGAAACATATGGACGATATTATTTCCGGTGAGTTCTCTTCCGGCATGATGGCTGACTGGGCTAATGACGATAAAAAACTGCTGACCTGGCGTGAAGAAACCGGTAAAACCGCGTTTGAAACCGCACCGCAGTACGACGGTAAAATCGGCGAGCAAGAGTATTTCGATAAAGGCGTATTGATGATTGCGATGGTGAAAGCGGGCGTTGAGCTGGCATTCGAAACCATGGTCGCTTCCGGCATCATCGAAGAGTCTGCTTATTATGAGTCTCTGCACGAGTTGCCGCTGATCGCAAACACTATCGCTCGTAAACGTCTGTACGAAATGAACGTGGTGATTTCCGATACCGCCGAGTATGGCAACTATCTGTTCTCTTACGCTTGCGTGCCGCTGCTGAAAGAGTTTATGACCACGCTGCAAACCGGTGATCTGGGTAAAGCGATCGCCGAAGGCGCAGTCGACAACGCGCAACTGCGTGATGTGAACGAAGCGATTCGCAGCCACGAAATCGAGAAAGTGGGTCAGAAACTGCGCGGTTATATGACGGATATGAAGCGTATCGCCGTCGCGAGCTAATTCCTCGTCGTCTTTCGACCTGCGGATGCGTTGGCCGAAACCCATAGGGGAATGGAAAGTAGCACGAACGTAGGCCCGGTAAGTGTTAACGCTACCGGGCTTTTTTATTAGTTGCGGTACAGCACTTTAATGATGTGGTAACCGAACTGGGTGTGCAGCGGGCCGGTAGGCTCCAGCACCGGGCAGGAGAACACTACTTTATCGAACGCCGGAACCATCTGGCCCTGGCGGAATTCGCCTAAGTGACCGCCTTTTTTGCCCGACGGGCATGTAGAGTGTTTTTTAGCCAGCTTTTCGAAGTCGGCGCCATTTTTAATCTGTTCCAGCAGATCCAGTGCCAGTTTTTCTTCTTTAACAAGGATATGCAGTGCCGCTGCGGTTTTTGCCATGATCGTGCCTTGAGTGAAGTCAATAAGGCTGGCTATACTACCACGCCTTTATACACTTCGGCCTTCAATCCGCCTCTTTGTTGGCTGCGTCTGTTCACCCCAGTCACTTACTTTTGTAAGCTCCCGGGGATTCACAGTCTTGCCGCCTCGACGCGAATTGAATGACTCGTGTATATTTTTTTCAGCCTTCCATTGAGTAATTTCCTATGCGTTTGAACCCCGGACAACAACAAGCTGTCGAATTCGTCACCGGACCTTGCCTGGTGCTGGCGGGTGCGGGATCCGGTAAAACGCGCGTGATCACCAACAAAATCGCCCATTTGATACGCGGCTGCGGATACCAGGCGAAGCATATCGCGGCGGTCACCTTTACCAACAAAGCCGCGCGGGAAATGAAAGAGCGCGTCGCACAGACGCTGGGGCGCAAAGAGGCTCGCGGGCTGATGATCTCCACCTTTCACACGCTGGGGCTGAACATCATCAAGCGTGAGTTTGCCGCGCTGGGAATGAAATCCAACTTTTCACTGTTCGACGATACCGATCAGATAGCCCTGCTTAAAGAGTTGACCGAAGGGCTGATCGAAGACGACAAAATTGTGCTGCAACAGCTGATCTCGACGATCTCAAACTGGAAAAACGATCTGTTGACGCCACCGCAGGCCGCCGCGCGGGCGATCGGCGAGCGGGATCGTATCTTCGCGCACTGCTATGGCCTGTATGACGCGCACATGAAGGCGTGTAATGTTCTCGACTTCGACGACCTGATTTTACTGCCCACCCTTTTATTGCAGCGCAATCAGGAAGTGCTTGAGCGCTGGCAAAATAAAATCCGCTACCTGCTGGTGGATGAATACCAGGACACCAACACCAGCCAATATGAGCTGGTAAAACTGCTGGTTGGTCAACGCGCGCGCTTTACGGTGGTGGGCGACGACGATCAGTCTATTTACTCGTGGCGCGGTGCCCGCCCGCAAAACCTTGTGCTGCTGAGCCAGGATTTTCCCGCCTTGCAGGTGATTAAGCTGGAACAGAATTATCGCTCCTCCGGGCGAATTTTGAAGGCCGCCAACATTCTCATCGCCAATAATCCACACGTTTTTGAGAAACGCCTGTTCTCGGAGCTGGGCTATGGGCCGGAGCTAAAAATCCTCAGTGCAAATCATGAAGAGCACGAGGCCGAGCGCGTAACCGGTGAATTGATTGCTCATCACTTCATCAATAAGACGCAATATAAGGATTATGCAATCCTCTATCGCGGGAACCATCAGTCGCGCGTGTTCGAAAAATTCCTGATGCAGAACCGCATTCCGTACAAAATTTCCGGCGGTACATCCTTTTTCTCCCGCCCGGAAATCAAAGACTTGTTAGCCTATTTGCGCGTGTTAACCAATACCGACGACGACAGCGCTTTTTTGCGCATCGTGAATACGCCGAAACGTGAAATTGGCTCAGCAACGCTGCAAAAGCTGGGCGAGTGGGCGACGTTGCGTAATAAAAGCCTGTTCGCTGCCAGCTTCGATGTTGGTCTGAACCAGACGCTCAGCGGGCGCGGTTACGATGCATTGACGCGTTTTACCCACTGGCTCGGCGACGTTCAGCGCTTATCGGAGCGTGAGCCGATTGCGGCGGTGCGGGATCTGATCCACGGCATTGATTACGAATCCTGGCTATTTGAAACCTCTCCCAGCCCAAAAGCCGCTGAAATGCGCATGAAAAACGTCAATACCTTGTTTGGCTGGATGACGGAAATGCTCGAAGGCAATGAGCTGGATGAGCCAATGACGCTGGCGGAAGTGGTTACGCGCTTTACCCTGCGCGACATGATGGAGCGCGGTGAAAGCGATGATGAGTCCGATCAGGTGCAGCTAATGACGCTGCACGCCTCTAAGGGTCTGGAATTCCCGTATGTTTTCCTGGTCGGCATGGAGGAGGGACTTTTGCCTCATCAGAGTAGCATTGATGAGGACAATGTTGATGAAGAGCGCCGCCTGGCGTACGTTGGCATTACGCGCGCGCAGAAAGAGCTGATTTTTACGCTGTGCAAAGAGCGTCGTCAGTATGGTGAACTGGTGCGCCCGGAACCGAGCCGTTTCTTGCTTGAGTTGCCGCAGGACGATCTTATCTGGGAACAAGAACGCAAAGTTATCAGCGCTGAAGAGCGCATGCACAAAGGTCAGGCGAATGTCGCGAACATTCGCGCCATGCTGGCGAAAGCAAAGAATCAATAAAATAAACGGAAGCTGGCTAATAAATAATATTGAGAAGCTTCTGTTTTTTCTTACTTTATTCTTATTCGGAATTTTGTTGTGCATTGCAGTATATATATTGCATGCGAATCTTCTGTCTGGTTTTTATCTCGTAATGTACCTCTCATCTTCTTCACTATAAGAAATTTTCCCGTCACTATTCTTTGACATTCAATTGTGCCACTTGTAGCTTTATCTAAGAGTTATCCTGTAGCGTATATTATTTATTTCTACCACTCTGCACATGTTTATAAGGATATAGATATGAACAATGATCTCGATAATTTTCTGAAAACGTTAATTGATAAGTTGACCGATTATGATATTGAGCAACTTAATAGCAACACGCCAATTGAAGCGTTAGATCTCGTAAGCCTCGATTTTGTCACTATTAAAGTGGAAGCAAAAAAAACATTAGATATCGATATTGACTTAAATTCTCTTGCTGATGCGCAACCAGAAACTTATGGCGAATTAGTTGCTTATTTGAAAAGTAAATACGTTGAGGGGAAATAATATGAACACATCTATGCACCACTCTCACCGAGTCGTTATTACTGGCTATGGCGCTATTTGTTCTCTCGGTGAAGATAGCGAGAAAATATGGCAATCCGTCCGCGATAAAAAAATGGGATATGAAGAATGGGATGATCCCGGGAAAGGTATTTCAGCTAAATTTTTTGGTAGAGTTACATATCCTCTTAAACTTGAAAAGTTCTCCAGAAAGATCCTCAAAAATACACCGCGATTCGCTGAATTCGGTTTATTGGCAACTGACGAAGCCCTGACAATGGCATTTGGCGATGAGCAAGATATTTTCTCTTATTATGATTCTCGCGACTGCGGTGTTATTTTTGGCACCGGCTGGGCCGGGTTTGATAGCTCGACTATCAATTATTACGCTTATGCCGATCCCGAATCCCTTTCTGCTTCTGCGCACAGTTGTTTTCACTCGATGCCGAGCATCGGTACGTCTGTCATCTCGGTGAACTGGAAACTCAGGGGCTATCAAAACTCGCCTGTTGCCGCCTGTGCCACCGGGAATATCGCGATTGGCGATGCGTATGAAGTCATTAAAAGCGGTAAAGCGCGGATGATGCTTGCAGGCGGTGGCGAAAGCTTGATGCAGCCATTCACCATCTGGTCAGTGGATATTCTGGGGGCGTTATCGAAGGAGCAGCAGGAAGCCGCAAAAGCATGCTGCCCTTTTAGCCTCGACAGAAGCGGGTTTATTCTTTCCGAAGGCGCTGCAACGGTTTGTCTTGAAAGGCTTGAAGACGCGTTGGCGCGCAACGCAACCATTTACGGCGAAGTTATTGGCTATGCAAATCACAGCGATGCATATGCCAATCTCACTGCCCCGGCACCGGATCTGGTTGGCCGGACAACCACCATTCAACGCGCTATTGAGTATGCACAGCTTGAGATTGACGATATCGACTATATCAATGCCCACGGCACTTCAACGCCGATGAATGATTACAATGAAACGTTGGTATTAAAAGAGGTTTTCGGTTCGCGGATATACGATATTCCTGTCTCCAGTACCAAATCCTACACTGGTCATCTTATTGCCGCGGCGGGAAGCATGGAAACTATCTTCTGCTTAAAAAGCATTACAGATAATATGATTCCGGCAACCATTAATCTTAATAATCCAGACCCCAAATGCGATCTTAATTATGTGCCGAACAACCATCTCTTTGGTCAGCGATTGAATCACGTTGTTAATATCAATTACGGGTTTGGCGGTGCAAATAGCTGTCTGGTTATTAAGAGGTATGAAGAATGATCAGGCGCTATTCTGCACAGGATATAGAGCAGTGGGCGCATTATTCAGGTGACCGAAATCGAGTGCACTTCGATAAAGCCTTTGCCCTGAAAAACGGTCTTAAAGACATTATTGTCCAGGGGATGCTTTCGTTACTCGACGCGAAGTTAATGGTGTCCCCCTGGTTAAACTCTGACTCCAGCCTTAATTTTTATATTAAGAAACCCGTTCTGATTAACACCGATATTCGATTGAGTATTAAAGACGGACGAAGTAAACAGATATTAACCGTTGCGGAATCCCGTGATCCTGAAGATATATGTACGACGGCAACAATCTTGCCGTACCAGCCCCCTGACTCACTAGATAATGCAACCAGGATCCCGGTGTCAGATATTATTATTCAGACTCACCTGCAAACTTTAAAAAGCTATTATCCACACATCGGCTGTCATTGGATAATTCTGGATACGCTATTATTTTCACTTTGCTTTAATCAACGTAAAGATGATTATTTTCATCAGCAGGCCCTGAAAATAGCCAGACATCACCGCTACGATAGCATCACGACTTACCATGTCGCGCATAAACTTTTTGTTTCGCAACGGCTACTAACAAGTGGCGATATTGATTTCCAACATTTCGATTATTTGATTGAAGATAAAGATATCTATATCGATAACGATTCCGCTTATAACACCTTTAATATTCATGTGGTTGAGGGTGATGCAATTATTTTCCAATCTTCTATCGGTTGTTTAACCAAAGCATCCGAATAAAAATTGGAAAAATGAAGGAGATATCAATGGATGATAAAAAATGGGTTTTAGTCACGGCAGGTAGCCGTGGAATTGGTTCGGCGATTGTTAAAGAATTGGTTCGACAAAATTATAACGTGATCTTTACCTATAAAAATAACAGCGCGCAGGCTGCTGTATTAATGCACTCACTTAATGTGGATGGCGAAGTTTGCTGGTGCTATCCCTGCGATGTCGCGAATGTTGAATCGGTAAAAACATTATGTGAAACGATACAGGAAAAACATGGTTCACCTTACGCCGTCATTAATAATGCTGGTATTACCAAAGATGCACTCAGTTTCGCGATGAGCCTGGATGACTGGCTTGAAGTTATTAATACGAATCTCAATTCGCTTTTTTATTTAAACCATTACTTGCTCAACGACATGTTGATGCAGAGAGACGGTTGCATCATCAACATTAATTCCATTGCTGGCTTACGAGGCAATGTTGGACAGGCAAACTATTCGGCATCGAAGTCTGCGCAATATGGCTTTACCAAAACGCTGGCGCGGGAAGTCGGGAATTTCAATATCCGTGTTAACTGTATCGCTCCCGGCCCCGTTATGACCGATATGCTCGCTTCGGTGCCGGAAAAAACGGTGTCTCAGCTCACCAAAATGACCCCTCTGAGGAAAATAGGTGAACCCGAGGATATCGCTCTAATGGTCGCTTTCCTGCTGGGTAAGGGTGGGCGTCATATTACCGGACAGACCTTTGTTATCGACGGTGGGTTGTCCATTTGATCAGAATGTTCAAATGAAAAGGAAAAGTGTATGGATCTGAAATTAAGAGCAGTACCCCAGGAAGTTTATGGCGTGATGGAATTGAATGAGAATTTCAACTTCCAATGGAATCCCGATCCCGTTTCATCGCTTATTGGCTTAGGCACTTCTTATGTTCTTGAATTTTTCGAGTTCTATGGGGAACGCATCGGCGATTATTATGATGAGTTTATCGATGAGTCGCCGCAAAAAGATGAACGCTTCGCTGTGTTTGTTACGCAAGAGAAACGACACGCGGCCGCGCATCGTAAATTAAATAACTTTATTACCAAGGGAATTACCCCACCGGCCAGAGAACAATATCACCCGCGCGTTTATGATTTTCTGTACGGTGCTTATAAAGAGCTGGCAGAACCCGTGATTGGTGGGATTGAGCGGGAAAAGGCCGCCGGTAAAAAAGCCGATGGTGCTTCTTTCAAGGAAGCCGTCCGTAGTATCGGAATATTTGAAAGCCAGGTGTGCATGACCGGTCTCTCCTTCTTCGACAATCTCTTTGATAATGGCCGTTTTGATCTGGTAACCGGTATGTCCGGTAATCTCGGCGTGCTTTATTTACTGGGCTATCACTATACCGAAGAGATGGAACATTGCTGCGTCTCTATCGAAGCCTACGAAACCATTTATCAGGAGAAGCTGTGGACCAAAGAACTCGTTGAGAAGCATATCCATAACCGCGATTTGCTCTCCAGCCAGGTTCTTCTCTCTACGCTCCATGTTGCCAAAATGCTCAATCAGGATCTTACCGTTGAGCAGATAACCAACAGCATTGGCTACCAGTACCGCGATCGGGTGGCGAAGAAATATATCGTCGAAGGCTTTAACGCCCGAGAACCTGAAATTTTGGCGCGTCGTAAAGCCCTGGTAGAGCGTTGGGATAACGAATGGGAGCCGTTGCTGCTGGACAAAATAAAGCAGCGCATCCGTACAGGGGCGTAATTGCTCAGTTCCCACTATCGCTGATGCTCAATGGCCGTTTTGCATCAGCGGATTACACGGAAGAATCACTATGCCGCAGACAGATCAGATGCACCACTTTGTCAGCCATGACAGCCAGCAAATCACTTACCGCTATTTTCCGGCGCGTTCACAAAATGGGCCTTCACACGCCATCATTCTGTTTTACCGTGAAAGAGACTTTTGTGAAGACGTCGTTGCGTTTGTCGGGACGCTGGGTCTGGCGGATTGCGCTGTATTTGTTATTGATTTTGATAGCAATGACATCATGCCCGGGACGGCAGATGGTTCGTCTGCTATCTCCCATGAGGGCTATTATTTTCAGCAATTTATCGATCACATCACGACGCACTATTCCATTCGAGCCCAGGATATTGCCCTTATTTCCCATGGCGATCGCGCCGTGGTGATCGCCGCCTGGATGACCGATTACGCCCTTGATATCCGGTCGGTGGTTTTTTACTCGCCGAAATTTTTCTTTCGAAAAAGGGACGCGCTTTTGTACCGGTTGAAAGGTGTCGCCAAACGCCAGTTGCCCCCTTATCCCGCCATTAACGATCTTCTCTATTCCAGCCAGCGAGTTTTCAGAAGCGCATTTGCATGGTCAACGCCAACGCAGTTCGTTCTGACGAAAGACGATCGCAAAACGAGACTCGCCCCGCTGATGACGTTTTATGCCAATCTGGGTAGTCGTATAAAAGCGCTTCTGATGATGCCGGACACTGGATTTGGTTGCCCGGAGCAGGAGTGGAATACAGAGAAAATGGCGCAAACCCGGTCATTTTTAGCGGCGCATTTTTTACAGACGACGCCGGCTCCTTCATTATTCGACTCTCATCTGCGCGGGGCCACGCAGGATGAGTATGAAAAGCTGCGCTTGCCTGAGCAAAATGTATTCAAGCGCCTGTACTGGATGCTCGCCGCGTTTGCACTGCGACGGGTGGGAAAGCTATCGACAGGCGTTCAACTGGGTCTGGAAACTGGCTTTGATTCCGGTGCTTCACTGGAATATGTCTATGAAAATCAGCCCAGCGGCAAAAATGCACTGGGGACGACCCTTGACCGCTATTATTTGAACAATATTGGCTGGCACTGCACAAGGATGAGAGAGAAACATGTTGAAGAACTTATCTCTCTCGCTGCGACCAGGCTAGCGGAGCAGGAGCAGACTGTGCGGATTCTGGATGTTGCCGCCGGTCATGGCCGATATGTGCTTAACGCTATTGAAAAAATCCAGCAGCCGATTACCCATATTTTGATGCGTGATTTTGAGCTTTCTAATGTTCAGGAAGGGGAAAAATTGCTGATGCAGAGGGGATTGATGGATATTGCGCGGTTTGAACAGGGCGATGCGTTTTCTCCTGACGATTTAGCGACGTTGCCAGGCGATCGCACCTTGTCTGTCGTCTCAGGCTTTTATGAACTGTTCAGTGATAACAACCTGGTGCTGACATCCCTGAATGGGATTGCCAACGCAACGAAAAAAGGGGGTTATCTTGTTTATACGACCAAGTTCTGGAATCCAAAACTGGCATTGATGGCTCGTGTACTTCCCAGCCATAAAAAAGGGGAACACTGGCTGCTGCGTCGGCGAACTCAGCGTGAAATCGATCAGCTCGTAAAGCGCGCAGGCTTTGCCAAAATCACGCAGCGTGTCGATCCGTGGGGGATGTTTAGCGTGACGCTAGCGAAAAAAGTCAGGTGATAGCGGGTGATTTTCTGACAAGAGGCGGGTCGGTTGCTGCGATAAGGCCAATCTCAGCAATGTTCCTGGCGGATTTCCAGCGGCCAGTGGACATAACTTTGCCACTGACTTTCCTGTTCGATCAACTCCGCGCCAAGCGGATGGCTTGCCAGCCAGTCCTGCGGCAGTGCCAGCGTTAACGTCTCGCCTTCTGCCGAGACGGTAATATCTGGCAGCAGATCGTCACGACGGCGGCTGGCAAAAATAATCGCCAGACGTAACAGGCGGCACAAATGTTCCGCGACGCGCGGCGGCACGGCGTTTTGCTGATGCAAAGAGGAGAGATCAACAGCGTTAGTCTGGTTAAGCAGCAACGTCGCGAGCAGTTTCTTTTGCGCGGGAGTGAAACCCGGCAGATCGAGATTGCGTACCAGCCAGGCCGCATGCAGTGGCGCTTGTTTAAATTCGATACTTAAACCAATTTCATGCAGTTCGCAGGCAACATGCAGGATTTCACTACTGTAAGCATCCAGTTCCCACTCTTTCGCCACATTTTGAGTAAAACGTTGCGCCAGCGTGGAGACTCGTCTGGACTGGTCAATATCAATCATAAAGCGGCGTTGAATATTGCGCAGTGTGCGACTGCGGATATCCTGGTCAACCGCCAGATGAAGCATGCCGTAGACCAGGCCTTCACGCAGTGCGCCACCGGCCAGTGTCATGCTTTCAATATTCATTTCGGTGAAAATGGCGATCAGGATCGCTAAACCGCTGGGGAAGACCAGTGCGCGCTCCAGCGTCAGGCCTTCGATTTCCAGCTCTTCAAGCCGCCCGCACTGGATCGCGCGCTGCTTGAGTTGCTGCAATTTAGCGAGGGTAATGCGCTCATCCATCCCCTGCGCCATCATGATCTCTTGCAGGGCTTGCACCGTGCCGGATGCGCCAACGCAGACTTTCCAGCCGTGATGACGTAGCTCATCGGCGACCGGGCGCAGTACGTCACGCGCGGCCAGTTCTGCGGTATCGAAGTTTTCCTGGCCGAGATTGCGGTCGGTAAAAAAACGTTCAAGCCAGGTGACACAGCCCATCGACAGGCTGAATAACGAGGTGGTTTGTGCTCCTGTGCCGGTGACAAGTTCCGTGCTCGCTCCGCCAATATCCACCACCAGACGCTGATCCGCGCCGCCGGTTGTATGGGCAACGCCCTGATAAATCAGGCGCGCTTCTTCTTCGCCGCTAATAACCTGCACTGGGCAGCCGAGAATTTCTCGCGCTTTGTCGAGGAAGTCCTGCGCATTAACGGCCAGACGCAGCGTGGCGGTTGCCACTACGCGGATTTGTTCCGGGGGGATATCTTGCAGACGCTCGGAAAAGAGGCGCAGACATTGCCAGCCGCGCTCCATCGCTTCCTCAGAGAGGCGATTTTCAGGGCTCAGGCCCGCCGCCAGGCGGACCTTGCGCTTAATGCGGGAGAGGGTTTGAATACTTCCCGCCACCTCGCGCACAACCAGCATATGAAAACTATTGGAACCGAGATCAATGGCTGCATAGAGCGAGGCGGAACCGAGCATATTTTTAACCTGAACGACGACGATTACGTGGAGCACCACCGCTACGACGCGGACCATTACCGGAGCGCGAGCGCGTCAGACGCTTCGGCGGCGGCAGTTCGCTGAGCAACGCTTCCGGATCGTATTTACTGACCGGAATGGAGTGACCAATATAGCTTTCAATCGCTGGCAGGTTCAGCGCGTACTCTTCACAGGCCAGGCTGATGGAGCTACCACTGGCACCGGCGCGACCAGTACGGCCAATACGGTGAACGTAATCTTCACAATCGTCCGGCAGATCGTAGTTAAAAACGTGCGTGACAGCGGGAATGTGCAAACCGCGCGCGGCAACATCTGTCGCCACCAGAATATCGAGATCGCCACGGGTGAATTCATCAAGAATGCGCAGGCGTTTTTTCTGCGCCACATCACCCGTCAACAACCCTACACGGTGACCATCTGCGGCAAGGCTTCCCCAGATATCTTCACAGCGGTGTTTAGTATTAGCGAAAATAATGGCGCGATCGGGCCACTCTTCTTCGATCAGGGTTTGCAGTAAGCGCATTTTCTCGTCATTAGACGGATAGAAAAGCTCTTCTTTAATGCGGTGGCCGGTTTTCTGTTCCGGTTCCACTTCAACATATTCCGCGTTGTTCATCTGCTCAAATGCCAGTTCACGCACCCGATAAGAGAGGGTGGCAGAGAACAGCATATTCAGGCGCTGATCTGTTGCTGGCATACGGCGGAACAGCCAGCGAATATCTTTAATAAAACCCAGATCGTACATGCGATCGGCTTCGTCCAGCACCACGACCTGAATCGCGCCCAGGTTAATGTGGTTCTGCTTGGTGTAATCGATCATACGACCCGTGGTGCCGATAAGAATATCGACGCCGCTTTCCAGCACTTTCAGCTGTTTGTCGTAGCCATCACCGCCATAAGCCAGCCCCAGCTTCAGGCCAGTTGCCTGCGCCAGCGGCTCTGCATCAGCGTGAATTTGCACCGCCAGTTCACGCGTCGGAGCCATAATAATGGCGCGCGGCTGGTTAACTTTGCGGTCTTCGATTGCCGGGTGAGAGAGGAGATAATGGAACGTTGACGTTAAAAACGCCATCGTTTTACCGGTACCGGTTTGCGCCTGACCTGCAACGTCACGGCCCGCCAGCGTCAGCGGAAGAGCCAGAGCCTGTATAGGCGTGCAATTATGAAACCCTTTATTTTCAAGGGCTTCAATAACTTTTGGGTGCAGGGCGAAGTCGGAAAACTTCTGTTCTGTCAAATGTGTTTTGCTCATAGTGTGGTAGAATATCAGCTTACTATTGCTTTACGAAAGCGTATCCGGTGAAATAAAGTCAACCTTTAGTTGGTTATTGCGGCATCAACACGTTGCTGTTTTATGCTACACCAACATACCAGGCTTATTCCTGTGGAGTTATATATGAGCGATAAAATTATTCACCTGACTGACGATAGTTTTGACACGGATGTACTCAAAGCGAACGGGCTTGTACTCGTTGATTTCTGGGCAGAGTGGTGTGGACCGTGCAAAATGATCGCCCCGATTCTGGATGAGATCGCTAATGAGTACGAAGGCAAGTTGACCATTGCGAAACTGAACATCGACCAGAATCCAGGCACTGCGCCGAAATATGGCATTCGTGGTATCCCGACCCTGCTGCTGTTTAAAAATGGCGAAGTGGCGGCAACCAAAGTGGGTGCACTGTCTAAAGGCCAGTTGAAAGAGTTCCTGGACGCCAACCTGGCGTAATTCCAGACTCCGTCGGTGCGGTCAGCGATCCTAAATTCTTAGGATCGCTGGACGCCCGCCTCCAGCCGTGCTAATTTAGTTTTGACTTCGTTTTGAACATCCTTTAGTTGTTTGAATCTTGCATTACCCCGATACTTCCCGCTGAGCGATACCGCTGCGTAGAGAAGTAGACAGATTCCGGGCTTGTCACTCATTCCGTCTCATCGTTTCAGTTCTGCGTACTTTCCTGTGACCAGGCACCGATCAGACATGAGTTGATGGCCGTTAACAGGCATGGATGACCCTGCCATACCATTCACAACATTAAGTTCGAGTATCACCCCGAGTTTAAGAACCCACACCATTATGAATCTTACCGAATTAAAGAATACGCCGGTTTCTGAGCTGATCACTCTCGGCGAAAATATGGGGCTGGAAAACCTGGCCCGTATGCGCAAACAGGACATCATTTTCGCCATCCTGAAGCAGCACGCGAAGAGTGGCGAAGATATCTTTGGCGACGGTGTGCTGGAGATTTTGCAGGATGGATTTGGTTTCCTCCGTTCCGCAGACAGCTCCTACCTCGCCGGCCCTGACGACATCTACGTATCCCCCAGCCAAATCCGCCGTTTCAACCTCCGCACCGGTGACACCATTTCAGGTAAGATTCGCCCGCCTAAAGAAGGTGAACGTTACTTTGCCCTGCTGAAAGTTAACGAGGTGAACTACGATAAACCGGAAAACGCGCGTAATAAGATTCTGTTCGAGAACTTAACGCCGCTGCACGCGAACTCTCGCCTGCGTATGGAACGTGGTAATGGCTCCACCGAAGACTTAACCGCTCGCGTACTGGATCTGGCGTCGCCAATCGGCCGCGGCCAGCGTGGTCTGATCGTGGCACCGCCGAAAGCCGGTAAAACCATGCTGCTGCAAAACATCGCGCAGAGCATCGCATACAACCATCCTGACTGTGTGCTGATGGTGCTGCTGATTGATGAACGTCCGGAAGAAGTAACAGAAATGCAGCGCCTGGTGAAAGGCGAAGTGGTTGCGTCAACCTTCGATGAACCTGCTTCCCGCCACGTGCAGGTTGCTGAAATGGTTATTGAAAAAGCCAAACGCCTGGTTGAGCACAAGAAAGACGTTATCATTCTGCTCGACTCCATCACCCGTCTGGCTCGCGCTTACAACACCGTCGTTCCGGCGTCCGGTAAAGTGTTGACCGGTGGTGTGGATGCCAACGCCCTGCATCGTCCGAAGCGTTTCTTCGGTGCTGCGCGTAACGTGGAAGAGGGCGGTAGCCTGACCATTATCGCGACCGCGCTTATCGATACCGGTTCGAAAATGGACGAAGTGATTTACGAAGAGTTTAAAGGCACCGGTAACATGGAGCTGCATCTCTCGCGTAAAATCGCTGAAAAACGCGTCTTCCCGGCGATTGATTACAACCGCTCCGGTACCCGTAAAGAAGAGCTGCTTACCACTCAGGAAGAACTGCAAAAAATGTGGATCCTGCGCAAAATCATTCACCCAATGGGTGAGATCGATGCGATGGAGTTCCTCATCAACAAGCTGGCTATGACGAAGACTAATGACGAGTTCTTCGACATGATGAAGCGCTCTTAATTTAAATAAACCTCAGAAGCGCCACGTTTTTACGTGGCGTTTTTCATTTATGGGCTATACGCTATATGCACTGAGACAGGTATTGTCCGACGCTGGCGTCACCCGATAGGTTATTAATCAGCTGAATATCCTACCTGGTTGAAAAGTAAACAATAATACCCGCGTAAGACCTGCATTCTCCTTTTATGGGGCATGGCAACGTCGTTATACTGTCAGGATAAACATTAGCTGAGAGCATGCATTGTGAATCTACTCACTGCTTTTACTGAATTATTCAGTATTTTTTTGTTTACTACGCTTTTCTTATTTATTGCCCGTAAAGTGGCAAAACGGATTGGTCTGGTAGACAAACCCAACTTTCGCAAACGCCATCAGGGACTGATTCCGTTAGTTGGGGGCATTTCAGTCTATGCCGGGATTTGTTTTACCTTTGGCATTACCAATTATTATATTCCGCACGCCGCCCTCTATCTTCTTTGCGCTGGTGCGCTGGTGTTCATCGGTGCGCTGGACGATCGTTTTGATATTAGCGTTAAATTCCGCGCGTCTGTTCAGGCGCTTGTCGCTGTCGTGATGATGGTGGTCGGCAAACTTTATCTGAGTAGTCTGGGGTACATCTTCGGCTCGTGGGAGATGGTGCTCGGCCCCTTTGGTTATCTGCTCACGTTGTTTGCCGTTTGGGCTGCCATCAACGCTTTCAATATGGTCGATGGTATCGATGGCCTGCTGGGCGGACTCTCTTGCGTTTCATTCGCCGCTATCGGTTTTATTTTATGGTTCGACGGGCAATCAAGCCTCGCGCTCTGGTGTTTTGCCATGATCGCCGCAATCCTGCCGTACATTTTGCTAAACCTTGGCGTGCTGGGACGCCGCTACAAAGTCTTTATGGGTGACGCTGGCAGTACGCTCATCGGCTTTACTGTGATCTGGATTTTACTGGAAACGACTCAGGGCAAAACTCATCCCATCAGCCCGGTGACTGCATTGTGGATTATTGCCATTCCGCTGATGGATATGGTCGCGATTATGTATCGTCGCCTGCGTAAAGGCATGAGTCCTTTCTCACCCGATCGCCAGCACATTCATCATCTCATCATGCGTGCAGGTTTTACTTCCCGTCAGGCATTCGTGCTGATCACGCTGGCTGCGGCTCTGCTTGCCAGCATCGGTGTGGTGACGGAGTATCTCCGCCTCATCCCAGAATGGGTAATGTTGGCATTATTCTTGCTAGCGTTCTTTTTGTATGGCTACTGTATTAAACGTGCGTGGAAAGTGGCGCGTTTTATCAAACGGGTAAAACGCAGAATGCGCCGTAACAGAGGTCAAAAATCAACACTAACCAAGTAAAATCGGGAAAGCGATGATTCAACAAGCGTCGGAAACACCTTCAGCGGTTACAGAAAATGAACTGGATATTCGGGGTTTGTTTCGTACTTTGTGGGCTGGAAAATTTTGGATCGCAGGCGTCGCGCTGCTCTTCGCCTTGCTCGCGCTGGTCTGGACCTTCTTTGCCCCTCAGCAATGGGGAGCTACCGCCGTTACCGACCGTCCAACCGTCAACATGCTTGGCGGATACTATTCCCAGCAGCAGTTTTTACGCAATCTGGATGTGAAAGCGAACCTTGCGCCCGCCGATCAAATTTCGGTCATGGATGAAGCGTACAAAGAGTTCATCATGCAGCTTGCCGCCTGGGATACGCGTCGCGATTTCTGGTCGCAAACGGATTACTACAAGCAGCGACAAGTCGGCAACAGCAAAGCCGATGCCGCCATGCTTGATGAGTTAATCAACAATATCCAGTACACGCCCGCAGATATCGTTCGCAACCAGAACGATAACGTGAAGCTGATTGCCGAAACCGCCCCGGACGCGAATAACCTGCTGCGTCAGTATGTTGCTTTCGCCAGCCAGCGCGCCGCCAGCCATCTTAATGACGAACTGAAAGGTGCATGGGCAGCACGGACTATCCAGATGAAAGCGCAGGTGAAGCGTCAGGAAGAGGTGGCAAAAGCGATTTACAACCGGCGTCTGCACAATGTTGAGCAAGCGTTGAGAGTCGCTGAGCAACATAATATCTCGCGCAATGAGACTGAGGTTCCGCCGGACGAGCTGCCGGATTCAGAGCTGTTTATGCTTGGCCGCCCGATGCTCCAGGCACGCCTGGAAAACCTGCAAGCGGTGGGGCCACAGTTCGATCTGGACTATGATCAAAACCGGGCAATGCTAAATACTCTTAACGTTGGCCCAACGCTGGATCCGCGTTTTCAGACTTATCGTTATTTGCGTACACCGGAAGAGCCGGTAAAACGCGACAGCCCGCGTCGTGCTTTCCTGATGATCATGTGGGGTATTGTCGGTGCGTTAACCGGAGCTGGAGTGGCATTAGCGCGCCGCCGTTCGAACTAAACGCCGTCTGAGATGAAGGCGCTGCGCCTTCATCTTCTAACCAAAGAGAATCGTTGTGAAAGTACTGACCGTATTTGGCACACGCCCAGAAGCCATAAAAATGGCTCCTCTGGTACATGCGCTGGCAAAGGATCCTGACTTTGAGGCAAGAGTTTGCGTCACGGCACAGCATCGGGAGATGCTCGATCAGGTGCTAAACCTCTTTTCTATCGTCCCGGATTACGACCTGAATATTATGCGCCCCGGGCAAGGGTTGACGGAAATTACCTGCGGTATCCTCGAAGGTCTGAAACCTATTCTTGAATCATTTCACCCGGATGTGGTGTTAGTTCATGGCGATACGACAACCACTATTGCCGCGAGCCTTGCCGCGTTTTACCAGCGTATTCCCGTTGGTCATGTCGAAGCGGGCCTGCGTACCGGGGATCTCTCTTCCCCCTGGCCTGAAGAAGCTAACCGTACTCTGACGGGTCACCTGGCGATGTACCATTTTGCGCCAACGGAGAACTCTCGTCACAATCTGCGGCGTGAAAATGTCGCCGACAATCGCATTTTCGTTACTGGTAATACGGTCATTGATGCACTCTTCTGGGTGCGCGATAGCGTGATGAACGATCCCTCACGTTACGAAGAGCTGGCGGCGCGTTACCCGTTTCTCGACAATGATAAGAAACTTATTCTGGTCACCGGTCATCGCCGCGAAAGCTTTGGGCGCGGGTTTGAGGATATTTGTCATGCCCTGGCTGACATCGCCGCCGGGCATCAAGATGTGCAAATCATCTACCCGGTGCATCTCAACCCCAACGTTAGCGAGCCGGTAAACCGCATTCTGGGCCATGTTGAAAATGTCTTTTTGATTGAACCACAGGATTACTTGCCGTTCCTGTGGTTGATGAATCACGCCTGGCTGATCCTCACTGATTCCGGCGGCATTCAGGAAGAAGCGCCTTCGCTGGGTAAACCGGTGCTGGTGATGCGTGATACCACCGAGCGTCCGGAAGCTGTGGATGCCGGTACCGTTAAACTTGTCGGCACGGATCGCCAGCGCATTGTGGAAGAGGTGACACGCCTGCTTTATGACAACGATGCCTGGCAGGCCATGAGTCACGCGCACAATCCGTATGGAGACGGGCAGGCATGTGGTCGCATTTTGCACGCACTCAAAAACAATCGGGTAACACTATGAGCTTTACAACCATTTCCGTCATTGGCCTTGGCTATATTGGTCTGCCTACCGCTGCGGCGTTTGCCTCCAGACAAAAGCAGGTGGTTGGCATTGATATCAACGCGCGCGCCGTGGAAACCATTAACCGGGGTGAAATCCACATTGTCGAGCCGGAACTGGATAACGTCGTTAAAGCGGCCGTGGAGGGCGGTTATCTGCGCGCCAGCACCACGCCTGTGGCGGCAGATGCTTACCTGATTGCTGTACCGACGCCGTTCAAAGGCGATCATGAGCCTGACATGGCCTATGTTGAAGCGGCGGCAAAATCCATCGCGCCCGTGCTGAGCAAAGGGGCGCTGGTCATTCTTGAATCCACTTCTCCGGTAGGCGCGACGGAAAAAATGGCCCAGTGGCTTGCCGACGCGCGCCCGGATCTCTCTTTCCCGCAGCAAGCGGGCGAAAACGCTGACGTCAATATCGCCTACTGCCCGGAGCGTGTCTTGCCGGGGCAGGTGATGGTCGAACTGATTAAAAACGATCGGGTGATTGGCGGTATGACGCCGGTTTGTTCCGCCCGTGCCAGCGAGCTGTACAAGATCTTTCTCGAAGGCGAATGTGTGGTGACCAACTCCCGCACGGCGGAAATGTGCAAACTCACCGAAAACAGCTTCCGCGACGTGAACATCGCTTTTGCCAATGAACTGTCGCTGATTTGTGCCGATCAGGGGATTAACGTGTGGGAATTGATTCGCCTGGCGAACCGCCATCCGCGCGTTAATATCCTGCAACCTGGTCCTGGCGTCGGCGGTCACTGCATCGCGGTCGATCCGTGGTTTATTGTGGCGCAAAACCCGCAGCAGGCGCGGCTGATCCGTACCGCGCGGGAAGTGAACGATCACAAACCACATTGGGTGCTGAATCAGGTGAAAGCGACCGTTGCCGATTGCCTGACGGCGAGCGGCAAGCGCGCCAGCGAGGTTAAAATTGCCTGCTTCGGGCTGGCATTTAAACCGAATATCGACGATCTGCGTGAAAGCCCGGCGATGGAAATTGCCCATGACATCGCGCAGTGGCACAGCGGACAAACGCTGGTGGTCGAACCGAATATCAACGAACTGCCGGCGAAACTGGCCGGGCACAGCACGCTGGTCAATACCCTTGATGCGCTGGATCAGGCCGATGTGCTGGTGATGCTGGTCGATCATAAACAATTCAAAGCGGTCGATGCTGCCAGCATCACGCAACCCTGGGTTGTGGATACCAAAGGCGTCTGGCGCTAATACGCGAAGGAAACGGCATGGCTGTTCACGGCACGGTAGAAGAACTGGCATGGGAAAGCGCCTTTTTTGGCCTGCGCAGCGCCATTATTCGCCTCAACCCTGCGGCTCCCACGCTGAGTGGTGCGGATTTTGCACCCTGGGATCGGGTACAGGTAAAACTGGCAGCCGCACACACCCCGCAACTCGACGCCCTGCAACAGCTTGGTTTTCAACTGGTGGAAGGGGAAATCGATCTCGCTTTGCCCGTGCCTGAACAGGGCATCGATCCTGCCGCCAGTGTTGCCACCATTGAGGATATTCCCGCGCTTCGTCAGATGGCGGCGGAGATCTTTGTGCAGAGCCGTTTTCGTACGCCCTGGTATGCGCCCGACGCGAGCGGTCGCTTCTACGCGCAGTGGATAGAAAACGCCGTGAAAGGGGTTTTTGACCACCAGTGCTTACTTTTTCGCGCAGAAAACAGCGACATCAGCGGTTTTGTCTCGCTTCGCCAACTTAATGAGCAAGAAGCACGTATCGGCCTGTTGGCCGGGCGCGGTGAGGGGAAAAAATTAATGCAGGCGGCGTGCCAGTGGGCGCGGCAGCGGCAGTTAACGCTTGTGCGTGTGGCAACCCAGCTTGGGAACACCGCCGCACTTAAACGATACATTCAGAGCGGTGCGAATGTGGAAAGCACTGCCTTTTGGCTATACAGGTGACTCTATGATCCCTTTCAACGCACCACCGGTGGTGGGAACGGAACTCGACTATATACAGTCGGCGATGGGCAGCGGAAAGTTGTGCGGTGATGGCGGTTTTACCCGACGCTGCCAGCAATGGATGGAGCAGCGTTTTCACAGCGCGAAAGTGTTGTTAACCCCATCCTGCACCGCCTCGCTGGAGATGGCCGCGCTGTTGCTGGATATCCAGCCCGGCGACGAAGTGATCATGCCGAGTTATACCTTCGTTTCCACCGCCAATGCCTTTGTGCTGCGCGGTGCGAAAATCGTCTTTGTCGATATCCGCCCGGATACGATGAACATGGATGAAACGCTGATTGAAGCGGCAATCACCGACAAAACCCGCGTTATTGTGCCGGTGCATTACGCGGGTGTTGCCTGCGAGATGGACACCATCATGGCGATCGCCAAAAAGCATAATCTGTTTGTGGTGGAAGATGCCGCGCAGGGCGTGATGTCCACCTACAAAGGGCGGGCGCTGGGCACTATCGGGCATATTGGCTGTTTCAGTTTCCACGAAACGAAAAACTACACCGCTGGCGGCGAAGGCGGCGCGACGCTGATTAACGATCGCGCACTGGTTGAACGCGCTGAGATCATTCGCGAAAAAGGCACTAATCGCAGTCAATTTTTCCGTGGACAGGTCGATAAATACACCTGGCGGGATATCGGTTCGAGTTATTTAATGGCGGACTTGCAGGCGGCTTACTTGTGGGCACAACTGGAATCGGCAGAGCGCATTAACCAGCAGCGTCTGGCGCTCTGGCAAACTTATTACGATGCCCTGACGCCGCTTGCGCGCAGTGGTCGCATTGAGTTGCCATCCATTCCGGCGGATTGCAGCCATAACGCGCACATGTTTTACATCAAGCTGCGCGATGAAGCGGATCGCAGCAAACTGATCGCCTTCCTGAAAGAGGCGGAAATCCTTGCGGTGTTCCACTACATTCCGCTGCATGCTTCACCGGCAGGCGAAAAGTTCGGCGAGTTCCACGGCGAAGACCGCTACACCAGCAAAGAGAGTGAGCGTTTGCTTCGCCTGCCGCTGTTCTACAATCTGGCACCGGTTAATCAGCGTACGGTTATCAGCACTCTGCTGAGTTATTTCAACTGACATGTCGCTGGCAAAAGCATCGGTATGGACTGCCGCAAGCACGCTGGTCAAAATTGGCGCGGGCTTGCTGGTGGTCAAACTCCTTGCGGTGGCTTTCGGGCCATCCGGTGTTGGGCAGGCAGGTAACTTTCGCCAGTTAATTACCGTGCTGGGCGTGCTGGCCGGCGCCGGGATCTTTAACGGCGTTACGAAGTTTGTCGCGCAACATCATGACGATCCCGCGCGCTTACGCGTGGTTGTTGGCACCTCTTCCGCCATGGTGTTGGGGTTCTCAACGCTGCTGGCGCTGGTGTTTCTCTTCGCCGCCGCGCCCATCAGCCAGGGGTTATTCGGCCATACGCAGTATCAGGGGCTGGTGCGGTTAGTCGCGCTGGTTCAAATGGGGATTGCGTGGGCGAACCTGCTGTTGGCAGTGATGAAAGGCTTTCGCGATGCGGCGAGTAACGCGCTGTCGCTGATTATCGGCAGCGTGATTGGCGTGCTGGCGTGGTATCTCTGCTTTAAAGTCGGCGGTTATCAGGGCGCACTGCTGGGGATGGCGCTGGTGCCCGCGCTGGTGGTGATCCCGGCGATGTTGATGCTGATCCGGCGCGGCGCAGTACCGGTGAATTTTTTCAAACCGCAGTGGGATGGCGCACTGGCCGGGCAGCTCAGCAAATTCACCGTGATGGCGTTGATTACTTCGGTGACGCTGCCGCTGGCGTATGTGATGATGCGAAACCAACTGGCGGCGCATTATAGCTGGGATGAAGTTGGTATCTGGCAAGGGGTAAGCACCATTTCCGATGCTTATCTGCAATTTATTACCGCCTCGTTTAGCGTTTATCTGCTGCCTACATTGTCACGGCTGGCGACAAAGCAGGCTATTTCGCGCGAAATTATCAAGTCACTGAGCTTTGTGTTACCGGCGGTGGCAGCCGTGAGTCTCGGTGTCTGGCTGTTGCGCGATGTGGCGATTTGGCTGCTGTTTTCCGATAAATTCGCCGCCATGCGCGATCTGTTCGCCTGGCAGCTGGTCGGGGATGTATTGAAAGTAGGTGCTTACGTATTTGGTTATCTGGTGATAGCCAAAGCGTCGCTGCGCTTTTATATTCTGGCGGAGATTAGCCAGTTCGCGCTGCTAACGCTGTTTTCGCGCGCCTTGATCCCGGTGCACGGCGCGGCAGGCGCGGCGCAGGCGTATATGGCCACTTACATTATTTATTTCGCCCTCTGTTGCGGCGTTTTTTTGATTTGGCGTAAAAAGGCATGACTGCACTGATTCACGTACTGGGATCGGATATCCCACACCATAACCAAACTGTGCTGCGCTTCTTTAACGACACACTTGCGGCCTCGGGAGAGCATGCCCGCGAGTTTATGGTCGTCGGGCGCGATGACGAGCAGCGTGCGGCGTATCCCGCGCTGACGCTGCATTTTTACCCGGATAAAAAAACGCTGGCGAAAGCGCTTATCGCACAGGCGAAAGCCCAGCGTCAGCAGCGATTCTTCTTCCACGGCCAGTTTAATTTTGATCTCTGGCTGGCCTTGCTGCGGGGCGCCATCAAGCGCGATCAGTTTTACTGGCACGCCTGGGGCGCCGATCTGTATGAAGTCTCCCGCAGCCTCAAATTCCGCCTCTTTTATCCGCTGCGCCGCCTGGCCCAGCGCCGCGTTGGTTGCATTTTTGCCACGCGCGGCGATCTGGCGTGGTTCGGCCAGCGCAATCCTTTGGTTCGCGGTGAACTGCTCTATTTCCCGACGCGGATGGATCCGGCGCTGAACACCCTGGCGCATGATGTGCAGCGGGACGGCAAACTGACGATTCTGGTGGGTAACTCCGGCGATCCAAGCAATGAACATATAGCCGCTTTGCAGGCTGTCCATCGCCAGTTTGGCGATACGGTGAATGTGATTGTGCCCATGGGTTACCCGGCCAATAACGGCAGCTATATCGATGCGGTGCGCAGTGCCGGGCTGGCGTTATTCAGCGCGGAAAACTTACGCATCCTGCACGAGAAAATGGCCTTTGATGACTATCTCGATCTGCTGGGGCAGTGCGATGTGGGCTATTTCATCTTTGCCCGCCAGCAGGGGATCGGCACGATGTGTTTGCTGATTCAGGCGGGGGTTCCGTGTGTGTTAAATCGCGAAAATCCGTTCTGGCGTGATATGGTGGCCGAAGGTATTCCGGTGCTGTTTACCGGCGATGAACTGAACGATGCGGTGATCCGCGAAGCCCGCCGCCAACTGGTGGCGGTGGATAAAAACGCCATCACCTTCTTTAGCCCAAATTACGAAACGCTCTGGCATAAAGCGCTGCGTACTGCTGCGGGGATCACCGGATGAGCCCACTCGAATTTTGCGGATTGTTTATTCTCTGGCTGGTGGCGACGCTGTTTATCGCCACGCTGACCTGGTTTGAATTTCGCCGCGTGCGGTTTAACTTTAACGTCTTTTTCTCGCTGCTCTTTTTACTGACCTTCTTCTTCGGCTTCCCGCTCACCAGTATCCTGGTGTTCCGCTTCAACGTGGGCGTTGCACCGCCCGGCGTGCTGATGCAGACGTTGCTGGCGGCGATGTGCTTCTACGGCATCTATTACGTGACCTACAAAACCAGGCTGCGAACCCCGTCGTCGCTTACGCCGCGTCGGCCGCTGTTCACCATCAACCGGGTCGAAGCGCATCTGACGTGGGTAATGCTGATGGCAATCGCGTTGGTAAGCGTCGGTATCTTCTTTATGAACAACGGTTTTCTGCTGTTTCGCTTACAGTCTTATAGCCAGATTTTCTCCAGTGAAGTCTCCGGCGTGGCGCTTAAGCGCTTCTTCTACTTCTTTATTCCGGCGATGCTGGTGGTTTATTTTCTGCGCCAGAACGCGCAGGCGTGGCTCTTCTTCCTGGTGAGCACCGTGGCGTTTGGTCTGCTGACCTATATGATCGTTGGCGGCACGCGCGCCAATATTATTATCGCCTTTGCGATCTTCTTGTTCATCGGCATTATTCGCGGCTGGATTTCGCTGTGGATGCTGGCGGCGGCGGGCGTGCTCGGTATTGTCGGCATGTTCTGGCTGGCGCTGAAACGCTACGGGTTGAATGTCAGCGGCGATGAAGCGTTCTATACCTTTTTGTACCTGACGCGCGACACCTTTTCGCCGTGGGAAAACCTCGCGCTGCTGCTGCAAAACTACGACAAGATTGAGTTCCAGGGCCTTGCGCCTATCGTACGGGATTTCTATGTTTTTATTCCGTCCTGGCTGTGGCCTTCGCGCCCTGGCATCGTGCTTAACACGGCAAACTACTTTACGTGGGAAGTGCTGAATAACCACTCCGGGCTGGCTATTTCACCGACGCTTATCGGCTCATTACTGGTAATGGGCGGCGTCTGGTTTATTCCGCTTGGCGCGGTGGTGGTTGGGCTTATCATCAAATGGTTCGACTGGTTGTATACGCTGGGCAACCGGGAGACGAATCGCTATAAAGCGGCAATTCTGCATAGCTTCTGCTTTGGCGCGATTTTCAACATGATTGTGCTGGCGCGTGAAGGGCTGGATTCGTTCGCTTCCCGGGTGGTGTTTTTCCTCGCCATCTTTGGCTTCTGCCTGCTGGTGGCGAAATTGCTGTACTGGCTGTTTGATAGTGCGGGTCTGATACAACGCCGCGAGGCGCGTGCAGTAAAACCTCTCTCCCAGGTGTGAAAAGGATGAAACATGACGGATAAGACGGCGGCGGCGCTGTACGACCTGCGCGGCCTGAAGTTGATCGGCTGGCGTGATATGCAACACGCGCTGGATCACCTCTATGCGGGCGGCAGACTTAAGCAGGGTACGCTGGTGGCGATCAACGCCGAAAAGATGCTGACCATTGAGGATGACGCGCAGGTGCGTGCGCTTATCGAGGCGGCGGAATTTAAATATGCCGACGGCATTAGCGTGGTGCGCTCCGTGCGTAAAAAGTTCCCGCAGGCGCAGGTCTCGCGCGTTGCCGGGGCTGATTTATGGGAAGCGTTAATGGCGCGGGCAGGAGAGACGGGCACGCCGGTGTTCCTTGTCGGCGGCAAGCCCGAGGTGCTGGCGCAAACCGAGCAGAAACTGCGTACGCAGTGGCAGGTCAATATCGTTGGCCGCCAGGATGGTTACTTTAAACCGGAGCAGCAACAGGCGTTGTTTGAGGCAATCCGCGACAGCGGCGCAAAAATCGTGACGGTAGCGATGGGGTCGCCGCGCCAGGAGATTTTTATGCGTGATTGCCGCGCCGTTTACCCGGATGCGCTCTATATGGGCGTGGGCGGCACTTACGATGTTTTTACCGGGCACGTAAAGCGCGCCCCGAAAGTCTGGCAGCATTTGGGGCTGGAGTGGCTATACCGCTTGCTGTCGCAGCCTTCCCGCCTGAAACGCCAGCTGCGCCTGCTGCGTTATTTGCGTTGGCACTACAGCGGAAAACTCTGAACATCCCCGGCGGCGTAATGCGCTGCCTTTTCCCTTCTTATTGTTGCTTTATTGTGCATCATGCCGTTTTTTTTGATACATCGTTTGCCATTTTCCTCAATTTAAGAAACCATTCGCTCACTCATTGCAACGCCGTAGTGTTTTTTGCGCCACCCCTTTTCGGGTCGGTGCAGCATGGCCTGTTATGAGCCGAGGAAAACTCATAACAATAACCCGCAGAGCGGGGAGAAAGAAGCAAACACAACAGAGGATTTATGGCCGAAAAACAACCAGAACTTCAGCGTGGACTGGAGTCTCGTCATATCGAATTAATCGCCCTGGGCGGCACTATCGGCGTTGGTCTGTTTATGGGCGCTGCCAGCACGTTGAAATGGGCGGGCCCGTCAGTACTGCTGGCCTATATCATTGCCGGTCTTTTCGTCTTCTTTATTATGCGTTCGATGGGCGAAATGCTGTTTCTTGAGCCGGTAGCCGGTTCGTTCGCTGTCTACGCACACCGTTATATGAGCCCGTTCTTTGGCTATCTCACCGCCTGGTCCTACTGGTTTATGTGGATGGCGGTGGGGATTTCGGAAATTACCGCCATTGGCGTTTACGTCCAGTTCTGGTTCCCGGATCTTGCTCAGTGGATACCCGCGCTTATTGCGGTGGGGCTGGTGGCGCTGGCGAACCTGGCGGCCGTGCGGCTGTACGGTGAGATTGAGTTCTGGTTCGCGATGATCAAAGTCACCACCATTATCGTGATGATTGTGGTGGGTCTGGGCGTTATCTTCTTTGGTTTCGGCAACGGCGGGCATTCCATTGGTTTCAGCAATCTGACTGAACACGGCGGCTTCTTTGCCGGTGGCTGGAAAGGTTTTTTGACTGCGCTCTGTATTGTTGTCGCCTCTTACCAGGGCGTTGAGCTGATCGGTATTACCGCCGGTGAAGCGAAAAACCCGCAGGTCACTTTGCGCAGCGCAGTAAGCAAAGTGCTGTGGCGCATCCTGATTTTCTATGTGGGCGCGATTTTCGTTATCGTGACTATCTTCCCGTGGAACCAAATCGGTACCCATGGCAGCCCGTTTGTGCTGACCTTCGCGAAGATCGGCATTGCCGCTGCGGCAGGGATCATCAACTTTGTGGTACTGACGGCGGCGCTTTCCGGTTGTAACAGCGGGATGTATAGCTGCGGGCGTATGCTTTATGCGCTGGCGAAGAACCGCCAGTTGCCGGCTGCGGTGGCAAAAGTGTCCAAAAGCGGCGTTCCGGCGATGGGCGTGACGATTTCCATCATTATTCTGCTGGTCGGCTCGTGCCTGAACTACATCATTCCTAACCCGCAACAGGTGTTTGTTTATGTTTATAGCGCCAGCGTATTGCCGGGCATGGTGCCGTGGTTCGTGATCCTGATTAGCCAACTGCGTTTTCGTAAAGTGCATAAAGCCGCAATTGCCAGCCATCCGTTCCGCTCAATACTGTTCCCGTGGGCGAACTGGCTCACCATGGCGTTCCTGGTGTGCGTGTTGATCGGCATGGGTTTCAATGAAGATACCCGTATGTCACTGTTTGTTGGTGTTATCTTCCTTGCTGCGGTGACCCTTGCGTATAAGGTGTTTGGCCTCAATCGGCATGCGGTAACACAGCGGGTGGGTGAATAAGAGGCAAAGTGCGCAAAGCATAACCAAACGCGCATTTTCTTCAAAAAAGCACTAGACAGCCGCGCCCGAAGTCCGTACTATCCACCCCCGCAACGGCGCTACGCGCCCGTAGCTCAGCTGGATAGAGCGCTGCCCTCCGGAGGCAGAGGTCTCAGGTTCGAATCCTGTCGGGCGCGCCATTTTAACCCGGCGCTTGAGCTGCGGTGGTTCGTGAATTTACGATACCGCGTGAACAGATTTACAGTGGTGGCTATAGCTCAGTTGGTAGAGCCCTGGATTGTGATTCCAGTTGTCGTGGGTTCGAGTCCCATTAGCCACCCCATTATTTTGCAGTAAAAGTTTCGTGGAAATGCGAAGGTGGCGGAATTGGTAGACGCGCTAGCTTCAGGTGTTAGTGTCCTTACGGACGTGGGGGTTCAAGTCCCCCCCCTCGCACCACAACTTTGATTGAACAAAAAAGTCAAAAAGCAGTAAAAACGGCGAGTAGCGCAGCTTGGTAGCGCAACTGGTTTGGGACCAGTGGGTCGGAGGTTCCAACTTTGATTGAACAAAAAAGTCAAAAAGCAGTAAAAACGGCGAGTAGCGCAGCTTGGTAGCGCAACTGGTTTGGGACCAGTGGGTCGGAGGTTCGAATCCTCTCTCGCCGACCAATTTTGAACCCCGCGCAAGCGGGGTTTTTTGTTTTCTGTTATCCGCCATCTCCCCTTTTGCTTTCTGTTGCTTATATACGACACATCTCGTTTATCTTGTCTCTTATCAGAGACATTTAACTTCCTGATTTATAAATATTTATATAATTACCCTGGTATATGTCGTTCTGTGGCGACAAATTAACGGGTGGAAAGCGGGAGAAGGTCTCTCCAGGGGAATTAGAAGGCCTGAATTTCCTGATTTCTTAAAAGATTGCATGATGCACGGTTTGTTAATGCGATGTTGGCACGGTATATGCAATAATACAGGCGTAGATGCTCATTCCATCTCTTATGTTCGCCATCTGGCCTCATAAACTCAGGAATGATGCAGAGCCGTTTACGGTGCTTATCGTCCAAAGAGAGATGTCGCTTCGGCCTCATCAAACACCATGGGCATAACGTTGAGTGAAGCACCATTTAGTTGTCACAAGACCTGTTTTAACGCCTGTCAGTGAATACCGACAGGCGTTTTTTTATATCAGGAAGGCGGGTTGTTTTGCAGGGTCAACAGCAAGCCATCACGACGCATAATTGCGGCTTCTTCGGGTTGACGTAAACGGTCGAGGCAATCGGCGAGCCATGCGTAATCGAACGGGTCAGGACGCTGTTTCAGCGCGGCGCGAAAAGCCAACGTTGCTTCCTGCCACTCTCCATGTTTCATCAGCGATTGACCGAGTGTGCTCCACAGCAGCGGGCGATCGCCCTGGGTTTTGATCTGCTGGCGCAGCACTTTTTCGATCTGTTCCGGGTTATTGGTTTTGAGACGCGGGATCACCATCACCAGACGATCGTCATACTGACGTTTCAGGCCGTCGAGAATAATTCCCTGCGCGGTATCGTGATCGTCGCATTCAATCAGATGCTCTGCCATCGCTACCTGCAACACCACCTGCTGGCGGGTTTTGCGGCTCTGGTTTTTCCACCAGCTTTTCAGCCCTTCACTGCCCTGATCGGCGCGCGCCTGATCCATAATGCCAATCCACGCCTGCTGTTGTAGCGCATCGCGATGATCATCATCACCGACATTGGCTTTGGCCATCGACGGAATGATGTCCAGCAGCGACGTCCAGGCTCCGGTACGAATGTAGGCCTGCTCAGCCAAACGCAGCACTTCTGGATGGCGCGGCGCGACTTCCAGCAGCTTATCTACGCCATGGCGCGCAGCATGGTTTTCATTGCGTGCCAGTTGCAGGCGTACGCGGGTGATCTCCACCGGAATCGGATCGCTTTCCGCCAATTCTGCCGCACGCTGTAAATGTTGATTAGCCCGCATTTCATCGCCGCGCTGCTGGGCCGCTTCCGCTGCCAGCAAATAGTTCACCACCGGTTGCTCAGCGTGATCGGCATTTTTCGACATCAGCTTCTCAACCTGCTGATAATCGCCCTCTGCCAGTTTCAGCAAAGCTTGCTCCGTTTGCTTACGGGCGCGGCGACGCTTACGGCCAACAAACCAGCCGCGGGTATGCGCACCGGTACGAAAAATGCGACGCAGCAGCCATTCAAGAGCAAACATCACCACCAGCGTCAGCACCAGAATGATCACAAGTCCCGTGACGCTGGTTTCAATGTTGTAATTATCGGTCTGGATCAGCACATAGCCCTGATGCCCGGCGAGCATCGGGCCGAGCACAATCCCGGCCATTAACAGTGCAAAGAGTAACAGTACTTTCAACATGCTTATTCTCCCTGCGCTGCATCGGCGGGCGCGGCCGGTGCCTGTTCAGACGCCGCTGCTGGCTGCGCAAGCAGGTTGCGTACGCGGGTCTGCATCAGTTTTTCCAGAATGGGCTGGCTTTGCAGCGACTCCGGCAAATCCATGGCGATGGTTTGCTGGCTCAGCTTGTCCACTTCTTCAAGAAACGCTTTGGTCGCGGCATCATCGGTGTCGTAGTAAGCGCGCACCCAGGTAGAAACATTATCCAGCGCCTGTTTGTAGGTCTCTTCCTGGTGGCGCGGTACCGCCTGCGCGGCCACCAGCAGTCGGGAGCGAATATTCTCGCGCAGATAGATGTCCTGATTCGGGGCTAACAACGGCACGGCGGTTTCATCACGGCGGCGAATGGTAATAAAGCTGTCCATAAAGTTCTGCCAGCTTTTTTGCAGGTTCACACGCCATTCGCTGATAGAACTGGACAGCTCATCACTGTCGGCGTCCATCGGCGAATCATCATCGTTATTATCGGCAAGGCGCAGGTTATCAATCTGGTTGGAGAGCTGATTCAGCTTGAGGATTGCGCCGTCGTAATCCACCTGCGAAATGGTTGACAGGCTGGCGATATCATCGGTAATGGCGCGACGTGCGGTAATCAGGCTCGGGTCGTTCATATCCGCCAGGCTGGCATCGGCGCTTTTCAGCAGTGCCGCTGCGGTAGTGACATCTTGATCGCTCCACAATTTACGGCCAGCCAGTTTCACCAGGAAATCGGCCTGCGCAAGCTGCCAGGTTTTGGCGTCGGAGCCAGAAATGGTGGCGACTTTCTGCTGAACTTCATCCAGTTGCTTCGCCAGCGCATCGTTCTGGCGCTTTGCCGCTTCAAGCTCAGTGGCCTGCTGTTTGATAACGCCTTCCAGCTCGCTGCGCTGCTTATCCTGCGCCTGCTGTAGAGCGATAACCTGGTCGGCTATCTCACCATTATTGGTATGCAGGGCTGCTGTTTGCTGTTTTACCCAGCCATAAAGCCCAGCGCCCGATGCCAGCGCAATGGCGATGGCAATCGCGCTTAGCGCAAGGCTGGTCCTGTTAGCGCGTGTATTCTTCTCTGCTTTCTCCGGCGGCGGCGTTGCGCCGTCAGCCGCTTTGGTCTCTTCAACCACGGCGGAGGAGTTTTCGTGTTCCGTCATTATGGCTTCCCATTATGAGAGTTATTGTAATGCGCGAAGCAGCGCATCGTTGTCGGCATTGTCAGCGACCCGAATGTCTTGCCAGCCCAGTTCCCGGGCGAGGTGCGCCAGACGTTCGCTTACCACAACCAGGCGGCAGCGAAGTAACCAGTTCTCCCGATACCAGGGAGGAATAAGTGAAAACAGTTGCCGCATCATTTCGCCGCTGGTGACCACAAGTGTCGTCACACCGCGGGTATGCCAGCGCATCGCTTCTTCTGCACCGTCATATAATTTCGCACTGCGTTGATAACATTCGCAAAATTCAACCTGCGCACCGCGCTCTGCCAGGGTTTCCGCCAGCAATTCGCGCCCGCCGTTTCCCCGTAAGATTAGCGCATGCTTGCCATGAATACTTTGCAATTCAGGTAATTGTAGCAACACTTCACTGATTTCCCGATCGTGCGGGTAGCGCACATTAATGCCGCTTACCGTATGCTGCGCCAGCGCTGTGCTGCGGCCAATGGCGAAATAGTGCGGTTCGGCTGGAAAACGCAGGCCCGCCTGTTGCAGATACGCATGGGCGAAAGCCACCGCATGCTGCGACAGAACAAAAACCATATCGTCTGCGCGTAATGCGATGAGCCGTTCAGGCAGGGAAGGTAATTCACGGCCCGGCGTGAATTCAATCAACGGAAAGCTCCAGGCCACCAGCCCCAGTGTGCGCAGTCGGCTCACTAATTCTTCCCCGGCGGGGGATGGGCGGGTGACCAGGATACTCATGCGGGGGCATCTCCGTTGTAAATTTCAGCGAGAATAGCGCGCGCGCCATTATCCAGTAACTCTTCCGCCAGCGAGATACCCAGCTTTTCGGCATCCTCCGGGCGGCCACGACGCTCGCCGCGTACCATGATGGTGCCATCCGGCGCGCCGACCAGACCGCGCAGCCAGATCTCGTCACCAACAAGTTCAGCATAGCTGCCGATCGGCACCTGGCAGCCGCCTTCAAGCCGGGTGTTCATTGCCCGCTCGGCTTTAACGCGAATGGCCGTGTCATCGTGATTCAGCGGCTGAAGCAGTGCGCGTGTCCGCGCATCATCAAGGCGACATTCAACGCCGACCGCGCCCTGGCCCACCGCGGGCAGCGAGATTTCAGGCGGCAGCGCCCAACGTACGCGAGCGTTCAGGCCCAGGCGGTTGAGACCTGCGACCGCAAGAATAATGGCGTCGTATTCACCGTTATCCAGTTTGCTCAGCCGGGTCCCGACGTTACCGCGCAGAGAGCGGATCACCAGATCCGGGCGCAGCTCCGCTAATTGACACTGGCGGCGTAAACTCGACGTGCCAACGATGCTGCCAGCGGGCAGTTCGTCCAGCGAGTTATAGCGGTTTGACACAAACGCATCGCGCGGATCGTCGCGCTCACAGATGGTGACCAGACCAAGCCCTTCGGGGAAATCGACCGGGACATCTTTCATGGAATGCACGGCGATATCGGCGCGGTTTTCAAGCAGTGCCAGCTCGAGTTCTTTCACGAACAGTCCTTTGCCGCCTACTTTCGCCAGCGGTGTATCGAGGATCACGTCACCGCGCGTGACCATGGGCACCAGTTCAACCGTTAATCCCGGATGGCTCGCTTCGAGGCGCTCTTTAACGTAATGTGCCTGCCAAAGCGCAAGAGGGCTTTGCCGTGTGGCAATTCTTAAAACATTGTCTAACATGCTTGGTACCGTCGTTATCGTCCGTTGACCATCCTAACATTGTTGCATTAGGGTGTCAGTGCTCACGGTTGATTGCTGGCGGCACCCCGCCAAACAAGCGCAGCGCGGGCTGTAATTCGGAATTTACAGAATGCATTTAATGCTACACTGGTTTGTAGCGCATCTTTCTTTACGGTCAATGAGCAAGGTGTTAGATTGATCACGTTTTAGACCATTTTTTCGTCTGTCCTCACATAACGATAAAGTCGAAAAAATGGCAACGGCTACTTTGGATTTTCTGTATACACAACGTTATTCAAGCTACAGCCTACAAAACATCAGCTTGAAAGACGTGTATAAACATCAGGCGATATGTCTTGTACCTCTATATTGAGACTCTAAAACAGCGACTGGATGCCATTAATCAACTGCGTGTGGATCGCGCGCTTGCTGCCATGGGCCCTGCCTTTCAGCAGGTATACAGTCTGCTGCCGACATTACTGCACTATCACCATCCGCTGATGCCGGGCTACCTCGAAGGTAACGTTCCCCAGGGCATTTGCCTTTACACGCCTGATGAAAACCAACTTCACTACCTGAACGAACTTGAGCTGAACCGTGGCCTGCCCGCGCAGGAGTCGCCGCAAGGCGAACTGCCGATTACGGGCGTTTACTCCATGGGCAGCACCTCTTCGGTTGGGCAAAGCTGTTCTTCTGACCTGGATATCTGGGTCTGTCATCAATCCTGGCTCGATAACGAAGAGCGCCAACTGTTACAGCGCAAATGCAGCCTGCTGGAAAGCTGGGCTGCCTCGCTGGGCGTTGAAGTCAGTTTCTTCCTGATTGATGAAAACCGTTTCCGCCATAACGAAAGTGGCAGTCTCGGCGGCGAAGATTGCGGCTCAACGCAGCATATCTTATTGCTGGACGAGTTTTACCGCACCGCCGTGCGCCTGGCCGGTAAACGTATTCTGTGGAATATGGTGCCGGGCGACGAAGAAGAGCATTACGACGATTATGTGATGACGCTTTACGCGCAGGGCGTGCTGACGCCGAATGAATGGCTGGACCTGGGCGGCTTAAGCTCGCTCTCTGCGGAAGAGTATTTCGGTGCCAGCCTGTGGCAGCTCTATAAAAGTATCGATTCACCGTACAAAGCGGTGTTGAAAACCCTGCTGCTCGAAGCCTATTCCTGGGAATATCCCAATACGCGCCTGCTGGCGAAAGACATCAAACAGCGCCTGCATGATGGCGAGATCGTCTCGTTCGGTCTCGATCACTACTGCATGATGCTGGAACGCGTAACTCATTACCTGGAAGCCATTGAAGACACCACGCGTCTCGACCTGGTGCGTCGATGTTTCTATTTAAAAGTGTGCGAGAAACTGAGCCGCGAGCGCGCCTGCGTTGGCTGGCGTCGTGAAGTAATCACGCAATTGGTGAGAGAGTGGGGTTGGGACGACGCGCGCGTTGCAATGCTTGATAACCGCGCAAACTGGAAAATCGATCAGGTACGCGAAGCGCACAACGAACTGCTCGATGCGATGATGCAGAGCTACCGTAACCTGATCCGCTTCGCCCGCCGCAATAACCTGAGCGTTTCCGCCAGTCCGCAGGATATCGGGGTGTTGACCCGTAAACTGTACGCGGCGTTTGAAGCTCTGCCGGGGAAAGTCACGCTGGTGAACCCGCAAATTTCACCGGATCTTTCCGAACCGAATTTGACCTTTATTCATGTGCCGCCGGGTCGTGCCAACCGTACGGGTTGGTATCTCTACAACCGCGCGCCGAACATGGACTCCATCGTCAGCCACCAGCCGCTGGAATATAACCGCTACCTGAACAAACTGGTGGCCTGGGCCTGGTTCAACGGCCTGCTGACATCGCGTACGCATCTGTTTATTAAAGGCAACGGCATTGTTGATTTGCCGAAGTTGCAGGAAATGGTGGCGGATGTTTCCCATCACTTCCCGCTGCGTTTGCCCGCGCCGACGCCGAAAGCACTCTATAGCCCCTGCGAAATTCGCCATCTGGCGATCATTGTTAACCTGGAATACGACCCGACTGCGGCGTTCCGTAACCAGGTGGTGCATTTTGATTTCCGCAAGCTTGATGTCTTTAGCTTCGGTGAGCAGCAAAACTGCCTGGTGGGCAGCGTGGATCTGCTGTATCGCAACTCGTGGAATGAAGTGCGAACCCTGCACTTCAACGGCGAGCAGGCGATGATCGAAGCGCTGAAAACGATTCTGGGCAAAATGCACCAGGACGCTGCGCCGCCGGATAGCGTCGAAGTGTTCTGCTATAGCCAGCATTTGCGCGGCCTTATCCGCACGCGCGTACAGCAACTCGTTTCCGAATGTATTGAACTGCGCCTTTCCAGTACGCGCCAGGAAACGGGGCGCTTCAAAGCCCTGCGCGTAGCCGGTCAGACCTGGGGCCTGTTCTTTGAGCGCCTGAATGTTTCGGTACAAAAACTGGAAAACGCCATCGAATTTTACGGCGCGATTTCCCACAACAAGCTGCACGGGCTGTCGGTACAGGTGGAAACCAATCACGTCAAATTACCGGCGGTGGTAGACGGTTTTGCCAGCGAAGGGATTATTCAGTTCTTCTTTGAAGAGGCGGGCGAAGAGGGCTTTAACATCTATATTCTGGATGAGAGCAATCGCGCGGAAGTCTATCACCACTGCGAAGGCAGCAAAGAGGAACTGGTGCGTGACGTGAGCCGCTTCTTCTCGTCTTCCCATGACCGTTTCACCTACGGCTCAAGCTTTATCAACTTCAACCTGCCGCAGTTCTACCAGATTGTGAATGTTGAAGGGCGTGCGCAGGTGATCCCATTCCGCAATCAAACGATCAGCACCGCGTCTCCGGCAAATCAGGATAACGACGCGCCACTGTTGCAGCAGTACTTCTCTTAAAAATCTTAAAAAGATGCCCGGACACCCGGGCATGCGTGATTAACGGAACGTTACTGTTTCGCCCGCTTGCTGGCTTGCTGCCTGCTCCAGTAGATCCCAGAACGTTTCGCCACTGCGGTCGCACACCCATTCGTCACCTTGCAGATCAAAATGGTAACCGCCCTGTTTGGTTGCCAGCCACACCTGGTGCAGCGGCTCCTGGCGGTTAATGATGATTTTACTGCCATTTTCAAAGCTGATGGTTAACACGCCGCCATTGATTTCGCAGTCGATATCGCTATCGCCGTCCCAGTCATCCAGGCGTTCTTCAATGGTGAGCCACAGGCCGTCGGCGAGGCGATGAAATTCACTGTCGTTCATTCTGATTTCCCGTTTTTTTACGTTGGCAGCAGTATAACGCGAAACATTTCCCGGTGTCCTGAACGCGCAAACTCTTGCTTTTGTGTCTTCTCCTGCGATGATAGAGCGCAGAAAGAACGAACTTACAGGCAACGATAATGAAAGATGTGTTCCGCACGCTGGCCGTCCTGCTGACTCTGTTCAGCTTAACGGGTTGTGGTCTGAAAGGGCCGCTTTACTTCCCTCCGGCAGATAAAAACGCGCCGCCGCCCACCAAAAATCAGGAAAGCACCATCGAGACGACGATCCCGGATAGCAACGATCGGGGCGATACCGGCTCGCCGACCCAGGTGAATTATTGACGTTACCGTTCTGTATCCGCGTAAATGGAGTAGATGATGCAGTTCTCAAAAATGCATGGCCTTGGCAACGATTTTATGGTCGTCGACGCGGTGACGCAGAATGTCTTTTTCTCCCCGGAGTTGATCCGTCGTCTGGCGGATCGTCACCTTGGCGTAGGGTTTGATCAACTGCTGGTAGTTGAACCCCCTTATGATCCTGAACTTGATTTTCACTACCGCATTTTCAACGCCGATGGCAGCGAAGTATCGCAGTGCGGCAATGGCGCGCGCTGTTTCGCTCGTTTTGTTCGTCTGAAAGGCTTAACCAATAAACGTGATATTCGCGTCAGTACGGCGAACGGGCGTATGGTATTGAGCGTAACGGAAGATGAACTAGTGCGCGTGAATATGGGCGAGCCCAATTTCGAGCCGTCGCAGGTGCCGTTTCGCGCGAACAAAGCGGAAAAGACCTATATCATGCGCGCGGCGGAGCAAACCGTGCTGTGCGGCGTTGTATCAATGGGCAATCCGCACTGCGTACTTCAGGTGGACGACGTGGATACTGCACCGGTGGAAACGCTGGGGCCAGTGCTGGAAAGCCATGAGCGTTTTCCAGAACGTGCCAATATCGGTTTTATGCAGGTCGTCAACCCAGATCATATCCGCCTGCGCGTCTTTGAGCGCGGCGCGGGTGAAACACAGGCCTGCGGAAGCGGGGCCTGCGCCGCTGTTGCCATCGGCATTCAGCAGGGTTTACTGGCGGAAAACGTTCGCGTGGAATTACCAGGCGGTCGACTTGATATCGCATGGAAAGGCCCGGGCCAACCGTTGTTTATGACTGGCCCGGCGGCACATGTCTATGACGGGTTTATTCATCTATGAAGCAACCAGGGGAAGAATTGCAGGAGGCGCTGACGGAGCTGGAAGAGCAGGCCGTTGCGGAGTACTTACGGCATAATCCTGACTTCTTTATCCGTAATTCGCGGCTGGTGGAACAGATGCGCGTGCCGCATGCGGTGCGCGACACGGTTTCTCTGGTGGAATGGCACATGGCGCGCTCGCGTAACCACATCAATGTGCTGGAAGAGAACATGACGCTGCTGATGGAACAAGCCAGCGCAAACGAAGGCCTGTTCTATCGCCTGCTACGTCTGCAAGGGCGACTGGCGTCCGCCACGAGCCTTGATGAGATGCTTAGCCGCTTTCATCGCTGGGCGCGTGATTTGGGGCTGGCAGGCGCAACGATTCGTCTGTTCCCGGACCGCTGGCGTCTGGGCGCGCCCTCAAGCTATACCCATCTCGCTCTCTCGCGTCAGGCCTTTGAGCCGCTGCGTATCCAGCGTTTGGGCCATCAACATCACTATCTCGGGTCGCTAAACGGGCCGGAACTGTTGCTACTGTTGCCCGAGGCAAAAGCCATTGGATCGGTGGCGATGTCATTGATGGGGCCGGACGGCTCGCTTGGCGTCGTGCTGTTCAGTAGCCGGGACATACACCACTATCAACCAGGCCAGGGCACCCAGTTGCTGGAGGAGATCGCGCAGATGCTGCCGGATCTGCTGGAGCGCTGGATCGAACGCGTATGACCGGTTCCCCGCTGCTTTTGCCCGTTAGCCGTTTTCTGCGCTATCTCGGCGTCGAACGCCAGCTTAGCCCTGTCACTTTGCTCAATTATCAGCGTCAGCTTGATGCCATCATCGCGCTGGCCGACGACATCGGCCTGAAAAGCTGGCAACACTGTGACGCTGCGATGGTGCGATCGATTGCCACCCGCAGTCGGCGTAAAGGCCTGGGCGCGGCAAGCCTCGCATTGCGCCTCTCGGCGCTGCGCAGCTTCTTCGACTGGATGGTGAGCCAGGGCGAGCTGTCTGCAAACCCGGCGAAAGGCGTTTCAGCGCCGAAAGCGCCGCGTCATCTGCCGAAAAACATTGATGTCGATGATGTGAACCGGCTGCTGGATATTGATATTAACGATCCGCTGGCGGTGCGTGACCGCGCAATGCTGGAAGTGATGTACGGCGCGGGCCTGCGTTTATCGGAACTGGTCAATCTGGATATTAAGCATCTGGATCTGGAAAGCGGTGAAGTGTGGGTGCTGGGCAAAGGCAGCAAAGAGCGCCGTTTACCGATTGGTCGTAGTGCTGTCACCTGGATTGAGCACTGGCTGGATCTCCGCGAACTGTTTGGCGCAGACGACGACGCCCTGTTCCTGTCGAAACTCGGCAAGCGTATCTCGGCGCGCAATGTGCAAAAACGCTTCGCCGAGTGGGGCATCAAACAGGGGCTGAACAGCCATGTGCACCCGCACAAGCTGCGCCACTCTTTTGCTACCCATATGCTGGAATCGAGCGGCGATCTGCGCGGCGTGCAGGAGCTGCTCGGCCACGCCAATCTGACCACCACCCAAATTTATACCCACCTTGATTTTCAACACCTTGCTTCGGTCTACGATGCGGCGCATCCGCGCGCAAAACGGGGGAAATAATGCGTTTTTACCGCCCATTAGGTCACATCGCTGCGATGACGTTTGACCTGGACGACACTCTTTATGACAACCGGCTGGTTATTCAGCGAACAGAGCAAGAGGCGCTGGCGTTTGTGCGGGGTTACCATCCGGCGCTGAGCAGCCTGGAAAACAGTGAGTTTCAGCGCCTGCGCCAGTCGCTGCGTGAAACCGAACCGGACATTTATCACGATGTGACGGAGTGGCGGCGACGCGCGGTTGAGCGTGCAATGCTCGACGCCGGGCTGAGCGCTGAAGACGCCGCAGCGGGCGCGGAAGCCTCAATGGTCAACTTTGCTAAATGGCGCAGCCGCATTGATGTCCCGGATGAAACCCACGAAACACTGGCAAAGCTGGCAGAAAAATGGCCGCTGGTGGCGATCACCAATGGCAACGCGCAGCCGGCGCTTTTCGGCCTGGGTGAATACTTCAAATTTGTGCTGCGCGCCGGGCCGGACGGGCGTTCAAAACCGTTTCGCGATATGTATCACCTGGCCGCGGAGCGTCTTGGCGTGGCGCCTGGGGATATTCTGCATGTCGGCGACGATCTGACGACCGATGTTGCCGGGGCGATCCGCTGCGGTATGCAGGCCTGCTGGATCAAACCCGAAGGGGCCGATCTGCTGCAAGCCAGCGACAGCCGCCTGTTACCGCATGTGGAAATTTCGCGGTTGGCATCCCTCACGACGCTGATATAATCACCAATTGTTCTGTATAAAATACCAGGGTTTTTGGCGGATGGCGCTACGCTTATCCGCCCTGCGGTAACGTAGGCCCGGTAAGCGAAGCGCCACCGGGCGTTTCGTTCAATTCCTGATGACTACGCGACGGTACCTATGGACGTTTCTTATCTGCTCGACAGCCTCAATGACAAACAGCGCGACGCCGTAGCGGCGACACGCAGCAATATGCTGGTGCTGGCGGGCGCGGGGAGCGGCAAGACGCGCGTGCTGGTGCACCGCATCGCATGGCTGATGACCGTCGAAAACTGTTCGCCATTCTCAATTATGGCGGTCACCTTTACCAACAAAGCGGCGGCGGAAATGCGCCACCGCATCGGTCAGTTAATGGGTACCACCCAGGGCGGCATGTGGGTCGGTACTTTCCACGGCCTGGCGCACCGCCTGCTGCGTGCGCACCATATGGACGCTAACCTGCCGCAGGATTTCCAGATCCTCGACAGCGAAGATCAGTTGCGCTTGCTCAAGCGCTTGATCAAAGCCATGAATCTCGACGAGAAGCAGTGGCCGCCGCGTCAGGCGATGTGGTACATCAACGGCCAGAAAGATGAAGGTATCCGCCCGCATCATATTCAAAGCTTCGGTAATCCGGTGGAGCAAACCTGGCAGAAAGTCTACCAGGCCTACCAGGAAGCCTGCGATCGCGCCGGGCTGGTGGATTTTGCCGAGCTGCTGCTGCGCGCGCATGAGCTGTGGCTGAACAAGCCGCATATTTTGCAGCACTACCGCGAACGCTTTACCAATATCCTGGTGGACGAATTCCAGGATACCAACAACATTCAATACGCGTGGATCCGCCTGTTGGCGGGCGATACCGGCAAAGTGATGATCGTCGGCGATGACGATCAGTCCATTTACGGCTGGCGCGGCGCGCAGGTGGAGAACATCCAGCGCTTCCTCAATGATTTTCCCGGTGCACAAACCATCCGCCTGGAGCAGAACTACCGCTCCACCAGCAATATTCTGAGCGCCGCTAACGCCCTGATTGAAAATAACAACGGGCGTCTGGGTAAAAAGCTGTGGACCGAAGGTGTTGATGGCGAACCGATTTCGCTCTACTGCGCCTTTAACGAGCTGGATGAAGCGCGCTTTGTGGTTAACCGTATCAAAGCCTGGCAGGACAATGGCGGGCAACTGACGCAGTGCGCCATTCTCTATCGCAGCAACGCCCAGTCGCGCGTGCTGGAAGAGGCGTTATTGCAGGCGAGTATGCCGTACCGCATTTATGGCGGTATGCGCTTCTTCGAGCGTCAGGAAATCAAAGACGCGCTCTCCTATCTGCGTCTGATTGCCAACCGCAATGACGATGCCGCGTTTGAACGCGTGGTGAATACGCCGACGCGCGGGATTGGCGATCGCACGCTGGATGTGGTGCGTCAGACGTCCCGTGAACGACAGTTGACGATGTGGCAGGCAACGCGTGAGCTACTGCAAGAAAAGGCGCTGGCGGGCCGCGCAGCCAGCGCGCTGCAACGGTTCCTGGAATTGATTGATGCGCTGGCGCAAGAGACAGCCGATATGCCGCTGCACGTGCAGACCGACCGGGTTATCAGTGATTCCGGCTTGCGGTCAATGTACGAGCAGGAAAAGGGCGAGAAAGGCCAGACGCGTATTGAGAACTTAGAGGAACTGGTTACCGCGACGCGCCAGTTCAGCTACAACGAAGAAGATGAAGATTTAATGCCGCTACAAGCGTTCCTCTCTCACGCTGCGCTGGAAGCGGGCGAAGGGCAGGCGGACACCTGGCAGGACGCGGTGCAATTAATGACAATGCACTCGGCAAAAGGCCTTGAGTTCCCGCAGGTGTTTATCGTCGGTATGGAAGAGGGAATGTTCCCGAGCCAGATGTCGCTGGATGAAGGCGGGCGTCTGGAAGAGGAGCGTCGCCTGGCTTACGTCGGCGTGACGCGCGCGATGCAAAAACTGACCTTAACCTACGCGGAAACGCGCCGACTGTACGGCAAAGAGGTGTATCACCGCCCGTCGCGCTTTATCGGCGAGCTGCCGGAAGCGTGTATTGAGGAGGTGCGTTTGCGCGCCAGCGTCAGCCGCCCGGTAAGCCATCAGCGTATGGGAACCCCGATTGTGGCGAGCGATACCGGCTATAAACTCGGCCAGCGTGTGCGTCATGCGAAATTTGGCGAAGGCACGGTGGTGAATATGGAAGGCAGCGGCGAACACAGCCGCTTACAGGTGGCGTTCCAGGGGCAGGGCATCAAGTGGCTGGTCGCCGCTTACGCGAAGCTGGAAACCGTGTAACTTTCAGAAAAATATCATTATTTTGTAATGTTCTGCTAGCCTTATACGTTGAAGGGCAAATATTGTTCTTTAGCGTTTCGTTGCGTGTTGACGCCTTATGAGTGCTGGCGTAACATGCGCGCACGATCACGCTAAGAGGACATTCGCCTTGGACACACCCAGTAGATGCTGGCTCAATTTCCTGGATTTCAGGAACAACTCCTAAGGCTTTCTCCTCACGCTGATGGCCTTAGAGGTTGTCAGCGACCCGCTTTATCCCCGTCGCGCTGAGTCAGACTGTTTAATGGTCTGAAACCCAATTCGTTTCTTGTGTGCCCTGCGAACTGTCCGATATTTTTTGCATTGGGAGTCCCGGCCATGCTGAGCGCATTTCAACTGGAAAATAATCGTTTAACCCGCCTTGAGGCTGACGAAATCAAACACCTCGCCAGCTCTGTTTGGGTTGATTTGGTCGAGCCGGACGATGAAGAACGTACCCGCGTGCAAACGGATTTGGGCCAGAACCTGGCCACGCGACCTGAACTGGAAGACATCGAAGCATCGGCGCGTTTTTTTGAAGACGAAGACGGCCTGCACATCCACTCCTTCTTTTTTTATGAAGATGCGGACGATCACGCAGGTAACTCAACGGTAGCATTCACCATCCGCGAAGGCCGCCTGTTTACCCTGCGCGAGCGCGAGTTGCCCGCGTTTCGCCTGTACCGTATGCGCGCCCGCAGCCAGGAAATGGTGGACGGCAACGCGTATGAACTGCTGCTTGATCTGTTCGAAACCAAAATCGAACAGCTGGCAGATGAAATCGAAAACATTTACAGCGATCTGGAAAAGCTGAGCCGCGTCATTATGGAAGGCCAGCAGGGCGACGAGTACGACGACGCGCTGTCAAAACTGGCAGAGCAGGAAGACGTTGGCTGGAAAGTCCGTTTGTGTTTGATGGATACCCAGCGCGCGCTGAACTTCCTTGTGCGTAAGGCGCGTTTACCGGCAGGTCAGCTTGAGCAAGCGCGTGAGATCCTGCGCGATATCGAATCCCTGTTGCCGCACAACGAATCCCTGTTCCAGAAAGTGAACTTCCTGATGCAGGCGGCAATGGGCTTTATCAATATCGAGCAGAACCGCATTATCAAAATCTTCTCGGTGGTTTCGGTGGTGTTCCTGCCGCCAACGCTGGTGGCTTCCAGCTACGGTATGAACTTTGAGTTTATGCCCGAGCTGCACTGGAGCTTCGGCTACCCCGGCGCGATTATCTTTATGATCCTCGCGGGCCTTGCGCCCTATCTCTACTTCAAACGCCGTAACTGGCTGTAATAGTAAAAGACCACCTCCTGAGGAGGTGGTCTTTTATTTGACGTGTAAAGAAAATTAGCGGCTTTTGCGCAAACCGCGCTGGGTATAAATTGCATCCAGGATAAAAATGGCCAGCGCCAGCCAGATAAAGCCAAAGGTCACCATTTTGTCCGGGCCAGGATGCTCACCATAGAAAGCGACCGCCAGCAGGAACATCAGCGTCGGGCCAATATACTGGAAGAAACCGAGCGTCGAGAGGCGCAGACGCGTTGCCGCACCGGTAAAGCACAGCAGCGGAATGGTCGTCACCACGCCTGCCGCCATCAGCAGCAGGTTCAGCGACAGACTGTTTTGTCCCATATGGCTGGTCGGGCTGTCGGTAATGCCGAACAGCCAAATTGCCGCGACCGGCAGTAGCCACAACGTTTCCACCAACATGCCGGTTTGTGCATCCACCGCAATCTTCTTACGCAGCAGGCCGTAAAAGGCGAAGCTAAACGCCAGACCAAGCGCGATGATAGGCAGCGAACCGAATGTCCAGAGTTGAACCAGCACGCCGATCGCCGCCAGCAACACCGCCAGCCACTGCATACGGCGAAAACGCTCACCCAAAAACAGCATCCCCAGCAGAATATTCACCAGCGGGTTAATAAAGTAACCGAGGCTGGCTTCCAGCATATGGTTATGGTTAACCGCCCAGATAAACAGCAACCAGTTGCCGCCCACCAGTACCGCCGAGAGCGCCAACAGCAGGATCTTTTTCGGTTTTTGCAGCAGGGCTTTTACGCTTTTCCACTGACGGCTGACGCTAATCAGGGCCAGCATAAAGAAGAATGACCAGATAACGCGATGGGTCAGGATTTCATCGGCCGGAACGTACCAGATCAGTTTGAAATAGGCCGGGGCAACGCCCCAAATAAAATAAGCGGCGAGGGCGAGTAACACGCCGAGCCGCGTCTGTTTAGCATCCATCAGGAACACTCTTTGCTGAAAAGTAAACGCATGTTACCTGAATTCTCAGGCCCACTCACCCCACCATATAGGTAGCCGTTGCGCTGGCGATATGGACTTGCTCTTCGTTATGCAGCTCTACACGGGCGACGGCGACTTTATTGCCTGCGCGCAACAAACTGCTGCTGGCGGTAAAGCGCGTGCCGCGTCCGGGGCGCAGGTAATCGACGCGCAAATCAATAGTTCCCATGCGCGACAAACGCTGGCGCAGCTCATCTTCGCTAATGGTTTCATGGCGGGTTAAGGTGCTGCCAACGCAGACCAGGCCTGCGGCGACATCCAGCGCGGAGGCGATAACACCGCCGTGGAGAATACTTTGCGCCCAGTTGCCGACCATCATAGGTTGGTTATTAAAATTCAACTGCGCGTACTCTTTTTCATACCGCTCCAGCTCAAGGCCTAACGCACGGTTAAAAGGCATGTGATAGACAAAAATCTCGCCCACCAGTTGTAGGGCTTGCTCGGCTGTGAGAACCGCTGACATAACGATCTGATCCGATGAGTTAAAAGAGTGTTAATTTTATGCTCATTGTTTGTTGATTTCTACTCAAACAATCGATTCATGAGCAGTGACTCAATAAATATGTAGAATACGTGCGGAGAAATTCTTTAATTCAACAATAATCCGGGAGCATAAAACCGATGCGGACATGGCTGGGTTGGTTTTGCGCAGTGCTTGCACTGCCGTTTATGGCATACGCACAAGAAGCGACAGTTAAGGAAGTGCACGACGCGCCTGCCGTGCGCGGCAGCATCATCGCCAATTTATTGCAGGAGCATGACAATCCGTTCACGCTCTATCCCTATGAATCGAATTACCTTCTCTATAGCTATACCAGCGATCTGAACAAAGAGGCGATTCGCACCTACAACTGGTCTGATAACGCGCGTAAAGATGAAGTGAAGTTCCAGCTCAGCCTGGCGTTCCCGTTCTGGCGCGGCATTCTCGGGCCAAACTCGGTTCTGGGGGCGTCCTATACGCAAAAATCCTGGTGGCAGCTCTCCAATAGCGGCGAATCTTCCCCGTTCCGTGAAACCAACTATGAACCGCAACTGTTCCTCGGTTTCGCGACAGATTATGAACTGGCGGGCTGGACGCTGCGCGATGTGGAGTTTGGCTATAACCACGACTCAAACGGCCGCTCCGATCCAACTTCCCGTAGCTGGAACCGCGTTTACAGCCGTTTAATGGCGCAAAACGGTAGCTGGCTGGTGGAAGTGAAGCCCTGGTATGTTGTCGGCTCGACCGATGACAACCCGGATATCACCAAGTACATGGGCTATTACCAACTCAAAATCGGTTATGAAATTGGTGATGCTATTCTCAGCGCCAAAGGCCAGTACAACTGGAACACCGGCTACGGCGGCGCGGAAATCGGCCTGAGCTACCCGGTCTCTAAACACGTTCGCCTCTATACTCAGGTTTATAGCGGCTATGGCGAATCGCTGATTGACTACAATTTCAATCAGACGCGCGTCGGCGTAGGCGTGATGCTCAACGATCTGTTTTAAGCATTGCAGTTTCCATCGCAGGCGCTGAAAATAGCGCCTGTTTTTATTTCAGGCAAATGGGGTCATTGTGGCGCAGGCGGAAGTATTAAATCAGGAATCGCTGGCTAAACAGGTTTTGCAAGAGACCTTTGGCTACCAGCAATTCCGCCCTGGCCAACAGGATATTATCGACACCGTACTCGGCGGTCGCGATTGCCTGGTGGTAATGCCAACCGGCGGCGGCAAATCGCTGTGCTATCAAATTCCGGCGCTGGTGCTGGATGGCCTGACGGTGGTCGTTTCCCCGCTTATTTCATTGATGAAAGATCAGGTCGACCAGTTGCTCGCCAACGGCGTGGCGGCGGCTTGTCTGAACTCCAGCCAAAGCCGTGAACAGCAGTTTGACGTGATTAACGGCTGTCGTAACGGGCAGATTCGTCTGCTTTATATCGCCCCCGAGCGCCTGATGCTCGACAACTTCCTTGACCAGTTGCGCCAGTGGAACCCGGTCCTGCTCGCCGTGGACGAAGCGCACTGTATCTCGCAGTGGGGCCACGATTTCCGCCCGGAATATGCCGCGCTCGGTCAACTGCGCCAGATGCTGCCGTCTGTGCCGTTTATGGCCTTGACCGCCACTGCCGATGACACCACGCGTCGCGATATCGAACGTCTGCTGGGCCTCAACGATCCGCTGATTCAGGTCAGCAGCTTCGACCGCCCGAACATCCGCTACATGCTGATGGAAAAATTTAAGCCGCTCGATCAACTGCTGCGTTACGTGCAGGAGCAGCGCGGCAAATGCGGCATCATTTATTGCAACAGTCGGGCGAAAGTGGAAGACACCGCCGCGCGCCTGCAAAGCCGGGGTTTTAGCGCGGCGGCCTATCACGCCGGGCTTGAGAATACCGTGCGCGCGCGGGTGCAGGAGCAGTTCCAGCGCGACGATTTGCAAATCGTGGTGGCAACTGTCGCCTTCGGCATGGGCATCAACAAGCCCAACGTGCGCTTCGTGGTGCATTTCGACATTCCGCGCAATATCGAATCCTATTACCAGGAAACGGGCCGCGCCGGGCGCGATGGCCTGCCAGCGGAAGCGATGCTGTTTTACGATCCGGCAGATATGGCCTGGCTGCGCCGCTGCCTGGAAGAGAAAGCCGCCGGGCCGCTTCAGGATATCGAACGTCATAAACTCAACGCGATGGGGGCGTTTGCCGAAGCGCAAACCTGCCGCCGTCTGGTGTTGCTCAACTATTTTGGTGAAGGGCGTCAGGAGCCGTGCGGCAACTGCGATATCTGTCTCGATCCGCCGCGCCAGTACGATGGTTTGCAGGATGCGCAAAAAGCGCTGTCGGCCATTTATCGCGTTAACCAGCGCTTCGGCATGGGTTACGTGGTGGAAGTGCTGCGCGGGGCGAATAATCAGCGTATCCGTGAGATGGGCCACGACAAACTGCCGGTGTACGGGATTGGGCGCGATCAAAGCCACGAACATTGGGTAAGTGTGATCCGCCAGTTGATCCATTTAGGTTTCGCCACGCAAAACATCGCTCAATATTCAGCGCTACAGCTTACGGAAGCCGCGCGTCCGCTACTACGTGGTGAAGTGCCGCTAAAGCTGGCGGTACCGCGCATGGTCGCGCTGAAATCAAAAGTGATGCAGAAAGCGGCGGTCGGCAACTATGACCGCAAGCTGTTTGCCAAGCTGCGCAAATTGCGCAAAGCGATTGCTGACGAAGAAAACATCCCGCCTTACGTGGTGTTTAACGATGCAACGCTGATTGAAATGGCGGAGCAGATGCCGTTGTCACCAGGCGAAATGCTCAGCGTGAACGGCGTGGGAATGCGCAAACTCGAGCGTTTCGGCCAGGAGTTTATGGCGCTGATCCGCACGCATGTGGACGGCGAAGAAGAGTAGTCAGCCCCAGGGAAAAGTGCCAGGATAGTGGCTCACTGAATCATTCCCCGCGAGTTATTTATGTTAATGCTATTTCTCACCGTGGCGCTGGTGCATTTCGTTGCGCTGATGAGCCCCGGACCGGATTTTTTCTTTGTCTCTCAAACCGCCGTGAGCCGCTCGCGCAAAGAAGCGATGATGGGCGTGCTCGGCATTACCACCGGTGTGATGGTGTGGGCCGCCGTCGCGCTGCTTGGCCTGAACCTGATCCTCGCAAAAATGGCGTGGCTGCATAACATCATTATGGTTGGCGGCGGGCTTTATCTGTGCTGGATGGGCTACCAGATGCTGCGTGGCGCGCTGCAGAAAGAAGAGAGCAGCAGCGATGCGCCGCAGGTTGAACTGGCGGCGGGTGGCCGTAGCTTTGTGAAAGGCTTGCTGACCAATCTCGCCAACCCGAAAGCGATTATCTATTTTGGCTCGGTGTTCTCGTTGTTTGTCGGCGATAGCGTTGGTGCCAGCGCGCGTTGGGGTATTTTTGTGCTGATTGCGCTCGAAACGTTCGCCTGGTTCGCCATTGTTGCCAGCCTGTTTGCCTTACCGCAAATTCGCCGCGGCTACCAGCGCCTGGCGAAGTGGATCGACGGCTTTGCGGGCGCGCTGTTCGCTGGGTTCGGCATTCATTTGATTATTTCGCGTTAATCTTCCCTAAGAGGTTCGCTCTGGCAGGACATGAGAAAAGAGCGATCTGTTGCAGGTCGCTCCGCTTTGCCCCTCGCACGAAGCTCCACTAAAACTCATACTTCACGCTACCCTCACGGGTGCGCCAAATCATCATGAGGATGTTCTTATCGATGCAATTCCGGGGTGGTTTTACATCATGAAAACATAGCCTGTCTTCCTTCCCCTCCTCTTTGTACCCATCCCCGAAAGCGTAGACAGTGATCAGAAATGGGCCCGTATCGCCGGAAGGAATATGGTATTTACCTCGAATTTGATCCTCGTTGCTCCTCCACCAGGCAATCTTTTTCGATTTAGTGAAAGGCAATCCATCAACGATGACCTGCGCCGTACTTCCGTCATAATGCGCATCGATAACAGTAACTGCCCGCTCCCCAAGAAAGAGTGAGTAAAAAAAGCCCAGTAAAGCGACCAGAACTGCGATAACGAATATGCGCATCAAAGCTTTCTTACTTTATCCGAATAATTAAAGAACGTAATTTACCATAGCCATAGCATTGTGCCGTCTCCCGTCCCAGACACCCTCGCCGCGCCGATGCGTTTTCGGATTTCAACAATCCACTCTCATGCATGCCTTGCCGACGCCAGCAGTGCGCCGACCAGCATAAACAACGACCCAAATACTTTGTTTAATGCCTTCATCTGGTGCGGGCCTTTGATCCATCCCGCAATGCGCTGCGCCAGCGTTGCATAACCAATCATCACGATAATATCGACCACAATGGTGGTCACGCCGAGCACGACGTACTGCATCACCTGGGGCTGATGCGGCACGATAAACTGCGGGAACAGGGCGGCGAGAAAGACAATACTCTTCGGGTTGGTCAGGTTGACAAACACCGCGCGTTTAAACAGTCGCCCGCGCGATTGGGTCTGCGCCAGGGTATGCAGATCGATAGCGCCCGCCGCGCGCCACTGTTGAATGCCGAGCCAAATCAGATACGCTGCGCCCGCCCATTTCAGCACTTCAAACGCCAGCACCGAACGCGAAAACAGCGTTCCGAGACCGACACCTACCAGCACAATATGCAGACCTAGCCCGGTTTGCAGCCCGGCAATCGATGCCGCCGCGCCGCGATAGCCGTGGCTGATGGAGGTGGTCATGGTGTTAATCGCGCCGGAGCCGGGAGAGAGGCTCAAAATTAAAGATGTCAGCAGATAGGCGAACCACCATTCGAAAGTCATGAGAAATTCCTGATTGGTTGAATTTGTGCCACAATACGCCATTGTCTGTGGAATTTGCTATTGGTCACAAAAAAACGATTTTACATGGCTAAAAGGGGCAAAATCCCGATGTATCGGCAAAAGAAGGCCTGGGAAACCAGAGAAAAAGCGTTCGCCGCTTTTACCATGGGCCCGCTGATGGATTTCTGGCGCTCGCGTGAAGAAGCGGTTTTTACTGGCGTGGACGATGTGCCGGTCAGCTTTGTCCGCTTTCGCGCGCAAAGTAACGATCGCGTGATTGTGATTTGCCCTGGCCGTATCGAAAGCTACGTCAAATACGCCGAACTGGCCTATGACCTGTTCCACCTCGGTTATGACGTGCTGATTATCGATCACCGGGGGCAGGGGCGCTCCGGGCGCATTTTACCCGACGCGCATCGCGGCCATGTCGTAAATTTCAGTGATTATGTCGACGATTTGGCGGCGTTCTGGGATCAAGAAGTGGCCAACGGGCCGTGGCGAAAACGCTATATTCTTGCCCATTCGATGGGCGGCGCGATCTCAACACTGTTCTTACAGCGCTATCCGCATGCTTGCGACGCGATTGCGCTGTGTGCGCCGATGTTCGGCATTATCATCCATCTGCCGGATTGGGTCGTACGCCCCTTGCTTGACTGGGCCGAAAGCTACCCGCGCATTCGCGACGGTTATGCCATCGGCACCGGAAGCTGGCGTGCGCTGCCTTTTGCCATTAATGTGCTGACCCACAGCCGCGAACGTTACCGCCGTAATTTGCGTTTTTATGCCGATGAACCCACACTGCGCCTCGGCGGGCCGACCTGGCACTGGGTGCGGGAAGGGATTCTGGCCGGTGAACACGCGCTGGCGGGCGCAGAAAAAGATGCCACGCCAACATTGATTATTCAGGCAGAAGAGGAGCACGTGGTGGATAACCGCATGCATCAACGCTTCTGCGAACGCCGCGCCGCAGCCGGTCACCCTTGTGAAGGGGGTAAACCGCTTGTCATAGAGGGCGCGTACCATGAGATCCTTTTCGAAAAGGACGCCATGCGCTCGGTCGCGCTTAACGCCATCGTCGATTTTTTCGATCGGCATAACTGATGAATTATTGAGGTTAAATTTTCTTATGTACCAGGTTGTTGCGTCTGATTTAGACGGTACGTTGCTTTCTCCCGATCACACACTGTCGCCTTTCGCCAAAGAAACGTTAAAACTGCTGACCGCGCGCGGCATCAATTTTGTTTTTGCCACCGGCCGCCATCACGTCGATGTCGGGCAGATCCGCGATAATCTTGGCATCAAGGCTTATATGATCACCTCTAACGGTGCGCGCGTGCACGATACGGATGGCAATCTGGTCTTTACGCATAATCTGGATCGCGATATCGCCGCCGATCTGTTTGGCATCATGCATAACGAGCCTGGCATCGTTACCAATGTCTACCGCGATGATGAGTGGTTTATGAACCGCCACCGCCCGGACGAGATGCGTTTCTTCAAAGAAGCGGTGTTCCAGTATTCGCTGTATGAGCCGGGTCTGTTGGAGCCGGAAGGGATCAGCAAAGTCTTTTTCACCTGCGAAAGCCACGAAAAATTGCTGCCGCTGGAGCAGGCGATCAACGCCCGCTGGGGCGATCGCGTTAACGTCAGTTTCTCGACCTTAACCTGCCTGGAAGTGATGGCGGGCGGCGTGTCGAAAGGCCATGCCCTGGAAGCGGTAGCCGGTGCGTTGGGTTACAGCCTGAACGAGTGCATCGCCTTTGGCGACGGCATGAACGATGCGGAAATGCTGTCGATGGCGGGCAAAGGGTGCATTATGGCTAACGCTCATCAGCGTCTGAAAGAACTCCACCCGGAACTGGAAGTGATTGGCACCAACGCCGACAACGCCGTGCCGAAATATTTGCGTAAGTTGTTCCTGGAATAAGATTGACATCTGTTTATAAAACAAACAGACGTCAACCAAATACTCAAACTTTGCGCAACCGAGTCCGCTACAATGCGTGTTCTTTCCCCTGAGAGACATTCATTGTGGCGTTACTGATCATCACCACTATTCTGTGGGCCTTCTCGTTTAGCCTGATTGGCGAATACCTTGCCGGTCACGTCGACAGCTACTTTTCCGTGCTGATGCGCGTGGGGCTGGCGGCGCTGGTCTTTATTCCTTTCCTGCGTACGCGCGGGCATAGCCTGAAAACCATCGGCTTGTATATGTTGGTGGGCGCGCTGCAACTGGGCATCATGTATCTGCTCAGCTTCCAGGCTTATCTCTATTTAACGGTGTCGGAATTCCTGCTGTTTACGGTGTTCACGCCGCTCTATATCACCCTGATTTACGATCTGCTGAGCAAGCGCGGCCTGCGCTGGAGCTACGCCCTGAGCGCCGGGCTGGCGGTGATTGGCGCGGCGATTATCCGCTACGACAAAGTGAGCGATCACTTCTGGATTGGCCTGATTCTGGTGCAACTGGCGAACATCAGCTTCGCCATCGGCATGGTGGGCTATAAGCGCCTGATGGAGACGCGCCCGATGCCGCAGCACAACGCGTTTGCCTGGTTTTACCTTGGCGCATTTGTGGTGGCCGCTATCGCATGGTTTGCCATGGGCAACCCGCAGAAACTGCCAACCACCACGTTGCAGTGGGGCATTTTGGTCTGGCTGGGCGTGGTGGCTTCCGGGCTGGGTTACTTTATGTGGAATTACGGCGCCACGCAGGTGGATGCGGGTACGCTCGGCATTATGAACAATGTGCACGTGCCTGCCGGATTGCTGGTTAACCTCGCTATCTGGCAGGAACAGCCGCACTGGCCGAGTTTTATTATTGGTGGGGCGGTGATAATGGCCTCGTTATGGGTACATCGGCGTTGGGTCGCTCCGCGCTCCGCACAAACGGCAGATGATCGCACGCGTGATTCCGCGTTGAGCGAATAAACGCTTCCGTCACCGGCTGACGCTGTTCGCCATCGCGCACGGCGGCGTACAGCCGGCTCCACAATCCTTCGCCCAGGGTTTTGGTGACTACCAGACCCTGGCGCTCAAAACTCTCCACCACCCAGTGCGGCAGCGCCGCAATCCCCATGCGGGCCGCGACCATCTGAATCAGCAGCAGGGTGTTATCGACGCTTTTCAGCGACGGGCTGACGCCAGCCGGTTGTAAAAAGTGACGCCAGATATCCAGCCGACTGCGCTGCACCGGGTAGATCAGCAGCGTTTCGCTGGCGATATCTTCCGGCGTGATGCGCGCTTTTGCCGCCAGCGGATGATCCGGAGCCAGCACGAGTCGCACTTCAAAATCAAACATCGGTGAATAGTGCAGACCGCTGCGCGGCAGAATGTCGGAGGTCATCACCAGATCCAGCTCGCCCTGTTGCAGCGCAGGCTGTGGGTCAAATGTCACACCGGATTTGAAATCCATCTCCACTTGCGGCCAGCCCTGGCGGAAGTTTTCAAGCGCGGGTGTCAGCCACTGAATGCAGCTATGGCACTCAATGGCGATACGTAATGAGGTTTGCTGCGGCTCGTTGCAGGCTTGCAATGCGCGGCTGATTTGCGGCAGCACCTGGTTTGCCAGTTGCAGCAGGATCTCGCCCTGCGGCGTAAAACGCAGCGGCTGGCTTTTACGCACAAATAACCGGAAACCGAGGCGCTGTTCCAGATCGCTGAACTGATGGGAAAGCGCGGATTGCGTTTGATGCAGCGTGGCAGCCGCCGCAGCGAGCGATCCGCTGTTTCGTAACGCTTGTAGCGTTTTCAGGTGTTTAATCTCGATCATGAAAGTCCTTCACTCCGGCATGAACATTTTGCGCTTGAGGTATACACAGTACCTTCACATTATGGATGTGTAAACATCTGGACGTCCAAAACTCGTCGTATTTCAACTTGCAGGTGCGTTGGCTGCCTCGCTTACCCTGGTCACTTACTTCAGTAAGCTCCCAGGGATGCGCTGCGTTGCCGCCTTCCTGCCAGCTGAACTACTTAGAGTTTTGCCTTCAGAATCAGATAAATAAAAGAGGAAGGAACATGACAATTATTAATCACACCCTCGGTTTTCCTCGCGTTGGCCTGCGTCGCGAGCTGAAAAAAGCGCAAGAAAGTTACTGGGCGGCTAATTCTTCCCGTGAAGAACTGCTGGCGGTTGGCCGCGACCTGCGTGCCCGCCACTGGGATCAGCAAAAACAGGCCGGGATTGATCTGCTGCCGGTCGGCGACTTTGCCTGGTACGACCATGTTCTGACCACCAGCCTGCTGCTTGGCAATGTTCCGGCTCGTCATCAGAACAACGACGGCTCTGTGGATATCGACACTCTTTTCCGCATTGGTCGCGGTCGCGCACCGACCGGTGAACCGGCTGCCGCAGCGGAAATGACCAAATGGTTCAACACCAACTATCACTACATGGTTCCCGAGTTCAGCAAAGGCCAGCAGTTCAAACTGACCTGGACCCAACTGCTGGATGAAGTGGACGAAGCGCTGGCGCTCGGTCACAACGTCAAACCTGTACTGCTCGGCCCGGTAACGTACCTGTGGCTGGGTAAAGTCAAAGGCGAACAGTTCGACCGTTTAAGCCTGCTGAACGATATTCTGCCGGTTTACCAACAGGTGCTGGCCGAACTGGCAAAACGCGGTATCGAGTGGGTGCAAATCGACGAACCCGCGCTGGTGCTGGAGTTGCCACAAGCGTGGCTGAACGCCTTCAAACCGGCGTACGACGCGCTGAACGGCCAGGTAAAGCTGCTGCTGACCACCTATTTCGAAGGCGTAACGCCAAACCTGGATACCATCACCGCGCTGCCGGTGCAGGGTCTGCATATCGATCTGGTACACGGTAAAGATAACGTTGCCGAACTGCATCAGAGCCTGCCTGCCGACTGGCTGCTCTCCGCCGGGCTTGTCAATGGCCGTAACGTCTGGCGCGCCGATCTGACAGAAAAATATGCGCAAATCAAAGATGTGGTTGGCAAACGCCCACTGTGGGTCGCTTCTTCCTGCTCGCTGCTGCACAGCCCGATCGATTTAAGCGTCGAAACCCGTCTTGATGAAGAAGTAAAAAGTTGGTTTGCCTTCGCCCTGCAAAAATGCCAGGAACTGGCGCTGCTGCGCGATGCGCTGAACAGCGGCAACACCGAAAAACTCACCGAGTGGAGCGCCCCGATTCAGGCGCGTCGCCACTCGACACGCGTGCATAACTCGGCGGTAGCACAGCGCCTGGCGGCAATCACCGCACAGGATAGCCAGCGTCAAAGCCCTTATGCAGAACGCGCTCAGACGCAGCGCGCACGCTTTAATCTGCCGGCCTGGCCGACCACCACTATCGGTTCATTCCCGCAGACCACCGAAATCCGCGGCCTGCGCCTGGAGTTCAAAAAAGGCAATCTGGATGCGGCGAACTACCGCACCGGTATCGCGGAACATATCAAACAAGCGATTGCCGAGCAGGAACGCCTGGGGCTGGACGTGCTGGTGCACGGCGAAGCCGAGCGTAACGACATGGTGGAGTACTTCGGGGAAAATCTTGACGGTTTCGTCTTTACGCAAAACGGCTGGGTGCAGAGCTACGGTTCCCGCTGCGTGAAGCCGCCGGTGGTGATCGGCGATGTCAGCCGCCCGCAGCCGATCACAGTGGAGTGGGCGAAGTACGCGCAATCCCTGACCGACAAACCGGTGAAAGGCATGCTGACCGGCCCGGTGACCATTCTCTGCTGGTCCTTCCCGCGTGAAGATGTCAGCCGCGAAACCATCGCCAAACAGATTGCGCTGGCGTTGCGTGATGAAGTGGCGGATCTGGAAGCGGCAGGAATTGGCATCATTCAGATTGATGAACCGGCCTTGCGTGAAGGTTTACCCCTGCGTCGTAGCGACTGGGATGCGTACCTGGCGTGGGGCGTGGAAGCGTTTCGCATTAACGCCGCCGTGGCGAAAGATGACACGCAGATCCATACCCACATGTGCTACTGCGAGTTCAATGACATCATGGATTCCATCGCCGCGCTGGATGCCGACGTGATCACTATTGAAACTTCGCGTTCGGATATGGAACTGCTGGAGTCGTTCGAAGAGTTCGAATACCCGAACGAAATTGGGCCGGGCGTGTATGACATTCACTCGCCAAACGTGCCGAGCGTCGAATGGATCGAAGCGCTGTTGCAGAAAGCGGCGCAGCGCATCCCGGCAGAGCGCCTGTGGGTAAACCCGGACTGCGGCCTGAAAACCCGCGGCTGGCCGGAAACGCGCAGTGCGCTTGCGAACATGGTGAAAGCCGCGCAGAACCTGCGTCAGCAGTAATCGCTTTACCGCGCCGCCCGTTGCCAAACCGGCGGCGCATCTTCCCTTCGGTAACATTTTTGTCAAATTCCCTTGTTTTAATCGACGCAACGAAAACACAGGGGAGTGAACCATGAGTAAAAAAAGTGCGCTGGCGGCGGTACTGCTGGCAATAATGAGCACCTCGGCATTCGCAAAATCGACACTGACGCTTTACACCAGCCAGCCCAATGAAGATGCACAGATGACCGTCAGCGCGTTTGAAAAAGCGCACCCGGACGTAGAAGTGAAATGGATCCGCGACGGCACCACCAAACTGACCGCCCGTTTACAGGCGGAATTAGCCGCTGGTGGCGCTGCGCCGGATGTGCTGCTGATTGCCGACAGCGTGACCATGGAATCTCTCAAACAACAAAACCTGCTGGCAGCTTACAAATCACCACAAGCCGCGCGTTTCGATGCACAACTGTATGACAAAGACGGGTATTACTACGGCACCAAACTGATCACCACCGGCATTGCGTACCACAGCAAAGCGCCGGTCAAACCTACCTCCTGGCAAGATCTGCTCAAACCAGAACTGAAAAACATGACCACCTTGCCAAGCCCGTTGTACTCCGGCGCGGCGCAGATCCATCAAGCAACATTGATGAATGACCCGGCGCTCGGCTGGCGCTATTACGAGAAGCTAAAAGAGAACGGCGCGATGCCGCAAAGCGGTAACGGCGCGGTGATGAGCGCGATTGCGTCTGGCAGCAAAGCTTATGGCGTGCTGGTGGATTACATGGCGATCCGCGAAAAAGCCAAAGGCGCGCCGATTGAATTTGTGTTCCCGAAAGAGGGTGTCAGCATCGTGACCGAACCGGTGGCGATGATGAAGAGTGCGAAAAACCCCCAAGCGGCAAAAGAATTCATCGACTTTGCGCTGTCGCAAGAGGGGCAAAAACTGGTGCTGCAACAAGGTTATCTGCCTGCGGATGCCAAACTGCCAGTGCCGAAAGGCTTCCCACCGCGCGACAGCATCAAGCTGATGCCGTTCGATGCGGCGAAAGCCCTGGCCGATACCGAGGCCAATAAAAAGCGCTTTGCCGACCTGTTCGGAAACCGCTAATTGATGACCAGTATGTCACTGCGTCAAACCGCCAGCGGCGGCCCGACAAAAGGGCTGCTCTGGTTATTGTTGTGCCTCGTGGCGCTGCTTAGCCTGTTGCCCAGCCTGCGGTTGCTGGTTTCCGCACTGATTGACTGGCGACAGGGTTGCGACAGCAGTTTATGGCGTGTGCTGAGCAATGCATCTACCTGGACCGCGCTCTGGCACAGCCTGTATACCAGCGGGTTGGGCACACTGCTTTCCCTGCTCCTGGGCAGCCTGTTCGCCTTTTGCCTTGCGCTGACCAACATCCGCATGAAACACGTCTGGGTGTTCCTGTTTATGCTGCCGATGATGATCCCGCCGCAGGTTACCGCGCTGAGCTGGCTGCAACTCTTCGGCCCGAGCAGCATTTTGCTCAATAGCATTGGCCTTGCGCCGGGGTTCGGCAGTATAAATCCGCTCTATTCGGCTGAAGGCATCGCGCTGTTGCTTGGCATTCAACATGCGCCGTTGGTGTTTCTCGCGCTGCGCACTCAGCTTCAGTGCCTGCCAAAAGAGCATATTGAAGCCGCAAGACTGAACGGCGCGTCATTGTGGCGGGTGTTTTTCGATATTGTGCTGCCGCTGTGCCGCACCGCGCTATGGGCGGGCGCAGCCATCGCCTTTGTCTCCGCGCTTGGCAACTTCGGCATTCCGGCAATGCTCGGCATTCCCATTTCCTATTTCGTTTTGCCGATCCATATCTACCAGACGCTCTCCAGCTTTGGCCCGTCGATGCTCAATGAAGTGGCGGCGCTGTCGGTGCTGATGGGCGTGCTGGCGATTGGCATTGTGACGTTACAAGGTCGGATGCAGCGGCGATACGCACTGCCGCTGATCGGCATGGCGGGGCGCACGCTGGGCTTTACACTTGGCAAATGGCGTCTGGCGACCGAACTGCTGCTCGGTGCGGTGCTGTGCGCCATTCTGCTTGCGCCGCTATTGGCCCTGGTTGCGACGTCGCTGGTTCCCACACTCGGCGTGCCGCTAAATAGCGAAACGCTCACGTTCGCGGCCTGGCGGGGAATTTTTGATGCGCAGAGCGCCACGCTACGGGCGTTAAGTAATAGCCTGTTTTTATCGATCTCCGCCGCCGTGGTGCTGATGCTATTAAGCCTGCCGCTGGCGTGGTTGCTGGTGCGTTACCCAAGCCGACCGCTGCGCTGGCTGCACAGTATGATCGACATTCCTTATACCTTGCCTGGCGTGGTGCTGGCGATCGCCTGCATTCTGCTGTTTGCTCGCCCGTTGCCGCTGGTGGACATAAGCCTTAGCGGCACGCTGACAATTATTTTCTTCGCCTACCTGGCGCGCTTTTTGACGGTCTGCCTGAAGCCGGTGCACAGCAGCATGCTGCAACTGGATCCGGCAATGGAAGAGGCCGCCAGCCTGGCGGGTGCGAATTTCTCCCAGCGGTTACGCCATATTGTGCTGCCGCTGCTGGCTCCCGCCGCGTTTGCCGGTGCGTTGTTGGTGTTCCTGACCGCCGTCAATGAACTGACCGTCTCGGCGCTGCTATGGAGCGCCGGGAAAGAGACCATTGGCGTGGTGATTTTTAACCTTGATGAGAGCGGCAACAAAGTGCTGGCATCGGCTCTTTCTGTGCTGGTAGTGGCACTGGTCGCGCTGGTCATGTTGCTGCTCAGCGCACTTGGGCGCTATTTACCGAAAGGAGTTATTCCGTGGCAGAACTGAGACTCGAACGGCTAAGCAAAGCCTTTGACGAGCAAACGGTGGTGCGGGATCTCACCTTAACCATCCCGCAAGGTGCATTCACTGCACTGCTGGGGCCAAGCGGCTGCGGCAAAACCACCACGCTGCGCATTCTTGCCGGGCTGGAGCAATTGAGCGACGGGCGTTTGCTGCTGGGCAATCGTTTACTGGCCGATAAAACCACACATATGCCGCCGGAGCAGCGTGATATGGGCATGGTATTTCAGTCCTACGCACTGTGGCCGCATATGACGGTGGCGGAGAACGTCGGTTACCCACTGAAATTGCGCAAAATAAACGGCGCGGCGCGACAAAAGCAGGTGATGGCCGCGCTGGACGTGGTTGAACTTGGCGCTTACGCCGCACGTTCGCCGCAAGCGCTGAGCGGTGGGCAACGCCAGCGAGTCGCACTGGCGCGCTGTCTGGTCTCTGAACCGCAAGTCGTGCTGCTGGATGAGCCACTGGCAAATCTCGATCGCCATCTGCGCGCCACCATGGAGCAGACATTTCGTGAGTTTCATCGCCGCACCGGCGCGACGTTTGTTTATGTCACCCACGATCAGGCAGAAGCAATGGCGCTGGCGAGCCATATCGCGGTAATGCATCAGGGTGAATTAATGCAGTGGGGCGCGCCGCAGGAACTTTACCAGCATCCGCAAAATGGCTGGGTTGCGCGCTTTATTGGTAAAGGCAGCGTGCTGACGCTGGCAACGCCCGCTGGCATTCAACATCTTGATTATGCATTGCTGCATGACGGCTTTACATGCGTCGGTAGCCGCCCTCAACAGCCGGTGTTGGTGCGCCCGGAGCATGTTCAGGTGGCAGAAAAGGGGATAGGTGCCCTCGTTGAAAGCTGCATCTATCAGGGCGAACGCTACTTGCTGGCGTTGCGCTTGCTGGATGGGCAAACGCTTACCGCGTTTCACCATTCACCGGTGCAATTGCAACAAACGGTGTATGTGCGTTTGACGCAGGGCTGGAGTCTGGAGGCAGCGTAACGTGCCGCCTCCGGCGCAAAACTTTACTTTTTACCGTACTGCGCAAACCAGGCCAGCATCCGATGCCAGCCATCTGCGGCCGATTCGGGGTGATAGCTTGGCCGGTAATCGGCGTTAAACGCATGTCCCGCTTCGGGATAGACAATAATCTCCGCGTTGGCATTCGCCGCCCGCAGCGCCTGGCGCATGGTTTCCACGCTCTCCTGCGAAATACCGGTATCCTGCGCACCGTATAAACCCAGCACTGGCGCGGTCAAATCCGTGGCGATATCTACCGGATGCTTCGGCGAATTTAGCGTTTTTTCTCCCGTCAGTTTGCCGTACCAGGCGATGGCCGCTTTCAGTTGCGGGTTATGCGCGGCATACAGCCACGCGATGCGGCCGCCCCAGCAAAAACCAGTCACCATCAGCTGATGTGCGTTGCCACCGTTTCGCGCCGCCCAGTTGGCAACGTGATCGAGGTCGGCAAGGACCTGCGCATCCGGCACTTTACTCACCAGAGCGCTGAACAACGTAGGAACATCGGCAAAATCATTCGGATCGCCCTGGCGGAAATAGAGTTCCGGTGCGACGGCAAGATAGCCTTCCAGGGCAAGGCGGCGACAGATATCGCGAATATGTTCATGCACGCCGAAAATTTCCTGTATGACGATCACTATCGGTAGCGGGCCATCCGCATTTTTTGGGCGTGCGTGAAAAGCGGGCATATTGTCGCCCTGCGTTGGAATCGTGGTTTCGCCGGCGATTAAGGCATCTTCCGGCGTGTGGACAATCGTTGAAGCATGAGGTGAAGCCGCAGGTGCAAAGCCCGGCTGGTCGTTGGTTGTCATGGCATTCTCCCTACCCTTTATTAGCGCTTCAATAACTATAGTCGGGAAGACCTGGCCGTGCGCAACTCCCCGTTTTCCAGGCTATCTTTGCTGCTGAGTTGATGGATACAACCTGTTAATGTGATTCGCGTCACTATTTTATGGAACTAGAGTGCAACCATTTTCATTCATGGTGATTTCTATCACGAAATCAAGCGCGTGGCTTCTGTAAAGTACCTCTTTACCTCTCCTGATAAAACCGACCACAAGGAGTCTGTTATGTCCAAGTCTGATGTTTTTCATCTCGGCCTCACCAAAAACGATTTACAAGGGGCTACGCTGGCTATCGTCCCTGGCGATCCTGAGCGTGTGGAAAAGATCGCCGCGCTGATGGATAAGCCGGTCAAACTGGCCTCTCACCGTGAATTTACCAGCTGGCGTGCAGAGCTTGATGGCAAATCAGTGATTGTTTGTTCCACCGGTATCGGCGGGCCGTCCACTTCTATTGCGGTGGAAGAGCTGGCTCAACTCGGTATCCGTACCTTCCTGCGTGTCGGCACAACCGGCGCGATTCAGCCACATATCAACGTTGGCGACGTGCTGATCACTACCGCTTCCGTGCGCCTCGACGGCGCCAGCCTGCACTTTGCGCCGATGGAATATCCGGCCGTTGCTGATTTCGCCTGTACCACTGCGCTGGTTGCTGCGTCAGATGCGATTGGCGCGACCAAACACATCGGCGTCACCGCCTCTTCCGACACCTTCTATCCGGGCCAGGAGCGTTACGACACCTTCTCTGGCCGCGTGGTGAACCGCTTTAAAGGCTCCATGGAGGAGTGGCAGTCGATGGGCGTGATGAACTACGAAATGGAGTCCGCAACGCTGCTGACCATGTGTTCAAGCCAGGGTCTGCGCGCCGGGATGGTTGCCGGGGTGATCGTTAACCGCACCCAGCAGGAGATCCCGAACGCCGAAACCATGAAGCAAACCGAAAGCCACGCGGTGAAAATCGTCGTTGAAGCCGCGCGTCGGCTTTTGTAATTCTTAATCGCGTCATACCTTGACGGCTCCCATCCGGGAGCCGTTTTTTATTCTGGCTTTTATTGACTCTGTTTATGTGAAGTTCATACTATCTCAAAATCAAATAAAATTGAGATAGTATGCGATGGGTATCAAACGGCCACCTGCTTTAACGCCTCTTGCCGCTATCAGCGGTGAGCAAATGGAGAAATACCATGCCTGGGCGCGCGTGCTTGATGATAAAGGACGGTATTTGCCCTGGGATGAGTTCCAGTTTCGGGTTAAAGGAGCGGATCCCGTCCTGGCATGGAGTTTTACCCGGCGGGCGCGCAGTTCTGCCATGCAATTTATTGACTATGCCAATGAACAGGGACAACAGGCCGGCTTCAATAAAACCAGCAGAATCGATGCGCTCTGTGAACAAGTAGATAAATACACCACAGCGCAAGCGCTAAATCAGCAACATGAACGTTTACAAGGTATCGGCGTGGCGCTTAGCCAACTCCAGTTTGACGAGGCGATCACAAGTAGCCAACTGGAAGGGGCAAATACCACCACGCTCATTGCGCGCAACATGCTGGCAACCGGACGTAAGCCACGCACTGAAAGCGAACAAATGATTGTGGGGAATGCCCGTTTGATGGCTGAGATTTCTGCACATTTAGCGGAGCCGTTAACCCCCGCTCTGATTCGCCATTTTCATGCTGTCGGCATGGCGGGTATTGATGATGCAAAATATACGCCGGGGGACTATCGCATCACGGATGACATTGTTATTGCCGATTACGATGGCAATATCGTGCATCAGCCTCCCGCAGCCTCGCAGATTGCTATGCGTCTGGAAAAAGTGTGCCACTGGGTTAACAACCGCGATGTGTATGTTCACCCGCTTATCCGCGCATGTAGCCTGCATTTTATGATTGCCCATGAGCACCCGTTTCGTGATGGGAATGGTCGCACCAGCCGCGCACTATTTTACTGGTACATGCTGAAATCGGGTTACGACGTGTTCCGCTATATCTCGATCAGCCGCTTGCTTTATGCCGCGCCAGTGAAATATGCGCACAGTTATCAGCACACCGAAACCGACAACATGGATTTGACCTACTTTCTGGATTATCAGGCCGACATTATCAGCCGGGCGATAAATCATTTTTACAAATATATTGAATCACTTATTAGACGGCGTGTGGAGATGGATCAGCGTCTTTTCGCCTCCGGTGCAATATCGCGCTTGAGTCAGCGTCAGGTGACGCTATTCAATATCATGCTTGCTCAGCCCGGTATGGCGATTACTGCCGCGCGGGTTTGTGAAAGCCTTGGGGTCTCGGATAATACAGCGCGTAATGATTTGCGTGCGCTGGTGCGGGAAGGCCTTGTCGAAGAGCGCAAGATTAATGGCCAACTGACCGAGTATGTCGCCAGAGGCTATTCATAGCCTTAAGCTTCTCGTTCTGCGTACTTCTTCGCAGAAAATCCCCTTTCAAACTGGACGTTTATACAGCACAATCCCGACTGGTATGCGTTATGAAGAGGGAGCGGGATGGAGACTTCAATCATCGTCTTGGCAGCGGTTGCGCTGGCAGGATTACTGGTCGGCTGGCTGGCCGCAAGCTGGCGCGGGGCGCAACAGCAGGCGGAATTGCTCGCTGAGCAGCGCGACGTCTTTAGTGAGTTGAGTGCCGCACGCCAGCAAATCAGCCAGAACGAACACTGGCGCGAGGAGTGCGAACTGCTCAATAACGAGCTGCGCAGCCTGCAACATATCAACAGTTCACTGGAAGCGGATCTGCGCGAAGTCACCACCCGGCTGGAATCCACTCAGCTTCATGCCGAAGAAAAATTGCGTCAGATGCACAGCAGCGAGCAGCGTCTGAGTGAGCAGTTTGAAAACCTTGCCAACCGTATTTTTGAGCAGAGCAATCGCCGCGTTGATGAACAGAATCGCCAAAGCCTTAATGGCTTGTTAATGCCACTGCGCGAGCAACTCGACGGTTTTCGCCGCCAGGTGCAGGAGAGCTTTGGCCAGGAAGCGCGTGAACGCCACACGCTGGCCCATGAAATCCGCAACTTGCAGCAATTGAACGCCCAAATGGCGCAAGAAGCCATTAACCTCACCCGCGCGCTGAAAGGCGATAACAAAACCCAGGGTAACTGGGGCGAAGTGGTTCTCACCCGCGTGCTTGAAGCCTCTGGCCTGCGCGAAGGCTATGAATACAAAACCCAGGTCAGCATAGAAAATGAGAGCCGCGCCCGCATGCAGCCGGACGTTATCGTGCGTCTTCCGCAGGGCAAAGACGTGGTGATTGATGCCAAAATGACGCTGGTGGCCTATGAGCGTTACTTCAATGCCGACGATGAGTTCACCCGCGAAAGCGCGGTACAAGAGCACGTCGCCTCTGTGCGCAACCATATACGCTTGCTGGGCAGGAAGGATTACCAGCAGTTGCCCGGTCTGCGTAGCCTGGATTATGTACTGATGTTTATTCCGGTCGAACCGGCTTTCTTAATCGCCCTCGACAAACAGCCAGAACTGATCACCGAAGCTCTGAAAAATAACATTATGCTGGTCAGCCCGACCACGTTACTGGTGGCGCTACGCACCATTGCCAACCTGTGGCGCTACGAGCACCAGAGCCGCAACGCCCAGCAAATTGCGGAGCGGGCGAGTCGCCTGTATGACAAGATGCGCCTGTTTGTCGACGACATGACAGCCATTGGGCAGGGGCTTGATAAAGCGCAGGATAATTACCGCCAGGCGATGAAAAAACTCAGTTCCGGGCGCGGTAACTTGCTGGCGCAGACTGAAGCATTCCGCGGGCTTGGCGTCGAGATCAAACGCGAGATTAATCCGGAATTAGCCGCAGAAGCGCAGGCGCAGGACGAAGAATTTCGTCTGCGGGCAGGACAAGATGCGTTTAACGATCATAATGAAGACAACGCATTAGACACCGCACTGCCGGGCGATGAACCTGCGGCGAAGGCCTCGTCGGGTGGTTGAAACGTAGGGCAAACGCGTCCAATCTGATACACTTCATCAACAAATTCTTCAATAGCAGGCACTAAGATGGCGGAAGATTCAAAAGATACGACACACTTTGGTTTTCAGACCGTCGCCAAGGAAAATAAAGCCGATATGGTGGCGCATGTTTTCCATTCGGTTGCGTCAAAATACGATGTCATGAACGACTTAATGTCGATGGGTATTCACCGTTTATGGAAGCGGTTCACCATCGATTGCAGCGGTGTTCGTCGTGGGCAAAAAGTCCTCGATCTGGCTGGCGGTACAGGCGATCTCACCGCTAAGTTTTCCCGCCTGGTCGGGGAAACTGGTCAGGTTGTGCTGGCCGATATCAACGATTCAATGCTGAAAATGGGGCGCGAAAAACTGCGCAATCTCGGCGTGATTGGCAATGTTGAATATGTTCAGGCAAATGCCGAAGCGCTGCCTTTCCCGGATAACACTTTCGACTGCATCACCATCTCTTTTGGTTTGCGTAACGTCACCGACAAAGAGAAAGCGCTGCGCTCTATGTTTCGCGTGTTGAAACCGGGCGGTCGACTGCTGGTGCTGGAGTTTTCCAAACCGGTTATCGAGCCGCTGAGCAAAGCCTACGACGCATACTCTTTCCATGTCCTGCCGCGTATTGGCCAGATGGTTGCAAACGATGCGGAAAGCTATCGCTATCTTGCTGAATCCATCCGTATGCATCCCGATCAGGACACCCTGAAAGCCATGATGCAGGACGCAGGTTTCGAAAACGTTGACTACTACAATCTGACTGCCGGTATCGTTGCTCTGCACCGTGGCTATAAGTTCTGACAGGAGTGCGTATGCCCTTTAAGCCGATGGTGGCCGCGGGAATCGAACGCGTGCTGAATACGTTTTTATACCGCGAAGGTGCGCTGAAACCGGCGCGTCAGCGTCTGCATGGCAAAGTTTTGCGTGTTGTCCTGCAAGAGTTCGCTTCACCGTTTGTGCTGGTGTTCAGCGAACGGCAAGTTGATGTGCTGGGGGAATGGGAAGGCGAAGCCGACTGTTCCGTCATCACGCAACTGCGGGTGTTGCCGAAACTGCGCGACCGCCAGCAGCTCACTGCGCTAATTCGCAGTGGCGAGCTGGAAGTGCAGGGGGATATTCAGGTGGTGCAAAACCTGGTCTCGTTGATGGATCTGGCTGAATTCGACCCCGCAGAAGTGCTCGCGCCGTGGACCGGTGACATCGCCGCTGAAGGCATTAGCAAGTTCCTGCGCGGCGGCGCACGCCTTTTTCGTCACGGCTTTCAGCGCCAGCAACGCTATGTTTCTGAAGTTATAACGGAAGAGTGGCGTCTCGCACCTGGCGCGCTGGAAGTTGCCTGGTTCGCAGAGGAGACGGCAGCCGTGGAACGTGCTGCGGATGCCTTAGCCAAACGCCTGGATAAACTGGAGGGCAAATGACGCCTGGAGAACTACGGCGGCTCTATTTCATCATCCAGACTTTTTTGAGTTACGGGCTTGATGAGCTCATTCCTAAAATGCGTATCACCCTGCCGCTGCGACTCTGGCGCAGGACGCTGTTCTGGATGCCCAACCGGCATAAAGAGAAGCAGCTTGGTGAACGTCTGCGGCTTGCGTTGCAGGAGCTGGGTCCGGTATGGATTAAATTCGGGCAAATGCTGTCAACCCGTCGTGATTTATTCCCCCCGCTTATCGCCGATCAACTGGCTATGTTGCAGGATCGCGTTGCGCCTTTTGATGGTCATCTGGCCAAAAAACAGATTGAAAAAGCGATGGGCGATCAACCGGTTGAAACCTGGTTTGACGATTTTGACATCACACCGTTGGCTTCTGCGTCCATTGCGCAGGTACATACCGCGCGGCTGAAAGAGAACGGCAAAGAAGTGGTGATCAAAGTGATCCGCCCGGACATTTTGCCGATCATCAAAGCGGATTTGCGCCTTATTTATCGTCTGGCTGGCTGGGTTCCGCGCCTGTTGCCGGATGGTCGCCGTCTGCGCCCGCGTGAAGTAGTGCATGAATATGAAAAGACGCTGATCGATGAACTCGATTTGCTGCGCGAATCAGCAAACGCTATCCAGCTGCGTCGCAATTTTGAAAACAGCCCAATGCTCTACGTCCCGGAAGTTTATTCTGACTATTGCAGCCAGGACATGATGGTGATGGAGCGCATCTACGGCATTCCGGTTTCCGATGTTCCGGCGCTGGAGAAGAACGGCACCAACCTCAAGCTGCTGGCGGAGCGCGGCGTGCAGGTGTTTTTCACCCAGGTCTTTCGCGACAGCTTCTTTCATGCCGACATGCACCCGGGCAATATCTTTGTCAGCTACGATCACCCGGAAGATCCGCAATACATCGGGATTGACTGCGGCATTGTTGGCTCGTTGAACAAAGAAGATAAACGCTATCTGGCGGAAAACTTTATCGCCTTCTTTAACCGCGACTACCGCAAAGTGGCGGAACTGCATGTGGATTCTGGCTGGGTACCGCCAGACACCAACGTTGAAGAGTTCGAATTTGCCATCCGCACGGTCTGCGAGCCTATCTTTGAAAAGCCTCTGGCGGAAATCTCCTTCGGCCATGTTCTGCTTAACCTGTTCAATACGGCGCGTCGCTTCAATATGGAAGTGCAGCCGCAACTGGTGCTGCTGCAAAAAACACTGCTCTACATTGAAGGCGTTGGTCGCCAGCTTTATCCGCAGCTCGATTTATGGAAAACGGCGAAACCTTTCCTTGAAACATGGATCAAAGATCAAGTCGGCATTCCTGCGCTGGTCAGGGCTATCAAAGAGAAAGGCCCGTTCTGGATTGAAAAAATGCCGGACGTACCTGAACTGATCTTCAACGGATTGCAGCAAGGAAAACATTTGCAGCAAAGCGTTGATAAAATCGCCCATGAGTTAGAAGTCAACCGTGTCCGGCAGGGGCAGTCTCGTTATCTGTTTGGTATTGGCGCAACACTGCTGTTAAGCGGCACGCTATTGCTGATTAGCCGACCAGAGTTGGGCAATAATCCCTTATGGCTGATGGTGGGTGGTCTTGCCGTATGGCTGCTGGGCTGGCGCAAGACGCGTTGAGCGAATGTCGCTTGCGCAATGCCGGGTCGACACATGCAGCCTGAGGGATAACGTGTATACTGGGGCCTGTTTTTAAACCTTATCTCTTTCAGGGGAATCTCTATGGGTGGTATCAGTATTTGGCAGTTGGTGATTATTGCGGTTATCGTCGTGCTGCTGTTCGGTACAAAAAAACTCGGTTCAATTGGATCCGATTTAGGTGCATCGATCAAAGGCTTTAAAAAAGCCATGAGCGACGATGATAAAAAAGAGAGTCAGGATAAATCGGCAGAAGCAGAAGATGCAGATTTTACCGCGAAAACGCTCTCTGATAGCCGTAGCCCCGACGATGCTAAAAAAGACGAAAAACGTCACGACAAAGAGCAGGTGTAATTCGTGTTCGATATAGGTTTTGGCGAACTGTTACTCGTTTTTGTGATAGGCCTCGTAGTGCTCGGGCCGCAACGCTTGCCCGTGGCTGTGCGTACGGTTGCTGGCTGGGTTCGCGCGTTGCGCTCGCTGGCAACCACCGTGCAAAACGAATTGACGCAGGAACTTAAGCTACAGGAATTTCAGGACAGCCTGAAAAAGGTTGAGAAAGCGAGCCTGGATAACCTGTCGCCAGAGTTAAAAGAGTCAATGGACGAATTGCGTCACGCGGCGGAATCGATGAAGCGCTCATACAGCGCCAACGATGCAGAAAAAGCGAGTGACGAAGCACATACCATCCATAATCCGGTGGTGAAAGATAGCGAAGCGCAGCACGAAGGCGTCACGCCTACCGCGGCTGAACATCAGGCGAGTTCCCCCGATCAGGTTCCCGACGTCGTGGCTGAGAAAAAAGCGCCGGTAGTGAACCCAGCAGTAAAAGAGGCCGCGCCGGTTTCCGACTCCACACCTTCTGCAAGTGATAAATCCTGAACATGGCTGTAGACGATACTCAACCGCTGATCGCACATCTTATCGAGCTGCGTAAGCGTCTGCTGAACTGCATTATCGCGGTGATGGTGATTTTCCTCGCGCTGGTCTACTTCGCGAATGATATTTACCAACTGGTCTCCGCGCCGCTGATTAAACAGATGCCGCTGGGCGCGACGATGATCGCCACCGATGTGGCATCGCCGTTTTTCACACCGATCAAGCTGACCTTTATGGTGTCGTTGATCCTCTCCGCCCCGGTAGTTCTGTACCAGGTGTGGGCCTTTGTCGCCCCGGCACTGTATAAGCACGAGCGCCGCCTGGTGGTGCCGCTGCTGGTTTCCAGTTCGCTGCTGTTTTACATCGGCATGGCATTCGCCTATTTCGTGGTCTTCCCGCTGGCGTTTGGTTTTCTGACGCACACAGCGCCGGAAGGCGTGCAGGTTTCCACGGATATCGCCAGTTATCTCAACTTCGTGATGGCGTTGTTTATGGCTTTTGGCGTGTCGTTCGAAGTGCCGGTCGCCATCGTTTTGCTGTGCTGGATGGGCGTCACGACGCCTGCCGATCTGCGGCAAAAACGCCCGTACGTATTAGTTGGCGCGTTTGTCGTCGGCATGCTGCTAACGCCGCCGGATATTTTCTCTCAGACGCTGCTGGCGATCCCAATGTACTGCCTGTTTGAGGTCGGGATATTTTTCGCCCGCTTCTATGTAGGTAAACACCGCGTCCCGGACGACGAGAACGAAACAGAGACCAGCGAAGAGTAATATTCAGCCGCCCGACAGGGCGGTTGTTGTATGGGGAAAAGCATGTTTGATATTGGCGTGAATTTAACCAGTTCCCAGTTCGCTAAAGACCGCGATGAAATCGTTGCACGAGCCCAGGCGGCAGGCGTGACGGGGATGTTGATAACCGGCACCAACCTGCATGAAAGCCGACAGGCGCAGCAACTGACGCAACGCTATTCAGACAGTTGGTCTACCGCCGGGGTACATCCTCATGACAGCAGTAGCTGGACGGAGGAAACCGCGCAGGCCATTCGTGCGTTAGCGGCGATGCCAAATGTTGTGGCGATCGGCGAATGCGGGCTGGATTTCAACCGTAATTTCTCCACGCCACAGGCGCAGGAAGTCGCGTTCAGCGCGCAGCTGGCGCTGGCTGCGGAATTGAATATGCCGGTTTTTCTGCACTGCCGTGATGCGCATGAGCGTTTCCTGGCGCTGCTGGATCCGTGGCTGGATAAACTGCCCGGCGCGGTATTGCACTGTTTTACCGGGCCGGCGCAGGAAGCAAGAGAGTGCATCGAGCGTGGGCTTTATCTTGGGGTGACCGGTTGGGTTTGCGATGAGCGTCGCGGGCAGGAACTGCGTGAAGTGGTACCGTTGATCCCCGCTGAGCGCTTATTGATTGAAACCGACGCGCCGTACTTATTACCGCGCGATCTCAACCCAAAACCTGAATCCCGGCGTAATGAACCCGCCTGGCTTGGCCATATTCTCGCCACTGTTGCCGGGCTGCGCGGTGAAGAACCTTACTGGCTGGGCACGGTGACGGACCAGAATGTGCAGCAGCTTTTTGGCATTGATTTTTAAGCCGGCGTCAGGCTTTGCGGAAATCGGTATTTTTAACGCTTTGCAGCACCTGTTTATTAAGCAGATGTAGCAGAAGCATTGAACGCGCTTCGCCATCCGGCTCTTTAAAGATGGCCTGCAATCCTTCAAGCGCCCCTTCCGTAATGACCACGTCATCGCCGGGGTAGGGTGTTTGCGGATCGGTGATGCCTTCCGGTTGCCAGGCTTCGAGCTGTTGGATAACGGCGTAAGGGACACTTGCCGGATGCATGCCAAAACGCACGAAGTGGCTGACGCCGCGCGTCGCGTTAATCGTAGTGGTATGAATGACCTCGGGATCGAATTCCACAAACAGATAGTTCGGGAAGAGCGGCTCCCTCACCGTTGTTCGTTTACCGCGAACGATTTTTTCCAGGGCGATCATCGGCGTCAGGCAGGCGACTGACTGGCGCTCCAGATGTTCCTGGGCACGCTGAAGTTGGCCTCGTTTGCAGTAGAGTAGATACCAGGATTGCATAATGACTCTTTTCCGTAAGTTCGGGCGCAAGAATACCAAAACCACCGCATGATGGCTAAGTTGATTATAACGCTCACTTACCAACGTCGTTGTATTTCACGCAGATTTAACAAAAATACAGCAACCTCAGGACGAACACCGTATAATAAAGCGCTTATCTGGAGGCGATAATACACCGCATGAAATACAACGATCTTCGCGACTTTCTGACACTACTCGAACAACAAGGCGAGCTGAAACGCATCGCTCTTCCGGTTGATCCTCACCTGGAAATGACGGAAATCGCCGATCGCACGCTGCGTGCGGGTGGCCCGGCGCTGTTGTTTGAGAATCCGAAAGGGTATGCGATGCCGGTGCTGTGTAACTTGTTTGGCACGCCGCGTCGTGTTGCGTTAGGCATGGGCCAGGACGACGTCAGCGCTCTGCGGGAAGTGGGTAAACTGCTGGCGTTCCTGAAAGAGCCAGAGCCGCCAAAAGGTTTCCGCGATCTCTTCGATAAACTGCCGCAGTTTAAGCAAGTACTGAATATGCCAACCAAACGGCTGCGCGGCGCACCTTGCCAGCAGAAAGTAGTGCAGGGTGATGATGTCGATCTGACGACAATCCCGATTATGCAGTGCTGGCCGGAAGATGCCGCGCCGCTGATTACCTGGGGGCTGACGGTAACACGCGGGCCGCATAAAGAGCGGCAGAATCTGGGGATTTACCGTCAGCAATTGATTGGCAAAAACAAACTGATTATGCGCTGGCTCTCTCATCGTGGCGGTGCACTTGATTTTCAGGAGTGGCAAGCCGCTCACCCTGGTGAACGTTTTCCCGTTGCCGTGGCGCTGGGAGCCGATCCGGCGACCATTCTTGGCGCGGTCACGCCGGTGCCGGACACGCTTTCTGAATACGCATTTGCCGGGCTTTTACGCGGGACCAAAACCGAAGTCGTGAAGTGCGTGTCGAACGATCTGGAAGTGCCCGCCAGCGCCGAAATTGTGCTGGAAGGTTATCTTGAACCCGGCGAGATGGCGCCGGAAGGGCCGTACGGCGATCACACCGGTTATTACAATGAAATCGATAATTTCCCGGTGTTTACCGTTACCCATATTACCCAGCGCGAAGATGCGATTTATCACTCCACGTATACCGGGCGGCCGCCGGATGAACCCGCGGTGCTGGGCGTGGCGTTGAACGAAGTGTTCGTGCCGATCCTGCAAAAGCAGTTCCCGGAAATCGTTGATTTTTATCTGCCGCCGGAAGGCTGTTCTTACCGCCTGGCGGTGGTCACCATTAAGAAGCAGTACGCAGGCCACGCCAAACGCGTGATGATGGGCGTCTGGTCTTTCCTGCGCCAGTTTATGTACACCAAATTTGTGATCGTGTGCGATGACGATGTTAACGCCCGCGACTGGAATGATGTGATTTGGGCGATTACCACCCGGATGGATCCCGCCAGGGACACGGTTCTGGTGGAAAATACGCCGATCGATTATCTGGATTTTGCCTCGCCAGTTTCCGGGCTGGGTTCAAAAATGGGACTGGATGCCACCAATAAATGGCCTGGCGAAACCCAGCGTGAATGGGGACGACCAATCAAGAAGGATCCCGATGTAACGGCGAGAATCGACGCTATTTGGGATGAACTGGCCATACTGGATACCGAAAAATAGACCCGACAGAGAGAGCGCATGACAACCTTAAGCTGTAAAGTGACCTCGGTAGATGCCATCACTGATACCGTATATCGTGTCCGTTTAGTGCCGGAGGCGGCTTTTTCTTTTCGCGCTGGCCAGTACTTGATGGTGGTGATGGATGAGCGAGATAAGCGCCCCTTCTCAATGGCCTCCACGCCGGACCAGCATGACTTTATTGAGTTGCACATCGGCGCATCTGAACTGAATCTTTACGCGATGGCGGTGATGGATCGCATTCTGAAAGACAGAGAAATCGTGATTGATATTCCCCATGGCGATGCCTGGCTGCGCGAAGACGAAGAACGTCCAATGATGCTGATTGCGGGCGGGACCGGTTTCTCTTATGCGCGCTCGATCCTGCTAACATCCCTTGCGAAAAACCCGAACCGCGACATCACTATTTATTGGGGGGGTCGTGAAGAGAAGCATCTTTATGATTTGGCCGAGCTGGAAGCGTTGTCAGTTGATCACCCAAATTTGCGGGTGGTGCCGGTAGTCGAACAGCCGGAAGCCGACTGGCGTGGTCGCTCAGGCACTGTGCTGGCAGCGGTGTTGCAGGATTTCGGTTCCCTTGCCGAGCATGACATCTACATTGCTGGCCGTTTTGAGATGGCGAAAATCGCCCGTGACCTGTTCTGCAATGAGCGCGGCGCGCGTGAAGACCGCCTGTTTGGCGATGCGTTTGCGTTTATCTAAGCAATAAAAAGCCCGCCCCTGACAGGCGGGAAGAACGGCAACTAAATCCTCTCTCTTCGCATTTCGTAGGCCGGGCAAGCGAAGCGCCCCCGGCAAACATGCCGGATGGCGGCGCAAGCGCCTTATCCTGCCTACGGTTACGTTTAAAGCGTTAAACGCGCTCAAACACCGTGGCGATCCCCTGACCTAAACCGATACACATGGTCGCCAGACCTAGCTGCGCATCGTTGCGCTCCATCAGATTCAGCAGCGTGGTGCTGATACGCGTACCGGAGCAGCCCAGCGGGTGACCAAGGGCGATCGCGCCGCCGTTGAGGTTGATCTTCTCGTCAATCTGCTCCATCAGCCCCAGATCCTTAATGCATGGCAGGATCTGCGCGGCAAACGCTTCATTCATCTCAAACAGATCGATATCGCTGGCGGTCAGACCGGCCTTTTTCAGCGCCAGTTGCGACGCCGGAACCGGGCCATAGCCCATGATCGACGGATCGCAGCCAACCACGGCCATCGAACGAATGCGCGCGCGCGGCGTTAAACCCAGCTCGCGGGCGCGGCTGGCGCTCATTATCAGCATTGCCGACGCGCCATCCGACAGCGCCGACGACGTCCCGGCGGTGACGGTGCCGCTCACCGGATCAAACGCCGGACGCAGCGCTGACAACGCTTCTACCGTGGTTTCCGGGCGGATCACTTCGTCATAGTTAAACTGTTTCAACACGCCATCGGCGTCGTGGCCACCCGTTGGAATGATTTCGTTTTTAAATGCGCCCGACTGTGTGGCAGCCCAGGCGCGGGCATGAGAGCGGGCGGCGAAAGCATCCTGCATTTCACGGCTGATACCGTGCATGCGCGACAGCATTTCGGCGGTCAGCCCCATCATTCCCGCCGCTTTGGCGACGTTACGGCTCATGCCTGGGTGGAAATCAACACCGTGGCTCATTGGCACATGGCCCATATGCTCCACGCCGCCCACCAGGCAGACCTGCGCATCGCCAGTCATGATCATGCGTGCCGCGTCGTGTAACGCTTGCATCGACGAACCGCACAAGCGGTTAACGGTCACCGCCGGTACAGAGTGCGGGATCTCCGCCAGCAGCGCGGCGTTACGGGCGATATTGAAACCCTGCTCCAGCGTTTGCTGCACGCAGCCCCAATAAATGTCGTCGATGGCGCTCGCTTCCAGCGCCGGGTTACGCGCCAGCAGGCTACGCATCAAATGGGCGGAGAGATCTTCTGCACGTACATGGCGAAAGGCGCCGCCTTTTGAACGGCCCATCGGGGTACGCACTGCATCGACAATGACAACCTGTTCCATTGTGACTCCTTAAGCCGTTTTTAAATCGCCCACCGGGCGCGCAGGTTCAACCGCAGGATAGTAAGGCTCGTTGTGTTGCGCCTTTTCACGTAACCCGGCCGGGACTTCATACAGCGGCCCAAGGTGCTGGTACTGCTGCGCCATATCGAGGTATTTCGCGCTGCCGATGGTGTCCAGCCAGCGGAACGCGCCGCCGTGGAACGGCGGGAAGCCCAGGCCATAGACCAGCGCCATATCTGCTTCGGCAGGGCTGGCGATAATGCCTTCTTCCAGGCAGCGCACCACTTCATTGACCATCGGGATCATCATGCGGGCGATAATCTCGTCGTCAGAGAAATCATGTTTGCCCTGGCTGACTTCGCTTAACAGGCCATCGACGGCGCTGTCTTCCTCTTTCTTCGGTTTGCCTTTGCTGTCTTCTTTATAGCGCCAGAAACCGAGGCCGTTTTTCTGCCCAAAACGATTAGCGTCGAACAGCGCGTCGATCGCATCACGATAATCTTTCTGCATACGCTGCGGGAAACCGGCTGCCATCACCGCCTGGGCGTGGTGCGCGGTATCGATGCCGACAACATCGAGCAGATAGGCCGGGCCCATCGGCCAGCCAAACTGCTTCTCCATCACTTTGTCGATTTTGCGAAAGTCCGCGCCGTCGCGCAGCAACTGGCTGAACCCGGCAAAATAGGGGAACAGGACGCGGTTAACAAAGAAACCGGGGCAGTCATTGACCACAATCGGCGTTTTGCCCATTTTGCTCGCCCAGGCCACCACTTTGGCGATGGTCTGGTCTGAGGTTTTCTCACCGCGGATCACTTCAACCAGCGGCATCCGGTGCACCGGGTTAAAGAAGTGCATACCGCAGAAGTTTTCCGGGCGCTTCAGCACGCTGGCGAGTTCGCTGATAGGAATAGTCGAGGTGTTCGATGCCAGCACGGTATCCGGGCGAACTTTCGCTTCCGTTTCTGCCAGCACCGCTTTTTTCACTTTCGGGTTTTCGACCACCGCTTCGACGACAACATCGACGCGATCAAAACCGGCATATTCCAGCGTCGGTTGAATGGTCGCAATCACGCTCGCCAGTTTCAGGCCATCGATCTTGCCGCGCTCAAGCTGTTTATTCAGCAACTTGCTCGCTTCATTGATGCCAAGGCTGAGTGACTTCTCATTAATATCCTTCATGAGTACCGGCACGCCCTTCCAGGCAGACTGGTAGGCAATGCCGCCGCCCATAATGCCCGCGCCGAGCACCGCAGCTTGTTTCGGCGTTTCACTATCTTTGGTGAGTTTCTTCGCCTTACCTTTTACGTACTGGTCATTGAGGAAGATCCCAACCAGTGCGCGGGCTTCATTGGTATGCGCCAGCGGGACAAAGCTCTGATTTTCCAGCTTCAGCGCCTCATCGCGGCCAAACTTCGCGGCGGCTTCGATGGTTTTCACTGCCGTGATCGGTGCCGGGTAATGTTTACCGGCGGTTTGCATCACCATGCCTTTAGCGATGGTAAAACTCATGGCGGCTTCAATTTTGCTGAGCTTCAATGGCTCCAGCTTCGGCTGGCGCTTCGCTTTCCAGTCGAGATCGCCATTAATCGCCTGGCGCAGAACGGCGAGTGCGCCTTCGCGCAGTTTTTCCGGCTTCACGATGCCATCGATCAAACCTATTTTCAGCGCCTGATCGGCATCAACGTCTTTTCCGGCGGCGATAATTTCCAGCGCGCTGTCCGCCCCGAGCAGGCGCGGCATACGCACCGAACCGCCAAAACCCGGCATGATGCCGAGTTTTGTTTCCGGCAGGCCAATGCGCAGATCCGGTGTCGCCAGGCGGTAATCTGTAGCCAGCACACATTCACACCCGCCGCCGAGGGCATAACCGTTAACGGCGGAAAGGGTCGGCACCGGTAAATCTTCCAGACGGTTAAACACGCTATTGGCGAAATGCAGCCACTGGCTCAGTTGTTCTTCCGGCACCAGGAAGAGGGAAAGGAATTCGGTGATATCGGCACCGACGATAAAGGCCGCTTTTTCTGAGCGCAGCAGCAGCCCTTTTAAATCTGTTTGCTTTTCCAGCACGCCCAGCGCCTCGCCGAGGCTGGCGACCGTAGCGGTATCAAGCTTGTTAACTGAGCCAGGCGCATCGAACACCAGTTCGGCTATGCCATCTTCCAGCCAGTCGAGGTACAGGTTATTGCCTTTGTAAAGCATGTCAGTCTCCTGAATCCAGCAGTGATCTGGTCGTACCAGATGAAGCGGAGTGTGGTTTTTATGTTAATAAAATGCAAATGACACATTAAAAAATTGCAGCGCCGATCACGCTCGGCGGAAATCACTCAGTTATTGGCAGGTGTGCTAAGATGCGAAAACTTGAGGTCGCAAAAAACAGAAGGAAAAATGATGGACTCGCTGGCAGCACTTTATAAAAATCATATTGTTACGTTGCAAGAACGCACCCGCGATGTGCTGGCGCGTTTTAAGCTCGACGCGTTACTTATTCACTCTGGTGAGCTGTTTAATGTCTTTCTTGATGACCATCCCTATCCGTTTAAAGTGAACCCGCAATTCAAAGCCTGGGTACCGGTGACGCAAGTCCCGAACTGTTGGTTGCTGGTCGATGGCGTGAATAAACCGAAGCTGTGGTTCTACCTGCCAGTCGATTACTGGCACAACGTCGAACCGCTTCCGACCTCCTTCTGGACCGAAGAGGTGGAAGTGATTGCGCTGCCGAAAGCCGATGGCATCGGCAGCCAGTTGCCCGCCGCGCGCGGCAATATTGCCTATATTGGGCCGGTCGCGGAACGTGCGCTGGGCCTTGATATCGCCGCCAGCAACATCAACCCGAAAGGTGTTATCGATTACCTGCATTACTACCGCGCCTATAAAACCGATTATGAACTGGCCTGTATGCGTGAAGCGCAGAAGACTGCCGTTATTGGTCATCGCGCGGCGCATGAGGCTTTCCAGTCCGGCATGAGCGAGTTCGATATCAACCTGGCGTATCTGACCGCCACCGGCCACCGCGATACGGATGTGCCGTATGGCAATATTGTGGCGCTCAACGAACATGCCGCCGTGCTGCATTACACCAGGCTCGATCACCGCGCCCCTGCCGAAATGCGCAGCTTCCTGCTGGATGCCGGTGCGGAATATAACGGTTATGCCGCCGATCTGACGCGCACCTGGGCGGCGAACAGCGACACCGATTACGCGCAGTTAGTGAAAGATGTGAATGAAGAGCAGTTAGCGCTGATTGCCACCATGAAAGCGGGCGTGAACTACGTCGAGTACCATATTCAATTCCATCAGCGCATCGCCAAACTGCTGCGTCGCCACCAAATCATCACCGATATCAGCGAAGAGGCGATGGTGGAGCAGGACATCACCGGGCCATTTATGCCGCACGGTATTGGTCACCCGCTCGGTTTGCAGGTGCATGATGTCGCAGGCTTTATGCAGGACGACACCGGTACGCATCTGGCGGCTCCGTCGAAATACCCGTACTTGCGCTGCACGCGTGTGATGCAGCCGCGCATGGTAGTGACCATTGAGCCGGGCATTTATTTTATCGAATCGTTGCTGGCACCGTGGCGCGACGGCCCGCTCGGCAAACACTTTAACTGGCAGAAAATCGAGGCGCTGAAACCGTTTGGCGGGATTCGTATTGAAGATAACGTCGTCATTCATGAACATGGCACTGAGAACATGACGCGGGATCTGAAGCTGGCGTAATGGAAAGTTGGTTAATTCCGGCGGCTCCGGTCACCTTTAGCGAGGAGATCAAAAAGAGCCGTTTTATTACGTTACTGGCCCATACGGATGGCGTGGACGCAGCAAAAGCGTTTGTTGATTCTGTACGGGCGGAACATCCGGATGCGCGCCATCACTGCGTGGCATGGGTTGCCGGGCCGCCGGATGATTCGCAGCAGTTGGGCTTTTCTGACGATGGCGAACCCGCAGGTACGGCGGGCAAACCGATCCTCGCTCAGTTGATGGGCAGCGGCGTTGGCGAAATCACGGCGGTAGTGGTGCGTTATTATGGCGGCGTGCTCCTTGGAACCGGCGGGCTGGTTAAAGCCTATGGCGGTGGTGTGCAGCAGGCGTTAACGCGGCTTACCACAACCCGCAAAATGCCATTAACCGAATATACTTTGTGTTGCGATTATGCACAGCTTGCCGGTGTCGAAGCCTTACTTGGGCAATTTGAGGGGAAGATTGTCACAAGCGACTATCAGGCAGCCGTGCAGTTACGCGTGGCGCTTCCTCACAGCAAACTGGATGCATTTTCGGCAAGACTGGCAGATTTTAGCCGTGGCGCATTGCAATTGTTAAAAACTGAAGAATAATCCCCACCTGATTTTCTGAACACCTAAGGAAGCGGCAGAGATGCATTTTCGCGCCATAACCCGAATCGTTGGACTGCTGGTCATCCTCTTTTCCGGAACGATGATCTTACCTGGACTGGTAGCCCTTATTTACCGTGATGGCGCGGGGCGTGCATTTACCCAGACCTTCCTCGCTGCGCTGGTGATTGGCTCTGTATTGTGGTGGCCAAACCGTCGTGAAAAAGGGGAGCTGAAATCCCGCGAAGGCTTTTTAATTGTGGTGCTGTTCTGGACAGTGCTGGGAAGCGTGGGTGCGCTGCCGTTTATCTTTTCCGAAAGCCCCAACCTGACAGTAACGGACGCCTTTTTTGAATCCTTTTCCGGCTTGACGACGACAGGCGCCACCACGCTGGTGGGTCTGGATTCGCTGCCGCACGCTATCCTTTTCTATCGCCAGATGTTGCAGTGGTTCGGCGGGATGGGGATCATCGTGCTGGCCGTTGCTATCCTGCCGATTCTCGGCGTCGGTGGTATGCAGCTTTATCGCGCGGAGATGCCGGGTCCGCTGAAAGATAACAAGATGCGCCCGCGTATCGCGGAAACGGCAAAAACGCTGTGGCTTATCTATGTTTTGCTAACGGTGGCCTGCGCGCTGGCGCTGTGGTTCGCCGGGATGCCGGCTTTTGATGCCATTGGTCACAGTTTCTCGACTATCGCCATCGGCGGCTTCTCGACCCATGATGCCAGTGTGGGCTATTTTGACAGCCCGACCATCAACACCATTATTGCTATTTTCTTACTGATCTCCGGTTGTAACTACGGTCTGCACTTCTCTTTGCTGAGCGGGCGCAGCCTGAAAGTGTACTGGCGCGATCCTGAGTTTCGTATGTTTATCGGCGTGCAACTGACGCTGGTGGTGATCTGCACCGTAGTGCTCTGGTTCCACGATGTTTACAACTCGGCGTTGACGACCCTAAACCAGGCCTTCTTTCAGGTGGTGTCGATGGCAACCACTGCCGGGTTCACCACCGATAGCATTGCCCGCTGGCCGCTCTTTTTGCCGGTGCTTTTGCTCTGTTCAGCTTTTATTGGCGGTTGTGCCGGGTCGACCGGTGGTGGCCTGAAAGTGATCCGTATTTTGCTGCTGTTCAAACAGGGGAACCGCGAGTTGAAACGCCTGGTGCACCCGAACGCGGTATATAGCATCAAGCTGGGCCATCGCGCGCTGCCGGAACGTATCCTCGAAGCGGTGTGGGGTTTCTTCTCTGCCTATGCGCTAGTGTTTATTGTCAGCATGCTGGCGATTATCGCCACCGGCGTGGATGATTTTTCGGCTTTCGCCTCGGTCGTGGCTACGCTCAATAACCTGGGGCCAGGGCTGGGCGTTGTGGCGGACAACTTCGCGAGCATGAATCCGGTTGCGAAGTGGGTTCTCATCGCCAATATGCTGTTTGGTCGTCTGGAGGTCTTCACCCTACTGGTGTTGTTTACCCCCACTTTCTGGCGCGAGTAAGGGAGCGTTACGTGAAAACATTGATTCTATTTTCTACCCGGGATGGGCAAACGCGGGAAATCGCCTCTTATCTGGCTTCCGAGCTTAACGAGATGGGAGTGTATGCCGATGTGGTGAATCTGAACCGCACGCCAGATATTGACTGGGAAAAATATGATCGGGTGGTGATCGGTGCATCTATTCGCTACGGGCATTTCCACCCGGCGCTGGCGAGTTTTGTGAAAAAACATCTGCAAAAGCTGAACGCCCTGCCGAGCGCCTTCTATTCCGTCAATCTGGTGGCGCGCAAGCCAGAGAAGAGTACCCCGCAAACCAACAGTTATACGCGCAAGTTTCTGCTTTCGTCGCCATGGCAACCCGATCAGTGCGCGGTGTTCGCCGGCGCGCTGCGCTACCCGCGCTATCGCTGGTATGACCGCTTGATGATTCAACTCATCATGAAGATGACCGGGGGAGAAACGAACCCCAGCCAGGAAGTTGTCTACACCGACTGGCAGCAGGTAGCGCATTTCGCCCGTGAAATCGCTCAGTTAAAGAGCAAATCGGCTGTTTAACGGGCATCGCGGCCGAAAATTAAGCGAACGAAAACTTTTTTGAAATTAGGGGTTGTCAGCGGAAATTAACCACTGCGGTTGTCCACAGGGCACTAATTTTCTCATCGCGCCCGGCACCGTTGAAGTTAATACCCCTTCTTGGACTATAGCGCCAGTAGAGCCAGTGCAGCACGCCCAAGTAGCGAAGAAGCAAAACAGCTTTGCTGACACCTGCAAGCCAGAAGATAACCAGCTATTGAACGGCGTTTACATCTGGACAGAAATCACCGATGCAGGACACGCTTTCGTTTCAGTGCATGAAAACAACTCAATTTATGTTTACACCTACGGACGCTTTGGTCGAAGAGGTCCAGCTAACTTTACAGGCGATGGAATACTTAACTTCTTTACCGGAGAGGATGCTCGTAGCTACTACCGTGAAGAACTTTATAAAGTTAATGCTCGGGTATTCAAGATTGATGATGCATCCATAGCTGAGACACGCTCATTGTTTGAAAACCTTTGGAACTCAGGAGCAAAGCCAATCCCTACAGAGAAAATGGGTGAAAGAACCAAACGCAGGGGGAGAGTAATTGACGTCTATGATCTGACTGGTAGCAACTGTACAACGCATACTGTTCAGGTAATTCGTAAATCAGGCTCAAACATTTTCGAAACAAGCTACACATCGACTACAACGCAATTACCGATTGAAAGCGAGGAAGATTTTGCAGTGCCTTTGTCTCTACAAAATTATCTTATTCGCAAAAGCAGTAGCCTAAGTTCGATGCAAGTAACTGAAGTTACCAACGAATTCAAAGAACAGTATCCAAACATAGACAATTACACTGCTGGTGAAGAAAACGCTATGGAGAAAAACCTTGCAGCGGGAGCCTCAAAATTAGGTTCAGCTTCTGGTTATTCTGGCGGTACGGTTGGTGGCTTCTTGGGTGGTTCATATGACCTTGACGAGTAGAACAAAATTTATCATCCGATGGGGAAGCATAATCACGATTTCTTTCATTTACATAGCATCCATTTTGGTCATTGTTTTAGATTATGGGATAACGAGAAAATACACAGACATACTCAACGAAAAGACGATCACGACTGAAGCCTGTAATGCTGTGGTTGCTGAATTTGATCAGTATTACGACAGACTGATTGATGTTTCGCTCTTCGGTTACGTTGTTTCTACCGTGTTGATTCTGCTCATTTTCAAGAAAGTGAGATGACCGCCAAGGCTGGATCTCTCCAGCCTTGCCCCATTCTCCCTGATTTTAGGCATAACAAGCCTAATGCCCGATTGGTGATACAGCATCAAGCGGAGCGGCGCGACATCATCAGGGTTATGTCATTACAGCGAGATTTATCAGGGCGCTCGTGTATCGCTTAGGAACCGTGAGCCAGACGGAGACAGAGCCTGCATATCGTGTGCAGGTACGAATATCACCATAAACCTGTTTATTCCCTGCAACGTCATCTCGACGTGTGGCATAAGGGAGCATCGGGCGGAATGCGCCTCGCTGTAAGTTTCAGGGAATCATGCCGGGTGTGCGGCTTTCTGTTCATGTTGGGCTATCGCGGTATGACAAGTGGAACGACCGCCAGCGCTTTGCTAAACTCCCTGTTCACCGTTCAACAAATCGCGGCAACTTTCAGGGTAAATAGCGGTACTTTGGTCACATTACCTTATAGTTAACTCATTGAGTTATAAGGATTTTAAAGGGCTGGAGCGGGCGAAGGGAATCGAACCCTCGTATAGAGCTTGGGAAGCTCTCGTTCTACCATTGAACTACGCCCGCCTTGGAGTGCGTTACGCATTATAGACTTTACATTGCGTCTGACAACCCACCGAAACGCTAACAGGTTAATTTATGGCCTGTTAGCGCCGAAATTAACACTTCGGTGCGCTGCCCTGCGGCGGCAAATAGCGCAGCGGATCAATTGCCGTCGCCCGGTAACGCAGCTGGAAGTGCAGGCGCACGGAGTCGGCGTCGCTGCTGCCCATGGTGGCAATTTTCTGCCCGGACTTCACGCTCTGCCCATTATTTACCAGCAACGTATCGTTATGCGCGTAAGCGGTGATGTAATCTTCGCTGTGCTTAATCATGATCAGATTGCCGTAGCCGCGCAGTTGGCTACCAACATAGACCACTTTGCCCGCGCCGGCGGCGTAAATCGGCTGTCCGCGCGAACCGGCAATATCAATGCCTTTATTACCGCCATCAGATGTGGAATAGGTCAGGATCACTTTCCCGGTAGTCGGCCAGCGCCAGCAACGTTGGCCGACCGGCGGCCATGACGATTGCGGAACGGCGGAAGACGGCCTGGCTTTGGCTAATTTCCCGGAAGATGACGACGCTTTCGTCGAACCTTTCACTTTCAGCCGCTGCCCCACTTCAATGGTGTACGGCGGTGAAATACCGTTCATGCTCGCCAGCTCTTTCACACTGGTGCCGGTCATGCGAGAAATGCGGTACAGCGTATCGCCGCGCTTCACCGTATAGGTAGAGCCGGAATAGCTGCCGGAGGATTTATTCCCGGCGCAGCCCGCCAATAGCAAAGCTATTACCAGGCAAATGACCATATGAAATGGATTTCTCATCAGGCGTCCTGCGCGCAAAACAGATCCTCGAATGAAATAAAGGGCGTCATATGATAACAGCCATAAGTTTGATGCCAACCCTTTCACGCCGCCTGACGCGCAATCAGATAACCCTGGGCAATATTTCCCATAAATTGATGCCATTTTCCGCTCTGTAAGCAAAATTTTTCGCCGGAGACCTGGATATAATTATGACCACACGGTGGCGCTGCGCCTGCCGGGCCTGCACAGATGTTTATGCCACGGGCCGGGTAAACGTAGCGCCATCGGCATTTTCAGTACGGGAGTCGTTATGGACACACAAGAACATGTCTTATTAGTTAACGACGAAGGAACCGTCATCGGCAGACAGGAAAAATACGCCGCGCACACATCACAAACACCGCTACATCTGGCCTTCTCCTGCTGGCTTTTTAATGCGTCGGGCGAATGCCTGGTTACGCGGCGCGCCATGAGCAAAAAGGCCTGGCCGGGCGTCTGGACTAACTCCGTTTGCGGTCATCCGCAAACAGGCGAAACCACCGGGCAGGCAATTATCCGCCGCTGCCGTCATGAAGTCGGTGCCGAAATCACCCGCATCACACCGATCGCCACCGATTTTCGCTATCGCGAAACCGACCCGTCCGGCATTGTCGAAAACGAGATTTGCCCGGTTTCAGCCGCACAGGTTATTACGCCGGTGAAGATCAACTACGATGAAGTAATGCAATATCAATGGGTTGAACTGGAAGCGCTGCTGCGTGCGCTGGAGGCGACGCCTTGGGCGTTCAGCCCGTGGATGGCGGCAGAAGCCGCGAGCGCAAAAGAGAAACTGCGGCAATTTGTTGCCGAATTACAGCCATAAAAAAGCCCCGGCGCGTAAACGTCGGGGCTTTTAGCGCGTTGTGATTATTTCACCGGACGCATCGCCGGGAACAGGATCACGTCACGAATGGTGTGGCTGTTGGTAAACAGCATCACCATACGGTCGATGCCAATGCCCAGACCGGCAGTCGGCGGCAAACCGTGTTCCAGCGCGGTAACATAATCTTCGTCGAAGAACATCGCTTCGTCATCACCTGCGTCTTTCGCCGCGACCTGGTCAGCAAAGCGCTGCGCCTGGTCTTCGGCATCATTCAGTTCGCTAAAGCCGTTACCGATTTCACGACCGCCGATAAAGAACTCGAAGCGATCGGTGATTTCCGGGTTCTCGTCATTACGGCGCGCCAGCGGCGAAACTTCTGCCGGGTATTCCGTAATAAAGGTCGGCTGGATCAGGTGCGCTTCCGCCACTTCTTCGAAGATCTCGGTCACGATGCGCCCCAGACCCCAGCTTTTTTCTACCTTGATACCGATGCTTCCAGCAATGGCTTTTGCGCTGTCGAAGTTATCCAACTCCGTCATCTCGGTTTCCGGACGGTATTTTTTGATGGCTTCGCGCATGGTCAGTTTTTCAAACGGCTTGCCGAAGTCGAAAACCTGATCGCCATACGGCACTTCTGTGGTGCCGAGAATGTCCTGTGCCAGGGTACGGAACAGGGATTCGGTCAGTTCGATCAAGTCTTTGTAATCCGCGTACGCCATGTAGAGTTCCATCATGGTGAACTCAGGGTTATGACGCACGGAGATGCCTTCGTTACGGAAGTTGCGATTGATTTCGAACACACGCTCAAAACCGCCAACCACCAGACGCTTAAGGTACAGTTCCGGCGCGATACGCAAGTACATGTCGAGGTCGAGCGCGTTGTGATGGGTGATAAACGGACGCGCGGACGCCCCGCCTGGGATCACCTGCATCATTGGGGTTTCCACTTCCATAAAGTCGCGGCCAACCATGAACTGGCGGATACCGGCCATGATACGGGAGCGAATTTTGAAGGTGTTGCGCGACTCTTCGTTGGCAATCAGATCGAGATAGCGCTGACGATAACGCGCTTCCTGATCCTGCAAGCCGTGGAATTTATCCGGCAGCGGGCGCAGGGCTTTGGTCAGCAGACGCAGCTCGGTGCAGTGGATGGAGAGTTCACCGGTCTTGGTTTTGAACAGCTTGCCGCGCGCGCCGAGGATGTCGCCGAGATCCCATTTTTTGAACTGCTCGTTGTAAACGCCTTCCGCCAGATCGTCGCGGGAAACATATAACTGGATGCGACCACCCACGTCCTGCAAGGTAACGAAAGAGGCTTTACCCATAATGCGGCGCGTCATCATACGACCCGCAACGGAAACCTCAATGCCGAGCGCTTCCAGCTCTTCGTTCTCTTTGGCATCGAATTCGGCGTGCAGCTTGTCAGAGGTCTGGTCACGACGAAAATCGTTCGGGAACGGAACGCCCTGCTCGCGCAGCAGCGCCAGCTTCTCGCGGCGGTTTTTCAGTTCATTATTAAGTTCAACTGCCGCGTCAGCGCCCTGTGCTTGTTGTTCAGACATGTTGGTTCCTCATAACCCTGCTTTCAAACTTGCTTCAATAAATTGATCCAGGCTGCCGTCCAGCACCGCCTGCGTATTGCGGGTTTCAACCCCGGTGCGCAGATCTTTGATGCGGGAATCATCCAGGACATAAGAACGGATCTGGCTACCCCAGCCGATGTCGGACTTGGTATCTTCCATCGCCTGCTTCTCGGCATTTTTCTTTTGCATCTCCAGTTCATAAAGCTTCGCTTTCATCTGCTTCATGGCCTGGTCTTTGTTTTTATGCTGAGAGCGGTCATTCTGGCACTGTGTCACCAGCCCGGTCGGAATATGGGTAATACGTACTGCGGATTCAGTACGGTTAACGTGCTGACCGCCCGCGCCGGACGCGCGATAAACGTCGATACGCAGATCCGCCGGGTTGATTTCGATATCGATATCGTCTTCCACTTCCGGGTAAACAAACGCGGAGCTAAAAGAGGTATGACGGCGACCGCCGGAATCGAACGGGCTCTTACGCACCAGGCGGTGCACGCCGGTTTCGGTACGCAGCCAGCCGTAAGCGTAATCGCCAATAATCTTGATGGTGACGGATTTGATACCCGCAACTTCGCCTTCAGACTCTTCGATAATTTCCGTCTTGAAGCCGCGCGCTTCCGCCCAACGCAGGTACATACGCATCAGCATGCTGGCCCAGTCTTGCGCTTCGGTGCCGCCAGAACCAGCCTGGATGTCCAGGTAGCAATCGGCGCTGTCGTACTCGCCAGAGAACATGCGACGGAACTCAAGCTGCGCCAGTTTCTCTTCCAGCACATCTAATTCGGCGACGGCTTCGTTGAAAGTCTCTTCGTCGTCGGCTTCAACGGCCAGCTCCAGCAGGCCTGCCACATCTTCCAGGCCCTGGCGCATCTGATCCAGCGTATCAACGATGGCTTCGAGTGATGAACGTTCTTTGCCCAGCGCCTGTGCGCGCTCTGGCTCATTCCATACGTCCGGCTGTTCCAGCTCGGCGTTTACTTCTTCCAGACGCTCTTTCTTGGCGTCATAGTCAAAGATACCCCCTAAGAACGTCGGAGCGCTCCGTGAGGTCCTGAATGCGATTTTTTACCGGGTTAATTTCAAACATGGTCTGATTTCTTTTAATTGACTTGTCAAAAAGCGGTGATAAGGGCGTGAGTCTACCGGATCTACGCCCTTATTTGTAGCGAATACTGGCGCTAAAGTGGCCAGAGATTTTCGATGATCAGCTGCACGCTACGGTTGCCGCGAAACTCGTTTACATCAAGTTTATAAGCAATATTCACCTGCCGCACGCCGTTGTCTGGCCAGCAGGTGGTATCGACATTAAACGCGATACCGTCGAGCAGCGGCCCGCCACCGACCGGCTCGAGCATCACCTTCAAATGGCGCTCGCCCACCAGCCGCTGCTGCAACAGACGAAACTCGCCGTCGAACAGCGGTTCCGGGAACATCTGCCCCCAGGGGCCGGCTTCGCGCAGCATCTCTGCGACGTCAAGGGTCATCTCCTGTGCCGTGAGCGGCCCATCAGAGATAATTTCACCCTGCAACAGCGCCGGATCCAGCCACTCGGTGACCAGTTCGCCAAAGCGCTGCTGGAACACGTCAAAATGCACTTCTTCCAGCGTCAGCCCTGCTGCCATCGCATGACCGCCGAACTTCAGCATCATACCGGGATAAAGGGTATCGAGCCGCTCCAGTGCATCGCGCATATGCAGCCCCTGCACAGAACGGCCAGAGCCTTTCAGCACCCCCTCTCCGGCAGGTGCAAAGGCGATTACCGGGCGGTGAAAACGCTCTTTGATACGCGAAGCGAGAATACCGACCACGCCCTGATGCCACTCGGGATGGTACATCGCAAGACCGCCAGGCAACGTTTCACTGCTGCGTTCAAGCTGTTCGCACAGGGTCAGCGCTTCCGCCTGCATGCCCTGCTCAATCTCTTTGCGCGTCTGGTTGAGGGCATCGAGATCGCTGGCAAGCTGGCGCGCTTCGCCGAGGTTATCGCACAGCAATAGCGCGACACCAACAGACATATCGTCCAGCCGGCCTGCGGCGTTGAGACGCGGGCCGAGCGCAAAACCTAAGTCACTGGCCGCCAGTTTTTGCGCGTCGCGATTGGCAATCTCCAGCAGGGCTTTAATACCGGGGCGGCAGCGCCCGGCGCGAATACGGCTCAGCCCCTGCCAGGTCAGAATGCGGTTGTTGGCATCCAGCGGCACCACATCCGCCACCGTGCCAAGCGCCACCAAATCGAGCAGTTCGGCCAGGTTTGGCATGGCTAAACCGCGTGATTCAAACCAGCCGTTGTCGCGCAGAAATGCGCGCAGCGCCAGCATCAAATAGAACGCCACGCCAACGCCTGCCAGCGATTTCGATGGGAAATCGCAGTCGCGCAGGTTCGGGTTAACGATGGCTTCCGCATCCGGTAGCGTATCGCCCGGCAGGTGGTGATCGGTCACGACCACCGGAATGCCCAGCGCATGTGCCCGCGCAACCCCCGCGTGGGACGAAATGCCGTTATCCACCGTGAGGATCAGCTGTGCACCACGAGCATGGGCCTGATCGACCACTTCCGGGCTCAGGCCATAGCCATCATCAAAACGGTTCGGCACCAGGTAACTGACGTTTTCACAACCCAGCGAGCGCAACGCCAGCACGCTGAGTGCAGTGCTGGTTGCGCCATCGGCATCGAAATCACCGACCACAATAATGCGCAACCCTTCGCGTAGCGCGTTATAGAGGTGCGTTACCGCATCATCAATGCCGGTCAGTTGCTGCCACGGCAGCATGCCTTTTACGCTACGCTCCAGTTCGCTGGCATTACGCACACCACGGCTGGCGTATAAGCGGCGCAGCAGCGGCGGTAACGAATCCGCCAGTTCTACGGAGTCATCCACCTCACGGCGGCGAAGTTGTATCTGAGCTTTCACGCGAATTATTTACCGCCAGTGGCTTTTTGATGTTGATCGAGGAAGGCTTTCATTTCAGAAGGAGCCTGATAACCCGGAACGAGGTAGCCATCGTTCAGCACGATAGCCGGGGTGCCGTTAACGCCAAACTGCACGCCGAGCGCGTAGTGGTTAGCGATATCGATATCGCAGCTGGCAGGTTTCACGCCTTTGCCGGCCATCGCATCATCGAAGGCTTGCTTCGGATCTTTCGCACACCAGATAGCCTTCATCTGTTTTTCCACTTCACTCGGTACGCCCTGACGCGGGAAAGCAAGGTAGCGCACGGTGATACCCAGCGCGTTGTAGTCCGCCATTTCGCTATGCAGCTTCTGGCAGTAACCGCAGGTGATATCGGTAAAGACGGTAATAACATGTTTTTCTTGCGGCGCTTTGTAAACAATCATCTCTTTTTCCAGCGCATTGAGATGCGGCAGCAGCATTTTGGTGGTGACGTTGACCGGGTGCGCGCCGCTGACATCGTACATCGGCCCCTGGATGATATGTTTGCCATCTTCGGTGACATACAGCACGCCGCTATTAGTCAATACGGCTTTCATTCCGGTAACGGGAGCGGGCAGAATTTCGGAACTCTGAACACCCAGTTTCGCCAGCGACTGCTTGATAGAGGCGTCGTCGGCCTGCGCTGCACCGGTAAAGGCGGCGGCCAGGAGGGTGAAGAGGATTAAACCATTTTTCATAACACATCCTTAGATTGTCAGCATTCACGCCCGCGGGTGATGCTGTTGATGAAGCTTGCGCAGTCGCTCGGTGGCGACATGCGTATAAATTTGCGTAGTGGAAAGATCCTGATGCCCCAATAACATCTGCACCACGCGCAGATCCGCGCCGTGGTTGAGCAGATGGGTGGCAAAAGCATGGCGCAAAACGTGGGGTGATAACTTTTCGCTGTCGATCCCCGCAAGTGTTGCGTAGTGCTTGATACGATGCCAGAAAGTCTGGCGCGTCATCTGCTGCGCGCGCTGGCTGGGGAAAAGCACATCGATTGACGCCCCGTTAAGCAGCCACGGACGACCATATTCCAGAAACTGTTCCACCCAGTAAACCGCTTCTTCTCCCAGCGGCACCAGACGCTCTTTATTACCTTTACCGATCACCCGCAACACGCCCTGGCGCAGGCTGATATCACTCATCGTCAAACTCACCAGTTCCGTGACGCGTAACCCGGTGGCATATAACACCTCAAGCATCGCTTTATCGCGTAACTCCAGCGGCTGGTCAACCGTGGGGGCTTGTAAAAGCCTGCCCACCTGCGCTTCGCTTAAGTCTTTCGGCAGACGCTGGGGCAGCTTGGGGGAGGCCAGCGACGCGCTGGGATCGTCACTGCGAATTTTTTCCCGGTAGAGATACTGAAAAAACCGCCGCACGGCGCTCAGCAAACGCGCGGAGCTGGTGGCTTTATAACCGCCGTCGACGCGCTCGGCCAGAAGCGTTTGCAGATCATCGGGCTGCGCGCGCTCAAGGCTGCTTTCCCGGTGATGTAGCCATTCCACAACGCTCTTCAAATCGCGGCGATAGGCGCTGAGCGTATTTTCCGCCAGATTGTTCTCAAGCCAGAGCGCATCAAGAAATTGTTCGATACGTGCGAGATCCTGTTCCATCCGCTCTCTCCTTCTCTCAATCGCTGCATTATGCCTGATTGACGGACGATTCTGGTACACTGCGTGAAAAGACACATCAAGAATCGAGATGTTTACGTTATGAATATTGGTCTGTTTTATGGTTCCAGCACGTGTTACACCGAGATGGCAGCGGAAAAAATCCGCGACATTATCGGGCCGGAACTGGTGACGCTACACAACCTGAAAGACGATGCCCCCGCCCTGATGGAACAGTATGATGCGCTGATCCTCGGCATTCCAACCTGGGATTTTGGCGAACTACAGGAAGACTGGGAAGCCATCTGGGAGCAGCTCGACACCCTTAATCTTGAGGGCAAAATTGTTGCTTTATATGGCATGGGCGATCAGCTCGGTTATGGCGAGTGGTTCCTCGACGCGCTGGGTATGCTGCATGACAAACTGGCACCGAAAGGCGTCAACTTCATTGGCTATTGGCCAACCGAAGGCTACGAGTTCACCAGCAACAAGCCGGTTATTGCCGATGGGCAACTGTTTGTCGGCCTGGCACTGGATGAAACCAATCAGTACGATCTGAGCGAGGCGCGCATTGAGTCCTGGTGCGAGCAAATCCTGACGGAGATGGCAGAACGCTTTGCCTGAACCGCAGCCGTTATTAATGCAGCCCCTGTGCCGGTTTTTGCAAAATCATCCGGCGCAGATCGCGCCACTCCTGCGCATCCATACTGTCTGCGGCCAGCCATAAATGCTGGCGACGCCCGTCTTCTTCGCGGCGTAAACGCAGCATCATTCCGCTGCGCACCATCCAGGGCGTGCCGACAATATCCCATTCAACACCCTGCCAGCGCAGACGGGAGTCCATCAACAATTTGATCTCACCGTGGCAAGCGTTAATCCGCCGCTGGCTGCGTACGCAGTCAAACACCACCAGCGACAGTAACAAAAGCCACAGCGGCGTATAGCTCAGCGGCCAGGGCATCAACAAAACAAGCGCGGCCACCAGACCGTGCAGCAGTAAGGAAAGCCATTGTGCGCGCCACGAGACGCGTAACTCAGATTGCCACAGGACCACGATCCCGATTCCGTGTCTGGATTAACAGCACCATTCTTTGCAACTCCGCATCCTGGGGTTTGCCATGATTCATTAGCCAGTTGAATAAGTCCGGGTCGTCGCTTTCCAGCAAACGGACAAAAAGATGCTTGTCGTCATCGCTCAGCGAGTCGTACTCATGTTCGAAAAAAGGCATGATGGAAATATCGAGCTCGCGCATTCCGCGACGGCAAGCCCAGTGAATACGGGCTTTGTTATTAATATCCATGTGTTTCTCCCTGTATCGGCATGATGGCCACATTGTAACGTGTTTTTAATATTCCTTTTGTGGAATATTTCGCTTCACGAGCCCGCTTCCAGAATAAGTCGCATGGTTTGCAAAAATATCATTCATCTGCGTAACGTTTCGCAAGAAACGCACAATGGCACAAATCGCATGCTTTAGCGCTTGCAATGAACAACGGCTCTTTTACCATTAAGTACCCACACAGCGTTAAGCTAATCAGGACATTATTATGGCTTTTACTCCATTTCCTCCGCGCCAGCCGACCGCCTCGGCTCGTCTGCCGCTGACGCTTATGACCCTTGATGACTGGGCCCTGGCGACCATCACCGGTGCTGACAGTGAGAAATACCTGCAAGGCCAGGTAACAGCAGATGTCTCAACGATGGCGGCTGAACAGCACCTGCTGGCGGCGCACTGTGATTCTAAAGGCAAAATGTGGAGCAATATGCGGTTGTTCCACTATAAAGACGGGTTCGCATGGATTTTGCGCCGCAGCGTGCGTGACATGCAGCTTCGCGAACTGAAAAAATATGCCGTCTTCTCCAAAGTCGCCATTGCGCCTGACGACGAGCATGTCCTGCTCGGTGTGGCCGGTTTTCAGGCTCGCGCCGCGCTGGCAAACCTGTTTACAACGCTGCCGGACAGCGAAAAGCAGGTTGTTCAGGAGGGTGAAACGACCCTGCTGTGGTTTGCGCATCCCGCCGAGCGCTTCCTGCTGGTCACCGATGTAGCCAGCGCAGAAGCGGTCACCGAGAAACTGCGCGGCGAAGCACAGCTCAACAATAGCCAGCAGTGGCTGGCGTTGAATATCGAAGCGGGTTTGCCGGTAATTGATGAGCCGAACAGCGCGCAGTTTATCCCGCAGGCAACCAACCTTCAGGCGCTGGGCGGAATTAGCTTTAAAAAAGGGTGCTATACCGGGCAGGAAATGGTCGCTCGCGCGAAATTCCGCGGTGCCAATAAACGTGCGCTGTGGTATCTGGCAGGAGCCGCCAGCCGTGCGCCGGAGGCGGGTGAAGATCTGGAGCTGAAGATGGGCGAAAATTGGCGTCGTACCGGAACCGTGCTGGCTTCGGCACAACTGGATGACGGGCGAGTGATCGTTCAGGTGGTGATGAACAACGATATGGAGCCAGGCAGCGTATTTCGCGTACGCGATGATGCCAATACCTTAAGCATCGAACCGCTGCCCTATTCGTTGGAAGAGTAAGTCGCTGGAAGCATAAATACGTCTGAGCCGGGCTGGCAAAAAGCGTCACCCGGCATGTTTGCTTAAATCTGCCCCACGTACAAATAAATGGCCAGGAAATGGCAGACACTGCCGCCGAGCACAAAACCGTGCCAGATGGCATGGTTATAAGGGATGCGCTTGCAGACGTAAAAAATCACGCCGAGCGAATAAACCAGACCACCCACCGCTAGCAGCGTTACGCCGCCAACTGACAGCCGCGTAGCAAGTTGATAAATCACAATCAGTGACAGCCAGCCCATCATCAGGTAAGTCACCAGTGACAGCACTTTGAAACGGTGAGCAATGGTGAGCTTAAACAGGATCCCCACCAGAGCGAGGCTCCAGATAACAATCATCAGCCCGCGCGCCAGCGGCGAATCCAGCCCGACCAGTAAAAACGGAGTGTAGGTTCCGGCAATCAACAGATAGATGGCGCAGTGGTCAAATTTCTTCAGCCAGGCTTTGGCCCGCTGATGCGGAATGGCGTGGTAAAGCGTCGAGGCCAGAAACAGCAGGATCATGCTGCCGCCATAAAGTGCATAACTGGTAATGGCTATGGTACTGGCATTGCTGTCTACCGCCTGCACCAGCAGCAGCACCAGACCCACAATCCCGAACACCAGCCCGATACCGTGACTGATGCTGTTGGCAATCTCCTCTGCCAGTGTATATCCCTGTGCGATTAATGGTTGCTTAACCATAAATTAACTCCAGGAGAACTCAAAAAATGTCGCGATACCAGCTTAGCTGAGAATGATTCCAGTGCACACCTGTACGCTAAAAAATATCATGTCCAAATGTGCAATTGCCTGTACAACGCAAAAGACGGGGCAAGCCAGCCAGAGTTATGGCAGCATGTGGGCACATTTGCATGCCACGCTTCGCAGGGCGGGCTACGTTATCTGAAAGCAAAGGACACCGCCGTGACGATGTTTACTCACTCTGCCATTGCCAGCCTCAACAACCTGGAGATGATGGTTTATAACTTTGTGGTCAAAAATCGCGACAAAGTGATGTATATGACGATCCGCGAGCTGGCCGACGCAGCAGGTGTCTCCACAACCACGGTGCTGCGCTTTTGCCGCAAGCTGAGTTGCGAAGGGTACTCGGAATTTCGCGTGCGCTTTAAATTGTATTTAGAGCAGAACGAGCCGCCGCAAGCTAATTTTGGGGCCAGCGAAGTGATGAGCTTTTTTAAAAGCGTGAATAACGATGAATTTGACACATTATTAGATAACACCGTCGACATCATATTATCTTCCGAACGCATTATATTTGTCGGTGCAGGAACATCTGGTGCACTGGCGAAATATGGCGCACGCTTCTTTTCTAATATTGGTAAATTCAGTAACCATATCGATGATCCTTATTTTCCGGTCACCAATGATATGGCGAAAAACGCGCTGGCAATTGTCCTTTCTGTCTCTGGCGAGACCGAAGAGATCCTGCGTTTCGCCAGCCAGTTCAGCCTGCACCACTGCAAAGTGCTCTCCATTACCAGCCATGAACATTCGCGCCTGGCAAAACTGGCCGACTTTAATATTTCCTGGCATGTGCCACAAATGCGTATTTCCGGTGGTTACGATATTACAACGCAAATACCGGTGGTTTATATTCTGGAGTCTCTGGGGCGTAAACTGGCGAAGAAAATAGCATAAAAAAACAGGATGTTTTTTCGCGGTAACAAATTACCACAGCGGCAATTTGTTATATCGTGACATTCATTTCGCCTTTGCTAGACTCGTTCACAGCCAATATGACGAGAAGAGCAACGATGAAAAAATTGACCTTACCGAAAGATTTTTTATGGGGCGGCGCTGTCGCCGCGCATCAGGTTGAAGGCGGCTGGAATAAAGGCGGCAAAGGCCCAGGCATTTGCGATGTGCTGACCGGTGGCGCACATGGCGTACCGCGAGAAATCACCCAGCAAGTGGAAGCCGGAAAATACTACCCGAACCACGAAGCCATCGATTTTCATGGTCATTATAAAGAAGACATCAAGCTGTTCGCCGAGATGGGCTTCAAATGCTTCCGGACTTCTATCGCCTGGACCCGCATCTTCCCGAAAGGTGACGAGCAACAGCCTAACGAAGAAGGGCTGAAATTCTACGACGACATGTTTGATGAATTGCTGAAATACAACATCGAACCGGTAATCACCCTTTCTCACTTCGAAATGCCGTTGCACCTCGTGCAGGAATATGGCGGCTGGACCAACCGCAAAGTGGTTGATTGCTTTGTGCGTTTCGCCGAAGTCGTGTTCGAGCGCTATAAAAACAAGGTCAAATACTGGATGACCTTCAACGAAATTAATAACCAACGTAACTGGCGCGCACCGCTATTTGGCTACTGCTGTTCCGGTGTGGTCTATACCGACCATGAAAACCCGGAAGAGACCATGTATCAGGTGCTCCATCACCAGTTTATTGCCAGCGCGATGGCGGTGAAAATCGGTCACCGTATCAACCCGGCGATGAAAATTGGCTGCATGCTGGCAATGGTGCCGCTCTATCCCTTCTCCTGTAAGCCAGAAGATGTGATGTATGCGCAGGAATCCATGCGCGAGCGCTATGTGTTCACCGACGTGCAACTGCGCGGTTACTATCCATCTTATGTGCTGAACGAATGGGAACGCCGCGGCTTCGATATCAAAATGGAAGCGGGCGATGAAGCGATCCTGCGCGAAGGCTGCTGTGATTACCTTGGTTTCAGCTATTACATGACCAACGCGGTGAAAGCCGAAGGCGGCTCCGGCGATGCGCTGTCAGGTTTCCAGGGCAGCGTGCCGAACCCGCATGTGAAAGCTTCCGACTGGGGCTGGCAGATTGACCCGGTTGGCCTGCGCTACGCCCTGTGCGAGCTGTATGAGCGTTATCAGAAGCCGCTGTTTATCGTGGAAAACGGTTTTGGCGCTTACGATAAAGTCGAAGAGGACGGCAGCATCAACGATGATTACCGTATCGACTACTTGCGCGCACACGTCGAGGAGATGATGAAAGCGGTCACCTGGGACGGCGTAGATCTGATGGGTTATACACCGTGGGGCTGTATCGATTGCGTCTCTTTCACCACCGGTCAGTACAGCAAGCGTTACGGTTTTATCTACGTGAACAAACACGATGACGGCACCGGCGATATGTCGCGCTCCCGTAAGAAGAGCTTTAACTGGTACAAAGAAGTGATCGCCAGCAATGGCAAAAACCTCTGATGTGACAGGGCTTTTTGCCAGATCGAGAAAGCTACCCGCAATAAAGGACGCCGAAGCGTCCTTAAAAGATAGCTGAATCAGGGGATTACTGATATTCGCTCATCGGCACACAGGAGCAGAACAGGTTACGGTCGCCGTAAACATCATCCAGACGTTTCACGGTCGGCCAGTATTTGTTGGCTGCGCCTGCCGGGAACACCGCCAGTTCGCGGGTATACGCGTGTTGCCACTCGCTGACCAGCTCATTCTGGGTGTGCGGCGCGTTAACCAGCGGGTTATCCTCCAGCGTCCATTCGCCCTGCTTCACACGATCGATTTCACCGCGGATCGCCAGCATCGCATCAATAAAGCGATCCAGTTCCACTTTGCTTTCTGATTCCGTCGGTTCAACCATCAGCGTGCCCGCTACCGGGAACGACATGGTCGGCGCATGGAAGCCGTAGTCGATCAGGCGCTTGGCAATATCCAGTTCGCTGATGCCGGTTTCCTCTTTCAGTGGGCGAATATCGAGGATGCATTCGTGCGCCACGCGGCCATCGCGGCCGGTATAGAGCACCGGGAACGCGTCTTTCAGGCGGCTGGCAATATAGTTGGCATTGAGGATCGCCACCTGGCTGGCTTTTTTCAGCCCTTCAGCCCCCATCATGCGGATATACATCCAGCTGATCGGCAGGATCGACGCGCTACCAAACGGTGCCGCAGAGACTGCGCCCTGGCGCGTCAGCATACCTTCGATTTGCACCACGCTGTGCCCCGGCACAAACGGTGCAAGGTGCGCTTTCACGCCGATTGGCCCCATACCAGGGCCGCCACCGCCGTGCGGGATGCAGAAGGTTTTGTGCAGGTTGAGGTGTGATACATCCGCGCCGATAAAGCCCGGCGAGGTAATACCCACCTGCGCGTTCATGTTTGCGCCATCCAGATAAACCTGGCCGCCAAACTGATGCACTACTTCGCACACTTCGCGGATCGTCTCTTCATATACGCCATGCGTTGACGGGTAAGTCACCATGATGCAGGAGAGGTTGTCGCCCGCCTGCTCAGCTTTCGCGCGCAGGTCGGCCAAATCAATGTTGCCGTTTTTATCACAGGCCACTACGATCACCTGCATACCGGCCATCTGCGCCGATGCCGGGTTGGTGCCGTGGGCGGAGCCTGGGATCAGGCAGATATCGCGATGCCCTTCATTGCGGCTTTCGTGGTAGTGGCGAATCGCCAGCAGCCCGGCGTATTCACCCTGCGCACCGGAATTTGGCTGCATACAGAGTGCGTCGTAACCGGTCAGTTTCACCAGCCAGTCGGAAAGCTGGGCGATCATCTGATGGTAGCCTTCCGCCTGTTCTGGCGGGCAGAACGGATGCAGTTCTGCAAATTCCGGCCAGGTGATCGGGATCATCTCTGCCGCCGCGTTCAGTTTCATGGTGCAGGAGCCGAGCGGGATCATCGCCTGGTTCAGCGCCAGATCTTTGCGCTCCAGCGAGTGCATATAGCGCATCATCTCGGTTTCGCTGTGGTAGCGGTTGAACACCGGATGAGTCAGGAAATCATCTTCACGCAGCATCTCTTGCGGAATCGAACGGCTATCGAGCGCGACATCTTTATCCAGCGCGTCAATATCCAGCCCGTGGTTCTCGCCCAGCAGCACATCAAACAGCGCCAGCACATCGTCACGGGTGGTGGTTTCATCAAGAGTAATGCCTACCGCGTTCAGAATGTCGCTACGCAGGTTGATTTCATGGGCTTCGGCACGCGCCAGCACCGCCGCTTTATCCGCCACGTCAACGCACAGCGTGTCGAAGTAGTGAGCGTGGCGCAGTTTCAGGCCGTTACGCTGCAAACCAGCGGCCAGAATATCCGTCAGGCGATGGATACGACCGGCGATGCGTTTTAACCCAGCCGGGCCGTGGAACACTGCATACAGGCTGGCGATATTGGCCAGCAGCACCTGCGAGGTACAAATGTTGGAGTTCGCTTTCTCGCGGCGGATATGCTGCTCGCGGGTCTGCATCGCCATGCGCAGCGCCGTATTGCCAGCGGCATCTTTAGAGACACCGATAATGCGGCCCGGCATGGAGCGTTTGAATTCATCTTTCGCGGCAAAGAAAGCAGCATGCGGGCCGCCGTAGCCCATTGGCACGCCGAAGCGTTGCGCGGAGCCAAACACGATGTCGGCACCCTGCTTGCCCGGTGCGGTCAGTTGTACCAGCGCCATAAAATCGGCGGCCACGCTGACCACGATTTTGCGCGACTTCAGTTCATTAATCAGTGCGCTGTAGTTATGCACTTCGCCCGTAGTGCCGACCTGCTGGAGCAGCACGCCGAACAGATCCTGATGATCGAGCGCTTTATCCGCCTCATCGACAATCACATCAAAGCCGAAGGTTTCGGCACGGGTACGTACCACGTCAAGGGTTTGCGGATGTACATCTGCCGCAACGAAGAAGCGGTTCGCGCCTTTTAGTTTGCTGACGCGTTTTGCCATCGCCATTGCTTCGGCAGCGGCGGTTGCTTCATCCAGAAGAGAAGCGGAAGCAATATCAAGTCCGGTCAGATCAAGGGTAACCTGCTGGAAGTTGAGCAGAGATTCAAGACGCCCCTGCGACACTTCCGGCTGATACGGCGTATATGCGGTGTACCAGCCCGGGTTTTCCAGCATATTGCGCAGGATAACCGGCGGTAACTGCACGCCAGCGTAGCCCATGCCAATGTAAGACTTAAAGCGCTTGTTGCGGCGGGCAAGCGTTTTCAGTTCGGCCAGCGCAGCGTATTCGGTGGTGGACTCTCCCACCTGCGGCGGCACGGCAAGCTGAATATCTTTCGGCACGATTTGCGCAATCAACGCATCCAGCGAGTCTGCGCCGACGGTGTTCAGCATCTCCTGCTGTTGCGTTGTGTCCGGACCAATATGCCTGCCAATAAATGCAGCATGATGTTCAAGCTGGCTTAACGTCTGAGTCATGAGCGAGGATTCCTGAAACGTGCAGTGATAGATAAAACGAAGGCCTGGATTGCCGGATGGCGGCTTCGCCTTATCCGGCCTACATCTACGTCAATTTGTAGGCCGGATAAACGCAGTGCCATCCGGCACAAATTTATTCTTCGTCCAGCAGAGCGTTATAAGCGGTTGCGTCTAACAGCGCGTCAACTTCCGCTTCGTCGCTGGCTTTGATTTTGAAGATCCAGCCTTCGCCGTACGGTTCGCTGTTAACCAGTTCCGGAGAGTCATTCAGGCTCTCGTTAACCGCCACGATTTCACCGCCGATCGGTGCGTAAATATCAGAAGCAGCTTTAACAGATTCAGCAACGGCGCAGTCATCGCCCGCGCCGACGGTTGCGCCCACTTCCGGCAGGTCAACAAACACCATATCGCCCAGCAGTTCCTGCGCGTGTTCGGTAATGCCAACGGTATAAGTGCCGTCCGCCTCCTTGCGCAGCCACTCATGTTCTTTGCTGTATTTCAGATCGCCAGGTACATTGCTCATCGTTTTCTCTCCAGAAAAAATAGGTTACGCGACCGCTTTACCGGCGCGCACAAATACAGGTTTGGTCACTTTGACCGGCATTTCGCGGTTGCGGATCTGCACCACCGCCGTTTCGCCGATACCCGCCGGAACACGCGCCAGCGCAATACTGTAGCCAAGCGTCGGCGAGAATGTCCCGCTGGTAATCACACCTTTTTGCACATTGCCCTGTGCGTCGGTGAAGTGCACCGGCAGCTCATTACGCAGCACGCCTTTTTCGGTCATCACCAGGCCAACCAGTTGTTCGGTGCCTTTTTCGCGTTGCAGTTCCAGCGCGTCACGACCGATAAAATCGCGATCCTGCGGCTCCCAGGCAATGGTCCAGCCCATATTGGCCGCCAGCGGAGAAACACCTTCGTCCATCTCCTGACCGTAGAGGTTCATACCTGCTTCAAGGCGCAGTGTGTCGCGCGCGCCCAGGCCACACGGTTTAACGCCCGCATTCAACAATTGCTGCCAGAAGCTGGCCGCTTTTTCATTCGGCAGCGCAATTTCATACCCGGCTTCACCGGTATAACCGGTGGTAGCGATAAACAGATCCCCGGCTTCAACACCGAAGAACGGCTTCATACCCGCCACGGCGTTGCGCTGCCCTTCGCTAAACAGGCTTGCGGCTTTCTCTTGTGCGTGGGGGCCTTGCACGGCGATCAGCGACAAGTCATCACGCACGGTGATGTCGATGGAGAAAGGTTCAGCGTGTTGGGAAATCCAGGAGAGGTCTTTTTCGCGGGTGGCGGAGTTAACAACGAGGCGGAAAAAGTCTTCGGTGAAGTAGTAAACGATTAAGTCATCAATCACACCACCCGAGGCATTGAGCATGCCGGTATAGAGCGCTTTGCCCGGTTTGGTGAGTTTTGCCACGTCATTTGCCAGCAGATAGCGCAGAAACTCCCGGGTGCGGCTGCCTTTGAGGTCAACGATGGTCATATGCGACACATCAAACATCCCGGCATCGGTTCGCACTGCGTGGTGCTCATCAATTTGCGAGCCGTAATGCAGCGGCATCATCCAGCCATGGAAATCGACCATGCGGGCGCCGCTTAGCGTGTGTTGTTCAAATAAAGGGGTCTGCTGAGCCATCTTTTCCTCGTCGAATAAGCTGAGCTATCACGTTTTTTGCGGCGTAAATTTCGCTCAAAAAACCAGGGTCAACGCCGGTATTGGGCGTTGACGCAAACGTTCTCTTTCGCCTGAACTTATCACCGAAAGCAGTGCTTAACCATAAGAGAAAGTGGGCCATCACATTAGCTTATGACCGCGTTAACTAAAGATAACCACCGAATGAAACTCTGAATAATCGCCACTTAAGAACAATAAGATGTCATTAATACGTGCTTATTGCGGCAACAATTAGTATTTCACACCATTTAAGAGCAAAAATCCCCGGCGCGCAAAAAACGTGAGATGAGAAAAACTAATCTGAAAAAGGGGGTGAAATTAGAATATTTCAAATGAGGGGGAAGAGTCCCTTCCCGGAGGTGGGAAGGGAAAGTGTGACGCGGTTAACGTAACCACTCCGGCTGGTCGTTAAGGCCCATCGCCTGACGTAACAACTGTGTTTTAACACCGGGAAGGGTATCGGCCAGTTTCAAACCGATATCGCGCAGCAGCTTTTTCGCCGGGTTTGCCCCGGCAAAGAGTTCACGAAAACCCTGCATCCCTGCCAGCATTAACGCCGCGCTGTGCTTGCGGCTACGCTCGTAGCGACGCAAATAAAGATGCTGGCCGATATCTTTGCCTTCACGGTTCAGGCGGCGCAACTCAGTGGTAAGCTCCGCCACATCCATAAAGCCGAGATTCACGCCCTGCCCTGCTAAAGGGTGAATGGTGTGCGCAGCGTCGCCCACCAGCGCCAGACGGTGCCCGGCGAACTGGCGCGCATAGCGCCCGGTGAGCGGGTAAATCTGGCGTTCGCTCTCGAGGTGGCACAGGCCGAGGCGGTTATCAAAAGCCACGCATAGCGCCTGATTGAAGGATTCGTCGCTGGCTTCCTGCATCGCCTTCGCCTGTTCGGGCGGCAGCGACCAGACAATAGAGCACAAATGCGGGTCGCTGAGCGGTAGAAAGGCGAGAATGCCATCGTTATGAAACACCTGACGCGCCACGGCCTGATGCGGCTCATCGGTGCGGATTGTCGCCACCAGCGCGTGATGATGGTAATCCCAAAAGGTCAGCGGAATATCTGCTTTATTACGCAGCCAGGAGTTTGCCCCATCTGCGCCGACCACCAGCCGGGCGGTCAGCATGGTGCCATCTTTCAGGGTCAGAAACGCATCGTTTTCACCCCACGCCACTTGCTGGAGTTCCGCCGGTGCGATGAGAGTAACATCCTGGCACTGCTGCGCCTTTTCCCACAGCGCCTGGTGAATCAGCGCGTTTTCAATAATGTAGCCAAGATGACTGTAACCCATGCTCTGGTCGTCGAAGGTGATGCGCCCAAAGCTGTCTTTTTCCCACACTTCCATACCGTGATAACGGCCGACACGTCCGGCGATAATCGTCGACCAGACGCCAAGATGCGTCAGCAGCTTTTCGCTGGCGGCGTTAATGGCCGACACGCGCAACGCCGGGGGCGCATCCGCGACCAAAGGTTCAGGAACAGACTGCTCCAGTACTGCAACACGTAAGCCACTGCCCTGTAACCCGCAGGCCAGCGCCAGCCCTACCATGCCGCCGCCAACAATCGCAACATCAACACTCTGCACTCTTAGCTCCTTTGTCCTTAACGGGCGACCCAACCGAGGGTTCGTTGCGCCAGCACATCACGCGCCGGGGTGAATAATTCCATTGCCATTAGCCCAAGATTCCGCCCGACCACCAGCGGTGCCCAGCGGTTGGCGAACAGATGCACCAGCCCGTCGGTCACGCCAATGGTGGCATTTTTATCAGCCTGCCGACGCTGGCGATAACGTAATAGCACCGGATAGCTGCCAGCATCTTTCTGCTCCAGCCAGGCATCGGACAGCGTTTCCGCCAGCGTCATCACATCACGCATGCTGAGGTTAAACCCCTGCCCGGCGATAGGATGCAGCGTCTGCGCGGCATTGCCGACCAGCACGGCGCGATGGGAAACGGGAGAAGATGTGGTGGTCAACGTCAGCGGATAAACACTGCGCTTGCCCGCATGTAAGATGCGCCCAAGACGCCAGCCGAACGCTTTTTGCAGCTCATGGCAGAAACGTTCATCAGACCAGCTTGCCACCTGCTGCTGATTTTCCAGCGGATGGCACCACACCAGTGAACAACGCCCCTGCGACATCGGTAACATCGCCAGCGGACCGTGTTCAGTAAAACGTTCAAACGCGCGCCCCTGATGGGCAACAGACGTGGTGATATTGGCGATAACCGCAGCCTGATGATACGGCGCCTGCTGCCACTCGACACCCAGTTGCCCGGCAATTGCCGAACGGGAACCGTCTGCGGCGACCAGTAATTCACCCGCAAGATGCTCGCCATTTTCCAGCGTCACAGTGACCTGTTGCTCATTACGGGTAAAACTGCTGACCCGCGCAGGGCAATGAAGCGTAACGCCGGGGGCTTCCTGTAACAGGGTAAACAGTCGCTGCCCGACATCGTGTAGCTCAACCACCTGGCCGAGGGCGTCAATACGATAATCTGCCGCCGAAAGCGTGACAAAACCGGCGTGCCCCCGATCGCTGACATGCACGGTGGAAATCGGTGTTGCGCAGGAGGCAAGCGCCTGCCAGATACCAACGCGCGCCAGTTGTTGGCAGGTCCCCGCCGCAAGCGCAATGGCGCGGGCATCGAAACCAGGGTGGTCCAGCGCTCCGGGAGCATTGGCTTCCACCAGATGAACAGCAAGCTTACCTTGCGTCAGATGTGAAATCGCCAGCGCAAGCGTTGCACCAGCCATGCCACCACCAACGATAATCACACTCATGAACGCGCTTTCGCCATCAGCGCCTCAATATCTTCTGCTTTTTTCACCACGCTGGCGGTGAGGTTCTCGTTGCCCTTTTCGGTGATAACAATGTCGTCTTCTACACGAATACCGATCCCGCGATACTGCTCCGGCACATCGGCATCCGGTGCGATATAGAGACCGGGTTCAACGGTCAGCACCATGCCGGGAGCCAGCTCACGAGAGCGATCCTGGCCGTAAACGCCGACGTCATGCACATCCAGCCCCAGCCAGTGGCTCAGGCCATGCATAAAGAACGGGCGATGGGCGTTTTCCGCCACCAACTCGTCCACTTCTCCGTGCAGAATGCCAAGCTTCACCAGCCCGGTAATCATGATGCGCACCACTTCGCCGGTCACTTCCTGAATCGAGGTGCCTGGACGGAAGAGTTCAAGGGCGCGCTCAAGGGAGGCCAGCACAATGTCGTAAATCTCGCGCTGCGCGGGGGTAAATTTGCCGTTTACCGGGAAGGTGCGGGTGATATCCCCGGCATATCCCTGGTATTCGCACCCGGCATCAATCAGCACCAGATCGCCGTCGCGCATCTGGCTTTCGTTTTCCGTGTAATGCAGGATGCAGCCGTTTTCCCCTGCGCCAACGATGGTGTTATAGGAGGGAAAACGTGCGCCATGGCGGTTGAATTCATGCTGAATTTCGCCTTCGAGCTGGTACTCAAACATACCAGGGCGGCACACCTGCATGGCGCGTGTGTGCGCCAGGGCAGAGATTTCGCCTGCGCGGCGCAACACCTCAATCTCTTCAGCAGATTTAAACAGGCGCATTTCATGCACAATCGGACGCCAGTCGGTTAGCGTGGCGGGCGCGGTCATGTTTTGCCGCGACCCTTTGCGCAGCTTATCGAGCGCGGTAAAGACAATGGTGTCCGCGTAAGCGTATTCACCCTGGGCGTGATAAACCGCGTCGAGCCCGTTGAGCAGTTGATAGAGATGATCGTTTATTTCCGGGAAGGCCAGCGCGCGATCAACGCTGAGTTTTTCCGGCGCGGCGTCCTGGCCCAGACGGCGGCCAAACCAGATTTCAGCGGTTTTGTCGCGCACGCGGTTGAAGATCACGCTGTGGTTGTGGGTGTCATCGCTTTTTATCAGCACCAGCACCGCTTCCGGCTCGTTAAAACCGGTGAAATACCAGAAATCGCTGTTCTGGCGATAGGGGTATTCGCTGTCTGCGCTGCGGGTTGCTTCCGGCGCGGCGAAGATTAACGCGGCGCTGCCCGGAACCATCTGCGCCAGTAATGTCTGGCGGCGACGGAGAAACTCAAGCTGGGTCATGACACCTCCTCCTGGAAAATTAGTGTAACGTTGGCTTGCGCACTTCCGGTGCGGTCGGTTGCTGGCGCGTGAAGGTATCGTGGCACAGCAGTGCCGCAACGCGGACGTATTCGATGATCTCTTCAAGCGACATTTCCAGCTCTTCCTGATCTTCGTCTTCGTCGTAGCCCAGTTGCGCGATGTTGCGCAGGTCATCAATCGCTTCGCCGGTTTCGCCCGTTACTTTGTCGAGCTTCGGCTGTGTGACCCCCAAGCCCAGCAGAAAATGGTTCACCCAACCGGCCAGCGCATCGGCGCGGTCAAACACGCTGACGTCATCGCCATCCGGCAAATAGAGCTGAAACAGGAAACCATCGTCTTCGAGGGAGTCGCTGGTGGCGGCATGCACATTGCGCAGCGCCTGCGCCAGTTCGTGGCCAAAAGCCAGCCCCTCGTTGGTTAAATCATGCAGCAGCGGCTGCCATGAACTGTCTTTATTACCGCCGCAGAGTATCCCCGCGATAAGCCCGTGCATTTCAGCAGGAAGCAATCCCACGCCTTGTTGGTTGAGTAACTGGCCTACATCGTTGTAACCAGGCATTTCGTTCTGTATTGACATGCGCATTCGTCGTCGTTGGGGGGAATATTCATGATATGCTACCACTTTGGCCCCTGGTGATATACCCGTGATGGTTCACGTTACATGCCTTTGCATGTACCCTGATTACTTAAGGTATAGACGCAAAAAACTTGAAAGCACGGACCAGGGTCGCTTATAGTGTCGCCCCTTCGCAGCCCAGGGCTCGAATGCGAAGGCAGAGCGCAGTCAAACAGCAGGAAGGTGGCATGTCTGCACAACCCGTCGATATCCAAATTTTTGGCCGTTCACTGCGAGTGAACTGCCCACCTGAGCAGCGAGATGCGCTGAATCAGGCTGCGGAAGATCTGAATCAGCGGTTGCAAGATCTCAAGGTACGCACTAGAGTCACAAATACTGAGCAGTTGGTGTTTATCGCCGCGTTGAACATCAGTTACGAGCTGACTCAGGAAAAGGCAAAAACCCGCGAATACGCCGCCAGCATGGAACAGCGTATTCGGATGTTACAGCAGACCATCGAACAGGCATTGCTTGATCAGGGTCGCATAACAGAAAGGCCGGGACCGAAGTTTGAATAACGCTTCAGGGTCTACTATGGTAGAGTGACCGTGAAGTTAAAAATTTCTCTGAGATGTTTGCAAGCGGGCCAGTCCCCTGAGCCGATATTTCATACCACAAGAATGTGGCGCTCCATGGTTGGTGAGCATGCTCGGTTCGTCCGAGAAGCCTTAAGACTGTGACGACACATTCACCTTGAACCAAGGGTTCAAGGGTTACAGCCTGCGGCGGCATCTCGGAGATTCCCCTCTTTCTTTACAACTACCATGACGCAACTTCCTGATTTACCCTCGTCGTCACGACAAGAAATCCGCAAAATTATTCGCAAGCGTCGCCGGGAAATTACCCGCGAGCAGCAGGTGCATTTTGCCGAGCGCGCCGCAGCCCACATGATGGCCTGGCCGCCAGTGGTAATGGCGCACACCGTTGCGCTGTTTCTCTCGTTTGATGGTGAACTCGACACCCAACCGCTGATAGAGCAACTCTGGCGCAGCGGCAAACGTGTGTTCCTTCCCGTACTGCATCCTTTTAGCCCCGGGAACCTGCTTTTTATGCACTATCATCCGCGCAGCGAACTGGTGATTAACCGCCTGAAAATTCAGGAACCTAAACTGGATGTGCGTGATGTGCTGCCATTAAGCCAGCTTGATGTGTTGATTACGCCGCTGGTAGCCTTTGATAACCAAGGGCAGCGTTTAGGCATGGGCGGCGGTTTTTACGATCGCACCTTACAAAACTGGCGTAGATATAACCTGCAACCGGTCGGCTACGCGCATGATTGCCAGCGCGTGGACACATTGCCCGTCGAGAAATGGGATATCCCGCTGCCTGCGGTAGTGACACCGTCTAAAGTGTGGGAGTGGTAAGTTCCCCTCCCGGACGGGAGAGGAACGTTTAACGCCTGTCAGAACAGCAGACGGCTACGGATGGTTCCCGGAATGGCTTTCATGCTTTGCAGCGCTTTCTGCGCCACGTCTTCATCCGCCTCAATATCCACCACCACATAGCCCATATACGGCGTGGTTTGCAGATACTGCGCCGCGATGTTGATGTTCTGGCTGGCGAAGATTTGGTTGAGCGAGGTCAGCACGCCCGGGCGGTTTTCGTGGATATGCAGCAAGCGGCGGCCACCGTGCAGCGGCAAAGAAACTTCCGGGAAATTCACTGCCGACAGCGTTGAACCATTGTCGGAATATTTGATCAATTTACCGGCGACTTCCAGGCCGATATTTTCCTGCGCTTCCTGCGTTGAGCCACCGATATGCGGGGTCAACAGTACGTTGTCGAACTCGCACAGCGGCGAATCAAACGGATCGCTGTTGGTTGCAGGTTCTGTCGGGAAGACGTCGATCGCCGCGCCCGCCAGATGTTTGCGCTTCAGCGCGTCACACAAAGCCGGAATATCCACCACCGTACCGCGTGCGGCGTTAATCAGCAGCGCACCCGGTTTCATCAGTGCCAGCTCTTCGACGCCAATCATATTTTTTGTCGACGCGTTTTCCGGCACATGCAGGCTCACCACATCGCTCATGTTCAGCAGATCGGAAAGGTGCTGCACCTGGGTGGCGTTACCAAGCGGGAGTTTGTTTTCAATGTCATAGAAGAAAACGTGCATCCCCAGCGATTCAGCGAGGATACCCAGTTGCGTACCGATATGACCGTAACCGATGATGCCCAGTTTTTTACCGCGCGCTTCATACGAACCGGCCGCCAGTTTGTTCCAGATACCGCGGTGCGCTTTAGCGTTTGCTTCCGGGATCCCGCGCATCAGCAGCAGCAACTCGCCAATCACCAATTCGGCGACGGAACGGGTGTTAGAGAATGGCGCGTTGAATACCGGAATGCCGCGTTTGGCAGCCGCATCAAGGTTGACCTGGTTGGTACCGATACAGAAACAGCCGATGGCGACCAATTTTTCCGCCGCGGCGATGACATCTTCAGTCAGTTGAGTACGGGATCGCAGGCCAATAAAGTGAGCATCACGGATGGACTCTTTCAGTTGCGCCGTGTCCAGCGCGCCTTTGTGGAATTCAATGTTGGTGTAACCCGCCGCACGAAGGCTTTCGACCGCTTTCTGGTGCACCCCTTCAACGAGCAGAAATTTAATCTTGTCTTTCTCCAGTGATACCTTTGCCATTTCCCCGACCCTGTTTTTGACTTAGCTGTGATGTTTTGCGAATTGCAAACCGCGTTAGCCAACATATCAAAAAAAACTATTGCGGCAATATGAACGTTTGCGTCAGGTGACTGAAGAAATGTCATCCAGCGGGAAATGGCAGAGAAAAATGCTGAGAAAGAAGAACATAGCGGCAGGGATCTTAGATCAGGAGAAGAAACGTGACAGATATCACCAAATTTGCCGATCGCAGATTTTTTACAGGGAGGCGCGCGCCTCCCCGTCAGATCATTTCACGATGGTTTTGACACCTTCGGCGCTACCAATCAACGCGACATCCGCGCCGCGATTAGCAAACAGCCCGACCGTAACAACGCCCGGAATCGCGTTAATACTGTTTTCCAGCGCAATCGGGTCGAGGATTTCAAGGCCATAAACGTCAAGGATCACATTCCCGTTGTCCGTCACCACATTCTGACGATACTCCGGGCGACCGCCCAATTTGACCAGCGCGCGAGCCACTGCGCTGCGCGCCATCGGAATGACTTCTACCGGCAGCGGGAATTTGCCGAGGATCGCAACCTGCTTGGAGGCATCCGCAATACAGATAAATTTATCGGCTACCGAGGCGATGATCTTCTCGCGCGTCAGCGCCGCGCCGCCGCCTTTGATCATCTGCATCTGATCGTTGATTTCGTCCGCGCCATCAACGTAAATGCCCAGGCGATCCACTTCATTGAGATCAAACACATGAATGCCAAGGTTTTTCAGTTTCTCAGTGGAGGCATCCGAGCTGGAAACTGCGCCTTCGATCTGGCCTTTCATGGTGCCCAGCGCGTCAATAAAGTGTGCCGCGGTGGAGCCAGTGCCTACGCCAACAATAGTGCCGGGTTCAACATACTTGAGCGCTGCCCAGCCCACTGCTTTTTTGAGTTCATCCTGCGTCATGGTCGTTCACCTGTGGTGTGAAATTTCAGGCGCATTATAAAACACCCTGCCCCTAAAAGTCCCTGTGACCCGTGTCACATTACGCGACAGCCAATTTCGTCTGCCACAAACAGAAATTTATGTCATAGTGCGGGAGGCTATTTTTTCAGGAGACTGCGCAAGCAATGAAACGTCCGGACTACAGAACACTACAGGCACTTGATGCGGTTATTCGTGAGCGTGGGTTTGAGCGTGCCGCCCAAAAGCTATGTATTACTCAGTCCGCCGTGTCGCAGCGTATTAAACAGCTTGAGAATATGTTTGGTCAGCCATTGCTGGTGCGCACCGTGCCGCCGCGCCCTACCGAGCAGGGGCAAAAACTATTAGCGCTGCTGCGCCAGGTTGAGTTGCTGGAGGAAGAGTGGCTCGGCGACGAACAAACCGGCTCCACCCCGCTGCTGCTGTCGCTGGCGGTCAACGCCGATAGTCTGGCAACCTGGCTGCTGCCGGCGCTGGCACCGGTTTTAGTTGATTCCCCTATTCGCCTGAATTTGCAGGTAGAAGATGAAACCCGTACCCAGGAACGCCTGCGTCGCGGTGAAGTGGTGGGCGCAGTGAGTATTCAGTCTCAGGCGCTGCCAAGCTGTCTGGTCGATCAACTGGGCGCGCTGGATTACCTGTTTGTCGGTTCGAAAGAGTTCGCTGACCGCTATTTTCCCAACGGCGTTACCCGCCCGGCGCTGCTGAAAGCCCCCGCCGTGGCGTTTGACCATCTCGACGATATGCATCAGGCGTTTTTACAGCAATATTTCGATTTACCGCCGGGCAGCGTACCTTGCCATATCGTCAACTCGTCCGAAGCGTTCGTGCAACTGGCGCGCCAGGGCACGACATGCTGCATGATCCCGCATCTGCAAATTGAAAAAGAGTTGGCCAGCGGCGAGCTTATCGACCTGACGCCGGGCTTGCTGCAACGTCGGATGCTTTACTGGCACCGTTTTGCGCCGGAAAGCCGCATGATGCGTAATGTGACAGACGCGCTGCTGGAGTTTGGGCACAGAGTGTTGCGCCAGGATTGAGAAAAAACCCTCTCCCAGCCAGGAAGAGAGGGCTTACAGGATTACTTCGCCGCCGTTGTGGTCTGTTGCTGCGCCTGTGCAGGCTCAAGCTGGAATACAACATCAACCTGATCATCAAACTGAATTGTTGGTTGTTCGTAGGTTTCCTGCGCGGAAGCCGGTGCCGACGCATCTGCTTTCATCATGCGAACCATCGGGCTCGGCTGATAATTGGAAACGTGGTAGCGAATGCTGTAAACCGGACCGAGTTTGGCATTAAAACCAGAAGCCAGCTGCTGCGCCTGGCGCGTCGCGTCATCGATCGCCGCTTTACGGGCTTTATCTTTGAACGACTCCGATTGTGCAACGCCCAGCGAGACAGAGCGGATTTCGTTCAGACCCGCTTTCAGCGCGCCATCCAGCAGGGAATTGAGTTTATCCAGTTCACGCAGAGTGACTTCCACCGTGCGTACGGCGCGGTAGCCTTTCAGAATGCTTTTGCCGTTCTGGTAATCGTAATCGGGTTGAGTACGTAAGTTCGCAGAGTTGATATCTTTGCGGGCAATGCCGTTTTGCTCAAGGAAGCTCAGGTATTGCGCAACGCGATCGTCCGCCTGTTTTTTAGCTGATGCAGCGTCTTTTGCGGCGACGTTCACTTCAATCGCCAGGGTGGCGATATCCGGGGTTGCATCCACGCTTGCCGTGCCCGTTGTGACAATATGCGGGCCATCCGGCAATTCGTTTGCCTGTACTGCCATTGCGCCAAAACCCATTATTGCCGCCAGGGCTATCACTTTACATTTCACAGTTGCTCCTCCATGTTGCTTAAATACGTCCGCAGACGCCTGGCAGCAAGCTTAGCCGCTCAGTTTTAATTGTCCATCGGACTTACCTTATCTGAATAATTCTTGCAAATGGTGTACGCCTTCCCGCGCCAGTTTAAAGGCGATAAACCACATCACCAGGCCGACCAGCGTATTGATAATCCGTTGCGCTTTTGCGGTGCGCAAACGCGGAGCCAGCCACGCCGCCAACAAGGCCAGGCTAAAGAACCATAGGAATGAGGCGCTGACGGTGCCTAACGCAAACCAGCGCTTCGGTTCTGCCGCCAGTTGGCCGCCCAGGCTGCCGAGCACCACAAAGGTGTCGAGATAAACATGCGGGTTAAGCCAGGTCACCGCCAGCATGGTGGCGATAATGCGCCAGCGCCCCTGCCGCAAGGTTTCCGCACTTGCCAGTTCAATATTGCTGCGCAGCGCCGTTCTCAGCGCGCCAAAACCGTACCACAACAGGAATGCGACTCCACCCCAGGTCACCAGCGCCAGCAACCACGGGGATTGCATCAGCAGCGCGCTGCCGCCAAACACCCCAGCGCAGATCAGCGCCACATCACTCAACGTACACAGCAGCGCCGTCATGATGTGATACTGCCGACGGATCCCCTGGTTCATGACGAAAGCATTCTGCGGCCCAAGAGGAAGGATCAACGCCGCACCCAGCATAAGCCCCTGAAAATAATAAGATAACACGTCATATTTCCGTCAAGTTGTTTCAGGAAGCTGACTATAGCGCGGAGAAATCATTAGAGGAAATTGATAATTTTAATCATTAATCAGTGATACTAATAATGCAGGGTATTAAAAAGGTCGGCAGTGCCGACCTTCAGGGTTATTGCTCAGACTTCTCTTTCACGCGTTTGAAATTCACATCCATCTGCGGGTACGGGAAGCTAATACCATTTTCATCAAAACGGCGCTTAATCTTCTCCAGCACATCCCAGTAGACGTTTTGCAGATCGCCGCTGTTGCTCCAGACACGAATCACAAAGTTGATGGAGGATGCGCCCAGTTCATTCAGGCGTACTGTCATTTCACGATCTTTAAGGATGCGATCGTCGGCCTGAATAATTTCGGTCAGAATGCTTTGGACTTTATCTATGTCCGAGTCATACGCCACGCCAATGATAAATTCGTTACGGCGCACCGGCTCGCGGGAGAAGTTAATAATATTGCCCGCGATAATTTTGCCGTTCGGGATAACAACGATACGACCATCCGCAGTACGCAAGGTAGTGGAGAAAATCTGCACCTGTAACACCGTGCCGGCCACACCGCCCAAATCGACATACTCACCCGAGCGGAACGGACGGAACGTCACCAACAGAACCCCTGCCGCCAGGTTAGAGAGCGAACCTTGCAGCGCCAGACCAATAGCCAGACCGGCGGCACCGAGGACGGCGATCACCGAGGCGGTTTGTACGCCCACGCGCCCCAGCGCAGCAATCAAGGTAAAGGCGATGATACCGTAACGCACCAGTGCGGAAAGAAAATCCGCCACGGTCGCGTCAATGTGTCTTGCACGCATCAGACGATTAACGGCATTCGAGACAATGCGTGCCACAATCATACCGACAACGATGATTGCGATAGCCGCTACGATATTAACGGCATAGCTCAACAGCAGTGCCTGGTTGTTCGCCAGCCAGGAGCCTGCATGATTGATGCTGTCGACAACGTTAAGATCTTCCATTCGTGCTTCCTTCTGTTGTTCCAAAACGGGAAAAACGCCCCTTGCCATCAAGGACAGACCCATAAAGGGTAACCATAAAGCGGCAATTTCGCCAAATCGATCACATTTTCTGTTGGTCGGCAGCCTATTGAATTCTCAATAAAAAAGGCCCGCAAATTGCGGGCCTTTTCATTAAAGCGAGGCGTAAATTACAGAACGTCTACCGCGTTCAGTTCTTTGAAAGCCTGCTCCAGACGAGCGACCATGCTGGTCTGCGCAGCACGCAGCCATACACGCGGGTCGTAGTATTTCTTGTTCGGCTGATCTGCGCCTTTCGGGTTGCCCAGTTGAGCTTGCAGGTAGCCTTCGTTCTCTTTGTAATACTTCAGGATACCTTCCCAGGTTGCCCATTGGGTGTCGGTATCGATGTTCATTTTGATAACGCCGTAGCTTACGGAGTCTTTGATTTCCTGCGCGGAAGAACCGGAACCGCCGTGGAATACGAAGTTCAGGCTGTTGTGCGGCAGGTTATGTTTCTTAGAAACATATTCCTGAGAGTCGCGCAGAATCGTCGGGGTCAGTTTTACGTTACCCGGTTTGTACACACCGTGTACGTTACCGAAGGAAGCAGCGATGGTGAAACGCGGGCTGATTGCATTCAGTTTGGTGTAAGCGTAATCAACGTCTTCCGGCTGGGTGTACAGTGCAGAAGCGTCCATGTGGCTGTTGTCCACGCCATCTTCTTCACCACCGGTGCAACCCAGTTCGATTTCCAGCGTCATGCCCATTTTGGACATACGCGCCAGGTATTTGGAGCTGATCTCAATGTTCTCTTCCAGAGACTCTTCAGACAGGTCAATCATGTGAGAAGAGAACAGCGGTTTACCGGTTGCAGCGAAGTGTTTTTCACCCGCGACCAGCAGACCGTCGATCCACGGCAGCAGTTTTTTCGCGCAGTGGTCAGTGTGCAGAATGACCGGTACGCCGTAATGTTCTGCCATCTGGTGAACGTGATGCGCGCCAGAGATTGCGCCCAGAATCGCCGCACCCTGAGGAACGTCGGTTTTCACGCCTTTACCAGCGATAAATGCAGCACCGCCGTTAGAGAACTGAACGATAACAGGTGCGCGAACTTTCGCTGCTGCTTCCAGAACGGCGTTGATGGAATCAGTACCGACGCAGTTAACTGCCGGCAGAGCAAAGTTGTTTTCTTTAGCTACCTGGAACACTTTCTGAACGTCATCACCGGTGATGACGCCAGGTTTTACGAAATCAAAAATTTTAGACATTTACGTAGCCCTTTATCTTTGGCCTGGAAAAAATGCGTGCCTTAAAGCGCGCTGAAAATAAGGCGGGTTTCCCCGCCCTGTCGGAACTTACTTCTTAGCGCGCTCTTCGAGCATAGCGACTGCCGGCAGTACTTTGCCTTCCACGAATTCGAGGAATGCGCCACCGCCAGTGGAGATGTAGGAAATTTTGTCAGAGATACCGAACAGGTCGATAGCGGCCAGCGTGTCGCCACCGCCTGCGATGGAGAACGCGTCGCTGTCGGCGATAGCGTTAGCCACGATTTCAGTACCTTTGCGGAAGTTCGGGAATTCGAACACACCAACCGGACCATTCCACAGAATAGTTTTGGCGTTTTTCAGGATTTCAGCCAGTTTCTGCGCGGAAACATCGCCCAAATCCAGAATTTGCTCATCATCTTTGATGTCAGCTACAGATTTCAGCGTTGCGGTTGCGGTTTCAGAGAACTCCGTCGCGACACGAACATCAGTCGGAACCGGGATATCACATGTACCCAGCAGGCGTTTTGCTTCGTCTACCAGATCCGCTTCGTACAGGGATTTACCGACGTTGTGGCCTTGCGCAGCAACGAAGGTGTTCGCGATGCCGCCACCCACGATCAGCTGGTCAGCGATTTTGGACAACGAGTCCAGAACGGTCAGTTTAGTAGAAACTTTAGAACCACCGACGATAGCAACCATCGGGCGAGCCGGTTCTTTCAGTGCTTTACCCAGCGCGTCCAGTTCTTCTGCCAGCAGCGGGCCTGCACACGCGATTTCGGCGAATTTACCCACACCGTGAGTAGAAGCCTGCGCGCGGTGCGCAGTACCGAATGCGTCCATGACGAAGACATCGCACAGCGCAGCGTATTTTTTCGACAGCGTTTCGTCGTCTTTCTTTTCGCCTTTGTTAAAGCGAACGTTTTCCAGAACGACCAGCTCACCGGCAGCAACTTCAACGCCGTCGAGGTAATCTTTCGCCAGACGAACCGGGTTAGAGAGTTTGTCTTTCAGGTAGTTAACAACCGGCAGCAGAGAGAATTCTTCGTTGTACTCACCTTCGGTCGGGCGACCCAGGTGAGAAGTGACCATCACTTTAGCGCCCTGTTTCAGAGCCAGTTCGATGGTCGGCAGAGAAGCACGAATACGCGCATCGCTGGTCACTTTCCCTTCTTTAACCGGCACGTTCAGATCCGCACGGATAAGAACGCGTTTACCTGCCAGATCCAGATCGGTCATCTTAATTACAGACATGGTGAATCCTCTCGTTGATTCTTAAAGTTTTGCAGGCACCTACGTGCCTTACCTGAAACTGATTGCCGCCATTGCTAACGTTGTGTCGATCATACGGTTAGCAAAGCCCCATTCGTTGTCGCACCACACAAGGGTTTTAATCAGGTGCGCCCCACTGACCCGCGTCTGGGTACCATCAACGATGGCGCTGTGCGGATCGTGGTTAAAATCGGTTGAAACCAACGGTAATTCCGTATAGTCAACTATACCATGAAATGCTTCCTGCGCTGCTTTTTGCAGCAACGCATTGACTTCAAAGGATTTTACCGGTTTCCTCACCGTAACACTTAAATCAATAGCGGTGACGTTGATCGTTGGCACGCGCACCGCTATCGCTTCGAATCTGTCATTAAACTGCGGGAAAATACGGGTGATGCCCGCCGCCAGTTTGGTATCGACCGGAATAATTGACTGGCTGGCTGCACGCGTACGGCGGAGATCGGGATGGTAAGCGTCAATCACTTGCTGGTCATGCATTGCCGAGTGGATTGTTGTCACCGTTCCCGACTCAATGCCGTAAGCATCGTCGAGCAGTTTTATCACCGGAATAATACAGTTTGTGGTGCAGGAGGCGTTGGAGACGATATGGTCATCGGGACGTAGCGTGTCCTGATTCACGCCGAACACAATTGTCGCGTCGAGATCGTGGCTGCCAGGATGGGAAAAGAGCACTTTTTTCGCGCCCGCCGCCAGATGCGCTTCGCCATCTGCCCGGTTGCCGTATACGCCGGTGCAATCCAGCACCACGTCTACGCCCAGCTCGCGCCAGGGCAGCGCCGCAATGGTTCGCTCATGCAGAATGCGAATAACGTCATCGCCAACATACAGTTGCTCACGCTCCTGGCGAACATCCCAGGCAAAACGTCCGTGGCTGGTGTCATATTTCAATAAATGCGCCATGCCTGCGGCATCCGCCAGTTCATTGATTGCCACCACGGTGATCTCTGCGCGACGCCCGGATTCATATAAAGCACGAACCACGTTGCGCCCGATGCGACCGAAACCATTAATCGCTATGCGTACGGTCATAACTCTCCTGCGAGGCTAGCCGGCCTGAAGTGGATGACAGAGTAATCCAGCAACCACTTGAGGGGAATCCTCGCCTGCCTGAACTGCATCTGTTTGGTTATTTGTCGAACATTTAGTCGACTGAAACGCTTCAGCTAGAATAAGCGAAACGTGGAATAAAAGGAATGATTGTCCAGACGGATTCGCCAGTAATCTGACTTGCGTCACATTTTTGCAGGAATAATTGACAAGACCATGACGAACTTTCTGAAGGGAAAAGGTGAGGGAAATGAGTAATACGCAACAATGCGTCCCTGCAAGATTCATTGACTGGAACAATGTTGCTTCCAGCAAAATCCTTTCTTAATAATGGCTAAAACCAGCTGCGTTCTGGCGTCTTAGGCTCGGTACGTTCTGCTCGCGGCATCTCAACCGGCAACGAAGAGAGCTGTTTTGCCCACAGGTCAGCCACCCATTCCACGCCTTTTGCGGTAAAACGCGCCTGAGACCAACTGCGTTTGTTCTCACCTACGCCGCCATGCACGGTGAAATACCCCGCATCAATGTGATACTGCGGTGGCATCAGCGTACCGTTGACGCGCTGCATGATGTTGCGCTCCAGCAAAAAGCTGCGGAATACCGGTTCCTTCACCCGCAGCATTTTGCAGATTTGGCGAAAACCCAGCGATTCCTCAACCCTGACGTAGCTGTCAAAAAACGCCGCCTTTGGGGCGGAAAGCGCAAGCAACGCTTCCGCACGCTGACGCTTTTCATATTGCTCGGCCCAGGCACGTGCAGCCGCCGCCGGGTTGGTAAAATCAGGCAGGCTGATAAGCTTTTCTTTCTCCTGCCAGCGATCGAGCATTTCCGCAGTAAAGCCCGGCGAGAGGCGCGCAACCGTCAGCAATGAGTCCCGTTTATTGAGCAAAAACTCCTGTCGCATCTCACCTTCTCGCTCGTAAACATTCGCGTTCACCGGCTGGGAAAGACGATGCGCGGTTTCCAGGCTTTTCACCATCCGCTTCACTTCGCCGTGGGTAACGCCTGTTAACGTTGCGATTTCGCGGCTGCTGATGGTTGCCAGTACATTTTGCGAATGCAGATTTTCACCAGGTATCACCATAGGTTTACTCCTTACTTACTCTCACCTCGAATAACATGCAGAATTATTATACAACTTACTGGATGGATATCCAGTATATTTTTTACGCATTGATCAATACCGTGAGTCGTGCTGTGACGAGGGACTAAATCAGAAGTGGCGAAATTGGGAAGGGTATATCGTATGCGTGCCGGATGGCGGCTTTCACCGTATCCGGCACGGGATTTTGTAGGCCCGGTAAGCGAAGCGCCACCGGGCAATGACGATTACAGCAGTTCTTTCGCTTTGGCGACCACGTTATCCACGGTGAAGCCAAACTCTTCGAACAACAGTTCTGCCGGAGCAGACTCACCAAACGTGGTCATACCGACAACCGCGCCGTTCAGGCCGGTGTATTTGCACCAGAAGTCAGCAATACCGGCTTCGATGGCTACGCGCGCGCTGACCGCTTTCGGCAATACCGCTTCACGGTACGCGGCATCCTGTTTGTCGAAAGTATCAGTAGACGGCATGGAAACCACGCGCGCCTTCACGCCTTCGGCAGAGAGACGATCCCAGGCCGCAACCGCCAGTTCCACTTCAGAACCGGTAGCAATGAAAATCAGCTGCGGCTGGCCGTCGCAATCTTTCAGCACGTAGCCGCCGCGAGCGATATCCGCCAGTTGCTGCTCAGTACGCTCTTGCTGGGCCAGGTTCTGACGAGAGAGGATCAGCGCTGTCGGGCCGTCGTGGCGCTCAACACCGTATTTCCACGCCACCGCAGATTCCACCTGGTCACACGGACGCCAGGTGCTGACGTTTGGCGTCAGGCGCAGGGAAGCCACCTGCTCAACCGGCTGGTGCGTCGGGCCATCTTCACCCAGACCAATGGAGTCATGGGTGTAAACCAGCACCTGACGCTGCTTCATCAGCGCCGCCATACGCACGGCGTTACGCGCATATTCAACGAACATCAGGAAGGTGGAGGTGTACGGCAGGAAACCGCCGTGCAGGGAGATACCGTTGGCAATCGCGGTCATGCCGAATTCGCGCACGCCGTAGTGAATATAGTTGCCGGCAGTATCTTCATTAATCGCTTTCGAACCAGACCACAGCGTCAGGTTGGAAGGTGCCAGGTCAGCGGAGCCGCCAAGGAATTCAGGCAACAGCGGGCCGAAGGCTTCAATGGCATTCTGCGACGCTTTACGGCTGGCGATTTTTGCCGGATTCGCCTGCAATTTCGCAATGAATTCATTCGCTTTTGCCGCGAAATCTTCCGGCATGTCACCTTTCATACGACGGGTGAACTCAGCCGCTTGCTGCGGGAAGGCTTTAGCGTAAGCAGCAAACTTCTCATTCCATGCCGCCTCTTTCGCCTGACCGGCTTCTTTCGCATCCCATTGAGCGTAAATTTCAGACGGGATTTCAAACGGCGCGTGGTTCCAGCCCAGTTGCTCGCGAGTCAGTGCGATTTCCGCATCACCCAGCGGCGCGCCGTGGGAGTCGTGAGTGCCAGCTTTGTTCGGCGAGCCGAAACCGATGATGGTTTTGCACATCAGCAGCGACGGTTTGTCCGTCACGCTACGCGCTTCTTCTACTGCGCGTTTGATGGAATCTGCATTGTGACCGTCCACGCCGCGCACCACGTGCCAGCCATAGGCTTCGAAACGTTTTGCCGTATCGTCGGTGAACCAGCCTTCAACGTGGCCGTCGATAGAGATGCCGTTGTCATCATAGAACGCCACCAGTTTGCCCAGCTTCAGGGTACCGGCAAGGGAGCAGACTTCGTGGGAAATGCCTTCCATCATGCAACCGTCACCCATAAAGGCATAGGTGAAGTGGTCAACAATGTCATGGCCCGGGCGGTTGAACTGCGCAGCCAGCGTTTTCTCGGCAATCGCCATGCCGACTGCATTGGCAATGCCCTGCCCCAACGGACCGGTCGTCGTTTCAACGCCTGCGGTGTAACCCACTTCCGGGTGGCCTGGCGTTTTGGAGTGCAGTTGACGGAAGTTTTTCAGCTCGGAGATCGGCAGATCGTAGCCGGTGAGGTGCAGCAGGCTATAAATCAGCATTGAACCGTGGCCGTTGGACAGCACAAAGCGGTCACGGTCAGCCCAGGCTGGATTTGTCGGGTTATGGTTCAGGAAATCACGCCACAGGACTTCGGCGATGTCAGCCATGCCCATCGGGGCTCCCGGGTGACCGGATTTGGCTTTCTGTACCGCGTCCATGCTCAGCGCACGAATAGCATTGGCAAGCTCTTTACGTGAGGACATTTTGACTCCAGATCGGACTGTTTAAGGCTGTTCCCGTAACGACTTGACGACAGCGCGTTTTGGGCTACGCCGGAAAAAAGTGCCAACAATGTAACCCAAGCGGTTAACCATGTACATGGAGCATCCTTTTGCGCTTCAGAAATCTCTGGAAGCAGCTCGCAAGTTGCGCAATCTCCTCGCCCGCCCGTCGTTCTCTTCTTTATACTTACGCTCACCGCCGGTTCGTCCGAATCGGTGAAGGGATAAAAACGACTCATTGATTGCGGAAGATAACAAATGAAAATTCGCCCAGCCCTGCTTGCTCTGGGAATGACAACCCTGCTTGCCGGTTGTCAGAACATGGACTCAAACGGTTTTCTTACGTCGGGCGCGGAAGCTTTTCAGGCTTACACCCTGAGCGATGCGCAAGTAAAAGCGCTGAGTGACGATGCCTGTAAACAGATGGACAGCAAAGCGACTATCGCCCCGGCGAGCAGCGACTACAGCAAACGCCTCGGCAAAATCGCCGCCGCGCTTGGCGATAACATCAACGGTCAACCGGTGAACTACAAAGTTTACGTGGCGAAAGACGTCAATGCGTTTGCGATGGCGAACGGCTGTATCCGCGTCTATAGCGCGCTGATGGATATGATGAACGACAACGAAGTTGAAGCGGTGATTGGTCACGAAATGGGCCACGTTGCGCTCGGCCACGTGAAGAAAGGGATGCAGGTCGCGCTGGGCACCAATGCGGTACGCGCTGCGGCAGCTTCAGCGGGCGGGATTGTGGGGAGTTTATCGCAATCACAGCTTGGCGCACTGGGCGAGCAACTGGTGAACTCGCAGTTCTCCCAACGTCAGGAATCCGAAGCGGATGACTACTCTTACGATCTGTTGCGCAAACGCGGGATCAATCCTTCAGGGCTGGCAACCAGCTTCGAAAAACTGGCGAAAATGGAAGAGGGCCGTCAGAGTACGATGTTTGACGATCACCCGGCATCGGCAGAACGCGCGCAACATATTCGCGATCGCATGGCGGCAGACGGTATTAAATAATGCAGGCGGGAGGCAATATTGCCTCCCCTTTTCCAGATAATGCACAAAATATCACCCGGCATTTAACCGCATTAATGGGCAAATTAAGCGCACAGAATGTTAATGAATAAGTAAAACCGCAAGAGGTAATTATTTTCTGTTACGTTGAGTCGGAGTGAATTATTTCAACATTGCGGCAATGGACATATTATCTGACTTATCAATTGCCAATATAACCTTATAAAAAATAGTCTACCCCTGAAGTTAGAAAACGCCCTACATCTCGCCATTCGTGGCTCACAGCAACACATCGAGCGTCAAAGAAGCATTGATTTCGTGCTCATTTCAGGTAACTATCTTTAATCGCAGTAATTCCATTTGATATTCGACAGACAGAGAAGTTCCCTCAGTGAAAAATAAATTATCATTACTTGCTTTAGGCGTTATCGCCACTGCTCCCGCATTTGCCAGCCAGCAATCGTCCAGCCAGGGGTTTATTGACGACAGCCATTTAGATCTCTTTTTACGCAATGCGTATATTAATCGCGATTATCGCAATGGCGCCGATAATAAAGCCGAATGGGGCCAGGGCATTGTCGCGACATTCGAATCCGGCTTTACTCAGGGGCCAGTTGGTTTCGGCGTCGACGGTATTGCACAATATGGTGTACGTCTTGACGGCGGACGCGGTCGCAGCGGTGCGGGCGGTATCGACTTCTTTGCCCAGGATAACGACGGCAAGGCGAAATCCGACTTAGCGAAATTTGGCGCGACCGCCAAAATGCGTATCTCCAATACCGTGCTGAGCTACGGTACCCAGCGCCCGGAACTGCCGATTGTTAACTCCGACGCCTCGCGCCTGCTGTACGAAACCTACACCGGGACGATGTTGACCTCGAAAGAGATTGACGGTCTTGAGATCAACGCCGGTTATTTCACCGACGAGCAGCGCAAAAGTGACGACAGCCACAACAGCGGCCTGAAAAGCCTGAGCTTCGGCGGCGCAAGCTACCAGTTCAACGACCAGTTCAGCGGCGCGCTGTACGCCTCGCATCTGGAAGATGTGCTCAATAAACAGTACCTCGGCCTGAACTTCAAACAACCGTTCAGCACCGGTCAGCAACTGGTTCTGGATTTCAACGGTTACAACTCCCGCCTCGATGAGAGCTATGCGCAGCGTCTCGATACCGGGCGCAGCAACACCATCTGGAGCCTGGCAGCCAGCTATATCTGGGACATCCACACCTTTAAACTGGCCTATCAGCAGAGCAGCGGCAGCACCGGTTACCACTATGGTAGTTACCAGGATCAGGGCGGCGTCGGCGATGGCGGCAACACCATCTGGCTGGCGAACTCCTACTGGTCTGATTTTAACGGCGAAGACGAGCGTTCCTGGCAGGCCTCTTACGGGCTGGATTTTGCCGGCCTCGGCTTACCGGGCCTGAGCTGGACCACTGCCTACGTGCGCGGCGACAACATCAAAACCGCCGCCACCAGCAACGGCAAAGAGCATGAATGGTTTAACCAGATCCAGTACCAGGTGCAGGATGGCCCGGCGAAAGATCTGAAACTGAAAGTGCGTTACTCCGTACTGCGCGTCTCCAGCAATGCCGGCGACTACAACATCGGCGGCAACGAAGTACGCCTCTTCGCGGAATACCCGTTTAATATCTTCTGATAAAAAAATCCCTTCCGCGCCGCCAGGCGAGGAAGGGATTGCTTTCGTTACCGCTCATTCAGGCGTTAACGTTACTCGTCTTCCAGATAGGTGTAACCGTACAGACCCGCTTCGAACTCTTCGAGGAACTGCTGTTGCAGCGCATCGTCCAGACCGGTCTCTTTCACCTGATCGCGGAATTGAGTCAACAGCTTACCCGGATCAAGCTGCACGTACTGCAACATATCCGCCACGGTGTCGCCTTCGTCAGACAACTCCACTTCAACACTGCCATCCGGGAAGACAAACACGTCAACCGCTTCGGTATCGCCGAACAGGTTATGCATGTTACCGAGGATCTCCTGGTACGCACCGACCATAAAGAAGCCCAGCATTGGCGGGTTCTCCGGATCGTATTCCGGCATCGGCATCGTGGTTGCGATCCCATCGCCATCCACATAGTGATCGATAGCACCGTCGGAATCGCAGGTAATATCCAGCAGTACCGCACGGCGCTCCGGCGCATGGTTCAACCCTTCCAGCGGCAACACAGGGAACAACTGGTCGATACCCCACGCATCCGGCATTGACTGGAACAGCGAGAAGTTGACGTACATTTTGTCCGCCATACGCTCTTGTAGCTCGTCAATAATCGGGCGGTGTGCACGGTTGCTCGGATCGAGCTGCTTCTGCACTTCATGGCACATATTCAAATAAAGCTGCTCAGCCCATGCGCGTTCTTGCAGGCTGAACGTGCCAGAAGAGTAACCGGTGTGGATATCGTGCAGATCCATCTGGCTGTCGTGCAACCATTCGCGCAGCGAGCGGCGCGTACCCGGTTCATGCATCTCCTGCCAGGTTTCCCACATGCTTTGCAGCGCGCGCGGCGCGTCTTCGGCAGGCGGAATAGCGGGCGTATATTCGTTGCGCTCAACACCAATAATGTTGGAGACCAGCACCGTATGGTGCGCAGTTACCGCACGACCGGATTCGGTGATCACCGTCGGGTGCGGCAAACCGTTTTCTTCGCAGGCATCGCCAATCGCCCAGATAATGTTATTGGCATACTCGTTCAGGCCGTAGTTCACCGAGCAGTCAGACTGCGAGCGCGTCCCTTCATAGTCCACGCCCAGACCGCCGCCGACGTCGAAGCACTGAATATTGACGCCCAGCTTATGCAGTTCAACGTAAAAACGAGCCGATTCGCGCACGCCAGTGGCGATATCGCGAATGTTCGCCATCTGCGAACCGAGGTGGAAGTGCAGCAGTTGAATGCTGTCCAGACGACCGCGCTCGCGCAGAATTTCCACCAGTTGCAGCACCTGGGTCGCCGCAAGACCGAATTTGGATTTCTCACCGCCGGAAGATTGCCATTTGCCGGAGCCCTGTGACGCCAGACGCGCACGCACGCCGAGACGCGGCACCACGTTCAGGCGCTCGGCTTCTTCCAGCACAATGGCGATTTCGGTCATTTTTTCAATCACCAGATAGACCTTGTGGCCCATCTTCTCGCCAATCAGCGCCAGGCGAATGTATTCGCGGTCTTTGTAACCATTACAGACGATTACCGAACGGGTCATTCCCGCGTGGGCGAGTACCGCCATCAGTTCTGCTTTTGAACCGGCTTCCAGACCCAGCGGCTCACCGGAGTGAATCAGTGACTCAATCACGCGGCGATGCTGATTAACCTTGATCGGATAAACCAGGAAGTAGTCACCGTTATAGCCGTAGGATTCACGCGCGCGTTTAAACGCAGCGTTAATCGAACGCAGGCGGTGTTGCAGGATCTGTGGGAAGCAGAACAGCGCGGGTAAACGTTGCCCCTGCGCTTCGCGTGCTTTGACCAGTTGCGCCAGATCGACACGGGCCTGGGGGACATCCGGATCGGGGCAAACACTGATGTGGCCCAGCTCGTTGACGTCGTAGTAGTTATTGCCCCACCAGGCAATGTTATAAGTACGTAGCATCTTGCTGGCTTCCTGGGAGCTCATCGCCACCTCCTGCATGGAACGTAATACACCTTGTTCGCCTGCTGACGAAGGCGAAACAGAAGACATGTCGTCAGACATCGCGAACCTCAATATAGGAAAGTGTATACCCTGTAAACATCACGCGGCTTTTGGCGGCCGCGAGACGCAACACAGAGACAAAATAGTTGACTACTATCGCAGTGACACATAGCGATAACAACCCATAAACAGCCTGCTTTTTCGACATAACATGCCAAAGCACCGACTGTGCGACCGGTTTCTGATTCATATCATTGTAAAACACGTATCCGGACCCGAGTATGACAGCCCGGCGAAACCACGAGAAAACTCCTGAAAAATCAGGAGAGCCCTTGTTCAGTTATCACAATGCCTTACCGGCCCTGGAGTCCTGAGAAGCGCCGAAATGGGTATAACATCGGCAGGTTTGCAGATTAGAAATGCAGGTTGCGGGGAATAAACGCACGTCAGAACGACGCGACAGATTCTGCGGAAAACGACGGTTCATTATTTCGTATCACCTCCACGCAAGCCATGACGACCCGCGACAAGCCAAAGCCATTTAATTCACTGCTTAACCCGGCTGGAAGTGGCGACACAGCATCAATGCCGTGCGCTTTTTAGATGAGCCGCGCGCGGCGTTTTATACCGATAACGGGGTGAAAATGCAAAATAAAAAAGCCGTATTTGCCGCATTGCCAGGAAAATTTTCCGTCACCAGTTGTGTCAGGATGTGGCGTACATCAAAAAACGCTGGCAATAAGGTGAATAAGTAACCTAGAATAGCCATCCAGATGTTAATCCGTCCAGACCGATTAACACTCAGACTTCTTGTGTCATTTCCGTGAAGACTTCCGGACACAGAATTCGAGCTAACCGTATTACTCCCAGGGTGAAAATTTACTATGGCAAAACACCTTTTTACGTCCGAGTCCGTCTCTGAAGGGCATCCTGACAAAATCGCTGACCAAATTTCCGACGCTGTACTGGATGCGATCCTTGAGCAGGATCCAAAAGCACGTGTCGCATGTGAAACCTACGTCAAAACCGGCATGGTGCTGGTCGGCGGCGAAATCACTACCAGTGCGTGGGTCGATATCGAAGAGATCACCCGTAACACCGTGCGTGAGATTGGCTATGTGCATTCTGACATGGGCTTTGACGCCAATTCCTGCGCCGTACTCAGCGCAATTGGTAAACAATCTCCGGATATCAACCAGGGTGTTGACCGTGCCGATCCGCTGGAACAGGGCGCTGGCGACCAGGGCCTGATGTTTGGCTACGCCACGAACGAAACCGACGTGCTGATGCCTGCACCGATCACCTACGCTCACCGTCTGGTAGAGCGTCAGGCAGAAGTGCGTAAAAACGGTACCCTGCCGTGGCTGCGCCCGGATGCAAAAAGCCAGGTCACTTTTCAGTATGACGACGGCAAAATCGTCGGCATCGACGCCGTGGTGCTGTCCACTCAGCACTCTGAAGAGATCGATCAGAAATCCCTGCAAGAAGCAGTGATGGAAGAAATCATCAAGCCGATTCTGCCTACCGAGTGGCTGAACACCGCCACTAAATTCTTTATCAACCCGACTGGCCGTTTTGTTATCGGTGGCCCAATGGGCGATTGTGGTCTGACTGGCCGCAAAATTATCGTTGATACCTACGGCGGCATGGCACGCCACGGTGGCGGCGCATTCTCCGGTAAAGATCCATCAAAAGTTGACCGCTCCGCAGCCTACGCCGCGCGTTATGTGGCGAAAAATATCGTGGCGGCTGGCCTGGCTGACCGTTGTGAAATCCAGGTTTCTTACGCTATCGGCGTGGCAGAACCGACGTCCATCATGGTGGAAACTTTCGGTACTGAGAAAATTGCTACTGAGCAACTGACTCTGCTGGTTCGCGAGTTCTTCGACCTGCGTCCATACGGCCTGATTCAGATGCTGGATCTGCTGCACCCGATCTACAAACAAACCGCTGCATACGGTCACTTTGGTCGCGAAACCTTCCCATGGGAAAAAACCGACAAAGCTGCCCTGCTGCGTGATGCTGCCGGCCTGAAATAATCCGCTGACAGTTGTGCATTTAAGGCCAGCCTCGTGCTGGCCTTTTGTCGTTTTATACCGCTTCCTTCCGTCACGTCTCCTATCTGCGGCTATACTCACTTAGCCTGGATTTATTTCATTTGAAAGCGATTACATCAGGCCGTTTCGTTAATATTTCAGATTTTTCTCTTTGAAAAATGAATACGTCATGGTTGTTACATTACGCTTCGGTTTAGTCTGAAACTTGGTCCTTTAACTCACCTTTCATTGTCAATAATTCTATAATATTTAACACTTTTATTTACATTAGCAGTCCGTTAGCAATGTAACCGATTACACTCATGTGATGCATGTCACGTATTTTTGCTTATGAGTGGCCTAACTTTTACCTCGAAAAAACCAATGACATGAATGGAGGGCATAATGCCTGACAATAAAAAACAGAAGCATTCAAATAAGGCGATGACCTTTTTTGTATGCTTCCTCGCTGCACTGGCAGGGTTGCTTTTTGGCCTGGATATTGGCGTGATCGCGGGCGCACTGCCCTTTATCACTGAAGATTTTCAAATTAGCTCACACACGCAGGAGTGGGTGGTTAGCTCCATGATGTTCGGTGCCGCAGTAGGTGCCGTGGGTAGTGGCTGGCTCTCCTGGCGTCTCGGGCGTAAAAAAAGCCTGATGATTGGGGCCATTCTGTTCGTGGCAGGTTCGCTCTGTTCTGCTGCGGCACCGAATGTGGAAATCCTGATTATCTCTCGCGTGCTGCTCGGCCTGGCAGTCGGTGTCGCTTCTTATACCGCACCGCTGTATCTCTCTGAGATCGCACCGGAAAAAATCCGCGGCAGTATGATTTCCATGTATCAGTTGATGATCACCATCGGTATCCTCGGTGCTTATCTTTCCGATACCGCGTTCAGTTACAGCGGCGCATGGCGCTGGATGTTGGGCGTGATCATCATCCCGGCAATTTTACTGCTGATTGGTGTGTTCTTCCTCCCGGACAGCCCGCGCTGGTTCGCCGCGAAACGTCGTTTCCACGATGCCGAACGTGTGCTGCTGCGCCTGCGTGACACCAGCGCGGAAGCGAAAAACGAGCTGGAAGAGATCCGCGAAAGCCTGAAAGTAAAACAGACCGGCTGGGCGCTGTTTAAAGAGAACAGCAACTTCCGCCGTGCGGTGTTCCTTGGCGTCCTGTTGCAGATAATGCAGCAATTCACCGGCATGAACGTCATCATGTATTACGCGCCGAAAATCTTCGAACTGGCGGGTTATACCAACACTACCGAGCAGATGTGGGGCACGGTGATCGTTGGTCTGACTAACGTGCTGGCGACCTTTATCGCCATCGGACTGGTGGACCGTTGGGGCCGTAAACCGACGCTGGTGCTGGGCTTCCTGGTGATGGCGGCAGGTATGGGCGTTCTCGGTACTATGCTGCATCTGGGCATTCACTCGCCGACAGCGCAGTACTTCGCCGTGGCTATGCTGCTGATGTTTATTATCGGCTTTGCCATGAGCGCCGGCCCGCTGATTTGGGTACTGTGCTCCGAAATCCAGCCGCTAAAAGGCCGCGATTTTGGTATCACTTGTTCCACAGCAACCAACTGGATCGCCAACATGATTGTCGGTGCGACCTTCCTGACGATGCTGAATACGCTGGGCAACGCCAATACCTTCTGGGTTTACGGCGGCCTGAACGTGCTGTTCATCATCCTGACGCTGTGGCTGGTGCCGGAAACCAAACACGTTTCGCTGGAGCATATCGAGCGCAACCTGATGCGTGGCCGTCCGCTGCGTGAAATTGGCTCCCACGACTGATCCCTCACCCTTCAGGCTTCCTCTGCGGAGGAAGCCTTTTTTGCCTGTTGCACTCGCTCGTCGCCCGCCCTATTCTCTGCACTTATGAAAAATACCCGCCTCCCTATCGCTCTCCAGCAAGCCGTTATGCGTAGCCTGCGGGATAACCTCGCCCATGCGAACCTGAAACTGGGGCGAAACTACCCTGAACCCAAACTGGTCTATCAACAGCGCGGAACCTCCGCCGGAACAGCCTGGCTGGCGGATTACGAAATTCGCCTCAATCCGGTGTTACTACTGGAAAATCAGCAGGCGTTTATTGACGAAGTTGTTCCCCATGAGCTGGCGCACCTGCTGGTGTGGAAGCACTTTGGTCGCGTCTCGCCCCACGGCAAAGAGTGGAAATGGATGATGGAGAGCGTGCTGGGCGTGCCGGCGCGCCGTACCCATCAGTTCGAACTGGAATCCGTGCGGCGCAATACGTTCCCATACCGCTGCAAATGCCAGCAGCACCAACTGACCGTGCGCCGTCACAACCGGGTGGTGCGAGGCGAGACAGTTTATCGCTGTGTACACTGCGGCGAGCCGCTGATTGCCGACGCGAGTAACTGAATCCATTAAGAAGTTTTATGCGCTAACTGATTGCATCAGGCAACGCCTTCCGCTACGTTGCGGACTCATTTTGACAGGGAGTTCGCTATGTTTCGTTTTTTACCTTTTTTATTCGCGCTGATGTCCGTTCCCGCGCTGGCCGCCCACGGCATTAACAGCTTTGCGCAGGCAAAAGCCGCCGGTGTGAAAGTGAATGCTGACGCGCCGGGTGACTTCTATTGCGGCTGCAAAATTCACTGGCAGGGCAAAAAAGGCGTGGTTGACCTCGCCTCCTGCGGCTACCAGGTGCGAAAAAATAAAAACCGCGCCAGCCGTATCGAGTGGGAACATGTGATGCCCGCCTGGCAGTTCGGCCATCTGCGTCAGTGCTGGCAGGACGGCGGCCGGAAAAACTGCGCCAAAGATCCGCTCTATCGCAAAATAGAAAGCGATATGCATAACCTGCAACCGGCCGTAGGCGAAGTAAACGGCGATCGCGGCAACTTCATGTACAGCCAGTGGAACGGCGGTGAAGGCCAGTACGGCCAGTGCGCCATGAAGGTGGACTTCAAAGAAAAACTGGCTGAACCACCGGCCCGCGCGCGCGGCGCGATTGCCCGCACCTACTTCTATATGCGCGATCAATACCAGCTCAACCTTTCACGGCAACAGACCCAGCTTTTCACCGCCTGGGATAAGCTCTATCCCGTGACGGAGTGGGAATGTAAGCGCGACGCGCGTATCGCCAACGTACAGGGCAACCATAACCCCTATGTGCTGCGCGCTTGCATGGCGCGAAAGAGCTAACCTACACTAGCGCCATTGTTAACATCCGCCCCGTCTGACGGGGCGGTAATCTAAGTGGATTAAAAAAATATGCGCATTCCCCGCATTCATCACCCAGAATTTATCCAGCCGGGCAATGAAATCGCCCTCAGCGAGGATGCTGCAAACCACGTCGGGCGCGTGTTGCGTATGGGGCAAGGCCAGGCCATTCAATTGTTCGATGGCTCTAATCAGGTTTTCGATGCTGAAATTACCCATGCAGACAAAAAAAGCGTGCGGGTCAACATCCTGCGCAGCGAAGTGGAAGATCGGGAATCACCGCTGCATATTCACTTGGGCCAGGTGATGTCGCGCGGCGAAAAAATGGAATTTACTATCCAGAAATCGATCGAGCTTGGGGTAAGCCTCATTACGCCACTTTTTTCTGAACGCTGCGGCGTTAAACTGGACGGCGAACGTCTGAGCAAAAAGCAGCAACAGTGGCAAAAAATCGCCATCGCCGCCTGCGAACAGTGCGGGCGCAACCGGGTGCCGGAAATTCGCCCGGCGATGGATCTCGAAGCCTGGTGCGCTGAAGAAGAGGCAGGATTGAAACTCAACCTGCATCCACGCGCCAGCCAGAGCATCAATACGTTGCCCTTGCCCGTCGAGCGCGTCCGCCTGCTGATTGGCCCGGAAGGCGGGTTAACTGCCGATGAGATTGCCATGACCGCGCGTTATCAGTTTACGGATATTTTGTTAGGCCCCCGCGTGCTACGCACAGAGACAACGGCGCTTACCGCCATCACCGCGCTTCAGGTTCGCTTTGGCGACCTGGGTTGAAAGGAGAAGCAGAATGATTAAGCTCGGCATCGTGATGGATCCCATCGCGGACATTAACATCAAAAAAGACACCAGCTTCGCCATGCTGCTGGAAGCACAGCGCCGCGGCTACGAGTTGCACTATATGGAGATGGCCGATCTCTACCTGATCAACGGTGAAGCCCGCGCCCGGACACGCACGCTCTCCGTCGAGCAGAATTACGACAAATGGTATGAATTCGGTAGCGAGCAGGATATTGCGCTTGCCGATCTCGACACGGTGCTGATGCGTAAAGATCCGCCGTTCGATACGGAATACATCTACGCCACCTATATCCTTGAACGTGCTGAAGAGAAAGGCACGTTGATCGTCAACAAACCGCAGAGCCTGCGCGACTGTAACGAGAAGTTATTTACCGCCTGGTTCCCGGAGTTAACCCCGGAAACGTTGGTCACGCGCGATAAAGCGAAGCTGAAAGCCTTCTGGCAAAAGCATACTGACATCATCCTGAAACCGCTGGATGGCATGGGCGGCACCTCAATTTTCCGCGTTAAAGAGGGCGACCCGAACCTGGCAGTTATCACCGAAACGCTGACGGAACTGGGTAGTCGCTACTGCATGGCGCAGAACTATTTACCGGCAATTAAAGAGGGCGACAAACGTGTGCTGGTGGTGGATGGCGAACCGGTACCGTATTGCCTGGCACGTATTCCGCAGGGTGGCGAAACCCGGGGTAACCTGGCAGCCGGTGGTCGCGGCGAACCGCGTCCCCTGAGCGAAAGCGACTGGGAAATTGCCCGTAAAGTTGCGCCCGTGCTGAAAGCCAAAGGGCTGATTTTTGTCGGTCTGGATATCATCGGCGATCGTCTGACGGAAATTAACGTCACCAGCCCGACTTGTGTACGTGAGATCGAAGCCGAATTCCCAATCTCCATTACCGGTATGTTGATGGACGCTATTGAAAAACGCCTGGGGAAATAACTCACGCGCGCAGGGTGCGGAAAGGAGCCCGTTCCCTGCCAGCTTTAGTAGTGACAGCACCCCGCTTTCCACCCATACTAGGTTGTCGCTTTTTTGAACCAGGAAACAGAACCTCTGACAATGAATTTACAGCATCACTTTCTTATTGCCATGCCTGCTCTTCAGGATCCTCTCTTCCGGCGTTCCGTTGTCTACATTTGTGAGTACAACGACGAAGGGGCAATGGGGCTTATTATCAATAAGCCGCTGGAGAACCTGACAGTTGACGGGGTCCTGGAAAAACTCAAAATCCAGCCAACTGACCGCGATCCGGCCATCCGGCTGGACAAAGCAGTGCTGCTCGGCGGCCCGCTGGCAGAAGATCGCGGCTTTATTTTGCATACTCCTCCGGCCGGTTTTTCCTCCAGTATTCGCGTGTCGGATAACACTGTAGTCACTACCTCGCGAGACGTACTTGAAACCCTGGGTACAGCCCATCAGCCGGGTGAGGTGATGGTGGCGCTGGGGTACGCATCATGGGAAAAAGGTCAGCTGGAACAAGAAATTCTTGATAACGCCTGGCTCACCGCACCGGCGGATCTCAACATTTTATTCAAAACCCCTATCGCCGATCGCTGGCGTGAAGCGGCAAAACTCATCGGCATTGATATTTCAACCATGCCGGGTGTCGCGGGGCACGCCTGATGAGCGGAACCCTGTTAGCGTTTGATTTCGGGACTAAAAGCATCGGCGTTGCTATTGGGCAGCGTATCACCGGCACGGCGCGCGCGTTAAATGCGCTAAAGGCGCAGGACGGCATACCGGACTGGCAGCTTATTGAGAAGCTCTTAAAAGAGTGGCAGCCAGACGCGGTGATTGTCGGTTTGCCGCTGAATATGGACGGCACTGAACAGCCGCTGACCGCCCGCGCCCGCAAATTCGCCAATAAAATTCATGGACGTTTTGGTGTGCAGGTCACTTTACATGATGAACGTCTAAGCACCGTTGAAGCCCGCGCCGGGCTGTTTGAACGCGGCGGTTTTCGCGCCCTCGACAAAGGCCGTGTGGATTCCGCATCGGCGGTGGTGATCCTCGAAAGCTACTTCGAGTTGTTACCCTAAACCGCTCTCCCCTCGTCTTCTCACAGAAAGCCGCGTCCGATCCGCGGCTTTCTGCCGATCGTTCTCACACTTTCCAGACAGGCTTTTTGCATTCCTGTTATTGTTTCTATAAAAGAAACATAAGAGGCAATATGAGTAGTGGTCAGGCTTTTTCCGTCAGGCGCGTAACCAGCGCGTGCAGCGCCTGTAAACGCGTTTCCACTACCGCGTCGTCGATTTGCCACATTCCGGCAAAAGCAAGTGCGGCGGAATGGGCACCGAGCGGTTTCGCCATCGACACTTCACCGTCGTCGTGATGCCAGACGACATGCCCCTGTTCACGCTGTTGGGCGACATGCGGGCCGAGTTGCTGCCATTGCGCGTCGGTAAAGCGTTTTTGCAGGGCTTCATCGCTCTCTGCCGCCAGTAACGACATGCCGATGACGGACTGCCAGGCGGGCAGCATATGAAAACCGGCCAGCGCCTGGCTGACCTGGCTGCCGGGTTCAGAGTGATAGATGTAAATCACCTGATCCTCCCAGAGCACGCCCATCGCCACCACAATCTCTTTCGGGGCGTGGCGCTCCAGCAGGGGCAGCGCGTGGGAAAAGAGGGCTGAACCGCGAATGGCCTGTGCCGCCAGCGCGTGAATGCCAGGCCCCGGAAGATAGCGCCGCTGCGCATCCTGCATCGTCAGGCCGATAGACGCCATCGTCATCAGCAACCGGTTTACGCGGGTGGTGTTAATGCCCATCAGGCGCGCCAGTTCACGACAGCCAATGGCGCGGTCGCTGGAGACCAGATATTGCAGACAGCGAATGCCATCAATCAGGCTTTGATTCGGTTGAGAAGACATTGCAGGGTTCGCTTTTCAGGTGGCTTGAAAAAACGATTCTACCGTCAGTAAAGAAGGAAACAAGGTTATGAAAATCTTTCCCCAAACCGATGCCAGAGTCTTTCCGACACAACATCTGCACGCCGACCTGTTAGTTGCAGGCGGTGGGCTGGCGGGTCTTTGCGCGGCGCTTGCGGCGGCGCGTGATGGTTTGCAGGTGGTGTTGATTCAGGACAGGCCGGTTCTTGGCGGTAATGCCTCCAGCGAAGTGCGCCTGTGGGCGAATGGCGCGACATCACATATGGGGAATAATAACCGCTGGGCGCGCGAAGGCGGCATCATGGGCGAAATCATGGAAGAAAACCTCTGGCGTAACAAAGAGGGCAATCCGGTGATGTTCGATCTGGTGCTGCTCGATCTTGCCAAAAGCCAGCCGGGGCTGACATTACTGCTCAATACCGCCGTGTTTGAGGTGGAAAAAAACGCGCAAACTATCACGCAAGTAAAAGCGTTTAACCCCATCAACGAAACATTTTATACCGTCAGCGCCGAACAGTTTTGCGATGCCACCGGCGATGGCGTACTCGGTTTTCTGGCGGGAGCCGAATACCGCGAAGGCGCGGAAGAAGCCGAAGAACTGGGCGAGAAGATGGCGCCCGGCGATAACTTCGGCCATAAACTCGGCCATTCAATTTACTTCTACACAAAACAAACAAACGGGCCGGTAAACTTTGTGCCGCCCTCTTTTGCCCTGAAAGATATTACCGAGATCCCACGTTACACGCGCCTGACATCGACGCTGAACGGCTGCGATTTATGGTGGCTGGAGTGGGGCGGGCGCCTTGATACGGTGCACGAAAGCGAAGAGATCAAATGGGAGCTGTGGAAAATTGTCTGGGGCGTCTGGGATCACATCAAAAACTCAGGGCAATTCCCCGAAGCCGCCAATATGACCATTGAATGGGTCGGCGCAATTCCAGGCAAACGCGAAAGCCGCCGCTTCGTTGGCGATCATCTGCTGTGCCAGCAGGACATCATCGAGCAGCGCGATCATTACGATGCTGTCGCTTACGGCGGCTGGTCAATTGATTTACATCCGGCGGACGGAGTTTACAGCACCCACGACGGCTGTCGCCAGTTCCACAGCAAAGGCACTTACACTATTCCGTTTCGTAGCCTCTACAGCCGCTCGCTGGATAACCTGCTGCTCACCGGGCGGCTTATTTCCGCCTCGCATGTCGCTTTTGGCAGTGCCCGCGTGATGTGCACCTGTGGCCTGCTGGGCGAAGCGGTTGGTCGCGCCGCCGCGCTGTGTAAAACCCTTAACATGACTCCGCGCGAACTGGCGCAGCGGGAACATGTCGGCGCGCTGCAACAGCATTTGCAGGCCAACGGCTGCTACATTCCCCGCCTGGGGCTGAACGACCCGGCGCAGGGCGCAACCGTCAGCGCCAGCAGTGAATATCAGCTAACGGAGCTTGCCCCCAACGGTCACTGGCAACCGCTGACCGAGCGGATGGCGCTTCTTTTGCCGGTACAGGCGGGTCAGCCGGTGCCGGAAATCACCCTTCGTTTACGGGCGTCAACGCCGCAACAGTTGACCGTTTCTCTGCTTGGCAGCGTGCGCGCCGGGAATTTCACCCCGGATTGCCACTATGACGAGCAGGTGCTGACGATTACCGGCGAAGCCGAGCGCACCGTTGCGTTTAGCTGGCAGAGTGAACGCAGCCAGTATGTGTTTCTCGCCTTCGATGCGCAGGAAGGCATCGACATAGCGCTTACCGATACGCATTTGCCCGGCATGATGACGGTGTTTAACAGCCTCAACGCGCGCGTCGCCAAACATACCCGCCAGATAGCCGATGGCGATTACGGCGTGGATGAGTTCGACTTTTGGCTGCCCCGCCGACGCCCTCATCAAATCATGCCCGCTCTGCGTTGCAACCCGCCGCTTAACGCGTGGAGCGTGCAAAACGTGCTTAATGGTCGTCTGCGCCCGGAACAGCAAATCAACGCCTGGACGCCAGCACCCGATGACGCCGCCCCGGAAATCATCTGGCGCTGGGCTACGCCACAGGCAATCAACCACCTGACGCTGGTGCAGGACAACGACTTCGACAACGCCATGGAGTCGGTGCAGATGGGCCATCACCAGGCGGTGACACCGCACTGCATCACGCGTTATCGCCTGTGGGCCGACGATCAACTCCTGGCCGACGTACACGATAACCATCATTCGGTTTGTCAGCACCGCCTGGAGACCACGATTACCGCACACAGCGTCCGGCTGGAGATCCTCGCGACCGCCGGGGCGCTGCCGGCGGTCTACTCCCTGAACGTCAGCTAAAGCCAGCCCTGGAGCACCCGTTGCTGGCGGCTTTGTGCGAAGGTCTGCATTCCCATCTGCTGCCCGGTTTGCATCACGCCGGGCAGTTGATGCGTCTTGCCTTCGCGAATAAGATTTGCCACCGCAGGTGTATTGACCAGCAACTCAAACAGCGCCACGCGCCCGCCCTGCTTGTCCCTTTCCAGCTTTTGCGCCAGCACCGCCTGTAAGCTGCCCGCAAGCTGGCTGCGTACGGGTTCTTTCTCTTGCGCCGGAAAGCTATCCACCAGCCTCTCGACGGCCTGGGCTGCACCGCGGGTATGTAACGTTGCCAGCACCAGATGCCCGGTTTCGGCGGCAGTCAGCGCCATGCGGATGGTTTCGCTGTCGCGCAACTCACCCAACAGGATCACGTCGGGATCTTCTCGCAGCGCCGCGCGTAGCCCCTCATTAAACGACGCGCAGTGCTGGCCTATTTCTCGCTGCTGGATCAGGCTGCGGGCGCTGGTGTGCACAAACTCAATGGGATCTTCCAGCGTCAAAATATGCGCTTCGGCATGTTGATTAAGGTGCTCCACCATTGCCGCAAGGGTGGTAGATTTGCCGCTGCCGGTGGCCCCGGTGACCAGGATCAGACCGTTTTCCCGCCCGAGTAACTCGGGAAGCGCCGCAGGTGCATCTATTTCATCAAGCAAGGGGCAGCTTTGCGGCAGCAGACGTAGCGCCAGCGAAGCCCCGCCATAGCGGGCAAACGCCCCGGCGCGCAGCCTTCTGCCGCTGGCGGTGGTAAGGGCAAAATCCACCTGCCGCTGTTCGCGCCACTGGCGCTGCTGGAGCGCATTAAGTTGCGCGTCGATAAGTGCTGCGATATCCGGCAGCTCAAAGGGCGCGGTTTCAAGCCGTCCCTGGTGTCGCCAGCGCGGCGGGCAACCATCGCACAGGTGTAGATCCGAGACATTATGCTTTACACTAAGCGCCACTATTTCTTCTATATCCATTACGCCATCCTGGAACCATGAACGATATTGCGCATAACCTGGCACACGTCCGGGACAAAATCTCCGCCGCCGCAACACGTTGCGGCCGTGCTCCAGAAGAAGTTACGTTACTTGCAGTGAGCAAAACCAAACCTGCGAGCGCCGTCGCAGAAGCTATCGACGCCGGGCAACGTGCGTTTGGTGAAAACTATGTTCAGGAAGGGGTGGATAAAATCCTTCACTTTCAGCAGGCGGGTATCAGCGGCTTGCAATGGCACTTTATCGGCCCTTTGCAGTCCAACAAAAGCCGTCTGGTGGCGGAGCATTTCGACTGGTGCCACACCGTCGATCGCCTGCGCATTGCCAGCCGTCTTAGCGAGCAGCGCCCGGCAACGCTACCGCCGCTGAACGTGCTGATTCAAATCAACATCAGTGATGAACAGAGCAAGTCGGGTATTGCGCTCGGTGAACTGGACGCGCTGGCAGCGCAGGTTGTTGAATTGCCGGGGATTCGCCTGCGCGGTTTAATGGCGATCCCGGCACCTGAAGCGGAGTATGAACGGCAGTTTGCCGTGGCACGGCAAATGGCTGTAGCATTTGAAGCGCTTAAAACGCGCTATCCAACGGTGGATACACTGTCGTTGGGCATGACGGACGATATGTCCGCCGCCATTGCGGCTGGCAGTACCATGGTGCGCATTGGTACCGCCATTTTTGGTGCGCGCGATTACACAAAAAATTAAGAGAAACTGAGGAACGCCATGAAGACGTTGACTTTCCTGCTCTCAACAGTGATTGAACTTTACACCATGGTTCTGCTGTTGCGCGTCTGGATGCAGTGGGCACGCTGTGATTTTTACAACCCGTTTTCGCAGTTTGTGGTGAAAGCCACACAGCCGATTGTCGGGCCGTTGCGCCGGGTTATTCCGCCGCTGGGGCCGCTGGATAGCTCCTCGCTGCTGGTGGCCTTTGTGCTGAGCTTTATCAAAGCAATAGTGCTGTTTATGGTGGTGACGTTCCAGCCGATTATCTGGATCTCCGCCCTGCTTATTCTGCTGAAAACCATCGGTCTGATGATCTTCTGGGTGCTGCTGGTGATGGCCATCATGAGCTGGGTCAGCCAGGGCCGTAGCCCGGTGGAGTATGTGTTAATCCAGCTCACCGAGCCGCTGCTGCGCCCCATCCGCAACTTGCTGCCGTCAATGGGTGGGATCGACTTCTCGCCGATGATTCTGGTGTTGCTGCTGTACGTTATCAATATGGGGGTTGCGGAACTGCTGCAATCCACCGGCAATATGCTGCTGCCGGGGCTGTGGATGGCACTATGAGTGCCGTTGAATCCTTCGAAAACGGGCTGGTTTTGCGGCTGTATATTCAGCCGAAAGCCAGCCGGGATACGATTATCGGGCTGCATGGCGACGAACTGAAAGTCGCCATCACCGCCCCGCCAGTGGATGGGCAGGCCAATGCGCACCTGGTGAAATTCCTCGCTAAACAGTTCCGCGTGGCAAAAAACCAGGTCGTGATTGAAAAAGGCGAACTGGGCCGCCACAAGCAAATTAAAATCTCTCACCCGCAACAGATCCCGACAGAAGTCGCGGCGCTGCTAAATTAGGACTCGTTATGCAAAAAGTTGTCCTCGCCACCGGTAATGCCGGTAAAGTGCGCGAGCTTGCCTCGCTGCTCAATGATTTTGGTCTTGATGTCGTCGCGCAAACCGAGCTGGGCGTTGAGTCCGCCGAAGAGACCGGGCTGACCTTTATTGAGAATGCGATTCTGAAAGCCCGCCATGCGGCAAAAATTACCGGTTTACCGGCGATTGCCGATGACTCCGGGCTGGCGATTGACGCACTCGGCGGCGCTCCGGGGATTTACTCCGCGCGCTATGCAGGCCTGGAGGCCAGCGATCAGCAGAATCTGGAAAAACTGCTGGCTACACTTAAAGAGGTGCCAGATGACAAACGTCAGGCGCAGTTCCACTGTGTGCTGGTTTATCTGCGTCATGCAGACGACCCGACGCCGCTGGTGTGTCACGGCACCTGGCCTGGCGTTATCACGCACCAACCGGCGGGCAACGGCGGCTTTGGCTATGACCCGATTTTCTTTGTCCCTTCCGCGGGCAAAACCGCTGCGGAACTGACCCGCGAAGAGAAAAGCGCCATCTCCCACCGTGGGCAGGCGTTGAAATTATTACTGGAAGCAATGCGTAATGGCTGATTTGCCACCTCTGAGTCTTTATATCCATATCCCGTGGTGCGTGCAGAAATGCCCGTACTGCGATTTCAATTCCCATGCGTTGAAGGGCGAAGTGCCGCATGATGACTATGTTCAGCATCTGCTGGCCGACCTGGATACCGATGTTGCTTACGCCCAGGGACGTGAAATAAAGACCATTTTTATTGGTGGTGGTACGCCGAGCCTGCTTTCCGGCCCGGCGATGCAGACGCTGCTGGATGGCGTGCGGGCGCGCCTGCCGCTTGCTGCTGATGCGGAAATTACCATGGAAGCGAACCCCGGCACCGTCGAGGCCGATCGTTTTGTCGACTACCAACGCGCGGGCGTCAATCGCATCTCCATTGGCGTGCAAAGTTTCAGTGAAACGAAGCTTCAGCGCCTGGGGCGCATTCACGGCCCCGAAGAAGCTAAACGCGCGGCGCGGCTGGCAAGCGGGCTGGGGCTGCGCAGTTTTAACCTTGATTTGATGCATGGCCTGCCGGATCAGTCGTTGGAAGAGGCGCTGGATGATTTGCGCCAGGCGATTGCGTTAAACCCGCCACATCTGTCGTGGTATCAGCTCACCATCGAACCTAACACCTTGTTTGGCTCGCGCCCGCCAGTGTTGCCGGACGACGATGCGCTGTGGGATATCTTTGAGCAGGGCCACCAGATCCTGACCGCCGCAGGCTATCAGCAGTATGAAACCTCGGCCTATGCCAAACCTGGCTTTCAGTGCCAGCACAATCTTAATTACTGGCGCTTCGGTGATTACCTCGGCATTGGCTGCGGCGCACACGGTAAAGTGACCTTCCCGGACGGGCGTATTCTGCGCACGGCAAAAACCCGCCATCCGCGCGGCTATATGCAGGGAAAATATCTCGATAAACAGCATGAAGTGGAAATGCAGGATAAACCGTTCGAGTTCTTTATGAACCGTTTCCGCCTGCTTGAACCTGCGCCACGGGCAGAATTTACACGCTATACCGGGCTGAATGAAAGTGCGATTCGCCCGCAAATCGAGCAGGCGCTGGCGCTTAATTATCTGAGTGAAAATGAAGCATACTGGCAGATAACCGAACACGGTAAGCTCTTTCTAAACTCGCTGCTTGAGTTATTTCTTACCGAATAAGTCAAAAATTAGCTGATGCGTTAAGGGGAATATTATTTCCCCTTAACTATTTTAGTGTCGTGATTATTTCTTCCGGAATATTACAGTAAGTTGCGCTGATGCATTCCGTGACGCAACAATACAATTGACGACGAGATAATTAGCCCCAGAATTACCGCCAGCGCCATAATAACAGCCTTGCCTGGGCCCTCTTTTTTGATAGGCAAAGAAGGCGAAAGCTGATATTTGAACGGTGAGAAGTTAACGTCCTTAATATCCACTTTTTGCAGTTCTTCCAACCGGTACTCACGGTTACGGAAATCGGCATTCAACTCGGTGAAGTCCTTCATTGATTGCTCAATTCTGAGTTTTTCCGAAATACCATCCGCGCCTAACGCAATGGAGAAATCCGGGTCATCCTGCACGGCCTGGCCGTTACTGTAGACCGGGCGTTTGATGCCAGCGGCATTCGCCACTTCCAGCGAGTAATTCAGGCGCTTGAGGTTGGCATCATGCTTCGTCGCAATGCGCGCACGATCCATCTCCAGCACGTTTTTTTCGTAATTTTTTTGCAGTTCGACATCGCTGCGCAGCGTCGCCAGCGTCTCACTCACCACTTTGGCGGTAATAAAATCAACGTAGCTTTTCAACACCTGCTGCGCTTCGGTGGCGGTGGGCGCAGTGAAGCTCAGCGTCCAGGAAGCATACGGTGTATTTTCAGCGCTCGCCTGTTTGGCATTACTGGAGACCTTGATCTTTTCTGCCAGCAGGTTCAGCGCCCGGCGCAGTTCGTTCTGATCGATATTGCCCTCTTCCAGTTTGCCGAGTACCAGCGGCGAAGTGGCGAGGAACTCCTCTTTCAGCGACTGCGAAGAGAACTTTTTCAGGAACAAGCTAAAAACATCATTCGCTTTAATAGACGTTTTTACATCAAGAACTTGCAACGTCATTAGCGTTTTTTGCAGCTCCGTCCACTGGATTTTTTCTGCCGGGGTAATTTCGGCCTGGCTGGTCCATTTTTGCGGTAATAACGCGCCAATAAAAAAGCCAACAACAGCAAATAACAGCATTGTCGCCGCTATTATCTTTTTACCTTTCCATAAAAGGCCGACCAGATAGAGTAGATCAATCTCGTTATCTCTGAGTTCCATGGCGGGATCTCCATAAAATGAAGCATCGCCCTTCGGCTGTATCTTTATTGATGACATAAGATTATTTATGCAGGAATCATATCCGTGATTTGAAGCGGCGATATTAACATCAACAAGAACATTCTGAAAGTGTGCAAATGAGATCATGCGCCAGGAATAGATTTATTTCTTAAGTAAAACCCCAAAAATTAGTAGGTTATAAAAGGGAATTAATCATTGCTTTTGCTGCCTGGAGTTAATATTTGATAACGAAAACCACAAAAAGATAATGGAAATTAAATAATTACGTGTGATGCATATTTGGCGGGTAAATAAGCAGAATAATTACAGTCTCTAATATATTCTGCGAACTAGCGGCTTTCTTATCAGGAAAGCCGCCAGGATATATTATTTAAGCGAGGAGGTTAACGCCTTCCGGCTCTCTTCCAGCGAGACCACGCGCTGACAGACATCTTTACCAAACTGCTGGAAATCCGCTTCCTGGTTTTTCCACTCATTCTGGATAGCGGTTTGCAAACCGCCGAGGCTGCCGAGCACACTCTGTAACGGGTTGCCGCCGCTTTTCAGTACCGCTTTTGCGCCCATTTCATTAATGCTGTCCTGCAAAATGCCGCCCATCGCCTGATTCACCAGTTGCTGGCCATCCGCGCGAACCTCGTCAATGGCTTTATAGTGGAACGTCAGCCCATCGCTGCGATGCTCAATAATGCGGTTCATCTGTTCTTTGAGCTGTGCGTCGAGTTTGGTCAGGCGGCTGCGCATACTGCTGTTTTCGCCTGCCTCTTTGACGATGATCTTATCCAGCGCCACGCGGTTTTTATCAACACGGCTACGCGCGCCGTTATCGATCCACGGCAGGGCACTGCGTAATTCCGCCTGGTAATCTTTTGCCTGCTCGCGCTGTGCTGCGCTCAGGGTGGGTTGTTTGCCATTGAACATGACATTGCCATCCGGCGTGATAACCAGGTTACCGTTCTCGCCTTTAACCTGCACGGTTTGCGGGCTGATAATCACATCATCGCGCGGCGTGACACTGCACTGATAATCGGCCTGAGCCGCGAATGCCGTAAGGGTGAGCGTTGCCGCCAGCAGCGTTTTACGCATCATAAAAACTCCTGTAGAGACAAAATGGGCCAGCAAATGCTGGCCCGTTATGTTTGTTTAGTCCCACCAAACGTCGAAAAGTTCGCTGGTGCGCACCTCTTCGAGCTTCTGCTCTTCCAGCCATTTACGCACAATGGCCTGGTGCTCTTCGGTGCATTTGCCGATTTCTTGCAGGCAAATAAGCCCTTCCCAGGCGAGATAACCGCTGCCGTCAAAGGCCAGTTTATTCGGCGCAATCACTTGCTGGATAAAGTTATCGACGGTTTTATCGATCTGCTCTTCAGTGGTGCCTTCCGGGAAGCGCCAGGCAACGGAGAAACCGACTTCCTGGAATTCGTCGATATGCATTTTTTTACGCAAGCGACGGCTGCGGTGTTTAGCCATTATTTCACCCTCTCGAACATTAAGTCCCATACGCCGTGACCAAGACGATGGCCACGCTGTTCAAATTTAGTTACCGGGCGCGATTCCGGGCGCGGCACATAATCGTTGGTCGTCGACAGGTTTTTGTACCCGTCGATAGAAGACATCACTTCCAGCATATGTTCGGCATAGGCTCCCCAGTCGGTTGCCATATGAAACACGCCGCCCAGTTTGAGCTTGCTTTTCACCAGTTCCGCAAAGGGTACCTGAACAATGCGGCGCTTATTATGACGCGCTTTATGCCAGGGGTCCGGGAAAAAGAGTTGCACCATATTTAACGAATTGTCAGGGATCATTTTGTGCAGCACTTCGACCGCGTCATGACACATCACGCGCAGGTTTTCGACACCCTCTTCATGGGCCGAGGAAAGACACGCGCCCACGCCCGGTGAGTGCACTTCAATGCCGAGGAAGTTTTGATCCGGGCGGGTTTTCGCCATTTCGACCAGCGAAGCGCCCATGCCGAAACCAATCTCAAGAGTCACTGGCGCGGTGCGGCCAAACAGCGTGGTGAAGTCCAGCGGCTGTTCCGTGAACTCAACGCCCATCACCGGCCAGTAATTGTCCAGCGCGTGCTGCTGACCTTTGGTCAGACGCCCCTGGCGGCGGACAAAGCTACGAATGCGGCGCAGCGGGCGGCCATTTTCATCAAATTCCGGTGAAATGACGTCGTTATTCATAAAGTTTTCTGCTTGTGAGAGTGTTCAGGAAACGGGCATTATCCAAAGTTCATCGCCCGATGCAAGCACCGGAAAGTTCCGGTTTACAGTGCAGCGCCTCTGTGCTGCAATCTTCGCCCCTGATAACGCGATTCTGGTGACCATGCAAGCGTCTCAATTTTCAGCCCAGGTTCTGGACTGGTACGACAAATACGGGCGAAAAACCCTGCCCTGGCAAATTGAAAAAACGCCCTACAAAGTATGGCTGTCGGAAGTGATGTTGCAACAAACGCAGGTCGCAACCGTTATTCCTTATTTCCAGCGCTTTATGGCGCGTTTCCCGACGGTGATAGATTTAGCCAACGCGCCACTGGATGAAGTGCTGCATCTGTGGACCGGGCTGGGTTACTACGCCCGTGCGCGCAATTTACATAAAGCCGCGCAACAGGTGGCGAATGTACATGGCGGGCATTTCCCCGAAACCTTTGATGAAGTCGCCGCACTGCCGGGCGTTGGCCGCTCAACCGCAGGCGCAATCCTCTCTTTATCGCTGGGTAAACACTTTCCTATTCTTGATGGCAACGTCAAACGCGTGCTGGCTCGCTGCTATGCCGTTGATGGCTGGCCGGGCAAGAAAGAGGTTGAGAAGCGTTTGTGGGATCTCAGCGAGCAAGTGACACCAGCGACAGGTGTGGAGCGCTTTAACCAGGCGATGATGGATCTCGGCGCGATAGTCTGCACCCGTTCAAAGCCGAAGTGCGATCTTTGCCCGTTGCAAAACGGCTGCGAAGCCTACGCCTCCCATTCATGGGCGCTCTATCCGGGTAAAAAGCCGAAGCAAACGCTGCCCGAACGCACAGGTTATCTGCTGTTGATGCAGCATGAAGGGGAAGTTTACCTTGAGCAGCGCCCGCCGAGCGGATTGTGGGGCGGCCTGTTCTGTTTCCCACAGTTTAGCGATGAAGCCGCGCTTCGCGACTGGCTGGCGCAAAGAAAGATTAGCGCCGATACTCTCAGCCAACTTGTGGCATTTCGCCATACTTTTAGCCATTTCCATCTGGATATTGTGCCAATGTGGCTTCGTGTGTCCTCGTTCTCGTCTTGCATGGATGAAGGCGCAGGTCTTTGGTATAACTTAGCGCAACCGCCATCCGTCGGTCTGGCGGCTCCGGTGGAACGCCTGATACAGCAATTACGCGCCGAAGCGGTGTCGCGCGGCGCGCATAAAGAGGAAAGTTTATGAGCAGAACCATTTTTTGTACCTTCCTGCAACGCGAAGCGGAAGGGCAAGACTTCCAGCTCTATCCGGGCGAACTGGGTAAACGCATCTATAACGAGATTTCAAAAGAAGCCTGGAAGCAGTGGCAGCAGAAGCAAACCATGCTGATTAACGAAAAGAAACTCAACATGATGAACGTTGAGCACCGCAAACTGCTGGAAGAGGAGATGGTGAATTTCCTGTTTGAAGGCAAAGACGTGCACATTGAAGGCTATACGCCGCAAGATAAAAAATAAGCTTGATCGCTTACCGTCGCTGGCAATGCCGTAAAAACCAGGGAAGGCATTGCCACTCTGCGAGCGTCACAGGCGCTGTAATCAAACACAACTGCATCCCGGAATGATGAAAAAATATTTAGCGCTAGCGATGATCGCGCCGTTGCTGATTTCGTGTTCCAGTTCTCATAAATCAGGCCAGGACTACAACGAAGCCTGGATCAAAGACACCAACGGCTTTGACATTTTGATGGGTCAGTTCGCCCATAATATTGAGAATTTATGGGGGTTTAACGAAGTCCTCATCGCAGGCCCTAAGGACTACGTTAAATATACCGATCAGTACCAGACCCGAAGCCACATCAACTTCGACGAAGGGACTATCACCTTTGAGACCATCTCCGGCACCGATCCGGCTGCGCACTTACGCGCGGCGATCATTAAAACGCTGTTGATGGGCGACGATCCCGGTTCTATCGATCTCTACTCCGACACCGATGATATCCAGATCTCCAAAGAGCCATTCCTCTATGGCCAGGTGCTGGATAACAACGGCGAAGCGATTCGCTGGCAGTGGCGGGCAGAAAAATTTGCCGATTACCTGCTACAAACGCGGCTGAAAACCCGCAGTAATGGCATCCGCATTATCTCCAGCATCACCATTAACCTGGTGCCCAACCACCTCGATAAACGTGCGCATAAATACCTCGGCATGGTGCGCCAGGCTGCGCACAAATACGGTGTGGAAGAATCATTGATTCTGGCGATTATGCAAACCGAATCGTCTTTCAACCCCTACGCCGTTAGCCGCTCCGATGCACTTGGCTTGATGCAGGTGGTGCAGCACACCGCCGGGAAAGATGTGTTCCGCGCGCAGGGTAAATCCGGCACGCCGGACCGCAGTTATCTGTTTGATCCACAGAGTAATATTGATACCGGCACCGCTTACCTGGCGATCCTCAACAATATTTACCTCTCTGGCATCAGTAATCCGACCTCGCGGCGCTATGCGGTCATTACTGCCTATAACGGTGGCGCGGGCAGCGTGCTGCGCGTCTTCTCTGCGGATAAAATCCAGGCGGCGAATGTTATCAATAACATGTCGCCAGGAGATGTTTACGAGACCCTGACTACCCGCCATCCCTCTGCGGAGTCGCGGCGTTACCTCTACAAAGTGAACTCGGCGCAGAAAACCTACCGCCGGAATTAACGTCTCCGCTTATGCCTTTTTCACCGTCCCGCGTGAAAAGGCATAAGCGTTGCCTTTGGGCGTCGCAAACGGTTGCGTTAAAGTGTGATTCAGATCACTTTATGAGAATGCAATCAGATGAAGTTTGCATTTTTATGTCGTTCATAACAAACATCTCGCCTTCTAAGTGGTAAAGTGCCGCCACAAATAGCAGCAATTCCGCCTATTCCAACAACAACCGTCTCCTTTGCGAGGAAATTAGCATGAATCTTAAGCTGCAGCTGAAAGTCATTATCTTTCTGCAGTTCTGCCTTTGGGGCAGTTGGCTGACTACGCTTGGCTCTTATATGATCGTTACCCTGAAATTCCAGGGTGCGGAAGTGGGCGCAGTCTACAGCTCGCTGGGCATTGCCTCTCTGTTTATGCCAACGCTTTTGGGCATCGTGGCTGATAAGTGGCTCAGTGCGAAATGGGTTTACGCCCTGTGCCATCTGGTGGGCGCAATCACGCTGTTTATCGCCGCAGGTGTGACTACGCCGGGCGCGATGTTCGCCATTATTCTGCTCAACTCGCTGGCCTATATGCCAACGCTGAGCCTGGTGAACTCCATCTCTTACTTCCGCCTGAAATCCGCCGGACACGATATCGTCACTGATTTCCCGCCGATTCGTATCTGGGGCACCATTGGTTTTATCCTCGCAATGTGGGCGGTAAGCTTCTCCGGCTTCGAACTGAGCCATATGCAGCTTTATATCGGCGCGGCATTGTCGCTGTTGTTGAGTATTATTTCGCTGACGCTGCCGCCTATTCCGGTAGCCAATAGCAAAGAGAAGCAGACCTGGGTACAGATGCTCGGCCTGAACGCGTTTGCGCTGTATAAAAACAAACGCATGGCGATTTTCTTTATCTTCTCGATGCTGCTGGGCGCAGAGTTGCAAATCACCAATATGTTCGGCAATACCTTCCTGCATAGCTTTGACGCTAACCCGCTGTTTGCTAATAGCTTCATCGTGACCCATGCGTCGGTAATGATGTCGATTTCGCAGATTTCTGAAACCGCCTTTATCCTCGCTATTCCGTTCTTTATGAGCCGTTACGGCATTAAGAACGTGATGATGATCAGTATCATCGCCTGGGTGCTGCGTTTTGGTCTGTTCGCGTACGGTGACCCAACGCCGTTCGGTACCGTGTTGCTGGTGCTGTCGATGATCGTTTACGGTTGTGCGTTCGACTTCTTCAACATCTCTGGCTCGGTATTTGTCGAGAAAGAAGTTAGCCCGGAAATCCGCGCCAGTGCGCAGGGTATGCTGCTGATGATGACCAACGGTTTCGGCTGTATCCTCGGCGGGATGGTGAGCGGCAAGGTGGTAGAGATTTACACCACCGCAGGCATTACCGACTGGAAAACCGTGTGGCTGATTTTCGCCGCTTACTCGCTGGTGCTGGCCTTCGCCTTCGTGTTGCTGTTTAAGTACAAGCACGTGCGCGAACCGGCAAGCGTCACGCAGAAAGCGTAATCACATAAACCCGGCCCTGAAACGCCGGGTTTTTTATTGGCATTTCGCCGCCCTACGCGATCATTGCCAGAACATACGCCACCGCCAATAAATCGGCGCTGCCGCCGGGGCTTAACCGCCGCGCCATCAGCGCCCTGTCCATCTCCCGCAATGCATCACTGTCCCAGGTCGTTTCTAACAACCTTGCCGCATACTCCTGCACATAACGCAGCCCTGCCATTCCACCGCGCGACACCAGGTTGCTGTCGCGGTTTACCGCCATCAGCCTGAGTAACGCGTTATGTAACCGCCGCTCGCCCTGCTCCTGTTGCCAGAACGGCAACACTGCGTGACGCACAGTGGCAAACCCCTGCTCCGCTTCGCCGCGCGCGCCGGTCAGGCCATAGTCGCGAAACTGCTTTTCCCCGGCGGTAACCGCTTTCGGACGGGCGACCAGCTCGCGCGCCACCAGCCCGCGACAGATTTCGCTCACCTCGCGGCAAAGCGCATCGGCATTAAGCAGACGGTTTTGCCCCTGCAAACGCCCGGCGGCAAAACAGAGCAGCCCCAGGGAGAATATCCCGCCTTTGTGCGTGTTCACCCCGTTGGTGGCGGCAAACATGGCCTGCTCGCAGGCGATGCCTATCGGCCTTATCAGCCGTAGCTGTTCGCTGGCCGATTGATGCGCATGGTTTTTTCCGGCCTGTTCGAAGCGTGAAAACCACGGCGTAAGGGCCGCGATGCTGGCTAAAAACAGTGCGTGATCCATATCCTGGTGTGAGCCGTTGTTCGCCCTGTCCACCAGCCCCGGTTTCGGGGTTAAATCCAGCTCCATGCGCAGCGCCCGCGCCGCCAGCGCTGGCACATACGCCAGAGTGGGTTTAGTCGCGAGCAAACCAGCCATCAATCAACCTCTCCACGCGGTTCACCACCTGTTCCACCGGGTGGCGACGGGAACGGGCGCAACCGTGCGCCGGTTCATCGCACACCAGGCAGCGGCGCGTGCTTAAATCCAACGAATGCCGCCCAACCTGGCCGTTTTGCGGGCAAAAGACGTCAAAATCCCACAGCCTGCCGAGCGGATGGTGCTGTTCCAGATCAACGCACTGCGCTTTGGTTTCTGCCGCAGCATGCTCCACGCACCACAACGCTTCTGCGCCGGTCGGTAACCATAGCACCTGCCTGTCGAGCACCTGCCAGCGGTTTTGCCACAACAGCTGGTCGCAGGCTTGCAGCGCGACACCCATGGTATTGCGATAGCGAATACTGTCTTTAACCGCGCCGGGCGTAACCAGCGTCAGCGAAATAACCGGTTGTTGATAGCGAGCGAGCCAGTCAGCCTGACGCGCGGCGCGGCTCTCTTTCGCCGCCAGTAGCGCCTCGAGGCTGACGCCCGCACTTACGGGCGTCAGTGTGGTCATACATTTTCCTCTTTCACCTGGCGCACAACATCAATCACGCTGCCGTCGCGGTAGCGGATCACGCCGACAATACGGTCGGTAAAGGCGATGGGTTTCGGTTCACCGGTAAGCGAAATCGCCCGCTGGTAGAGCGTATCGATATCAACGATTTTCAGCCCTGCCGCCACTAAACGTTCGCGGATCTCCGGGCGCGCCGGGTTGACTGCAATGCCGTGATCGGTCACCAGCACGTCGATGCTTTCCCCCGGCGTCAGACGGGTGGTCACACGTTTAACCACTGTCGGGATCCGGCTGCGTAGCAGCGGAGCCACAACGATTGTCAGATTCGCCGCCGCCGCGACATCGCAGTGGCCGCCAGATGCGCCGCGCATCACGCCATCGGAACCGGTGATCACGTTAACGTTAAAATCGACGTCGATTTCCAGCGCGCTCAGGATAACCACATCCAGTTGATCGCAACTGGCCGCTTTACCGCCGGGATTGGCGTAAACGTTAGTGGAAATCTCCACATGATTCGGGTTACGGCGCAGGGAGTCTGCCGCTTCACTGTCGAAGCACTGGGTATCGAGCAGTTTCCCGATAAGCCCTTTTTCGTGCAGATCGACGAGGCTGCCGGTAATGCCGCCGAGGGCAAAACGGGCTTTCACACCACGGCGCTCCATCTTCTCTTCCATAAAGCGGGTCGCCGCCGTGGCAGCCGCGCCGGAGCCAGTCTGCATTGAGAAGCCATCCTGGAAATAACCTGAGTACTCAATGACGTCCGCTGCATAGCGGGCGATCATCAGTTCTCGCGGGTTGCTGGTGACACGCGCCGCGCCGACGCTGATTTTCGCCGGATCGCCGACGCTCTCAACCTGCACAATCAGATCCACCCGATCCTGGCCGAGGCTGGCGGGCATGTTCGGAAACGGTACCAGCGCTTCGGTCAGCAGCACCACTTTTTGCGCGAACCCGGCATCCACCATCGCGTAGCCCAGCGAACCGCAGGAAGATTTACCGTGCGTGCCGTTGGCATTGCCGAACTCGTCGCTGCACGGCACGCCGAGGAAGGCGACATCGATTTTCAGTTCGCCGTCCTGCAACAGTTTTACGCGCCCGCCGTGGGAGTGGATCTGCACCGGCTCGTCCATCAGGCCGTGGGATATGGCATCTGCCAGCTTGCCGCGCATCCCGGAGGTGTAAATTTTGGTGATAACGCCGCTCTGAATATGCTCGATCAGCGCATCGTTGCAGGTCATCAGTGAACTGGAGGCCAGCGTCAGATTTTTGAAGCCCAGGCGCGCCAGCGTCGCAACCACGTTGTTGATCACACGGTCGCCTTCGCGAAACGCATGATGGAAAGAAATGGTCATGCCATCTTTCAGGCCGCTGCGGGCAATGGCATCTTCCAGGGATGCACAGAGTTTACGTGTATGTTTGCTGTTGATGTCCGCCAGCCACGGCGTGGCAGTATGGGCGCTATCAAAGGGTTTTAATTCACGCAGATGAGGAAAATTGACGTGAAGAAGTTCTGTCTGATTCATTGTTCTGTCCTTAACGACGCACGCCGGACGCGGCCGCACGTTCCAGCACCATCTGCGCGTGATTAATAATGGGGGCGTCGATCATTTTGCCGTTCAGGGAAACCACACCCAGGCCATTGCGTTCGCCCTCTTCTGCCGCTTCAATCACCACTTTCGCGTGATCAACTTCCTGCTGGGTGGGCGCATAGGCGTTATGCAGCAGATCGATCTGGCGCGGGTTGATCAGGGACTTGCCGTTGAAGCCCATTTTGCGCACCAGCTCGACTTCGCGCAGAAAACCGGCTTCGTCGTTCACGTCGGACCACACCACATCGAAGGCGTCGATCCCGGCGGCGCGCGCAGCATGCAGTACCGCGCAGCGGGCATAAAACAGCTCGGTGCCGTCGCCGCGCTCGGTTTGCATATCCATTACATAGTCAAAGGCTGCCAGCGCAATGCCGATCAGACGTTGGGAACTGCGGGCAATCGCCACGGCGTTGATTACGCCCACTGCGGATTCGATCGCCGCCATCACGCGGGTTGAACCGATTTCACGCCCGCAAGCCAGCTCAATGCGTTCCAGGTGGCGCTCCAGCTCGTAGATATCTTCCGGGGTATCGGTTTTCGGCAAGCGCACCACATCGACGCCAGCGCGGACCACCGCTTCCAGATCCGGCAGGCCAAACGGCGTGTTCAGCGGGTTAATGCGCACCACGGTTTCCATGTCCTGATACATCGGGTGTTGCAGGGCATGAAACACCAGCAGGCGCGCGGTATCCTTTTCACGCAGCGCGACAGCATCTTCCAGATCGAACATGATCGAGTCCGGGCGGTAGATAAAGGCGGTGGAGAGCATGGCGGCGTTTGCGCCCGGCAGAAACAGCATGCTACGACGAAGTTTTTTCACAGCAGTTTCCCCCAGTCGATTTCCGTTCCTTCGGCGGCGCGCAGGACGGCGCTTTGCAGACGGGCGCGGATTACGCAATCCAGTGCGCCTTTATCTTCAATGATGATTAAGCCCTGGCGGACCTCCATCGCACGCAACGTCTCATTGACGACCTTGCGGATCTGGTCGCCAAACTGCTTGATCACTTCACTGTGAACAACCACCTCCAGCTCGCTTTCGGCGGGGGCAATTTTCACCATCAGGTCGCTGGACTCCAGGGTTCCGGCCAGCGCCTCCCTTACAATTTTCATATTTATGATCCTGATTTTTAAGCAACTTCCGCGCTGTAATGGGATTCGAGGTGCGCGAAAGTGGTATCCGGTACAATTTCCCGAATGCGGGAAAACTGGTGTGTTTTGAGTAAACGACGCACTTCCGATGCAGAGATGGCGGTGCCGGTGGCTTTGATGCGCGGGATTTCCACCACCTCCACCGCGCCCGCCAGCAGCTGGTGCATGGTGTCGTTGTATTGGCGGGTAATGGCACAAAAAGGTTCGCTGCCGATAAAGCGATGGGTGATGCCCAGCGCAGGGGCAATGTGATTGCGGAAAATCAGCAAATCGATTTCGCTCCACGCCTGCTGCACTTTGCCGGTCTCTTTCAGGAAATAGGCCGGGAAGGTGGCGCGGGAAATAATGTACTGCGAGCCTTCATGCACCGTGACATTCGCCAGATGCGCCACGCCCGATTTCACCATCTTCAGCCGTGCGGAAAACGGAAAGAACGAGGCGTCTTCCCTCACCACAAACAGATGCAGCCAGTCGCAGGCTTTCGCCGCCTGTTCCACCAGGTGGCGATGGCCGAGAGTGAACGGGTTGGCGTTCATGACAATCGCACCAATATGTTTCCCGGCCACGCGTTTCACCTGTAATGAACGGCAGTAGCGTTGAATGCCCGACGGGGTATTTTCCATTAGCACGGCGTTATTGCCGCTCTGGGCGATTGGCCAAAAACCGCTGTGCTGAAAGCGCTCCCGGTTGCAGGGGCGCGTACAGAGAAACAGATGAAAATATCCGCGCGCCAGCGCCAGGTTCTCGACTTCCGCCAGCAGACGCGCACTGAGGTTTTCCCCGCGTAGCTGCTCATCCACCGCCACACATTTGATGACGTTGGCGGCAAGACCCGCACACCCCACCAGCCGGTTTCCCGACCAGGCTTCAACGAAGGTGGTAATGTCGCTGTCCATGCCTAATCCGCTGTCGGCGAGCAAAGAGCGGATGTTCTCCAGCCGTTGAGTGTTGCCGGTGACTTCCGCAATGCGAAAGTCGATGGGGGGTCGTGTTTGCATCCTGTGGCCTTTGTCCTTAGTGCGCCGTCGCCAGCGCGTGGGCTGGCGCGTCAATGATCACATTGCTGAGATGTCCGATGTTTTCGATCTCCACTTCGATGCGATCGCCCGCTTTCATAAACAGCGGTGGCGTGCGTTTTTTGCCCACACCGCCCGGCGAGCCGGTGATGATGACATCGCCCGGCTTCAGGCTGGTGAAGGTGCTGATGTACTCAATCAGTTCGGCGACCTTATGGATCATGCTGGCGGTGTTGTCGTCCTGTACCATGCGGCCATTCAGCCAGGTACGAATGGCGAGCGTGTGCGGGTCGGGGATTTCATCTGCGGTGGTCATCCACGGGCCGAACGCGCCGGTCTGCCGCCAATTTTTCCCGGCGGTAAACCAGCTGTGCTGCCAGTCACGCGCGGAGCCATCCATATAGCAGCTATACCCGCCGACATGGCTGAGCGCCGCCTCGCGGGAAATATCTTCGCCGCCTTTGCCGATGATCACGGCCAGTTCGCCTTCGTAGTCGAATTCGCTGGAGTGACGCGGTTTCAGTACCGGCGCGTTATGCCCGGTTTGCGAGTCGGCAAAGCGGACAAACAGCGTTGGTGCCGGGTTGTGCTGGTCAAACTCTTTGCGTTTTTCGGCGTAGTTCATACCGACGCAGAGAATTTTCCCTGGGTTATCGATAACCGGCAGGAAGTCGATGTCGTCAACGTGGAGATCTGCCGCTTCGCCGTTTAACTGCTGCGCTTCAGGCAGCGCATCTGCGGCGAGCAGAGATTTCAAATCAGCGTAGCGATCGCCCAGGCGCTGGCCGAGGTTAATTACCCCGTCCGCTTTAACGATGCCGTAGCTGCGGATCCCCTGATGGACAAAGCTTGCGAGTTTCATATCAGTTCCTGTAATGCATGAATCAAATGAGGAAATTGCCGAGCACCAACAGCGATACCGATACGTTGATCGCGCCGCCAATACGGGTAGCAATCTGTGCAAACGGCATCAGGCTCATGCGGTTACCCGCGGTGAGGATGGCAACGTCCCCGGTACCGCCCTGGCCGCTCTGACAGCAAGAAACGATGGCGACATCGATCGGGTGCATACCGATCTTTTTGCCGACGAAGAAGCCGGTGGCAACCAGAGCAGAAACGGTACTGACAATGACCAGCAAATTGTTGATGGTGAAGGCGTTAACCAGTTCTTCCCATGGCGTAATCGCCACACCAACGGCGAAGAGGATCGGATAGGTGACAGAGGTCTGGAAGAATTTGTACACCACCTGCGAGCCTTCCAGCAGGCGCGGAGAAACGCCGTGTGCCAGCTTGATAAGCACCGCAATAAACAGCATCCCGACCGGCGCAGGCAGGCCAATCAGCTTGTGGCCGAGCATGCCAATCATATAAAGCAGCACCGCCAGCAGCGCGCCTGCGGCGATGGTGGTGACATCGGTTTTGCCGGAAAATGCTGGCGCAGCGGGCGCTTGTTCGTCGCCGTTGCTGCGGTTCGGCATCAACTGGCCTTCGCCGGTCAGGTGCGGGAAGCGTTTACCGAGTTGGTTCAGGCAGCCGGAGATGATGATGGCCGTCAAACCGCCGAGCATCACCATGGGCAGAACGCGACCGAGCGCAACGCCCTGATCCATATGAAGCAAGGTGGCGTAACCGATGGAAAGTGGAATTGCGCCTTCGCCCACGCCGCCTGCCATGATCGGCAGAATGATAAAGAAGAAGATCTGGAACGGCTCCATGCCGAGCGCCAAGCCAACGCCCATCCCGACAATCATGCCGACGATTTCACCGCACAGCATCGGGAAGAAAATACGCAGAAAGCCCTGAATCAGCGTGGTGCGATTCATGCTCATGATGCTGCCGACAATAATGCAGCAGATGTAGAGATAGAGAATGTTGGTGGATTTGTAGAACTTAGTTGTGGATTCAACCACCACATCCGGCAGCAAGCCGTAATAGACCATCGCCGAGGGGATAAAGGTGGCGCAAATCGCCGCCGCACCCAGTTTACCGACAATGGGCAGACGCTTGCCGAATTCGCCGCAGGCAAAACCGAAGAATGCCAATGTGGCAACCATCACCACGATATCACTCGGTAACTTACCGCCGAGGCAGTCAATGGCAATTAACGCGCCCGCCAGCAGGAATAATGGCAGTGGAATAATCCCGACCTTCCAGCTATCCATAATGTGCCACCACTTATCTTTCAGTGATGTTTTTTGAATCGCTAGCGATTCAGAGGTAACAGAGAATGAATCGTCAGTTGTGCTCATAATTAAGCCCCTTGGTTATTTTGTGCTTACAGCGTAATGGGCTAAATACGCACTTTATGTGAGGGGAAGCATAATAAAACCGGAGTTTTTAAGGCACCTATGGTTTTTATGGTTTCTTTTATTTTGTGTGATTCACGCCTTAATTACTGGCGTGGTTTTTATGGTTTTTTTAAATAACGGCACAAGGTAATAACATTTCCAAAAGAGAATATTTAACAGTCATTTTTCCCGCCAGCACTGGCTGTGCAAGGGATCACAAGTTTCCAGTAAACTGCGCATGCCCGCGAAAAAAGATGGTACATTGAGTTTTTACTGATTGCCGTGCGTACCGTCATGAAAGTCTCTTTTCAAATCAAGCTGTTTATTTCGTTGGTACTTTTCTTCTCCGGCTTATTCGTCCTGCTGGGCGTTTATTATTACAAGGACGTCGGTCGCCAGCTTTACCAGGAAATGAGCGCAAGAGCAAAAATACAAGCTGAAGAAATAGCGATTATTCCGAATTTACGCGAATCGGTTGCCAATAAAAATATACGAGCAATCGCGCAATTTATGCAGAAAGTGGTGGCGCGCAGCGATGCAAGTTTTATTGTTATCGGCGATGACAAAGGTCTGCATCTATTTCATTCCGTGCATTCTGATGTCGTGGGAAAAACACTGGTGGGCGGTGACAATGCCGACGTATTACAAGGGAAAAGCACCACCACTATTCGCAAAGGAGGGCTGGGTATTTCACTACGTAGCAAAGCGCCAATACTTGATGATGCCGGGCATGTGGTTGGGATTGTTTCCGTTGGCTATCTGACCAGCTATCTCGACACGATTACCCTTGGCAAGGTGATAAATATTTTTATTGCCGCCGTGCTGCTGTTGGTCGCGCTGTTTGTCTTTTCCTGGTTTTTTACCCGCAGCATCAAAAAGCAGATCTTTTCGCTTGAGCCGCGCGAGATTGGCCTGCTGGTGCGCCAGCAAAAAGCGATGATGGAGTCGATTTATGAGGGAGTCATTGCCATTGATAGCGAGTCGCGCATTGAGGTGATTAACCAGGCAGCGCGCAAACTGTTGGGGTTAAGCCAGCCCACCCGCGCCCTGCGCGGGCAGACGATTGGGGACGTCATTGCGCCGGTGCCATTTTTTTCTTCGCCGGCGATGCTGGAACATGATACCCATGACGAGATTTGCCGGTTCAATCAATTAACGGTGATTGCCAGCCGGGTGCGCATCATGCTGGAGGATACGTTGCAAGGGTGGGTAATCACCTTTCGCGATCGCAATGAGATAGATAGCCTGAGCGCGCAGCTTAGCCAGGTGAAGCGCTATGCCGACAACCTGCGCATTATGCGTCACGAGCAGCTTAACCGCATGACCACCCTTTCCGGCCTGCTGCATATGGAGCGTTACGACGAAGCGGTACATTACATTCAGGCGCAGTCGGAACATGCGCAGGAACTGCTGGATTTTATCTCGTCGCGCTTTAGCTCGCCGACAATCTGCGGCCTGCTGCTGGGGAAAGCGGCGCGCGCCCGTGAAAAAGGCGTGGAACTGACGTTCGATCCGCTCAGCCAGATGGACCGCCCCTGCCGGGTGCTGGGCGAAGCGGAGATTATTTCAATCATTGGCAATTTGCTGGATAACGCCATTGAGGCCACACAGCGCGCCGACCTGCCGCACGATCCGGTGGAAGTGCTGATTTTGCTTAACGACAGGGAACTGATTATTGAAGTGGCGGATCGCGGGATTGGTATCGAGCCGGCAATGGGCGATCGCATTTTTGAACGCGGGATGACCACCAAGCGCAGTGGCGACCACGGTATCGGTCTGTACTTGATCGCCAGCTATGTCACGCAGGTTGGCGGGTCGATTGATGTGTCGGCCAACGCGCCTCGCGGCACGATTTTCTCTCTCTTTATTCCTGAAACGGGCAGCGTTCAGCGTCCCGTCGCGACCCTGGAAGCCAAGAATTATGCAATATGAACCGATAGACGTGCTGATAGTAGAAGATGAAGACACGCTCGCGCAGCTTAATGCTGAACTGGTCAGCAAACATCCGCGCCTGCGGCTGGTCGGGATTGCGTCGTCGCTCACTGAAGCGAAAGCGCTGCTGAGCAGCACGCAGCCGCAACTCGTATTGCTCGATAATTATCTGCCGGATGGCAAAGGCATCACGCTTATTGGCGATCCACGGATTATTCATGCTAACTGCTCGGTAATTTTTATTACCGCCGCCAGCGACATGGATACCTGTAGCCTGGCTATCCGCAACGGCGCATTTGACTACATTCTTAAGCCGGTATCGTGGAAACGGCTAAGCCAGTCGCTGGAGCGCTTTGTACAGTTTGCCGAGCAGCAGCGGGTGTGGAAGATAGTCGACCAGCAAAACGTCGATTCGCTCTATCAGTTGCAGGCGAAGAACTACCGCCAGGATAACGGCAGCAAAGGGATTGAAGAGAGTACGCTGGCGCTGATCCAGAAACTGTTTGCCGACGAGATGGAGCGCTGCTTTTCCGTCGATGAGGTAGTCAGCGAGACGGGCTTAAGCAAAACCACTACCCGCCGCTACCTGGAGCACTGCGTAGAAGCCGGTTTTCTGCTGGTGGAGATGCAATACGGCAAAATCGGCCATCCGCGGCGGATGTATCGCCGCGTCGCCGCATAATGATTCCCCCCGGGGCAGTGCGCTACTTCAGCACGTAACCATACAGGCGCTTAATGCCATCGGCGTCGGTTTCAGAATAGACGCCCTGCAACTCGGGTGAAAAGCCTGGCAGCATATTGACGCCCTCTTCCAGCGCAAGGAAGTAGCGTTGCACCGCCCCGCCCCACACTTCACCGGGCACGACGCACAGCACGCCCGGCGGATATGGCAGCGCGCCTTCCGCCGCGATACGCCCTTCGGCTTCGCTGATGCGCACCAGTTCCACATTGCCGCGAATAAATTCGCTGTTGGCATCCTGCGGGTTCATGACGACCGCCGGCAGGCTCGCTTTGCGGAACATCGCTTTTTGCAGATCTTTCACATCAAAGCTGACGTAGAGATCGTGCATCTCCTGGCACAACTCGCGCAGGGTGTAATCGCGGTAGCGCACCGGGTATTTGTTAAAGATGGTTGGCAGCACGTCGGCGAGCGGCGTGTCATCTTCAATATGCTGTTCAAACTGAGCGATCATCGCCACCAGTTGCGCCATCTTCGAAGCGCTTTCGGCAGGAGTCAGCAGGAACAGGATCGAGTTGAGATCGCACTTCTCCGGCACAATGCCGTTTTCACGCAGGAAGTGCGCCAGGATGGTCGCCGGAATGCCGAACTCTGTGTACTCACCGGTTTCAGCATCAATACCCGGGGTGGTGAGCAGCAATTTGCAGGGATCGACAAAATATTGCTCGCGCGCATAACCGTCAAAACCGTGCCATTTGTCGCCGGGTTCGAAGCTGAAGAAGCGGCGCTCGCGGGCGATGATGTCGGTCGGATGATCCTGCCACGGGCGACCGGCAATTTCCGGTGGCACAAAGGGTTTAATCATCTTGCAGTTGGCAATGATCGCTTTGCGCGCCTCAATACCCAGCTCAACGCACTCGGCCCACAGGCGGCGACCGCTCTCCCCCTGGTGGATTTTGGCGTTGATATCCAGCGCGGCAAACAGCGGGTAGAACGGGCTGGTCGAGGCGTGCAGCATAAAGGCATTGTTCAGGCGCTTGTGCGGGCAAAACCGCGCCTGCCCGCGCAGGTGGTTATCCTTTTTATGGATCTGCGAGGTTTGCGAGAAACCCGCCTGCTGTTTATGCACCGATTGGGTGACAAAAATGCCCGGATCGTTCTCGTTCAAATCCAGCAGCAGCGGCGAACAGTCGGCCATCATCGGAATAAACTGCTCATAACCGACCCAAGCCGAGTCAAACAGGATGTAATCGCACAAGCTGCCGATCTTGTCGATCACCTGGCGCGCGTTGTAGACAGTGCCATCGTAAGTGCCGAGTTGGATCACCGCCAGGCGGAACGGGCGCGGCTGGGCGGCTTTTTCCGGTGCCACTTCGCGGATCAATTCGCGCAGGTAGCTTTCGTCAAAACAGTGATCGTCAATGCCGCCGATAAAGCCAAACGGGTTACGCGCTGCTTCCAGATAAACCGGCGTCGCCCCGGCCTGGATCAGCGCGCCGTGGTGGTTGGATTTGTGGTTGTTACGATCGAACAACACCAGATCGCCGCGCGTCAGCAGCGCGTTGGTCACTACTTTGTTGGCGGCAGACGTCCCGTTGAGCACGAAGTACGTTTTATCGGCGTTAAACACTTTCGCGGCAAATTTTTGCGCGTGCTTGGCGGAGCCTTCATGGATAAGCAAGTCGCCCAGTTTCACGTCGGCGTTGCACATGTCGGCACGAAAAACGTTCTCACCGAAAAACTCATAGAACTGGCGTCCCGCCGGATGCTTTTTGAAAAACTCACCGTGCTGATGGCCAGGGCAGGCAAACGTGCTGTTTTTCATTTCAACATATTGGCGCAGCGTGTCGAAAAATGGCGGCAACAGGTTCTCTTCATAGTCGCAGGCAGCGGTTTCCAGCTCCAGCCACTCTTGATCTTTCCCGCTCATCACCGCCATTACACCCTCTGGCGCGGTAACGGGCTCGCTGGAGAATAAAAAGACCGGCACATTAAAACCAGTGCGTTTGAGCAGCGCGAGAATACCGCTGCGGCTCTCTGCCAGTGTGATGACGACTGCCGCCACATCCGTAAAATCGGTACTGTCCAGCGTCACCACTTCACGGTGTGTGGAAAGCAGGGATACCAGCTCACGGCTGACGGCAATTTTCAGTGAGTTCATAAGCACAAATACCCGTTTCAGGGGAGTAAAAAGCCCCAGGCGAAGCCGCGGCCTCGCCCAACAAAGGTGTCTGACTGGAATCAGCTCCGACCGCCAGACATCAGTAAAAGCAGAAAACCGCTGATCTTACTGTTGTCCTACAGTGAGCGTGCGTTACCCTCACCGCATGGTGAGTGAAGTCGGGGATAAAATGACACGGGTGCCCCTTTGCACATGGGCATGAAGCGCGCAGTAAACGGCTGAATTATGCAACATCAGGCGGCCCCGTCAGGTGGATGAAAATTCGCGCAATCATGTCATCTTTCACCTGGAGGCGCAACCTGAGCGGTATTGAGCGCGCATAAAAATGCTATGGTATGCGCCTTGTTATTCATTAATAAACTATTCAGGAGAATCGACGTGTTGACGGGTCCCTTTATTAATGCCGCTGCCGTTCTTATCGGCGGGACGATCGGTGCGCTGCTAAGCCACCGTCTGCCGGAGCGCGTGCGCTCATCAATGCCGTCGATTTTTGGCCTCGCCTCGTTAGGGATTGGTATTTTGCTGGTAGTGAAATGTGTCAACCTGCCGGTAATGGTGCTGGCAACGCTGGTTGGTACGTTAATAGGCGAGCTCTGTTATGTGGAGCGCGGCATCAGCAATGGGGTTAACGCTTTGCGTAATCTGGTGCAAAAGCGCAAATCAGATGAGGCAGCGACCAGCGCGCATGAATCGTTTATCCAGAGCCTGGTAGCGATCATCATTTTGTTTTGCGCCAGCGGCACCGGGATTTTTGGCGCCATGCGCGAAGGGATGACCGGCGATCCCAGCATTCTGATTGCTAAAGCGTTTCTCGATTTCTTCACGGCGGTGATTTTTGCAACCTCGCTCGGGTTTGCCGTGGCGGTGATCTCGGTGCCGATGCTGATTGTTCAGCTTACGCTCGCCACCTGCGCGACGCTTATCCTGCCGTTGACCACGCCCGCCATGATGGGCGATTTCACCGCCGTTGGCGGGGTTTTGCTGCTGGCTACGGGGTTGCGCATTTGCGGAATCAAGATGTTTGCGGTGGCGAATATGCTGCCCGCGCTGGTGCTGGCCATGCCGATTTCCGCCCTGTGGACGGCGCTTTTTGCCTGAGCACACGTGCAACATACGTAAAGTGGTGATAGATTGTGCAGTCTGCGGTGAAATGAAGAAATTTCGTTGACGCAACGCAGTGAATCAGGTTTAATGCGCCCCGTTGCCCGGATAGCTCAGTCGGTAGAGCAGGGGATTGAAAATCCCCGTGTCCTTGGTTCGATTCCGAGTCCGGGCACCACTTCTTCAGAGCCTGTTCGTTAAGGGTTGAGATCCTTAACGGGCAAGACAGTAGTCCCCAGACGGCATGATGATGGTATCAGTGTTACCGCACTTCAGAGCCTGTTCGTTAAGGGTTGAGATCCTTAACGGGCAAGACAGTAGTCCCCAGACGGCATGATGATGGTATCAGTGTTACCGCATCAGTTGAACACGGGACTTAAATCCAGAGGATGTTGCTACCATCCTCTGGGTTTCTCACGTCCACAATTTACTTCGCGAACGTATTTACCCTCAGATCTTCCCTGTGTCAATCTTTTGTAAAGCAAACATCCCTTTTTTCCATTTTTAATTTCATCAACTTAGATTTAACTTAAGATTAGTCCTATGCCGCCTCCAAATCCTCCAGCATGTCCCGGACCTTATCCAGGTCACTTTCAACATACTCCAGCGTGACCGCCGGCGTTGAATGACCGAGCAGATCCTGTGCCATCTTCAGATTACGATCCGGCAAACGCATCAGGTTAGTCGCGATGGTGTGTCGGAACCTGTGCGGGCTGACTGTAAAACCGCATTCTCGTGAAAGTCGTCTGAAAAACGCGCGCAACGGCGGATAATCCATGTTGCTGCTGATTTCATTCTTCCGGCAATCAAAGCGAGATAGATTAAACAACTGTTCCTGCATCTTCGTGCCACGCTCCAAAGAAAGGTTATAGAGCCTTTCAAGTCTGGGGCGGAGGTTTTCAGTAATCGGAACCCGGTGTTCCTTATGGTTCCTGGAACCCTCTGGCCGGAGATTAATCCATCGGTGCTCAAAATTTACATCCTCCAGGCGAATGTGCAGCAGCTGGTTCTGGCGCATTCCCGTCCTCCGCAATGCATCCAGTACAGTTAGCCAGAACCATGCTGGCCGTAAGGCGCTTTTTCTTAACTCCATCATACCAATCCGTTCATCCTCTTCCCTCGTCTGCATGTGCAGATAAATTTTATTCATCTGTACATCTGTCAGTGTTTTTTTGCGTTTGACATCGGGTCGGGTGATTACGCCGTTGAAAGGATTTTCCCTCATCGTAACAAGCCCATTAACGATGGCATGATTAAATATAGCGCGCATATGAGTCACTTTATTATTCCATGTCGTTCTGCTCAGTCCATTCTCTTGGATAATTTTGCCGCGCCACGTTAAAACCAGCGTTTTATCAACCTGCTCAAGTGAAATACCTTCCTGTAGTGGCACACTGAATTTGGCCACCTGAACAGAGGTGATAGCTCATCTCAGAACATGACAGGTGTCCCAATGAAAAGAAGAAATTTCAGCGCAGAGTTTAAACGCGAATCCGCTCAACTGGTCCTTGACCAGAACTACGCCGTTGCAGCTGCGGCCAGTGCTATGGATGTTGGTCTTTCTACCATGACGCGATGGGTAAAGCAGTTGCGGGATGAACGACAGGGTAAAATGCCAAAAGCCTCCCCCATGACCCCGGAACAGATCGAAATACGCGAGCTGAAGAAAAAGCTACAACGCATTGAAATGGAAAACGAAATATTAAAAAAAGCTACCGCGCTCTTGATGTCAGACTCCCTGAACAGTTCTCGTTAATCGGGAAACTCAGAGCGCAGTATCCTGTGGTCACACTCTGCCACGTGTTCGGGGTTCATCGCAGCAGTTACAAATCCTGGAAAAACCGCCCTGAAAAGCCAGACGGCAAACGGGCTGTATTACGCAGTCAGGTTCTGGAGCTGCATAACATCAGCCATGGCTCTGCTGGCGCAAGAAGTATCGCGACCATGGCAACCCTGAGAGGCTTCAGAATGGGGCGCTGGCTTGCTGGCAGGCTCATGAAAGAGCTGGGACTGGTGAGTTGTCAGCAGCCCACCCACAGGTATAAACGTGGAGGTCATGAACACATCTCCCCATGCGAGAGTAGGGAACTGCCAGGCATCAAACAAAGCAAAAGGCCTCGTCGAAAGACGGGGCCTTTTGTCTTTCTGGTGCTTCGAAAATACCTGGTCAGCAAATAAAAAGGCCATCCTTTTGGGATGGCCTGTATCGTTTCACGGTATTGATTAATGAATAACTTGCGACAGAAATGCGCGAGTGCGTTCTGATTTCGGGTTCGCAAAGAACTCATCCGGTGCAGCCTGCTCAACAATTTCACCGCGATCCATAAAGATCACCCGATCCGCAACGGTGCGGGCAAACCCCATCTCATGCGTAACGCACAGCATCGTCATACCTGACTGAGCCAGCCCAATCATGGTATCCAGCACCTCTTTGACCATCTCCGGATCCAGAGCAGAAGTCGGTTCATCGAACAACATTATCTTCGGTTTCATACACAGCGAGCGCGCAATCGCCACCCTCTGTTGCTGCCCACCGGAGATCTGTCCCGGAAACTTATGTGCATGCTCGGCAATGCGCACACGCTCCAGATAATGCATTGCCAACGCCTCCGCTTCCTTTTTTGGCATTTTACGCACCCAAATCGGCGCAAGCGTACAATTTTGCAGTACCGTCAAATGCGGAAATAAATTGAAGTGCTGAAAAACCATACCGACTTCCTGGCGGATCTTTTCGATATTGCGGATATCTTCGTTCAGTTCGATACCATCAACCACAATACGACCCTGCTGATGCTCTTCCAGATGATTGATGCAGCGAATCGTGGTGGATTTCCCCGAGCCAGACGGGCCGCAAAGCACAATGCGTTCGCCCTGTTTCACATTAAGATTAATGTCTTTTAAAACATGAAACTGCCCGTACCATTTATTCACGTTCTCAAGCGTAATCATCGCGTCGCCAGATTGCATAGTTGTATTACTCATCATCATCCTCAGTGCGGTGCACGCCCGGTGTTAAAGCGCTTCTCCAGATGCTGGCTATAGCGCGACATGCTAAAACAGAAAACCCAGTAAACTAACGCAGCGAAGACATAACCTTCGGTAGACATCCCCAGCCAGGCAGGATCAACGGTCGCCTGCTGCACACTGCTAAATAGATCGAACAGACCAATGATGATCACTAGGCTTGTATCTTTGAACAGCGCAATAATGGTGTTCACCAGCCCCGGGATCACCAGCTTCAATGCCTGCGGCAGAATAACCAGCCCCTGCATTTTCCAGTAGCCCAGCGCCAGCGACTCAGCCGCTTCGTACTGGCCTTTCGGCAAGGCCTGCAATCCACCGCGCACCACCTCCGCCACATAGGCTGACTGGAACAAAATCACCCCAACCAGCGCACGGATCAGCTTATCAATACTGGTTCCTTCAGACATGAACAACGGCAGCATCACCGAGGACATAAACAGCACCGTTATCAGCGGCACACCGCGCCAGAACTCGATAAATATTACGGATAAGATACGAACCACCGGCATCTTTGAGCGGCGACCCAGCGCCAACACAATCCCCAACGGCAATGCACCGGCGATGCCCACAGACGCGATAATCAGCGTCAGGGTTAAACCGCCCCATTGACGCGTTTCCACCCGTTCCAGCCCGAAAAAACCGCCAAACATCAGCCACCACACCACAATTGGGTAGATGACAGCCCAGCAGGCAATATAGCGGCCACGGCGCGGCAAACCTTTCCAGAACATCGGCGCAATGGAGAGCAAGCCAACCAACAGCGCCAGGTTGATACGCCAGCGCTGGTCGTGCGGATAAAGGCCATACATAAACTGGCCAAATCGCTGATGGATAAACACCCAACAGGCACCGGCTTTCGTGCAATCAGCTCGGGTTGAGCCAACCCAGTTCGCCTGAAACAGCGCCCATTCCAACAGTGGCGGGATCAACTCCCACATTAGCCACAGGCTCAGCAGCGTCAGTAGCGAGTTTGACCAACTGGAAAACAGGTTTTTTCGCACCCACAACACCGCACCATTACTTCCTGCCGGAACCTGGCGCGTGGAGGGAGACACAATTGCTTTTGTCATTGTCGTTCCTCAGCGCTCAATCAATGCAATGCGACGGTTGTAGATATTCATCAGCAGCGAAATTGCCAGGCTAATAATCAGATAAACCGACATCGTAATGGCGATGGTTTCAATGGCCTGACCCGTCTGGTTCAGCACGGTACCGGCGAACAGCGACACCATATCCGGGTAACCAATCGCAGCGGCCAGCGAAGAGTTCTTCACAATATTCAGATACTGGCTGGTTAGCGGAGGAATAATGACGCGCAGCGCCTGCGGGATGATCACCTGGCGCAACGTCACCGGGTGCGGCAGCCCAAGCGAGCGCGCCGCCTCATGTTGACCATAAGGAACCGCTTGAATACCTGAACGGATGATCTCTGCGATAAACGCAGAGGTATAAACCGACAGCGCAAGGGTTAACGCCGCCAGTTCCGGGATCAACACCATTCCGCCCTGAAAGTTAAACCCGCGCAACTGCGGTACCTCCCAGTGCAGTGCTGCGCCAAACAACCAGTGTGCAAGCAGCGGCAGAACAATAATCAATCCCAGCGCAACGGGCCACGTGCGGCGTAGTTGCCCGGTTTTAATTTGATGCGCTTTATTAAAGCGAAACAGGCAGAGGGTAATGATCACCGCCAGCGCGATAGCGCCGACAAAGGCAAGCAACCCTTCGCCCATTTGCGGCGAGGGGATATACAAGCCGCGGTTGCTCAGAAACACAAGCTCCATTGCATTAACCGCCTGACGCGGGCCGGGCAGGTTGCGCAGTACCGCAAAATACCAGAAGAAGATCTGCAACAGCGGTGGAATATTGCGGAATGTCTCAATATAAATCGTCGACAATTTACGCAGCAGCCAGTTTTCCGACAGGCGCGCAAGCCCAAGGAAAAAGCCGAGAAAGGACGCAAACACAATGCACAGCGCAGAGACCAGCAAAGTGTTAAGCAAGCCAACAAGGAACACCCGACCATAGGTATCGCCCTGTTCGTAATCAATTAAATGCTGAACAATGCCGAAGCCCGCAGCGCGGTCGAGAAAGGCAAAACCGGACGTGATCCCGCGATTGTTCAGGTTAGTAACCGTGTTGTGAATCAAATAGATTGCGACAACAACCACGGCGACAATCGCAAGGATTTGAAACAGCCAGGCGCGAACCGCAGGGTTAGAAAGGGACAGAGAACCTTTCACGGTTGGGCGGCGATGGGACATAGAGAAAACCTCAGTAACCATGACTCTGGGCTGGGCGTCACCCAATGGTGACGCCCGTTACAGCTCGTGCTAATTCTTAACGCACTGGCGGAGCGTATTGAATACCGCCGTTATTCCAGAGGTTGTTCTGACCACGTTTGATTTTCAGCGGGCTCTCAGAACCGACGTTACGTTCGAAGACCTCTGAATAGTTGCCGACTTTCTTAACAATGTTGTAAGCCCACTTGTTATCCAGCTTCAGGTCTTTACCGAAATCACCTTCTTTACCCAGCAAGTGCGCCATATCCGGGGTCGCCGGGTTTGCCGCTTTCTCATCGACGTTCTTCGAGTTAACGCCCATTTCTTCCGCGTTCAGCATGGCAAACAGCGTCCAGCGCACAATGGCAAACCAGTCGTCGTCACCGCGACGAACTACCGGGCCCAGCGGCTCTTTAGAGATGACTTCCGGCAGTACGATCCATTCGGTCGGATTGCTCAGTTTAATACGCAACGCATAGAGTTGAGACTGGTCAGACGCCAGCGTGTCGCAACGGCCAGATTCCAGCGCTTTCGCCGATTCATCAGAGCGGTCAAAGGTCACCGGGGTATATTTCATCTTGTTGGATTTAAAGTAATCCGCCACGTTCAGCTCAGTATCGGTTCCCGCCTGAATACAAACGGTTGCGCCATCAAGCTCTTTGGCACTTTTCAGGCCCGCTTTGTTATGAGTGAGAAAGCCGATACCGTCATAATAAGTTACGCCGGTGAATGACAACCCCATGCCGCCATCGCGGGAAGATGTCCAGGTGGTATTGCGCGAGAGCATATCCACTTCGCCAGATTGCAGCGCGGTAAAGCGCTCTTTGGCCGTCAGCGGGGTGTATTTCACTTTCGTATCGTCACCAAACACGGCAGCGGCAACGCCACGGCATACGTCTACGTCAATACCGGTGAATTTGCCGCTCGCATCCGCATAAGAGAAACCTGGCAGACCATCACTGATACCGCATTGAACAAAGCCTTTCTTTTTTACGGCATCCAGCGTTGCGCCTGCATGTGCCTGGTTTGCGACAGCAAACAGTACACCGGCAGCGGCCAGGCTGGCGATCATCATTTTTTTCATAATGCATCCTGTGTGGCGAAAAATTATCGTTATATAAGAAGGCGTCGTGGGTAACGCCTGAAACCTGTCTGTGGCGATGGCCATAAGAGATAAAGCAAAGGTAATGCCAGTTTTTTACGGGGCGCGTAATTTGGGTATCGAACCCGCATAAGGGAGAGTGTAGACAGAAAAAAATAGAACCATTGCCCTGTGATGGTGCAAAAATACAATGCACTCCACAAAATGGAGCAAAAGCGGTTCATTTTTTACGTTGCATTAACAGACAAGTTTCACAGGTGAATATAAGCACTAAATAGAATGGCGCTAATCTGTGAATTAAATCACGTAAGAGAAGGCGAATATAAAGCTGGGCTGTTTAAGAGAAGAGGAATAACAGCATTGTTTTGGAAACATTGCTCGTTTTTGAGGCCAAAATTTACGACGGCGCAGGGACTTGCACCGTTATAAAGCAAAAAGCGCGGCAAACCGCGCTTTTGATGTTTATCGGGTGAGCGCCACGATACCTAGCGTCAGACCGGCAATTGCAGCCGCGCCGCCAGCAATCGCACCGGCTGTTTCCCAGTTATCCTGAGTGGTCCCTTTCATGCAGGTATTGGTATGTACCAGACGCCCCTGGTCATCATAAACCGGTACGCAAGGAGAATCGTGGGCACAACCTGCAAGGAAGGTTGCCAGCAGAGCCACGGAAATGAATTTTTTCATCATATTACCTCTAAATAATCACGATTCCCGATATCAATAATCGTGATATCTATCCAGAATCGATACAGTTATTTTATCATTCGATAAAATAGATTCTTCACAGTAATAATCTCAAAGTATGTTTATTGTAAATTTTATGAAGATAACTCGGGTCTTCACATTAAATAATGCAGAAAAAATGGAGCGCCAGCGAAAATATATCGTTATTTTACGTAACGTATTGATTAATCATGTTTACCGTTAAAGGGTAGCCATGAAATAAGGCCATAAGAATAATCTAAAACGCGGCGAGGGTAAAATAAAAGCGTCCTCAAACGCTTTTATTAAATGACTTAGCTGATCAGGAATACGTATCCGTAGGGAAGAACTTATTACCCTGGGCGGTAATCGTTTCTGCACTTACCGGTTTGCCCAATAAATAACCCTGTAAGATGTTACAACCCAGCAGCGTAAGAAAAGCCTGCTGCTCCTCTGTTTCTACCCCTTCGGCAACCACCTTCAAATTCAGCGTCCGGGCTAATGCCACAATCGCGGATACGATGGTGGCATCTTCACCCTCCTGACCGAGCTCACGCACAAACGCACGATCGATTTTTAATTCGCAGGCGGGCAGGCGCTTCAGATAAAGCAGGCTGGAATATCCCGTCCCGAAATCATCAATAGAGGCTTTCACGCCCAGATCCGTCAGTTCGGTCAACACCCGTACGCTCTCATCCGGGTTGTTCATCGCTGTCGTTTCGGTGACCTCCAGAATCAACTTTTCTGGCGGTACATCGTGCTTTATCACCGAACCCATAATCGTTTGCACCAGCGTGCTTTGCTCAAACTGCAAGGTGGAAAGATTGACGGCCATCGTCCAATCCTCATAGCCCTGCTTACGCCATTCACTCAGTTGCCGGCAGGCTTCATCCACTACCCAGTTACCGAGCGGCACAATCAGGCCGGTTTTCTCCGCCAGCGGAAGAAACACATCCGGTGAGAGCACGCCCTGATAAGGGTGATGCCAGCGCAGCAGCGCCTCAAAACCGACCACCGGCCCGCAAGGCGCTTTGAATTTGGGCTGATAGACCAGATGAAATTCCTGCTTTTCCAGCGCCATCCACAAATCATTGAGTAATTGCAACTGCGTTTGTGCCAGCGTGTTCATGGAGGGCTGGAAGAAGTGATAGCCGTTACGCCCCATATGCTTGGTGTGGTACATCGCCGCATCGGCATTGAACATCAACTCGCGTTCGTTCTTACCATCATGCGGATAGAGGGCAATACCGACGCTCAAGGTGACCACGACATCGTAAGGATCAATGTTGAACGGTCTGTCGATGACCCGAATCAGCGAGCTGGCAATGGCAGCCGCATCGTCCGGCGCGTTCACTTCCGCCAGCAGCACGAATTCATCGCCACCAATGCGCGCCAGCGTATATTGCCCTTTTAACTGCTGTGTCAGCCGGACGGTGACCGCTACCAGCAATTTATCCCCGACATCGTGACCCCAGGCATCATTTACCGTTTTGAAACCATCAAGATCCATAAACATCAGCGCAAAGAAGGACCCTTCGCGCCTGGCTTTATTGATGGCCTGCTCAAGGCGATCTTCCAGCAATACGCGGTTTGGCAGGTGCGTTAAGGTATCGTGCAGCGCCAGCCGTGCCAGTTCACGGTTTGCTGCTGCCAGTGACGTAGCCAGCAACGAGGTTCGCGCCTGCAAACGGGCGTCAAACATGGAAACCAGTAAGGTAATGCCCAACACCGAAAACGCCATCAGGCTGACCAGAATAGCCAGCCAGCTATTATTAAAACCGTGATGAATCATCGTGGCGTGCTGGTGCTGATAGGGAATTTGTGCGGCTATCATGCCAGTGTAGTGCATACCGGCAATGGCGAAGCCCATCAGATTAGCCGCGCCAAAACGCATCAGCGCTACCTGTGCAGCTTCATGGCGCAGGCGGAAGGTGAGCCACAGCGCGGAAAACGAAGCGGCTAATGCGATCACTACTGAGACCGCTACCCAGCCTTTATGCCAGACGATTGCCGGTGAAACCTGTAGCGCCGCCATACCGGTATAATGCATTGCCGCAATGCCCAGCCCCATCACCATTGAGCCTGGGAGCAGGCGGCGTAAATGCAACGCCGGGGCGCTCACCAACCACAGCGCAAACAGTGACGAGCCAATGGCGATAACCATAGAGACCAGTGTCAGTAACGGTTCATAGCGCATGTTCATCGACATATTCATGGCCAGCATGCCGATAAAGTGCATCGCCCAGATACCGATCCCCATCGCAACGCCGCCGCCGATTAACCACACCCATGAAGACGCACCGGTGCTGGTGGCAACGCGTCCGGCCATATTCAGGGCGGTATAGGAAGCCAGAATGGCGACCACAAAAGAAACAACAACAAGGATATAGTCGTATTGGCTAACCAGCATGATGTCATCAACTCATTCACTAAGGGCGTTACGTATTACTACAGTAGTGCAGGCAAAAAGGGCTGAGACATTATCACCGTATAGAGATGGCTCAAAATGATTTAAATCCCTGCATAAGCCAGGGCGATCGCAGCTTTTTCACGAAATTTCGCTACGAGCAATCACTTACAGAGAATCGCAATTCACCAGTTTGAGCGGATTGACGGAGTTCATATTGCGGCATTTGTCGATGTCAGTGGTCAGAAACTCGATCCACTGCATGAGTAATCCATCCAGCGCAAAGATCGAGAGAGCAAAAATAATCAGCCACCCATATTTGCGAATCATTCCGTCTCTCCCTTTCTTGCAGCCATTTGCAGAAAATATACACGACTCAGATACCTTGCAATGACGAGGAAAGCGGGTTTTTTGCTGTCATTTCAGGTAATAAAAAAGGCGCTTCCCCATGCTGGTTAGCGCCTTTTAATCAATACGACTTATTGATTATTAATCAATTCATGCCGTATTTTTTCAGTTTTTTACGCAGCGTACCGCGGTTGATGCCCATCATCAGCGCCGCACGGGTCTGATTCCCACGGGTGTATTGCATCACCATGTCCAACAGTGGCTGTTCTACTTCAGCCAGTACCAGCTCATACAGGTCATTCACATCCTGACCATTCAGTTGAGCAAAATAGTTCTTCAGTGCCTGTTTTACCGAGTCACGGAGCGGTTTTTGGGTTACCTGATCCTGAGAGTTAACGGTAGAAACGGTCAGTACGTCAGAATTTACGCGTTGTTCGAACATAGTTCTGTCAGCTCTTTATTTCTGTTTACGCAAAATTTTCGAAGTATGCCTCCAACGCCTCCAGCTGTTCGCTGGCATTCTCAATGGCGTTGAATGTGCGCCGAAACTGGTCATTCGGAGCGTGCTCCTGGAGATACCAGGAGACGTGTTTACGTGCAATTCGGTAACCCTTTGCCTGACCATAAAAGTCATGCAGTTCACGAACGTGCGCGCAAAGCAAGCGCTTAACCTCTGCCAGGGGCAGCGGAGCAAGCAGCTCTCCAGTGTCCAGATAATGCTGGATTTCCCGAAAGATCCAGGGTCTTCCCTGAGCTGCGCGGCCTATCATCAGGGCATCTGCCCCCGTATAGTCGAGCACAGCTCTGGCTTTTAGCGGGTCAGTAATGTCGCCATTCGCGATAACCGGAATGGAAACCTTCTGCTTAACTGCCCGAATACTGTCGTATTCAGCGTCTCCATTGAACAAACAGGCGCGGGTGCGTCCATGAATGGTCAGAGCCTGAATGCCACACTCTTCAGCCAGTTGCGCAATTTCTACGCAGTTACGGTGCTCCGGAGCCCAGCCCGTGCGAATTTTCAGCGTAACAGGGACATCCACTGCGCTAATTACCGCGGTCAGGATCGATTTCACCAACGCCGGGTATTGCAACAGGGCGGAACCTGCAAGCTTACGATTCACCTTTTTAGCCGGACAACCCATATTGATATCAATAATTTGAGCGCCACTTTCCACGTTAATACGTGCGGCTTCCGCCATCTCTTCCGGATCGCTACCTGCAATTTGCACGGTGCGAATACCGGGTTCATCAATGTGCACCATCCGCAGCCTGGATTTGTCGCTTTCCCAAACCTGCGGGTTAGACGACATCATCTCGGATACGGTTAAACCGGCTCCCATCTCGTAGCACAACGTCCGGAATGGTCTGTCAGTAATGCCAGCCATTGGCGCTGCGATCAGGCGATTTCTGAGCTGGTGGTGTCCGATGCGCATGAGTTAAGAAATGACCATACTGTGACTGCAAGGCGGCGTATATTACGCATTTTTTGCACGAGATGAAAGGCCAAACTTTGAGCAATCCTCTGTTGTAGATCAAGGAATAGCCAGTCCACAACGGTGGACTAAGCATTACATCATAATTTTCATGCAGTTATGCGGAAGATAAAATTTTCACATTGTTAATAAATTCGCGCAGGTTATCGGTTTTTACGGGATCATAAGCGGCATAACTGATGTTTTTTTGCGCCAAAAAAAGCGAGTTTTGCGAACCCGCTCTCATTTTTTATTGGAAGTTTTCAGTCTGTTATTCGACAACCAAGCGGCCATACAGCGGCTGTAACGGACGGTTATTGTCGTGATGCATGGCTGATTTAAACTGCGCAAGTTGTTGGGAGGAAATTGTCAGAGGATGTTTCATCACCAGCCAGGTGACGCCTTCTGAGCAAGGCGGCGTGGTCAGAGAGCCACTAAAGCGCCAGTAACTCTTCTCGGCGGGTAACAGCGCCGCCAAATCGATGCGATGGTTAATGGGTACAGAAGTATCCACTTTGGTGGGCAACTGCTGCCACAACGCCCCCAGCTCACGGTTAGCTGCACCGGTTTCAAACATCACGGCGATAACGGTGATGTCGCCGTCCGCCGAGGTATGTACCAGGTGCATCTCCAGCGGATAGTGCTTACCGTGGATGGTATTTTCACTGGGGGCGTGGAAGTGGAATTGCTGCAAATTGCTGGTGTTATCGTCCAGCACGAGCGTATTGATATTGTTGAGAAAACTGGCTTGTATTGTGTGGCCATTATTGAGCAATACAGTGGGGCTTTCGCGGTAATGGTTTTCAAAAGGAGTCAGATGGGCGGTGACGGTTTTATCGATATCGACAGGAGATTGGTTTTTACCTGTCTGGCAGGTTTTGAATTCGCTACTCAGTTCGCCCCAGTGTTCCGGTGATGCTTTACCTTCGTAACTCCAGTGAGCCGACCAGGCAAGCGGGGGAAGTAAGCTTGCTACGACAATGGCCGTTTTCGCTATACGTAGTTTCATTTTATTCGTCCGATGAATATTTTTTAAATCAACCCGTTACCACTAATCTTTACATGGCCGCTGATTATAATCGCCGAACAAATTAAACATCAAAAAAACCAGGGTTATATAAAAAAACGTGGCCCGCAGGCCACGTTACACGATTACTTTTTCTTGCCGGTGATACGGCACCACTCTTCTTTCTCAACCACCGGGTCAAGGGCGAACAAGTCAGCGTAGGCTTCACACACGCTATCAGCCTGGCTGGCAAGGATCCCCGAAAGGCCCAGTAAGCCGCCCGAAACGGGCAGCACGCTGATAAGCGGTGCCAGTTCACGCAACGGGCCTGCGAGGATGTTCGCCACCACAACATCGGCTTTCATCTCTGCTGGCTGGTCTTTCGGCAAATACAACTCCAGACGCTCAGAGACGCCGTTGCGCTCAGCATTATCACGGCTTGCCTGAATGGCCTGCGGATCGATATCGATCCCGATCGCTTTTGCTGCGCCGAGTTTCAGCGCCGCGATCGCCAGAATGCCGGAACCGCAGCCAAAATCGATCACCGTTTTTCCCGCCAGATCCAGACCATCCAGCCATTGCAGACACAAAGAGGTTGTCGGGTGCGTACCAGTACCAAACGCCAGACCCGGATCGAGCATCACGTTGACAGCGTTTTTGTCCGGTACATCGCGCCAGCTTGGGCAAATCCACAGCCGTTCGCCAAAGCGCATCGGGTGGAAGTTGTCCATCCACTCGCGCTCCCAGTCTTTATCTTCAAGCTGTTCGATTTTATGGGCAAAACCTTCGCCCAGCAGCGGATGGAAAGAGAGCTGGGCGACAACGTCTGCCATCTCGGTTTCGGCGTCAAACAGGCCGATAACATCGGTATCGCCCCACAGACGGGTCTCACCCGGCAATGGTTCAAAAACCGGCGTATCGTGCGTGTCCTGAAAGGTAATGGACACGGCACCTGCTTCCATCAGAGCATCGCTCAGATCTTCAGCATTTGCGCCGGTGGTGTTCAGTTTCAGTTGGATCCATGGCATGTCTTAACTCTTTATCGATTAACAGAGACAGTTGGAGCCTGCGGCGCGGGGTGACCAAAACGGTTTCCGACGACGAAGGCGAACAAACTTAACAGCAGCGAGGGCACAATCGGATGGAAGCCCAGGTACTGAATATTCAGGGTGGCGAGCACGGCATACAGCACGCCGCCAACAATCATGCCGCTCAACGCGCCCGCCGCATTGGCGCGTTCCCAGTAAAGGCCCAGCACCAGCGGCCACAGGAACACCGCTTCCAGACCGCCAAACGCCAGCAGATTCAGCCAGATTATCATTTCGGGTGGACGCCATGCCGCCAGCATCATCAACACGCCGAGGATCAACGTCGTCGCGGTCGAAATCCGCTTTAAACGCGGCTCATGACGAATTTTAGTCGGCTGTGCGCTTAACCACAGATCTTTGACAATCGTCGCCGAGGCCTGCAACAGATGGGCGTTGACGTTAGACATAATGGCCGCCATGGGCGCCGCGAGAAATAACCCGGCAGCCCACGGAGGCAGCACTTCTACCATTAGCGTCGGGATCACCTGATCCGGCACCGACAGATGCGGCAATACGGCGCGACCCAGCGCGCCCGCCAGGTGCATACCGAGCATTAATAGCGCGATGACGATGGTGCCGATAATAATGCCGCGATGCACCGATTTACTGTCTTTATAGGAGATGCAGCGTACGGCGGTATGCGGCAGACCAATCACGCCAAAGCAGACCAGTACCCAAAATGAGGTCATAAACGCGGGAGAGAGAATATCGCTTGCGCCGTGCGGGCTAACCAGCTTCGGGTCGATCTGCTGGAGCGTATCGACCGCGTGATGTAAACCGCCCGCCGCGTGGATCACGCCTGCCAGCAGCACCAGCGTACCAATCAGCATTACCATGCCCTGCATGGTGTCGTTCAGCACGCTGGCACGAAATCCACCGAATGCGGTGTATAACGCAATGGTGACGCCGAAGATAAGCAGGCCGGATTCATATTTGATGCCGGCTGCGGTCTCCAGCAAGCGCGCTCCGCCGATAAATTGCACCGCAATCGCGCCGACAAACGCCACCAGCAGGCTGATGCTGGCAAGCCAGACAACAGCGCGGCTCTGGTAGCGCGCCATCAGCATGTCGTTCAGGGTAATGGCTTTATAGCGACGGGCGAGAATGGCGAATTTTTTGCCGAGAATGCCCAGCGAAAGCCAGATAGTCGGCACCTGGATCATCGCCAGCAACACCCAGCCCAGGCCAAATTTATACGCTGCGCCCGGCCCGCCAATAAAGGAACTGGCGCTGACATAGGTTGCGGTTAGCGTCATCGCCAGCACAAACCCGCCCATCGAACGGCTACCGAGGAAATACTCGCTCAGGAACGTGCCGCTGCTGCGCTGGCGCATGGCGTAAAAGGAGAGGCCAAAGACAACAATCAGGTAAATAACCAGCACGGCGATAATTTCAGTTTGCATCGTCATCCTCCAGCGAAATATCACGGAAGATAAACCGCACCATCGCCCAGCAAAGTAAAACAAACAGCAGCGGTGTTAACAGGCAGGCCATCTCAAACCAGCGCGGTAAACCGGTGAATCCCTGCGCCGAGCCTGGCAAGTAAGCGCACACTAACCATGCGGCAAGATATAAAAGGGTCAGCCACAGCGCCCAGCGGGCTTCTTTGTGGGCCTGAACAAAACGGTTGTCCATTTTTTTCCCTTGTGGATGAAGAAAGCGGGGATTGTACCCTAAGGGAAAGATGAGAGGAGAGAAAAAGAAAAAAGGCCGGAAGATCCGGCCTTTTGCGCGCAATGCAGATTATTTTTCCTGCAAACCGAGTTTTTTCTCCAGATAGTGGATATTGGTGCCACCATGCTGGAAATTCTCGTCGCTCATAATACGCATCTGCAAATCAACGTTGGTTTTAATCCCGTCGATGATCAGCTCTTGCAGCGCATTTTTCATCCGCGCAATGGCTACGTCACGGCTTTCGCCGTAGCAGATAAGCTTGCCGATCATGGAATCGTAATACGGCGGTACGGTGTAACCGGCGTAAATATGCGATTCCCAACGCACGCCAAAGCCACCAGGCGCGTGGAAGCGCGTGATTTTGCCCGGGCTCGGCAGGAAGGTGTTCGGGTCTTCGGCGTTGATACGGCATTCAACCGCATGACCTTTAACAATCACCTCGTCCTGCTTGATGGACAGCGGTTGACCGGCTGCAATACGCAACTGTTCTTTGATCAAGTCGACACCAGTGATCATTTCCGTTACCGGATGTTCAACCTGAATACGGGTGTTCATCTCAATAAAGTAGAATTCGCCGTTTTCGAACAGGAACTCAAAGGTACCCGCGCCGCGATAACCGATATCCACACAGGCTTTCGCGCAGCGTTCGCCGATGTAGCGACGCAGTTCCGGAGTGATGCCCGGTGCCGGTGCTTCTTCGACCACTTTCTGGTGGCGGCGCTGCATGGAGCAGTCGCGCTCTGCCAGATAGATAGCATTGCCCTGACCATCGGCCAACACCTGGATCTCGACGTGGCGAGGATTTTCCAGGTACTTCTCCATATACACCATGTCGTTGTTGAAAGCGGCTTTCGCTTCCGCACGGGTCATGCTGATGGACTGTGCCAGGTCGGCGTCTTTGCGCACAACGCGCATACCACGACCGCCGCCGCCGCCAGACGCTTTGATGATGACCGGGTAACCGATGCGTTTCGCATGGGCGCGGTTCGCATCCATATCGTCGCCCAGCGGGCCGTCAGAGCCTGGTACGGTCGGAACGCCGGCTTTCTTCATGGCGGTGATCGCGGACACCTTGTCGCCCATCAGGCGGATAGTGTCAGCTTTCGGGCCGATGAAGATAAAACCGGAGCGCTCAACCTGCTCGGCAAAGTTGGCGTTCTCAGAGAGGAAGCCGTAACCCGGGTGAATCGCCACTGCGCCAGTAATTTCAGCAGCGGAAATAATCGCCGGGATGTTCAGGTAGCTTTTGACGGACGGTGCCGGGCCGATACAGACCGTTTCGTCCGCCAGTAATACGTGTTTTAAATCGCGATCTGCCGTCGAGTGCACAGCGACAGTCTTGATGCCCAGCTCTTTACAGGCACGAAGAATACGCAATGCGATCTCGCCGCGGTTGGCGATAACAATTTTATCCAGCATGTGCGCCTCGTTACTCGATGACGACCAGCGGCTCGTCAAATTCAACCGGTTGGCCACTTTCCACCAGAATGGCTTTCACCACGCCTGCTTTATCGGCTTCGATCTGGTTCATCATTTTCATGGCTTCAACGATGCAGAGGGTGTCGCCCACGTTGACTTTCTGGCCAATTTCGATAAAGGCTTTTGCGTCCGGGCTCGGGGTGCGATAGAAGGTTCCGACCATCGGGGAACGTACGATGTGACCACTGATTTCCGCTGCGGCTGCCGGTGCTTCTGCGGCTGTCGGTGCAACAGCGGTAGCCAGAGCGGGCTGTTGTTGCATCATCGGCGCGGCATAAGCCTGCTGCATAAGCGGGAAGCTGGCATTCGGCGCGCTGCGGCTAATGCGTACAGACTCTTCGCCTTCAGAAATTTCCAGTTCAGAGATGCCTGATTCTTCAACCAGCTCGATCAGTTTTTTAATCTTACGAATATCCATGAGTGGGTTCCGTACTCTTGTTTAGTGTGATTGTGACAGGCGTTTGACCGCCGTCTGTAAAGCGTATGAATAACCGTCCGCACCCAGCCCGCAAATAATGCCTGCGGCAATATCCGAAAGATAAGAGTGGTGGCGGAACGGCTCCCGCGCATGCACATTGCTCAGGTGGATCTCAATAAATGGGATACTCACCGCCAACAATGCGTCGCGGATAGCAACACTGGTGTGCGTAAACGCGGCCGGATTGATCAGGATGAAGTCAATATTGTCTTTAGCCTGATGAATACGGTCGATGATTGCGTACTCCGCGTTTGACTGAAAATGCGCCAGTTCCACATCAAGCGACGCTGCTTCAGTGCTCAAGCGGTTAACAATCTCGTCGAGCGTGAGCGTGCCATACTTCTCCGGTTCGCGCGTACCGAGCATATTAAGGTTCGGTCCGTTCAATACCAATATGTGGAACTTATCAGCCATTATGCCGCTATCTCCTGCGATTCTCCGGTAAAAAACAAAATATACCTTCGATTTGCACTTGTCACCTTTTCAAAGGTGGAAAAAATCCGATAAAAAAGCGGAAGTCGCACATTATAACGATTTCGTAGCAATTGGCAGCTAAATACTGGTCTTATCAGGGAAGATTATTAACCACGTCGCGAGATCGGGTGAAGAAAGGTGCGCTTTCTGCGGTGAACTGCACAGAATCGGCGATTAACGCCACCACTGGCGGAACTTCTTATAACGCCACGCTAACAAGGTGAAAGCCGCAACGGCGTAGATGACAGGCTGAGGCGAGAGGATTTTCACCGACCACAGGTAGTGAATCGGCGCGAGGATCGCCACCAGATAGACGAAGTTGTGTAAGTTTTGCCAGCGCTTGCCCAGTTTACGCTGCGCCCACTGCGTTGAGGTCGCCGCCAGCGCGAGCAAAATCAACCAACTGATGGCCCCCAACATTAAATAAGGCCGCGTTGTCAGCTCCTGGCCCAGCAGCATCAGATTATTAATGCCCAGCTCCAGCAAGGCGTAGCTGGTAAGGTGCAACGTTGCCCACGCAAAGCACCATAGCCCGAGCAGGCGCCGGGTGCGAATCAATAAAGGTTGTTTCGCATAACGCGCGAGCGGTGCGACCAGCAGGCTGGCAAGCAGAAACTTCAGCGCCATCCTGCCGGTAAAATGCTGAATATCTTTCGCCGGATCGGCACTGAAATAGCCCTGGTTTGCTGCCCAGAACAACCAGAGGAAGGGCAGCAGGCCTGCCAGATGAAGCGCCACTTTCAGCCAGGTAATCTGTTTTGCTGTTAAACGCACTCAAAAATTCTCCCGCAGATCCAGCCCGCGATAAAGGGATGCCACCTCATCGGCGTAACCATTAAACAGCAAGGTTGGCTGACGTTTTACATCTAATGCGCCGCCCGATCCAATAAAACGTTCGGTCGCCTGCGACCAGCGCGGGTGGTCAACATGCGGGTTCACATTGGCGTAAAAGCCATACTCATCCGGCGCGGAGAGGTTCCAGGTGGTAGGCGGCCGTTTGCTGGTCAGTTTAATACTGACAATCGATTTTATGCCTTTAAAGCCATATTTCCACGGCACCGTCAGGCGAATGGGCGCACCATTTTGCGGCGGCAAGGCTTTGCCGTAGACACCCACGGTAAGAAGGGTCAAAGGGTGCATCGCTTCATCTATACGTAGCCCTTCAACATACGGGTAAGCTAACCCGCCACCGATGAACCGATCTTTTTGCCCCGGCATCTCTTCCGGCGCATAGCGGGTTTCGAAAGCGACATATTTGGCATTGCTGGTGGGTTCTACCAGCGCCAGCAATTTATGCAGCGGAAAACCAATCCACGGCACGACCATTGACCAGGCTTCAACGCAGCGCATGCGATAAATTCGCTCTTCCAGCGGGAAACGCGACGTGAGTGCCGCATGATCAAGCGTGAGCGGTTTTGCCACTTCGCCATCTATCGTTAAGGTCCAGGGATCGGTTTTCAGGCTCCCGGCATTGGCGGCAGGATCGGCTTTATCCAGCCCGAACTCGTAAAAGTTGTTGTAGCCGGTGACCTTATCTTCCGGCGTCAGCGGGAGCGAGTTTTGCCAGTGTTCAGGCTTGCTGAAATCGAGTGGTTTTCCGGCTGGCGCTTTTGGGCGATCGTGGCCTTTAAACCAGCTCAACAAATCGGCATGAGCCGCCGATGAAAAGGTTGCCGCCGTTGCGCCAATGCCCAGCATTTTTAACACCTGGCGGCGCTGCATCATAAAAACGGATTCAGCGGTGATATCAGCTTCGGTCAGTTTTTTCATCATCACATCCTCCGGTTGAATAAAAACTAAGCATGATGCAAGCGGAACGTTAACGCGAGTAGGAGTATGTTACCAAACATTGAAAAAAGCGTGTTAAAGCCATTCTTTAGGCCTATTGATGATTGGAAAATAATTTCTGAAGACTATACTCGCTGGTGTGAAGCGATGTACCAAATTATTCCTAAAATCCGCAGGCTCTTTCGGGTCGCGCTTATGCTTAAAAGTTAGTACTTACTTTATCGACTTTACACAGGTCGATATCGTTTCGTTCTTTAATACCACGGAGTTAACACACGGATGCGATTAACGACGAAGTTTTCTGCTTTTGTGACGCTGCTAACGGGGCTGGCGATATTTGTCACCCTTATTGGCTGCTCATTGAGCTTTTATAATGCCATTCAAAACAAGATTGCCAACCGCGTCCAGGCCGTAGCTGCCGTTATTGATACCCGCTTACTTACCACGCCCATAAATCAGCTTGTACCGCAGCTTGATGAGCTAATGGTGCCGGTGGATATTACCGCCATCGCCATTAAGCAAGGCAGGCATACGATCCTCAGCCATACCCGCAACCAAACGTATCGTCCGGCGGGCAGTAACTACGCCTTTCGGCAAATGCAGATCCCGTCGCTGAAAAACCCCGGTGTCACCTTTTCTCTTACTTACCAGGATCCGATGGCGAACTACTTTCGTTCGCTGTTGACCACCGCGCCGCTGACGGTCGCGATCGGTTTTATGATTGTTATCATCTTTCTCTCAGTACGCTGGCTGCGGCGGCAGCTTTCCGGGCAGGAACTGCTGGAGATACGGGCGACACGGATCCTCAACGGTGAGCGCGGGTCGCAAGTGCGGGGAAGTATTTATGAGTGGCCATCGCGCACCAGTAGCGCACTTGATGTGCTGCTGACGGACATACAATTTGCCAGCGATCAGCGTAGCCGCATGGATACATTGATTCGCTCCTATGCGGCGCAGGACACGCGCACCGGGCTGAATAACCGCTTGTTCTTTGATAACCAGTTGGCAACGCTGCTGGAAGATCAGGAAAAGGTCGGTTCGCATGGCGTGGTGATGATGATCCGCCTGCCGGATTTCGAGTTGCTGCGTAACAGCGATGCGCAGTCGACAGCGGCGGAAGAGTACCTTTTCGCGCTCATCAACTTACTTTCCACCTTTATTATGCGTTATCCCGGCGCGTTGCTGGCACGTTACCACCGCAGCGATTTCGCCGTGCTGCTTCCACACCGCACATTAAAGGAAGCGGAGAGTATCGCCGGGCAGATCCTCAAATCTATCGACGGCCTGCCGCCGACAAAAATGCTGACTCGCGACGATATTATGCATATTGGTATCTGCGGCTGGCGCGGCGGGCAGTCCACGGAACAGGTTATGGAGCATGCGGAAGCCGCCGCGCGCAACGCCGTATTACAAGGGGCTAATGGTTGGTCGATTTATGACGATACTCTACCTGAGCAAGGGCGCGGAAATGTACGCTGGCGAACGCTTATTGAACAGATGCTGAGTCGTGGCGGGCCGCGCGTGTATCAGAAACCGGCCGTTAACCGCGACGGGCAAGTGCATCATCGGGAGTTAATGTGCCGCATTTTCGACGGCGAACAGGAGGTAATATCCGAAGAATATATGCCGATGGTATTACAGTTCGGTCTGGCTGAAGAGTATGACCGTTTGCAGGTGACGCGCGTTATCCCTTTTCTGAGTTATTGGCCGGAAGAGAACCTGGCGATGCAGGTGACCGTCGAGTCACTGATCCGCCCGCGTTTTCAGCGCTGGCTGCGTGATACCCTGATGCAATGCGAAAAATCGCAACGCAAACGGATTATTTTTGAACTTGCTGAGGCCGATGTATGTCAACACATCAGCCGGTTACAGTCGGTTGTGCGTTTAATCAACGCGTTGGGCGCGCGCGTGGCAGTTGTTCAGGCGGGTCTGACGTTGGTTAGCACAAATTGGATTAAAGCGTTGGATGTTGAATTACTCAAGCTGCATCCGGGGTTGGTCAGGAACATTGAGAAACGCACCGAAAACCAGTTGCTGGTGCAAAGCCTTGTCGAGGCGTGCAAAGGGACGCAAACGCGCGTTTTTGCGACCGGAGTACGTTCGCGTGGCGAGTGGCAGATGCTGGTGGAACGAGGTGTTGCGGGTGGACAAGGCGATTTCTTTGCCTCTTCTCAACCGCTCGATACCAATGTGAAAAAATATTCGCAAAGATATTCGGTTTGAACTGCTGTTTGAATCGTTTTCACGTAGAATAATGCGCGCTGCTGTGTTTGGGGGTGTGCGTGCCTGCCCGCCGGATTATTGCAGTGAATAAAAGCCGGTTTGACCTTTGACAGGTTGTAAACGCAACATGCTGGAACAGTTGGTTTTTTTCGCTTCCGGACGAAGTCATGTCGATTTGCAACAAAGGAAACAAACTGCACTAATTTTCACCGTAGCAGAGGCTTCTTGTGCCTTGTCGCTGCTGCGTGTGGTTGGTAAAGTAAGCGGATTTTGTTTCCGCCCCAGCTTTCAGGATTATCCCTTAGTATGTTGAAAAAATTTCGTGGCATGTTTTCCAATGACCTGTCCATTGACCTGGGTACCGCGAATACCCTGATTTATGTAAAAGGACAAGGCATCGTACTGAATGAGCCTTCCGTGGTGGCCATTCGCCAGGATCGTGCCGGTTCACCGAAAAGTGTAGCCGCCGTCGGTCATGAAGCGAAACAGATGCTTGGGCGAACTCCGGGCAATATCGCGGCTATCCGCCCGATGAAAGACGGCGTTATCGCTGACTTCTTCGTGACCGAAAAAATGTTGCAGCACTTCATCAAACAAGTGCACAGCAACAGTTTTATGCGCCCAAGCCCGCGCGTTCTGGTTTGCGTCCCGGTTGGCGCAACGCAGGTTGAACGCCGCGCAATCCGTGAATCTGCACAGGGCGCAGGCGCCCGTGAAGTCTTCCTGATTGAAGAACCGATGGCCGCTGCGATTGGCGCGGGCTTACCGGTTTCTGAAGCGACCGGTTCTATGGTTGTTGATATCGGCGGCGGTACCACTGAAGTCGCTGTTATCTCTCTGAACGGCGTTGTTTACTCCTCTTCTGTGCGCATTGGCGGTGACCGCTTCGACGAAGCCATCATTAATTATGTGCGTCGTAACTACGGTTCCCTGATCGGTGAAGCCACCGCAGAACGTATCAAACACGAGATTGGCTCTGCCTATCCGGGCGACGAAGTGCGCGAAATCGAAGTGCGTGGCCGTAACCTGGCTGAAGGTGTACCGCGCGGTTTCACCCTGAACTCTAACGAAATCCTCGAAGCCTTGCAGGAACCACTGACCGGTATCGTCAGCGCCGTAATGGTTGCGCTGGAACAGTGCCCGCCGGAACTGGCTTCTGATATCTCCGAACGCGGTATGGTTCTGACCGGTGGCGGTGCGCTGCTGCGTAACCTTGATCGCCTGTTGATGGAAGAGACGGGTATCCCTGTAGTAGTTGCAGAAGATCCACTGACTTGCGTAGCGCGTGGCGGCGGCAAGGCGCTGGAAATGATCGATATGCACGGCGGCGACTTGTTCAGCGAAGAGTAGTCCGCGCCAGATACGGAGCAGAGGTTGCTCCGTATCTGTCTGGCCTGAGAATACGCAAAGCCTATGAAGCCAATTTTTAGCCGTGGCCCGTCACTGCAAATTCGCCTTTTTCTGGCGGTTTTGGTGGCGCTTGGAGTCATTATTGCCGACAGCCGCCTCGGTACGTTCAGCCAAATCCGAACGTATATGGATACTGCCGTCAGCCCTTTCTATTTTATTTCCAATGGACCCCGCGAATTATTAGACAGCGTGTCGCAAACGCTGGCCTCGCGCGATCAGCTTGAGCTTGAAAACCGGGCGCTGCGTCAGGAACTGCTGCTAAAAAACAGCGAACTGTTGATGTTAGGACAGTACAAGCAGGAGAACGCGCGCCTGCGCGAACTGCTGGGTTCGCCGTTGCGTCAGGACGAGCAAAAAATGGTGACCCAGGTTATCTCAACGGTTAACGACCCTTACAGCGATCAGGTGGTTATCGACAAAGGCAGCGTCAACGGCGTCTATGAAGGCCAGCCGGTGATCAGCGATAAAGGCGTTGTCGGTCAGGTGATCGCCGTGGCGAAACTGACCAGCCGGGTGCTGCTGATTTGCGATGCTACCCACGCACTGCCGATTCAGGTGTTGCGTAACGATATCCGCGTGATTGCCGCCGGTAACGGCTGCACCGACGATCTGCAACTGGAACATCTGCCGGCGAATACCGATATTCGCGTGGGTGATGTGCTGGTCACTTCAGGCCTCGGCGGGCGTTTCCCGGAAGGGTATCCGGTGGCGGTGGTCTCTTCCGTGAAACTGGATACACAGCGTGCTTACACCGTGATTCAGGCGCGACCTACTGCCGGTTTGCAGCGTTTGCGTTATTTGCTGCTGCTGTGGGGCTCCGATCGTAATGGCACTAATCCGCGTACGCCGGAAGATGTGCACCGCGTTGCTAATGAACGTCTGTTACAAATGATGCCGCAGGTTTTACCGTCCCCGGATACGATGGGGCCGCCTGCGCCAATGCCTGCTCCGGCCACCGGTATTACACAGCCGCCGCCGCAACTCTCTCCGGGAGGGCAATAGTGGCAAGCTATCGCAGCCAGGGGCGCTGGGTCATCTGGCTCTCGTTTTTTATTGCGCTATTGCTTCAAATCATGCCCTGGCCGGATAGCATTCTTGTCTACCGGCCAAATTGGGTGCTGCTTATTCTTCTCTACTGGATCCTCGCCTTACCGCACCGCGTAAATGTTGGTACGGGTTTCGCGATGGGTGCCATACTGGATCTGATTAGCGGGTCTACACTTGGCGTACGGGCGCTGTCTCTGAGCATCGTTGCCTATCTGGTCGCACTGAAATTTCAGTTATTCCGTAATCTGGCGCTCTGGCAACAGGCGCTGGTGGTGATGTTGTTGTCGCTGGCAACAGAAGTGATCGTCTTTTGGGCCGAATTTCTGGTGATTAACGTCTCCTTTAAACCAGAAATTTTCTGGAGCAGCCTGGTCAATGGGGTGCTCTGGCCGTGGATTTTCCTGTTAATGCGTAAGATTCGTCAGCAGTTTGCGGTGCAATAAGGGTTATATGACAGATATCTGGCTTGCTTCTGGTTCTCCCCGCCGTCAGGAACTGCTGACGCAACTCGGCGTTTCGTTTGAGCGTATCGTCCCGGGAATTGAGGAACAGCGTCATGCCGGGGAAAGTGCCCGGCAGTACGTGTTGCGGCTGGCGCGTGAAAAGGCGCTGGCGGGCGTGAAAATGGCTTCGCGCGATTTGCCGGTGTTGGGCGCGGATACCATCGTCATATTAAATGGCGAAGTGCTTGAAAAACCGAAAGACTCCTCGCATGCTGCCAGTATGTTGCGTCAACTCTCCGGGCAAACTCACCAGGTAATGACCGCCGTGGCACTGGCCGACAGCCAGCAGGTGCTGGATTGTCTGGTGGAAACCGATGTGACCTTCAGAGTGTTATCGGAACAGGATATTGCCGGCTATGTCGCCAGTGGGGAGCCGCTGGATAAAGCCGGCGCGTATGGTATTCAGGGTCTGGGTGGCTGTTTCGTCAGGACAATTAACGGTAGTTATCATGCCGTTGTGGGGTTACCGCTGGTGGAAACCTTTGAATTGCTAAGCAATTTTAACGCACTGCGTGAAGGAAGAGATAATCATGACGGCTGAATTACTGGTCAACGTTACACCATCGGAAACGCGTGTCGCTTATATTGATGGCGGTATCCTGCAAGAGATTCACATTGAGCGCGAAGCACGGCGCGGGATAGTAGGCAATATCTACAAAGGTCGGGTCAGCCGGGTTCTGCCGGGCATGCAGGCGGCTTTTGTAGATATTGGTCTGGAAAAGGCGGCGTTCCTGCACGCTTCCGACATTATGCCGCACACCGAATGCGTCGCCGGGGAAGAGCAAAAAAACTTCACCGTCCGTGATATCTCCGAACTCGTCCGTCAGGGGCAAGATCTGATGGTACAGGTGGTGAAAGATCCACTGGGCACCAAAGGCGCGCGTCTGACCACGGATATCACGCTGCCCTCCCGTTACCTGGTCTTTATGCCGGGCGCTGCGCATGTTGGCGTTTCTCAACGCATTGAAAGCGAAGCCGAACGCGACCGCCTCAAGCAGGTTGTCGCCAGTTATTGCGATGAGCAGGGCGGGTTTATCATTCGTACCGCCGCAGAAGGGGTGTGCGAAGAGGATCTCGCCTCGGACGCCGCTTACCTTAAGCGCGTCTGGACCAAGGTCATGGAGCGCAAAAAACGCCAGCAGACCCGCTATAAACTCTATGGCGAGCTGGCGTTGGCCCAGCGCGTACTGCGCGATTTTGCTGATGCGCATCTGGATCGCATTCGCGTTGACTCACGCCTGACCTTTGAAATGCTGCTGGAGTTCACCGCCGAATACATTCCCGAGATGACCAGCAAACTGGAGCACTACAGCGGACGCCAGCCGATTTTCGATCTCTTTGATGTCGAAAACGAGATTCAGCGCGCGCTGGAGCGCAAAGTGGAGCTGAAATCTGGCGGCTATCTGATTATCGACCAGACTGAAGCGATGACTACCGTCGACATCAACACCGGCGCGTTTGTTGGCCATCGCAATCTCGACGACACCATTTTCAATACCAACATCGAAGCCACGCAGGCGATTGCCCGCCAACTGCGGTTACGTAATCTTGGCGGCATTATCATTATTGATTTCATCGATATGAATAATGAGGATCATCGCCGCCGCGTGCTGCACTCGCTCGAACAGGCCCTGAGCAAAGATCGGGTAAAAACCAGTATCAACGGTTTCTCCCAGCTTGGTCTGGTAGAGATGACCCGCAAGCGCACGCGGGAAAGCGTCGAGCATGTTCTGTGTAATGAATGCCCGACCTGTCATGGCCGCGGCACGGTGAAAACCGTCGAAACGGTGTGCTATGAGATCATGCGTGAGATCGTGCGCGTTCACCATGCTTACGATTCCGACCGCTTCCTGGTCTATGCTTCTCCGGCGGTAGCGGAAGCGTTAAAGAGCGAAGAGTCACACGCGCTGGCAGAAGTGGAAATCTTTGTCGGTAAGCAGGTCAAAGTACAAATCGAGCCGCTCTATAATCAGGAGCAGTTTGACGTAGTGATGATGTAATTCGCAGCCGTGGCTGCGACACGAGCGGGTCTGATTTGGTTGACAAGGAGAGAGGCGTGAGGCGATTGCCGGGGATATTGCTGCTTACAGGAGCGACGCTGATCGTTATCGCGGCGCTGTTGGCAAGCGGGCTGCGCCTGGTGTTGCCCCATCTGGATACCTGGCGTGAGCCGATTCTGGCGAAAATCTCCGCTGAAGCTGGTGTGCCGATTTCTGCCAGCAAGTTCGAGGCGCGCTGGCAAAACTTCGGTCTCGAGCTTGAAGTACGCGACATTAAAGCAAAGCTTAATGACGGCGGCGATCTTTCTGTTAAACGCCTGACGCTGGCGCTGGATGTCTGGCAAAGCCTGCTCCATCTGCGCTGGCAATTTCGCGATCTCACCTTTTATCAACTCGTCGCGCACAGCAATACGCCGCTGCAACGTAACGACGGTGAACCCCTTGGCACGGATCGCATCAGCGATCTCTTCTTACGCCAGTTCGATCACTTCGATCTGCGCGACAGCCGCATCAGTTTCTTAACCCTTTCCGGCCAGCGCGCCGAACTGGCGATCCCGCAATTAACCTGGCTTAACGGCCAGGAGCGCCACCGCGCCGAAGGGCAAGTAAGCCTCTCCAGCCTGACCGGGCAGCACGGTATTATGCAGGTGCGTATGGATCTGCGTGATGATAACGGGCTGTTGAATAATGGCCGCGTCTGGTTGCAGGCGGATGATATTGACGTCAAACCGTGGCTCAACAAATGGATGCAGGATAACGTCGCGCTGGAGTCGGCCCGCTTTAGCCTTGAAGGCTGGATGACGCTCAATAAAGGCGAAATTGAAAGCGGTGATGTGTGGCTGAAAAAGGGCGGCGCAAGCTGGCAGGGCAATAACAACGCCACGCACCGGATGACGGTGGATAACCTGACAACCCACATCTCCCGCCAGAAGCAGGGCTGGCAGTTTGACGTGCCGGTAACGAACATTGCGATTGATGATAAGCCCTGGCCGCAGGGGGCGCTGAGTTTTGCCTGGGTGCCAGCCCAGGAAGTGGGTGGCGCAGACAACCAGCGTAGCGATGAGTTACGCATTCGCGCCAGCAACCTTGAGCTGGGCGGGCTGGAAGGGCTCATGCCGATTGCGCAGAAAATCTCGCCGACCATGTATGACATCTGGAACACCATGCAGCCGGGCGGCAGGCTTGAACAACTGGCGCTGGATATTCCGCTGAAAACCCCGGAAAAAACGCGTTTCCAGGCGCACTGGCAAGATATCAGCTGGCGGCAGTGGAAACTGTTACCCGGCGTGGAACATCTCTCCGGTACGCTGGAAGGCAGTATTGAAGACGGGCGCTTAACCGCCGATATTGCGCAGGCGAAAATGCCCTATGAAACCGTCTTTCGTGCACCGCTCGAGATTGAAAAAGGCGTCGCCACGCTGAACTGGCAGAAGAACACCCACGGTTTTCAGTTAGACGGGCACAACATTGATGTGCAGGCCACCGGGCTGCGCGCGCGCGGGGATTTCCGCTATCTCCAGCCACAGGGCGCGGAACCCTGGCTCGGCATCCTGGCGGGGATTAATGTTTCCGATGCCGGCCAGGCGTGGCGTTACTTCCCGGAAAACTTAATGGGTAAAGCGCTGGTGGATTATCTCAGCGGGGCGATTCAAGGCGGGCAAACTGAAAATGCGACGCTGGTCTATTCCGGCAATCCGCATCTGTTCCCTTACAAACACAACGAAGGGCAGTTTGAAGTGCTGGTGCCGCTGCGTAACGCCACCTTTGCTTTCCAGCCGGACTGGCCCGCGCTGCAAAATCTCGACATCGAACTGGATTTTCTCAACGACGGGCTGTGGATGAAGAGCGATAAGGTCGCCCTCGGTGGTGTCACCGCCAGTAACCTTGCCGCCGCCATCCCCGATTACATTAAAGAGAAGCTGATTATCGATGCGGATATCAACGGCCCAGGCAAAGCCGTTGGCCCGTATTTCAAAGAGACGCCGCTGCATGACACTCTCGGCAGTGCGCTGGATGAGCTGCAAATTGATGGCGATGTGAGTGCTCGCTTACATCTTGATATCCCGCTGGATGGCGAAATGACGCTTGCCAAAGGCGACGTGACGCTGAACAACAACGCGCTGTTTATAAAGCCGCTTAACAGCACACTGAAAAACCTCAGCGGTAAGTTCAGTTTTGAAAACGGCAACCTGAAGAGCGAACCGTTGCAAGCCATCTGGTTTAACCAGCCGCTGAACGTCAATTTCTCCACCACCGAGGGGGAAAAAGAGTACCAGGTGGCGGTGAATCTGGACGGTAACTGGCAACCTTCGCGCACCGGCGTCCTGCCCGCTCAGCTTAACGATGCCCTGCGCGGCAGCGTGGCGTGGAAAGGGGATGTCGGCATTACCTTGCCGCACAACGGTGGTGCGGCCTATAAGGTCAACATTGACGGCGATCTGAATAATATCGCCAGTACGTTGCCGCCGCCGCTGGATAAACCGGCGGGCAAAGCGCTGCCGGTGAAAGTGAACGTGAGCGGCAATTTGCACAGCTTCGATCTGACGGGCAATGCGGGTGGCAATCACCACTTCAACAGCCGCTGGTTGCTGAGTCACAAACTGACACTCGACCGTGGCATCTGGGCTTCGGACAGCAAAACCACGCCGCCTCTGCCGGAACAGAGCGGGCTGGAGCTAAATCTACCGCCGATGAACGGTGCGCAATGGCTGGCGCTGTTCAAGCAAGGCGCGGCGAATGATGTCAGTAACGCCACGACGTTCCCGACGCGCGTCACGCTGCGTACACCAGCACTCACGCTGGCCGGTCAGCAGTGGAATAACCTGAGCATTGTGTCGCAGCCGCAGCTTTCGGGCACCACGATTGAGGCGCAGAGCCGTGAAATCAGCGGTACGCTGACGGTGCGTGATAACGCGCCGTGGCAGGCGGCCATTCGCTATCTCTATTACAACCCATCGAGCACCGCCCCGAACGATAACGACATCTCTTCGCCGACCACGCTGCTGCGCGGCCAGACCCGTATCGATTTTACCGGCTGGCCCGATCTGCAACTTCGCTGCCAGGAGTGCTGGCTGTGGGGGCAGAAATATGGCCGCATCGACGGGGATTTCGCCATCAATGGCGATACGCTGCGGCTTGACAATGGCCTTATCGATAGCGGCTTCGCACGGTTAACCGCCGATGGCGAATGGGTGAACCGCGAAGGCGCTGAACGCACCTCTATCAAAGGCGTGCTGCGCGGCGCAAAACTCGATTCGGCGATGAACTTCTTTGGTGTGCCAACGCCGGTGCGCGACTCGTCGTTCAATATTAATTACGATCTGCACTGGCGCAGCCCGCCGTGGCAGCCGCAGGAGGAGTCGCTAAACGGTATTCTGCGCACGCGCCTTGGCAAAGGGCAGATCACCGATATCAGCACCGGTCATGCCGGGCAGCTACTGCGCCTGTTCAGCGTCGATTCGCTACTGCGCAAACTGCGCTTTGATTTCAGCGATACCTTTAGTAGCGAAGGTTTCTGGTTTGATTCCATTCGCAGTACCGCGTGGATCAAAGATGGCGTGCTGCACAGCGACGATACGCTGGTGGACGGGCTGGAAGCGGATATTGCGATGAAAGGTTCCGTTAACCTGGTGCGCCGTGAGCTGGATGTCGAAGCGGTGGTCGCGCCGGAAATTTCCGCGACCGTCGGCGTGGCGGCAGCGTTTGCTGTCAACCCGATTGTCGGTGCGGCGGTGTTTGCGGCCAGTAAAGTGCTGGGGCCGCTGTGGAATAAAGTCTCCATTTTGCGCTACCGCATTACCGGTCCGGTAGACCAGCCGCAGATCAACGAAGTCCTGCGTCAGCCGCGTACGGACAAAAGGCAATGATTTGACGGCATCGGCGAATTGCCTCAAGCTCCTTGTATCGCACTTTTATATTGCCCAATGTGGCGGCAACGACGAGAAAAAATGATGAGTCTTAATCTGGTGAGTGAACAACTACTGGCAGCGAACGGCCTGAATCATCAGGATCTGTTTGCCATTCTGGGTCAACTGACCGCGCGTCGTCTTGATTACGGCGACCTCTATTTCCAGTCGAGCTATCACGAATCCTGGGTTTTAGAAGACAGCATCATTAAAGATGGTTCTTACAATATTGACCAGGGCGTGGGCGTACGCGCTATCAGCGGCGAGAAAACCGGTTTTGCCTATGCAGACCAAATCAGCCTGCTGGCGCTGGAGCAGAGCGCGCAGGCCGCGCGCACCATTGTGCGTGAAGAGGGTGACGGAAAAGTAAAAACCCTGGGCGCGGTTGAGCATCACAGCCTTTATACCAGCCTCGATCCGCTGCAAAGCATGAGCCGCGAAGAGAAGCTGGATATTCTGCGCCGCGTCGATAAAGCCGCGCGCGCGGCGGACAAACGCGTGCAGGAAGTGACTGCCAGCCTGACCGGTGTCTATGAACTGATTCTGGTGGCGGCCACCGACGGCACCCTGGCGGCGGACGTGCGCCCGCTGGTGCGCTTGTCGGTTAGCGTGCAGGTCGAAGACGACGGCAAACGCGAGCGCGGCTCCAGCGGTGGCGGCGGTCGTTTTGGTTATGACTGGTTCCTGCAAGAGGTCGATGGCGATGTGCGTGCCGATGCCTGGGCGAAAGAAGCGGTGCGCATGGCGCTGGTGAACCTTTCTGCTGTCGCCGCGCCTGCCGGTACGCTGCCGGTGGTACTGGGCGCAGGCTGGCCAGGCGTGCTGCTGCACGAAGCGGTCGGTCACGGCCTGGAAGGGGATTTTAACCGTCGCGGCACTTCGGTGTTCAGCGGTCAGATGGGCAAATTAGTGGCTTCTGAACTCTGTACCGTGGTGGATGACGGCACCATGGCCGATCGTCGCGGCTCCGTGGCGATCGACGATGAAGGCACGCCGGGCCAGTACAATGTGCTGATTGAAAACGGCGTGCTGAAAGGCTATATGCAGGACAAAATGAACGCGCGTCTGATGGGCATGAACCCGACCGGTAATGGGCGTCGTGAGTCTTATGCGCATCTGCCGATGCCGCGCATGACCAACACCTATATGCTGGCGGGCAAATCCACGCCGCAGGAGATTATCGAGTCGGTCGATTACGGCATTTATGCGCCGAACTTCGGCGGCGGCCAGGTCGATATCACCTCCGGAAAGTTTGTCTTCTCCACGTCAGAGGCTTACCTGATTGAAAAAGGCAAAGTCACCAAAGCGGTGAAAGGCGCAACGCTGATTGGTTCTGGTATTGAAGCCATGCAGCAGATCTCGATGGTTGGCAACGATCTGAAACTGGATAACGGCGTTGGCGTCTGCGGCAAAGAGGGGCAAAGTCTGCCGGTTGGCGTGGGCCAGCCTACTCTGAAAGTGGACAACCTGACCGTTGGCGGTACTGCGTAATCCGCGTTTCACCCTCTTCGCACGAAGAGGGTGAAGTCTTTCACACACTGCGCCCCTGCATGCTCTGATACACCTTCGCCACCTCAATAAAGTACTCCGTCAGATAATTAATACAGACCTGCACTTTGAGCGGCAGCTTATCTTTTTGGGTATAGAGCGCGTAAACCGGGCGCGGATCCGACTGGTAGCGCGGCAACAGGATCTCCAACTGGCCGCTGTTGATCTCCTCGATCACCCACATCAGCGGTACAAAAGCGATCCCTGCACCGGTGGTAAGCCAGCGCGTTAAGGTCATCGGATCGTTGGTCACAAAGCGCCCCTGCGGAATCAACCGCGTGGCAATCCCTTCCGGTGCGACCAGCTCAAACTCGTTATCCGGGCGCACGCTATATTCCAGCCAGGAGTGATTCACCATATCGGCGGGCTTTTCCGGCGTGCCGTATTGCGCAAGGTAGGTTTTTGCCGCGCAGACCACCATTGGCATCGTGCCAAGGCGGCGGGAGAAGAGGCTGGAATCCTGCAAGGCGCCGACGCGGATTACTACATCCAGCCCGTCGGCGATCAGATCCGGTGCGGGGATCCCGGTCACCAGATTGACCGACAAACCCGGATGCTCTTTCAGCATCTCGGCGGTCATTTTTGCCAGCACATTTTGCGCCATGGTTGAAGAACTGCCGATGCGCAGGGTGCCGATGGGCGTATTGTTAAAGGCGTAGAGTTGTTCATGGACGTCCTGCACTTCATGGAGCATCCGACGGCAGCCCTGGTAGTAGATCTTTCCCGCTTCCGTTAGCCCCAGGCTACGCGTACTGCGGTTCAGCAGCTTGACCTGTAACTCATTTTCGAGCTTCGCCACCGTCTGGCTGATGGACGAAACGCTCATTTGTAATTGCCGGGCGGCGGCGGTAAAAGAACCCAGTTCCACCACTCTGGCAAACACCGACATGCGCTTTAGTCGTTCCATTATTCACTCTGACTTAAAAGTGATTTAGATCACATAATATAGATAACAGCATAACAGTTACGCTAATATACTATCTATCAATAATATTCACGTCACTCTCGCCTGGCTCTCCTTGCCCTTTCCTGCGGTGACGTAAGAACGTTTGTCACCTGCTCGCTTAATAACCAAGGTCAACATGAGTCTGTTTCCCGTCATCGTGGTGTTCGGATTGTCGTTCCCACCGATTTTTTTCGAGTTGCTTTTGTCACTGGCGATCTTCTGGCTGGTGCGCCGGGTGCTGATCCCAACCGGGATCTATGATTTTGTCTGGCATCCGGCGTTGTTTAATACCGCGCTCTATTGCTGCCTGTTTTATCTGCTGTCGCGTTTATTTGTTTGAGGTAGAAGTGAAAACACTAACAAGAAATATCACCCGTACCGCAGTCACTATGGTGCTGGTTATCCTGGCCTTCATCGCGATTTTCCGGGCCTGGGTTTATTACACCGAATCACCGTGGACGCGCGATGCGCGCTTTAGCGCTGATGTCGTCGCTATCGCGCCCGATGTCACTGGCCTTGTGACTACCGTCAATGTTCATGACAACCAACTGGTGAAACAGGGCCAGGTGCTGTTCACCATCGACCAGCCGCGCTACCAGAAAGCGCTGGAGCAAGACGAAGCGGATGTCGCTTATTACCAGGCGCTGGTCAATGAGAAGCGCCGCGAAGCCGGTCGCCGCAACCAGTTAGGCGTGCAGGCCATGTCGCGGGAAGAAATCGACCAGGCCAACAACACGCTGCAAACCGAGCTGCATCAGTTAGCCAAAGCCCAGGCGACGCGCGACCTTGCCAGACTCGACCTTGAACGCACCATTATTCGCGCCCCGGCGGACGGCTGGGTGACCAACCTGAATGTCTATGCTGGTGAATTTATTACCCGTGGTTCCACCGCCGTGGCGCTGGTGAAGCAGAACAGCTTCTACATTCTGGCCTATATGGAAGAGACCAAGCTGGAGGGCGTTCGCCCCGGTTACCGTGCGGAAGTGACGCCGTTAGGCAGCAACATTGTATTGAAAGGTACGGTAGACAGCATCGCGGCGGGGGTCACCAACTCCAGCAGTAGCAATGACAGCAAAGGGATGGCGACCATCGATTCCAACCTTGAATGGGTGCGTCTGGCCCAGCGCGTTCCGGTGCGTATTCGTCTCGACCAACAGCAGGGCAACCTGTGGCCCGCCGGGACGACGGCTACCGTGGTAGTCACCGGCAAAACCGATCGCGATGCCAGCCAGGACTCATTTTTCCGCAAAATGGCGCATCGCTTGCGTGAACTGGGGTAATTGCTATGGGGCTGTTTTCCATCGCCAGCCAGCATCTGCGCTTTGCCGTCAAGCTGGCCTTCGCTATTGTGCTGGCGCTGTTTGTCGGTTTTCACTTTCAGCTTGAAACCCCGCGCTGGGCGGTGTTGACCGCGGCGATTGTCGCCGCCGGCCCGGCGTTTGCTGCCGGCGGCGAGCCCTATTCCGGGGCGATTCGCTATCGCGGGATGCTGCGTATTGTCGGCACATTCATCGGTTGTATTGCCGGGCTGACCATCATCATTATGCTGATCCGCACGCCGCTGTTGATGTTGCTTGTTTCCTGTATCTGGGCGGGCTTCTGTACCTGGGTTTCTTCGCTGGTGCGCGTTGAAAACTCCTACGCCTGGGGGCTGGCGGGTTACACCGCGTTAATTATCGTCATTACCATCCAGACGGAGCCGCTGCTGGCGCCGCAATTTGCCGTCGAGCGTTGCAGTGAAATTGTGATTGGTATTCTCTGCGCTATTGTCGCCGACCTGCTGTTCTCACCGCGTTCGATAAAACAGGAGATTGACCGCGAGCTGGACAGCTTGCTGGTGGCGCATTATCAACTGATGCAGTTATGCATCAAACATGGTGACGGCGAAGAGGTGGATAAAGCCTGGGCGGCGCTGGTTCGCCGCACCACTGCGCTGGAGGGGATGCGCAGCAACCTGAAGATTGAATCTTCCCGCTGGGGGCGCGCCAACCGCCGCCTGAAAGTGATCAATACCTTATCGCTGACCCTGATTACGCAGGCCTGTGAAACCTATCTGATTCAGAACACGCGCCCGGAGCTTATCACCAGCACATTTCGTGAGCTGTTCGATGAACCGGTCGAGACGGTACAGGAAGTACACAAGCAGTTGAAAAGAATGCGCCGGGCAGTCGCCTGGACCGGTGAGCGGGATACGCCGATCACGATTTATAGCTGGATAGGCGCGGCGACCCGCTACCTGCTGCTCAAACGCGGCGTGATCAGCAATACCAAAATCAGCGCCGTGGAAGAAGAGGTGTTGCAGGGCGAAGCGGTGGTGAAGGTGGAATCCGCTGAACGTCATCACGCGATGATTAATTTCTTGCGCACTACGCTGTCGTGCATGCTTGGCACGCTGTTCTGGTTGTGGACCGGCTGGACTTCCGGCAGCGGGGCGATGGTGATGATCGCGGTGGTGACGTCGCTGGCGATGCGTCTGCCTAACCCGGTCATGGTGGCGAAAGATTTTGTCTACGGCATGCTGTGGGCGCTGCCGATTGGCTCGCTCTACTTTCTGGTGATCCTGCCCTCGACCCAGCAAAGCATGTTGCTGCTGTGTATCAGCCTGGCGGTGCTGGCCTTTTTCATCGGCATCGAGGTACAAAAACGGCGCCTGGGTACGCTGGGCACGCTGGCGGGGACGATTAACGTGCTGGTGCTCGATAACCCCATGAATTTCCAGTTCGATCAGTTTCTTGATAATGCGCTGGGGCAGATAGTCGGTGTGGTACTGGCGATGGTGGTGATTTTGCTGGTGCGGGATAACTCCCAGGCGCGCACCGGGCGCACGCTGCTGAACCAGTTTGTGTCGGCGGCGGTTTCGGCAATGACCACCAACACCGCCCGGCGCAAAGAGAACCATCTGCCCGCGCTCTATCAACAATTGTTTTTATTGTTGAACAAATTCCCCGGCGATGTGGCGAAGTTCCGTCTGGCATTGACGCTGATTATTGCCCACCAGCGCCTGCGCGATGCGCCGGTGCCGATCAACGACGATCTTTCGGCGTTCCATCGTCAGTTGCGCCGTACCGCCTCGCAGGTGATTTCTGCGGGGTCTGACATGAAACGCCGCCGCTACTTCACGCAATTGCTGGGGGAGCTGGAGGTGTACCAGGAAAAATTGCGTTACTGGAACGCGCCGCCGCAGGTGACGGAGCCGGTAGGCAGGTTGACGGGCATGTTACATAAGTACCAACATGCGCTAACCAGCAGTTAATGACAAAGCCGACGCCAGAAGCGTCGGTTTTTTTATGACTATACTTTGGGGAAGAGTCAAAAAAACCGCAGATCAGGAGGACAAATGAGCTCGCAGGCATTGCAGGACAGTGCACTTTTTCAGACCGGCTATCTGGTCGATGGCGTCTGGAAATCGCTGGATACCACATTTGACGTTCTGAACCCGGCCACTGGCGAAATTGTTGCCAACGTCGCTAAAGCAGGGAAAAAAGAGACGGAAGAAGCCATTGCTGCCGCCACCCGGGCTTTTCCCGCCTGGCGGGCAAAAACCGCTAAAGAACGCTCAGCCATTCTGTATCGCTGGTATGAATTAATCATCGAAAACAAAAGTTGGCTGGGGCGCTTGATGACCACCGAGCAGGGCAAACCCTTGAAAGAAGCTGAAGGCGAAGTGGAATACGCCGCCAGCTTTATTCAGTGGTTTGCCGAGCAGGCAAAACGCGCCAACGGCGAAATCATTCCGCCCATCAAACCCGGCTCACGTATTCTGGCTACCCGCGAACCGATTGGCGTTGTCGCGGCCATTACGCCGTGGAACTTCCCGATGGCAATGCTCACCCGCAAACTGGGCCCGGCGCTGGCGGCAGGCTGTACCGGCGTGATTAAACCCGCCAACAATACGCCGCTCAGCGCCTTTGCCTTGCTGACGCTGGCAAAAAAAGCCGGTGTGCCGGATGGCGTGCTCAACGCAGTCGCCGGGAGTACATCCGAGATCAGCGATGCCATTATGGCCAGCCATGATGTGCGAAAAATTTCCTTTACCGGTTCGACCGCCGTCGGGAAAACGCTGGTGCGCAACGCCGCAGAAACGATGAAAAAAGTGTCAATGGAGCTGGGCGGCAACGCGCCTTACATCGTGTTTGAGGATGCCGACATCGATGCTGCGGTGCAGGGAGCCATCGCCAATAAATTCCGCAATGCCGGGCAAGTGTGCGTGAGCGTGAACCGTTTTTATATTCATGAATCGGTTTATGACGCCTTTACGCAGAAACTTACCGACGCGGTGAATGCGCTGAAAGTGGGCAATGGCCTGGAAGAGGGCGTCATCGTCGGCCCGCTGATTGAAAAGGCCGCCGTGGATAAAGTGCGCGAGCATGTGGAAGACGCTGTCGCCAAAGGGGCGAAAGTGCTGGCCGGCGGCAAACCGCACGCGCTTGGCGGTAACTTCTGGCTGCCGACGGTGCTGGGCGATTGTAGCGATGGTATGAAACTCGCTCAGGAAGAGACCTTCGGCCCGGTTGCTGCCTGCTTCCGCTTTACCAGCGAAGAGGAGGTGGTGAAACGGGCGAATGCAACACCGTTTGGCCTGGCAGCCTATTTCTATACGCAGAACTTGCAGCGGGTGTTCCGCGTTTCGCAGGCGATTGAAAGCGGCATGATTGGCATCAACGAGTGCGCAGTCTCTACCGAGCTTGGGCCGTTCGGCGGCGTGAAAGAGTCAGGTTTGGGCCGTGAAGGCTCGGTACTGGGGCTGGAAGAGTACCTCGAAGTGAAAACCCTGCATCTGGGCGGATTATAAATTATTGGGCGGCAGAAGCCGCCCCTTTGGGCAGGTGACGGAAACATGACGACCTACACGTTCGATTTTCAACATATTGCCGATCAAACGGCTTTCTACCGGGAATTTGCTCGCCAGTTCGCGCTTGAGCGCGAGAAAGTTCACGATCTGGATTCGCTGTGGGACAGCGTGATGGATGGTGTCTTGCCCTTGCCGCTGGAGATCGAGTTTATTCATCTGCCGGAAAAACAGCGTCGTCGTTTTGGGGCGCTGATCCTGCTGTTTGATGAGGCCGAGGAGGAACTGGAAGGTGAACTGCGCTTTAATGTGCGCTAAAAATTCTATTTTTCAGAAAATAGAGAAAAGGAGTTGTGCTAGAGTTAATTCTTAACAGGCAATAAAACCTGAGGCTTTTAATATAATTATTTATATTTGGCAATGACGGGCAATGAATAACTTCATCACTAAGCCATAGGATGGTTGGTATGAATAAGATATATTCTTGTGAATTAAAGGTATCGCTCCTCTTCTTTTCTTTATTACTCCCTTATGATTGTTTTGCGCATCAGCGATTAGCACGGTCATTAGTAAGTTATGAAATTCCCTATCAAACTTATCATGAATTCGCGACTAATCGGGGACCCTTTTATCCAGGTGCGAGGGATATTCATATTTATAACAAATATGGCTATCCGGCTGGCATTCTTAATAAAGCACCGATGCCAGATTTTAGTAGCGTTGATGACAGAAGCGGTATCTCTACTATTATTTACCCGCAATACGCAGTCAGCGTTCACCACAACCCCGCAACGCATTTTGCTAATCTCAGCTTTGGTAATGAGAATTATCATATGGTTAACAGGGGTAATATCCCTGGAAATGACTTTAGTATCATTAGGTTGAACAAGGTGGTGACGGAAGTCATTCCTGCTAATATTGCACCTGCTGATATGAAACCAGAAACTTTTGCCGACGTGGATCGATTTACCGCTTTTTATCGTATGGGGTCGGGTACTCAGAAAGTTGCTGATATATGGGGGCGGGGGATTGATATTCAATCGGCCTATCGTTTTTTAACGGGCGGTACAATGGGGCACCCTGAATGGGATCCCATAGGATTATTGGTAATGTCGTCCGGAGATGTGTTTAATCCTAAAAGTGGTCCTTTAAATAGCCATGGAACGCCGGGCGATAGTGGTTCCCCTTTATTCGCCTGGGATGCCCATCTCAATAAATGGATGGTTGCGGGCACATTAAGTCTGATTTATTTAGATAAGCCAGAGAAAAGTGCATATACGATTATACCGAATGATTTTGTTGATGAGACAATTCGGAAGTACAGAAGTGCGCTAATCACAAACACGAATAATAATGTCCTTTTTTTATGGCGATACAGTAATTCAACAGGGGCTGGCCACTTATATGAGGGACGTAATATATATGCGATGCAGGGCCAGCAAAAAGAAGAAGCACATAACGGTCGGGATTTAATCTTTAATGGAGCCGGTGGCGTCATCTTGCTTCAGGATAACGTCAATCAGGGCTCGGGGACGCTGACGTTTAATAACAACTATGTCGTGGCCCCGCTGCTGGCACAGACCTGGAGCGGGGGCGGAGTGGATGTGGGATCTGGCGCGACAGTTACCTGGAAGGTCAATGGCGTAAAGAACGATAACCTGCACAAAATTGGTAAAGGCACGCTGAAAGTGAACGGAACGGGCGTTAATCCGGGGGGATTAAAAGTCGGCGACGGAACGGTTCATTTGTCCCAGGTCCCGGATAACCTTGGCAAAGTACAGGCGTTTAGTTCGGTGAATCTTGCCAGCGGCAGGCCATTGGTTGTGCTGCATGGTAGAGGGCAGGTCGACCCGGATTCCATTTCATGGGGATTTCGCGGCGGCAGGCTGGACGTTAACGGGAACAGCCTGACCTTTCATCGCCTCAATGCGCAAGATTATGGCGCTGCATTAATCAATCGTGCCAAAAAACGCGCGGACATTACCCTGAGTTATCAACGAAAACCGGAGGATGTGGTTATCAATCAATGGTCATACTCCCGGCTTGGACAAATTGGGGAACTGTATGGGTACCAAAATAATGATGCCGGAACGACAGACTACTTCTTTCTTAAAACCTCACCCTACCTGTGGTTCCCAAGAAATCACCGCAGCAATAACGACTGGGAGTTTATCGGGCACGATCGTGGGCACGCTATACGCACCTGGTATGAGCGACACAAAGCCGCAGTATACATTTTTCATGGTCAACTGCGGGGAAACCTGAATTTTCAAAATCATGTCGATGCCGGAACTACAGGCGCGTTAATGCTGGATGGTTCTGTTGATATCTCCGGTAATTTCTCGCAGAAAAATGGTCGCCTGGTTTTTCAGGGCCATCCGGTTCTTCATGCGTACAATCTCCCGGAAACGATAGAGAAGCTCAGAAGGCTGGGCGATAACTCTTTAAGGACTGAACCGGTTTCTTTCTACCAAACGGATTGGCAGAAGCGCGTATTTAAGCTGAACAATTTGATGCTCGATAAAGCCCATTTTGACCTCGCCAGAAATGCCTCTCTCTACGGGAATATCAATGCCAAAAACTCCGTCATTACCTTAGGAAGCCCGACGCTTTACATTGATATCAATGATGGTAATGGGATAGCGACCGAGCCGCGGCAGGGGATCTCGATAGCCAGCCGCCAGGATGATCTGAGTCGCTATCAAGGGCGTGTCACCCTGTCGGGCAGGTCAGAACTGAATATTCGGGAAGTCTTCACCGGTATCATTACCGGGCGGAACAGTAGAGTCAGCGTCTCGTCACGCCACGCCATTTTGAATGGTTACAGCCAGTTCAACAGTACGCCGCTCACCCTTGAGCCAAATGCACAACTTACAGCAAAAGCCGGATGGTTCAGCAGCGCCACGGTGACTGTTGGACCTTCTGCCACGCTTTCTCTTACCGGGACGCCAGTGGGGACAAGCCAGGTGATCCCGACCATGTACGCCATGAAAGACGGGACAACGTATGCACTACAAGAGGGGAGTAGTGTTCGTGTCTTACCGTTTGCCCTTATGCAGGGAGATATATATTCCCAGAATCGTGCAGTGGTTCGTTTCAATATTGATGACGACCGCCATCTGGCAAATAACCTCTCTCCTGAACATAAGAAGATGGCGACGACGCTTGCCGGCTTTGAAAACGCCTGGCGCGGGGCTATTTCTGCTCCCCATACACAGCTCAGTTTGAAGTCCACGCGTTGGGAGATGCGTGAGGATTCTGAAGTGGGAAACCTGAACGCTTCACAATCGCTGGTGGTGGTTTCTGGCAGTAAGTTCCGTACGTTGAAAGCCATGGATTTGCGCACGGATAACACCGGCTTTGTGCTGCGAACGAACCTGAAGGAGAGTGACAAAATTGTCGTGCGTGACAGAGCATCCGGGCAGAGGAACACGCTCTTTCTTAATGTCCTTAAAAATCCGGGATCGCAGAAATTCAATATTCCTTTGATTCTTGCTCCTCGCAACACCAACGCCTCGCTGTTCACTGTTAGCGGGCCAGCGACCGGTTTTAGCCAATTGCAACCGGTGGTGCAGGTCGTGCGGGCCGCTGACAGAACGCAGTGGATCCTTCAGGGGTTCAAATATATGCCCAATCCTGCGGCGATGGCCTCTGCGAAGATGTTCTCCAGTGTGGGGTACAAGAACCTCATCGGTGAAGTTAACAACCTTAACAAACGGATGGAAGATCTGCGGGATACGAAGGGGCAGGACGGCGCATGGGGACACACTTTTAGCGGTAGCGGGGCGGGAATGGGCGGTTACGCCGACCGCTACACCTCTGTCCAGACGGGGTTTGATAAAAAACAGCGCTTGTCGGGAGCGAACCTGTTCACCGGTGTGCTGATGAGCCACACCAACAGCCAGGCCAGTGGAAGAGATTTGCGTGGCAATACACGCTCATTTGGTGGTGGTATTTACGCCTCAGCGCTAATGGATTCTGGCGCGTATATCGACGCAATCGGTAAGTACATTCACGCCTTTGATAACTACCAGGCGGGTCTTATCGGGCTACGGGCACGGGATTATACGACGCGGAGCTGGATAGGCGGCGTGCAAAGCGGCTATCGCTATCATCTGGCAGACGATCTCTACGTCGAGCCGCAGGTTGGCGTCGTTTTCAGTACGCTCTCCGCAACCCGCCTGAAATGGCATGACAAAGGCATCAATGTGTCGATGCGCCATCAAAACACCACCCCACTGATTGGCCGGACCGGTGTAACAACAGGCAAGAGCTTCAGTGGCCGCAATTGGGCCCTCACGGCACGGGCTGGCGTGGGGTATCAGTTCGATCTGCTGACGAATGGTGAAACGGTGCTGCACGATATCTCAGGGGAAAAACGCCTTGCCGGTCAGCGGGATAAAAGGATGCTCTACCACGCAACGGTCGATGGGCAGATGCGCGAGAACCTGCGTTTTGGGCTTGAAATGGAGCGCTCTGTGTTCGGTAACTACAACGTAAACCATGCCATCAACGCAAAGGTTAGCTATATGTTTTGAGGGCTTGAGACATAAAAAAGCCCCTGCAAGGCAGGGGCAAAAGTCGTCGGACAGACGACGAGGGTTTATTTGTACAGTTCCGCTGTCACGTGGGTGTGGTCGCCCGTACGTGCTTCTACGATGCGATAGCTGCTCGCACCCGCCTGGTCGGCTTTCGCAGAGAGTTCCTGACGAATATCCATCGGGACACCGGCAATCTGTGAAACAGAGACGCTGCCTATAGGTTGCAGGTTGCTGGCCTGTTCACTGTTTACCAGCGTGGCGGCACTTGCGCCAAAAGAGATAAGGGATGCAAGGCCAAGGGATGCGATGATCAGGTTACGTTTCATTGTCTTTCTCCTTTACAGAGACTCAACGGCAAGAAGGGTTGAACTGCTATTTTTATGCCTGGTGCCGTTAAGCGATGTTTTCATAGGGTTATCGGTAAAACTTATTTGTACAGTTCTGCGGTCGCGTGCCACTGGTCGCCGCTACGTGCTTCAATGATGCGGTACGCTGAAGCACCTTGTTCTTCCGCTTTTTTGTTCAGTTGCTCGTGCATATCCATCGGAGAAGAGGAAACTGCACCCACAGAAACGGTACCGATTGACTGGCGAGATTGCGCCTGGTCTGCGCTGATGGAATCCGCCGCGAACGCGCCGAATGACAGAGCTGAAAGGATACCCATTGTTGCGATAGTTGATTTGATATTCATGATTTTTACCTCGTCGTATTCTTTTCTTAATTTTCTTCGAGGGCCGCGTTTCGTGACCCTCATCACAAAATCAAGTATACACTAATCACGCGAATAATTAATACCAAGCTAATTATAACTACGGTGAATTCGCATAACGTTTGTATCTTTTTATTCCTTTCAGCGATAAAAGTTTTGCTTATGGCAGCGAATTAACTAACGATAGTTAAGAAAATCATATGGATAGTGGAATTTGATTTTTCGTGCGGTGGTATCGACTGGCGGGGCGGCATGAAACGGAAAATCGCACTAAGTGTTAAATAAAATGGGGTGGAAAGTCGGTCAAAAGAGAGAAAGCGCCGAACATTCCCCCTCAGCCTGAGCCGAGGGGAATGCGCGTTTACAGCTCTTGTTCGAACAGAACGAGGATCGCTTCGTAGAGATCTTTCACGGTAAATCCTCTGGCTGGCGTGGTGAAAATCGTGTCGTCACCAGCGATAGTCCCGAGGATCCCTTCCGCTTTACCCAGCGAGTCGAGCAGACGCGCGATCAACTGAGCGGCACCGGGGCTGGTATGAATAACGACAACTGCATCGTTGTAGTCGATGTCCAGCACCAGGTTCTTCAGCGGGCTGGAGGTGGTGGGAACGCCCAATTCAATTGGCAGGCAGTAAACCATTTCCATTTTTGCGTTACGCGTACGCACTGCGCCGAATTTGGTCAGCATGCGCGAGACTTTGGACTGGTTGATATTGTCAAAGCCTTCTTCTTGCAACGCCTGGACAATTTCGCCCTGAGAACTGAATTTCTCTTCTTTAAGTAGCGCTTTGAACGCTTTGATTAATTCTTCTTGTTTAGCCGAGCTTCGCATAAGTCACCCGTATATTGGCCGAGAAAACAACATTATTATGCATATATATGAATTTTTATGCAAACGATCTACAGAGAGATATTCTGAAAAGTTATCGTGAAAGGCGCGGAGTTTAGCAAATCCTGTGGCTAAGCACAGCCACATGTGGCTTACGTCGCAAATAAGATTAAAAAGTAAATTAAATGTTATAAAGTTGATGTTATTTTGGTGAATATTGCGGCTATATTATAAACTCTCTGTGTTAGATGCTTAGTTTGCCGATCTGACGGTCATATTCACCTTTATATAAAATCTTAACAGTGGGCTGCGCCGCACTATTTTTGCGCACTTATTGTCATAATTACCAGGGTGAATTAAGGTCGCCGCAACGGAGTTACAAATATTTCGCTAACCATAATAAGGAGTTTAGGATGAAAGTCGCAGTCCTCGGCGCGGCCGGCGGTATCGGCCAGGCGCTTGCCCTACTACTGAAAACGCAACTGCCCTCAGGTTCAGAACTCTCTCTCTATGATATTGCACCCGTCACCCCTGGTGTTGCTGTTGACCTCAGCCATATCCCTACCGATGTGAACATTAAAGGTTTCGCGGGCGATGATGCTACGCCTGCGCTGGAAGGCGCTGATGTCGTGCTGATTTCCGCAGGCGTGGCGCGTAAACCGGGTATGGATCGCTCCGATCTGTTTAACGTCAATGCCGGTATTGTGAAAAACCTGGTGGCGCAAGTTGCCAAAACGGCACCGAAAGCCTGTATCGGTATCATCACCAACCCGGTTAACACCACGGTTGCTATTGCCGCTGAAGTGCTGAAAAAAGCCGGTGTTTACGACAAGAACAAGCTGTTTGGCGTGACGACGCTGGACATTATCCGCTCCAATACCTTTGTCGCTGAGCTGAAAGGCAAAAAACCGACGGAAATTGACGTGCCGGTTATCGGCGGACACTCAGGCGTGACGATTCTGCCGCTGCTGTCGCAAATCCCGGGCGTCACGTTTACCGAGCAGGAAGTGGCCGATCTGACCAAACGTATTCAGAACGCGGGCACCGAAGTGGTGGAAGCGAAGGCGGGTGGCGGTTCAGCCACGCTGTCGATGGGCCAGGCCGCAGCGCGCTTTGGTTTATCGCTGGTGCGTGCCCTGCAAGGTGAACAAGGTGTGGTTGAGTGCGCCTATGTTGAAGGTGACGGTGAATATGCACGTTTCTTCTCGCAGCCGCTGTTGCTGGGGAAAAACGGTATTGAGGAGCGTCACGCTATCGGCAATCTCAGCGCGTTTGAACGCCAGTCGCTGGAAGGCATGCTGGATACGCTGAAAAAAGATATCCAGTTGGGTGTTGATTTCGTTAACCGTTAAGCGCGGGCGCAATGTAAAACCGGAGCCTATGCTCCGGTTTTTTTATGGCGTTTAGTTGGTCGCCGGGTATTCCTGGATCGTCACCTGCAAGGTGAGTTTTTTGTCGTCGCGCATCACGTCGACCGGGATTTCGGAACCCGGGCGGATCTCCGCCACCTGATCCATGGTTTCGAGGGCGGAAACGGCTGGTTTACCGTTTACGGAGGTGATCACATCGTTGACCTGAATACCGGCGCGCGCGGCCGGGCCATCCGGTGAAACTTCATTAACCACAATGCCCTGAATCGGATCGATGCCGGTGCCCTGAGCATGCAGAGGCGCAATTTCCCGTCCGCCAATCCCGATATAACCACGGATAACGCGGCCGTCGCGGATAAGCTTATCCATAATTTTGGTGGCAAGCTGGAAAGGGATCGCAAAGCCAATACCTTCCGGCGTTTCCCCGTCGTTGCTTTTATCAAACGACAGAGTATTGATGCCCATTAATTCCCCCAACGAATTGACCAGCGCACCGCCGGAGTTACCGTGGTTGATGGAGGCATCGGTCTGCAAAAAATTTTGCCGCCCGCTGGGGTTCAAACCAATACGCCCGGTGGCGCTGATGATCCCTTGCGTGATGGTTTGCCCGAGGTTGTAAGGGTTACCGATTGCCAGTACCACATCGCCAATGTGCGGCGTGCGTTTCGCGTTAATCGGGATGACCGGCAAACCGCCCGTGGCGTTGACTTTGAGCACCGCTAAATCCGTCAGCGAATCCGAGCCGACCAGCAAGGCTTCAAACACCCGCCCGTCCTGAAGTGCGACGATAATCTGGTCTGCATCGTTGATCACATGCTTGTTGGTAACGATGTAGCCGCGCTGATCCATGATCACGCCGGAACCGAGCGTGCGGATTTCGAGGCGATCGTGTGTGGAGCTATTCAGGCTACGGTTATAAACGTTGACCACCGCAGGTGCGGCGCGGCGCACGGCCTGGTTATAGCTGACAGGCGTTTCATCGGCGCTGTCGAACTGATGCGTCGTCAGCGGATTATTCTGGCGTAACGAAGGCATGGCGGCGATTATCAGACCACCGACCACAACACCGATTGCAACCGAGCGTAAAAGCTTCACATACATGATGGGATAGTCATTAAAAGAAGAGCGCCAAGCATAACATGAGTTATCCGGACATCACACGCGGCGGTGATGCCCGGAAGCGGGAAAACTTAACGCAGCAGTAAATAGATACTGTCGTTACCGCGCACAATGTGCAGTGCCATCACCGACGGTTTGGCTTCCAGCACTTTGCGCATTTCGGCAATCGACTGGACGCGCTCGCGGTTAACGCCAATGATCACATCATCTTTATGCAGACCCGCCTGTGCGGCCGCACTGCCTTTTTCGACTTCACCGACCGTGATGCCTTTGGTGCCATCTTTTAATTGGCCATCGCTCAGCTCAGCGCCCTGCAATGACGGTGAAATCAGTTCGGCGCTGGCAGAAGCAGACGTGCTTTTATCCAGCGTAACTTCAACCTCAAGGGGTTTTCCGTCACGCAGCAGGCCCAGCTTCACTTTCGAACCAGGTTCAGTGGTCGCGATACGCGAGCGCAGCTCAGCAAAGCTATTCAGCGCTTTGCCATTCAGGCTGACAATCACATCACCGGATTTAATGCCCGCTTTTGCCGAGCCGGAGTTCGGCAGCACTTCGCTGACAAAAGCACCGCGCTGCACATTAAGATTGAAGGCCTTGGCGATATCCGCGCTCATCTCCGTGCCTTTAATGCCCAGCAAGCCGCGCTTGATCTCACCAAACTGAATCAACTGCCTTGAGAGGGTTTGCGCCATATTACTCGGAATGGCAAAGCCAATCCCGACGCTGCCGCCGCCAGGGGCGAGGATCGCGGTGTTAATCCCGATAAGCTCGCCATTAAGATTAAGCAGTGCGCCGCCGGAATTGCCGCGGTTGATGGAAGCATCGGTCTGGATAAAGTTTTCCAGCCCTTCCAGATTCAGGCCGCTGCGACCGAGCGCGGAAACAATCCCCGAGGTCGCCGTTTGCCCGAGGCCGAACGGGTTGCCGACCGCGACGACAAAATCGCCGACGCGCAGTTTATCGGAGTCCGCAACGGCAATTTGTGTCAGGTTGGTGGCGTTTTGCAGTTGTAATAGCGCAATGTCGCTCTGGTCATCGCCGCCGATCAGTTTGGCGTCAAACTCGCGGCCATCATTAAGCTGCACGCTGATTTTTTGCGCCTGATTAATCACGTGATTATTGGTCAGGACATAGCCTTTGGCCGCATCAATAATCACCCCGGAGCCCAGGCCTTCAAACGGCTGTGGCTGCTGCGGTTGATCCGGCAACTCTTCACCGAAGTATTTCTTTAACTCATCCGGGATTTTCTGGCCTTGTACCGCCGTGCCTTCAACCTGCACGCTGACCACCGCGGGCAGAACCTTTTCCAGAACCGGCGCAAGACTGGGTAACGCCCCCTGGCCAGGCACCTGCGACGGCATGGCCGCCAACGCCTGGAACGGTGCCGAGAGAGTTAACCCGACACTTAACGCGAATGCACTCAACAGCTGGGTTTGTTTCTTCATCGATGCTGGCTCTCAGTAACCTAAAGTGAAAGGAATGACGCCCAAAACAGAGTGATGTTATTGAAATTTCAACCCGGTAACAATGCGGTGAATGACTAAATAATAGCTGCGATGCGTTCGAAGGGACGGGCGCAAGTGACGCGCCCGTAAAAATAGGGAAGGTTTAATGTATTATTTGCGGTGTTCGCGACCGCGTAACAGACCTGATGCGCCTTCTGAATAATCGCGCGGGATCTGCACCGGAGCCTGATCGTTGCTGGCTTCGGACTCTGCCAGACGGTTGCGGAATGGATTCTCTTCCGCCGACATTTCCGGCAGCAGGCTGGTCGAGCTTTTTGCCATATGCTGATACAACTGACGGTAATCGTCCGCCATGTTATCAAGCAGCTCGGCGCTACGGGCGAAATGGCTTACCAGCTCTTCGCGATACTCTTCCAGTTCTGCTTTGTTTTTTTCCAGTTCGTACTGCAAGGCCTGCTGTTGGCGCAATTTGCGGTTTCCGAAACGCATGCCCACGGCACCAATAATAATGCCGACAACTAACCCAATTAGCGCATATTCCCAGGTCATGAACTTCTCCCGTTGTTTTTTGATTCCGTAGGGTGTGGGCGGCAAGCTCCTGCCTGCGCCTGATAGTGCCACTATAACCGCTAAATGTGCAGAAGTGGAATCCTGACGCAGCATCGCGTAGTGTAGAGCGGCCTTTTTTTCGTCAACCCTGTGGGGGCGGATTGATTTTTAAGGAACAACAATAACACCATGCAAAGCCTTTCCCCGACATCGCGATACCGTAATGCCCTGAATGAGGGTAGCCATCAGCCTGATGATGTGCAAAAAGAAGCCGTCAACCGGCTGGAAACCATTTACCAACACCTGATCGCCGAACGCGAAACCGCCGAACAACAGAGCGGTGGCCTGATGGCGAAATTCAGCAAACTGCTGGGTAAACGTGAACCTGCATCGCACGCGCCAGTGCGCGGCCTCTATATGTGGGGCGGTGTCGGGCGCGGTAAAACCTGGCTGATGGATATGTTCTATCAAAGCCTGCCCGGCGAGCGTAAACAGCGCCTGCATTTTCACCGCTTTATGCTGCGCGTCCATGAGGAATTAACCACGCTGCAAGGGCAGAGCGACCCGCTGGATATTGTGGCCGACCGGTTTAAAGCCGAAACCGATGTGCTCTGCTTTGATGAGTTTTTCGTCTCAGATATTACCGATGCGATGCTGCTCGGCGGCCTGATGAAAGCGCTATTTGCGCGTGGCATTACGCTGGTGGCAACGTCGAATATTCCGCCAGATGAGCTCTATCGTAATGGGCTACAACGGGCGCGTTTTCTACCTGCTATCGAGGCGATTAAACAGTTTTGTGATGTGATGAACGTCGACGCGGGTGTTGATTATCGCTTGCGTACGCTGACGCAGGCGCATTTATGGCTGACGCCGCTCAATGCAGAGACGACGCAGCAGATGGATAAATTGTGGCTGGCGCTGGCGGGCGCTGCACGGCAACTCGCGCCGGAGCTGGAAATTAATCACCGTGCGCTGCCGACGCTGGGCGTTGAAAACCAAACGCTGGCGGTGTCATTTGCCACGTTATGTGTCGATGCGCGCAGCCAGCATGATTACATCGCGCTTTCCCGTCTGTTCCACACGGTAATGCTGTTTGATGTGCCGGTGATGACGCCGCTGATGGAGAGCGAAGCCCGGCGGTTTATTGCGCTGGTGGATGAGTTTTACGAGCGGCACGTGAAGCTGGTAGTGAGCGCGGCGGCACCGCTGCATGAAATCTATCAGGGTGAGCGGCTAAAATTTGAGTTTCAGCGCTGCTTGTCTCGCCTGCAAGAGATGCAGAGCGAGGAGTACCTGAAACGTGCACATATGCCGTGATGCGGGTAACAGGCCGCACAAATCCTTCTGCAAAACACGAAAAGGGGTCGATCTTTGACCCCGACTTCTCTATAATCCTGCGACCCCACGTTACGGGAAAGTTTTTTTCCCAAAACTTTCTATGCGCCGGCATTGGCTATTCGAAGGGGTAGGTTTGCCGGACTTTGTCGTGTGAACCTCAACTGACTAAACGTTTGGGTGTTCACCAACGTGAAACTAATTATTTGGGTAAGCTTTTAATGAAAACTTTTACAGCTAAACCAGAAACCGTAAAACGCGACTGGTATGTTGTTGACGCGACCGGTAAAACTCTGGGCCGTCTGGCTACCGAACTGGCTCGTCGCCTGCGCGGTAAGCACAAAGCGGAATACACTCCGCACGTTGATACCGGTGATTACATTATCGTTCTGAACGCAGAAAAAGTTGCTGTAACCGGCAACAAGCGTTCTGACAAAGTGTACTACCACCACACTGGCCACATCGGTGGTATCAAACAAGCGACCTTTGAAGAGATGATTGCCCGCCGTCCTGAGCGTGTGATTGAAATCGCGGTTAAAGGCATGCTGCCAAAAGGCCCGCTGGGTCGTGCTATGTACCGTAAACTGAAAGTTTACGCGGGTAACGAGCACAACCACGCGGCACAGCAACCGCAAGTTCTTGACATCTAACCGGGATTATAGGCAATGGCTGAAAATCAATACTACGGCACTGGTCGCCGCAAAAGTTCCGCCGCTCGTGTGTTTATCAAACCGGGCAACGGTAAAATCGTAATCAACCAGCGTTCGCTGGAACAGTACTTCGGTCGCGAAACTGCCCGCATGGTAGTTCGTCAGCCGCTGGAACTGGTCGACATGGTTGAGAAATTGGACCTGTACATCACCGTTAAAGGTGGTGGTATCTCCGGTCAGGCTGGTGCGATCCGTCACGGTATCACCCGCGCTCTGATGGAGTACGACGAGTCCCTGCGCGCTGAACTGCGTAAAGCTGGCTTCGTTACTCGTGACGCTCGTCAGGTTGAACGTAAAAAAGTCGGTCTGCGCAAAGCACGTCGTCGTCCGCAGTTCTCCAAACGTTAATTGGTTTCTGCTTCGGCAGAACGATTGGCGAAAAAACCCGGTGCGAGCCGGGTTTTTTTATGGATAAAAATTGTGTTATCCACAGCAATCAATCGTTTATCTTCTCTTTTTCAGCATTTACGGAATCCCCTCACCACAAAGCCCGCAAAATCTGGTAAACTATCATCCAATTTTCTGCCCAAATGGCTGGGATTGTTCATTTTTTGTTTGCTTTTTGAACGAGAGTGACAGTACGCGCGGGTAGTTAACTCAACATCTGACCGGTCGATTAAGTCCGGTAGCAGTAAAATCTGAATACACCTGGAGGTTTTCATGGCTGTCGCTGCCAACAAACGTTCGGTAATGACGCTGTTTTCTGGTCCTGTGGACATCTATAGCCATCAGGTCCGAATCGTGCTGGCCGAGAAAGGTGTCAGCTTCGAAATTGAGCACGTGGAAAAGGATAATCCTCCTCAGGATCTGATTGACCTCAACCCGAATCAAAGCGTACCGACACTTGTAGATCGTGAACTCACCCTGTGGGAATCACGCATCATTATGGAATATCTGGACGAGCGTTTCCCGCACCCGCCGTTAATGCCGGTTTATCCGGTAGCGCGTGGCGAGAGCCGTCTGTACATGCACCGCATTGAGAAAGACTGGTATACGCTGATGGATACCATCCAGAACAACAGCGGTGCGCAGGCTGATGCCGCCCGTAAGCAGCTACGTGAAGAGCTGTTGGCAATTGGCCCATTGTTTACTCAGAAGCCATACTTCCTGAATGATGAGTTCAGCCTCGTTGACTGCTACCTTGCGCCGCTGCTGTGGCGTCTGCCGGTACTGGGCATTGAGCTGAGCGGTGCAGGTGCCAAAGAGCTGAAAGGGTACATGACGCGCGTCTTCGAACGTGATTCCTTCCTTGCCTCTCTGACAGAAGCCGAGCGCGAAATGCGCCTGGGCCGGGGTTAATTGAATGGATTTGTCGCAACTGTCTCCACGCCGCCCGTATTTATTGCGGGCCTTTTACGAATGGCTGCTGGATAACCAGCTCACGCCGCATCTGGTTGTTGATGTGACGTTGCCGGGCGTACGCGTGCCGATGGAGTATGCGCGTGACGGGCAAATCGTGTTAAACATCGCACCGCGTGCGGTTGGCAACCTGGAACTGGCCAATGACGAAGTGCGCTTCAACGCGCGTTTCGGCGGCGTGCCGCGCCAGGTGGCTGTGCCGATGGCTGCCGTTCTGGCGGTTTATGCTCGTGAAAACGGCGCGGGAACCATGTTTGAACCGGAAGCTGCCTACGATGAAGAGATCGTCGGTCTGAACGATGATGGCGATATTCCCGCGCAGGAAAACGAGACGGTTATGTCGGTTATCGATGGCGATAAACCCGACCACGCAGACGATCAGGACAACGATCCCGATGACGATCCGCCGCCGCGCGGTGGGCGTCCGTCGCTGCGGGTCGTGAAGTAGTAATAAGATTAAGCAGGGCCAGCAGGCCCTGCTTTGTCATCTGGACACCCCGACACTAGTCCAATAAAAAAGGAGGCCGGAGCCTAATGCCGATCGTTTAAGGATCGGTTGACCGATCCGGTGGTCCTTGTAAGGGAGGTGCTCTCCCAGCTGAGCTAATCACCCCCGCTGTGTGGAGTCGCATTATAGGGAGAGTTGAAAATGAGTCAACGCATTTTCCAAATAAATTGTTCGTTCGTCGTAAAATTAGACAACCCGCTGTGTAATCGATCGCGAGGGCCTGATTTATAAACAAAATAGCCCGATAAGCCCGTCAATACGGCAACAACATTGAGGAATCAGCCCACAGTGATAGAATATCGCCCACTTTCATTTTAGGTATTGCCGACGGTCGGCATCTTTATCAACGTAAGGCCAATTCATGAAAATCAAAACTCGCTTCGCGCCAAGCCCCACCGGCTATCTGCACGTTGGCGGCGCGCGCACTGCTCTCTACTCCTGGCTGTTTGCCCGTAATCACGGCGGTGAGTTTGTGCTGCGTATCGAAGACACCGATCTCGAACGCTCCACACCAGAAGCAATCGAAGCCATCATGGATGGCATGAACTGGCTGAACCTGGAGTGGGACGAAGGCCCGTACTTCCAGACCAAACGCTTTGATCGCTATAACGCGGTAATCGATGAAATGCTGCAAGCCGGCACCGCTTATAAATGTTACTGCTCCAAAGAGCGTCTCGAACAACTGCGTGAAACGCAGATGGCGAACAATGAAAAACCGCGTTACGACGGCCGCTGCCGCCACGATCATTCTCACCATGCTGATGATGAACCGTGCGTAGTGCGTTTTGCCAACCCGCAGGACGGTTCCGTTATTTTTGACGATCAGATTCGTGGCCCGATCGAATTCAGCAACCTTGAACTTGATGACCTGATCATCCGCCGCACCGATGGTTCCCCGACGTACAACTTCTGCGTTGTTGTGGATGACTGGGACATGGAAATTACTCACGTGATCCGTGGCGAAGACCACATCAACAACACGCCGCGTCAGATCAACATCCTGAAAGCGCTGAATGCCCCGGTTCCGGTGTATGCGCACGTTTCCATGATCAACGGCGACGACGGCAAAAAGCTCTCCAAACGTCATGGCGCGGTGAGCGTGATGCAGTACCGCGACGACGGCTACCTGCCGGAAGCCCTGCTCAACTACCTGGTGCGTCTGGGCTGGTCCAGCGGCGATCAAGAGATCTTCACCCGCGAAGAGATGATCAAGCTCTTCTCCCTGAATGCGGTCAGCAAATCCGCGAGCGCGTTCAACACCGATAAATTGCTGTGGCTGAACCATCACTACATTAATACGCTGCCGCCGGAATATGTCGCGACCCACCTGCAATGGCATATCGAGCAGGAAAAAATCGACACCCACACCGGCCCGCAATTGTTTGAGCTGGTGAAACTGCTGGGTGAACGCTGCAAAACGCTGAAAGAGATGGCGGCAAGCTGCCGTTATTTCTACGAAGATTTTGATGAATTCGACGCCGATGCGGCGAAAAAACACCTGCGTCCGGTCGCGCGTCAGCCACTGGAAGTGGTACGCGACAAACTTGCCGCTATCACAGACTGGACCGCTGAAAACGTCCATCACGCGATTCAGGCGACGGCCGATGAGCTGGAAGTCGGCATGGGCAAAGTCGGTATGCCGCTGCGCGTGGCGGTGACCGGTGCAGGTCAGTCTCCGGCGCTGGATGTTACCGTTCACGCCATTGGCAAGTCCCGCAGCATTGAGCGCATTAACAAAGCGCTGGGCTTTATTGCTGAACGCGAAAGCCAGCAGTAAGGAATAAAAAAGCCGCTTCACTGAAAGCGGCTTTTTTCTGCTTTGTAGGCCAAACAGACGTTAACGCGCAATCACGAAGCGTTTTTCATCTTCCATAAAGGCTTTATCACCTGCCGGTGCGCCAATCGAACCAAAGTTCATATGAGCACGCAACTTCCAGCTTGGCGGAATATTCCACGTGCGCTGCACATCTGCATCCACCAGCGGGTTGTAGTGCTGCAAGTTCGCGCCAATACCTTTCTCAGCCAGCGCCAGCCATACGGCATACTGTGCAATACCGGAACTGTGTTCTGACCACACCGGGAAGTTATCTGCGTAAGCGGCAAACTGCTCCTGCAAGCGGGTAACCACATCCTGATCTTCAAAGAACAGCACGGAACCCGCAGCAGCGGCGAAACCGTCTACTTTCTGCGACGTTGCATGGAAATTCTCTTCCGGCACGATTTTCTTCAGCTGTGCACGGGTCAGTTCCCAGAACTGCTCATGCTCTTTACCCAGCAGGATCAGCGCGCGTGAACTTTGCGAGTTAAACGCCGACGGCGCCTGGCGAATCGCTTCTTTGATGGTCTCAATGACAATATCTTCCGCAACCGGCAGGTTTTTGCCGAGGGCATAAATGGTTCTGCGTTGTTTTGCTAAAGCGAGAAAGTTGTCTGACATGATTCCTCCTGAAGTCGTCTGCACTTCCGCTGTGCTGTTGCCAGCAGGCTGCGGAAAGAGAGCGCGAAATAGTTTCTGCAATGGGTTCATGATGTTCCGCATTATTGATGTTGCCGTCAAAAAGCATAGGCCGGGTCGGGAACAATGAAAAGACCAACAATTTGCCCGTAACATTCAAAAAATTAGAATGAACCTCGAACTCACTCTGCTTTCAGACCGCCAGCCAGCGTTTCCAGATAAAGCGCAGAACAAAAAACTCAAGGGTGCCGAGCAGCAAAAACCACAGGCAGTAGAGCAGGGTATAAAGCTGGTTTAAATCCAGCAGATGGAAGCGGTGGATCAGGTTTTGTGCCAGTTGCAGCCCAAGGCTGGGGGCAGGGAGCAGCAGTACAGAGATAAAAGCCAGCAGCAGGATGCCGGCAAGGGTGACCAGCGATTCGAGGGGATGTTTCATAAGCGTTAATCGATGATGAAAAAAATGCATTGTCGGGGAAAGCTGGCCTGAGCGCAACGTTCCCCGATCATCAATCAGGCCACCACAAACCGGTCAACCAGCGTGCTCATATTTTCGGATTGCCTGTCCAGCATCTGGCTGGCGCTGGCGGCGTTCGCCACCAGCCCGGCGTTTTGCTGGGTGACCTGCTCCAGTTGATTCAGCGCTTCATGCACTTGCGATACGCCAAGCGACTGCTCATTCGCAGCGTGGGCGATATCGCTGACAAAAGCCAGCATCTGCCCGGTGTTCTCGCGTGCCGCTTGCAATGTGCGGTCAGACGCCTGCGCCAGCGCTACACCTTGCTGGATCTGCTCCATGTTTTTACTCACCAGGTCACGAATCTGTTGCGCGTCATTGGCACAGCGCTGCGATAAATTACGCACCTCGGCGGCGACCACCGCAAAGCCTTTGCCCAGCTCACCGGCACGCGCTGCTTCCACGGCGGCATTAAGCGCCAACAGGTTGGTCTGGAACGAAATCTCATCAATAGAGCTGACAATGCTGGAAATCTGTTCGCTGGAGTGACGAATCGCCGTCATGCTGATACTGGTTTCGCCCGCCACGCGGCTGGCTTCCTGCACCTGTATCTCCACCTCCTGCGTAAGTCGTTTCGCTTCGTTGGCATTATCGGCGGTCAGGTTCACCGCCGTGGCGATCTCCTCCATGCTGGCTGCGGTTTCCACCAGCGAGGCCGCCTGTTGATCGGTACGCGACGCTAAATCCTGGTTACCGCTGGCGATCTCAGAACTTGCACCGCGCAGCACGCCCGCGCCCTGTTTAATCTCACTGACAATATGCTGAATGTTTTCAATCGCCTGGTTATAAGCGCGGTTGAGCATCGATAACTCATCGCTGCCGGGCACCTCCAGCCGCTGGGTGAGATCGCCATCCATGCCTTCAATCGTTGCCAGCGAATGGTGCAACTGACGGTGAATACTGCTGGCGACCAGTACGGCGAAGAAGAGTGCGACAACGAGTGCCAGTACACTTATCACCGCGAAAATGGTCACTTCGCGCCAGGCTTCATCTGCAAGCTGTTGCGCCGTGCTCAGCAGGCGGTCGGAAGCGGCATCTTCCACAGCCTTCAGCGTATTAATGCGCGCCGTCTGGGCGTTAAACCAGTCGGCTGGCGCAACGCCAAAACCGCCGGTGGTTGCATGGTCAATGGCCGTCTGGCGCAGGGTCAGCGCCTGAAGCGCCTGCGGGGCTTGCAGTTGCGCGTTCATTTTTTCGTTCACCTGAGCGGTGCTGAACGCGTGGGTTGCCGCCAGCCAGGAGACCTGTTTGCCAATTACTTCGTTAAGCTGGCGGAATTGCGCGTCGGTAAAGCGGTCAGCGGAAAAAACGTTCGATAATAATGCCCGCTCAATACCGCTCTGCTCTTTGGCATTCAGCACGCTGTAATAGGCCGCCAGTTGGTTAACAATCTCGCCGTTATCCGTCAACTGGCTGATACCACCCACCATATTCAGCAAATCATTAATAATGGCGCTATACCACATCAGCGATTGTGTGCCGGTCACGCTTTGCGTACGCACCTGCTGGCGAAAAGCGCTCATACCCTGCTGATGCTGTCGAAACTGTTCCAGCGCATGACGAATATCGTTATTCGCTTCCTGTACCGGAAATTGATTTAAAACGTCGGTTAATTGGGTGATGGTTTTTGTTGAGAGCGGATATTGCGCCGACAATTCATTGCTGAATTGCTGGCCTTTACTGCCTAAATATCCTGCGCTCAATCCGCGTTCTTTTTGTAGCTCATGAATAACGCTGCCCGCATTTTTCGCCAGTGTTGTTAAGGTCATAATGGTGCGCATTTGCTGGCCGGTCTCCACGCGCGAAGCAATGCCGCTTGTGGCTAACCATATGAGCGCAAACAATAAAGGCAGCAATGCCAGTAACAATTTTGATTTCATTGATAAACGGTAAATCCACTTCATAAAAATGCCTCTTGTTCGCGTGTTCTTATATTTGTTATCGGAGACGAAACGCGGAGGCTTTATTTCTAATGCAGGGCTTGTTGATATTTATCAATTCTGGCAGGTTGTTCTACCCCTTAAGGGTTATATTGCTGAGAAATATCTCTATATATCAGAAAATATATCCTGACTTCCCCGGCAGAAATAATGCCGGGGAAGCAATACATCAGCGTAAAAATAAAAGGATTAACCCGCAGCCCAAATTTCAGCGTGTTTTTTCATTAATCCGATTAACGATCCGCCATCGGCGACAAATTCGCGCATTAACTGAGCTTCGCTCTTACCGCGTTTCACACTGTTTGCCAGGTCATCCAGCGCGCTGGTGGCGTTGAGCTTATCAGCCCACGGCGCGATTTTCTCCAGCAGGCGGGAGAGATCCTCAGCAATGGTGCGCTGCTCGCCGGTGTGGACATCCGTTAAGATGCCGTTCAGGCCAAAGCGGCAGGCCTGGAAGCGGTTAAATTTATACAATAAATAATCGCGCTCCTGGTGCTTAAATGGCCGCTCCGCCAGCAGCCAGTGGGACAGCGCCTGAATAAAGCCCGCAACACTCACGGCATGGGAAAGCGTCAGCGGCGTATCCATCACCCGCACTTCAACGGTGCCAAAACTTGGGCTGGGGCGAATATCCCAGTGCAAATCTTTAATGCTTTCAATCATCGAGGTGTAGCTTAAGCGGCGAAATAACCCTTCAAACTCCTGCCAGTTCGCTACCCACGGCATCGGGCCGTTATCCGGGAACGAGGAGAAGATATTCAGGCGCGACGAGGCGAATTGCGTATCGGTGCCCTGGATATAGGGCGAACTGGCGCTAAGCGCGATAAAGTGCGGCACGAAACGCGACAGGCCATGCAATAAATAGATAGCGTCATCGCCGTTGGTGCAACCGACATGCACATGCTGGCCGAACACCGTCGCCTGCTGCATTAAATAGCCGAACATCTCCAGCGTGCGCGCGTAGCGCTCATCCTCGCAGATTTGCTGGCGCTGCCATTTCTGGAACGGGTGCGTCCCGCCGCCGCAAATTTGCACATGGTGCTCATCCGCTGCTTGCAGAATAACGTGCTGCATTGCCGTGAACTGATGCGCCGCCTGGCTGATATCGCGACAAACGCCGGTAGCAATTTCCAGCATGCTCTCGGTGATATCGTGCTTTACCTCCCCGGCGCTGACGCGGTGTTTTACCGCCTCAATCAACCGCGACGAGTCCTGGCTTAAGTCGTAACCCGGCGGATTGACAACCTGCAATTCCAGCTCAATGCCGAGGGTAAATGGGTCAGAAACGTGAAAATCAGGCAGTGGCATATTTATCCCTTACTCAGCTGTTTGTTTGAGTATGGAAGTGAATCGCCGATCCGTCCTGCGAGCCGGCAGCAACTGCGCAAATCTTCAACACAGCGGCGCCAGTTGACCGCGCAGCACTTCAACGCCGGGCGCAATCGCCTGCGGGTCGATGGCGTGAAAACCCATACGAAAGAAATTATCCGGCGGCGCGGCGTCCAGAAAATGGCGCGCGCCTGGCTCAATCAGCACGCCTGCATGGGCGGCACGCCAGGTCAATTGCTGGGTGCTGATATGCTCAGGTGTGCGCAACCAGAACGCATTAGCATGCTCGCTGCCCGCCATGCTCTGGCACTCCGGCAAAAAGATGCGTAACGCATTGTGCAGGCAATCCCAGCGGCGGGCAGAATCGTCGTGGTAGCGGCGTAAATGGGTTTCGTAATGGCCTTGCGCGAGGAAATGCGCCATCTGGTACTGAATGTTAGTCGGCGGATGGCGGTAAACCAGGCGGCGCAGGGCGCGCGCTTCATCAATAATTTCCGGCGCGGCGACCATAAAACCCAGCCGCAGCCCCGGTGACAGCGCTTTCGACAGGCTGCTGACATAAATCACCCGGTCACTGCGATCGCTGGCTTTCAACGCCGGAAGCGGGTTCTGCATAAAGTTGCTTTCCGAGTCGTAATCATCCTCAATCACCACCGCATCGTGGCGGGCGGCGTACTCCAGCAGCCGGGCGCGGCGGGCTTTGCTCATCGTCACCCCAGTCGGCACCTGGTGGCCCGGCGTGACGTAATAGTAGTCGCACGGCGTGTCATTCAGCACTAATCCTTCTTCATCTACCGCGTGCGGCACAATCTGCGTATCGCTTAATAAAAAAGTATTGATGGCTTCGCGAAAACCAGGGTTCTCAACCGCTACACGGGTAGTGCGCGACATCAACAGGCGCGTCAGCAAATAGAGCGCATTTTGCGAACCCAGCGTAATCAATATTTCATCGGGCGCGGCGACAATCCCGCGTTTAGGCAACACGCGGGTGCGGATCTGCTCAATCAACATCGGCACATCCTGATCGATATGATCGATAACCCACGCCGGGTCGCGCACGCCGCCGTGTAACCAGTTCGCCGCCGCACGCCAGCTGGCAAGGGGGAATTGCTGGGCATAAGGCTGGCCGTAAATAAACGGGTAGCGATAGTGCATCCAGCCTGCCGGTTTAAGAATCGACTCCTGCTGGCTGGGTGTGATTTTCAGACGATTGCTCCATAGTGGTGCATTGCGCTCGCATTCCGGTGCAGGCTGCGGTGGGTTTTGTCCGCAGGTGTAGTAATCCGGGTGCAGGTAATAACCGCTGCGCGGGCGGCTCAGCAGGTAACCTTCGTTCACCAGGCTTTCAAATACCAGCGCGGTGGTATTGCGCGAGACGTTGAGCTGGCCAGCGAGTTGGCGACACGAAGGCAGCGGAGTGTCAGCGGGGAAAATGCCGCTCAGAATGGCGTTTACCAGGGTTTCGCGCACTTGCTCCTGCAACCCGCGTTGACCATCAAAATTCACATTCAAGAGATGTCGAATCATGCTGCACTCCATCGGCTGTATCGCTCTTTTTAACGGAGCAAATTCCATACCAGCTTCCGGTTAACTGACACAAAGATTCGCCAGAACTGGCTCTATTCACCAACGCGCAAGCCTCCCTATTGTAAAAACGCAGTCATAAAAACCGAACGACGCACCGGTTCGGCATATAACTTGCAACGCTTCCAGCACACCTGGGACATTCCGGTCTGGCAGATTAAATAAAGGGTGGAGAGATGAAAAAATACTTCGGCAAATATTGTCTTGCAGCCATGATCGCTTTGGCATTTTCCTTACACGCAGTGGCAGCGGATTTACCTGAAATTGAAAAAAGCGGCACGATGAAAGTCGCGACCGAAGATGATTACGCGCCGTTTAACTTTATGAATAACGGCCAGACGGACGGTTTCAATAAGGACATGCTCGAAGAGTTGCGCAAATATGCGAAATTCAACATCAACCAAAGTATTTTGCCGTGGACCGGTTTACTCGCGGCGGTCTCGACCGGCCAATATGATATGGCGCTGACCGGCGCGGTCATTACCGATGAACGTCTCAACGTATTTAATTTCACGCCGCCCTGGGCTTCGGCGCAGCACTATTTTGTCAAACGTGCCGATGAGAAAGGCTTAAATACTATTGCCGATCTCAGCGGTAAAAAAGTGGGTGTCCAGGCGGGTAGTGCGTTATTGGCACGTTTGCCGGAACTGAAAGCGATGCTGGAAAAAGAGGGCGGCAAACTTGGCCCGGTGGTGGAATACCAATCCTACCCGGAAGCCTACGCGGATTTAGCCAACAAACGCGTCGATTACGTGATTAACGTGGTTATTTCGGTGAACGACCTGGTAAAAGCCAAACCGAAAGTGTTCGCCAAAGGGCTGGCGGTCTCCGGGCCGGGTTATATGGCGTGGCCAATTCCAAAAAACTCCCCGGAACTGCTGAAGTTTATGACCGGTTTTATGAACCATCTGACCGAAACCGGCAAGCTGGCGGAGTTGCAGAAAAAATGGTTTGGCGAAACCTATGACCTGCCGAAGGAGCCGATTACCAGCGCCGATCAGTTCCACAAATTAGCCGGTTTTTAAGGCAGGTTTGTCAGTCTATGCGGCGGGCATCCGCCGCCTGTTTTAGCAGGAGGGCACATGGACTTAATCTCATGGCAGTTACTGATTGAAGGCGCATGGACGACCCTCTGGATCTCTGGTATCGCCATCGCCTGCGGGGTGGTTATTGGTCTCGTCATCGCGTTTATCCGCATGATGAAGCTCCCGTTTATCGACCAGTTGCTGGTGGTTTATATCAGCCTTGCGCGAGCCACGCCGCTGGTGACGCTGGTGCTGTTTCTCTTTTTATCCCTGCCGACGCTCGGTATTAACCTGGATAAAACCCTGGCGGCGATTGTTGCCCTGACGCTCAATACCTCGGCGTTTAACGCCGAGATCTGGCGCAACGCCTTTCGCAATTTCCCCCGTGAGCAGCGGGAAGCGGCGGAGTCGGTCGGGATGCGGCGCTGGACCTATTTTCGCCAGATTATGCTGCCGCAAATGTGGATCGAAAGCCTGCCTGCGCTGGTCAACGAAATGTCATTTTTAATTAAAGGCAGCCCGGCCATTGCGGTGATTGGCGTGGTGGATTTAACCCGCGTCACCAACCGCATCTCCTCGGTGACCTATGAGCCGCTATCACCGATCCTCGCGGCGGCGCTGTTGTACGTGATTATTATCGGCCTGCTGTTGAAATTGCAGGGCGTGGCGGAACGTAAAGCGAAGCGCCTGGCGCGATAAACGACGGAGGAGTTATGAACCAGTGGGGCATTATTTGGGCGGCGCGCGAGAGTTTTTTCAATGGTTTTATCGCCACCCTTGAACTGTTTATTATCGCCGCCGTCGTCGGTTTATTAATTGGCGTGGTGTTGTGCTACGTCATGGAGTATCAAAACCGTTTTGTTAACCGGGTCATTATTGCTTTTGTCAGCCTGATGCGCGCGGTGCCGTTTTTGATTCTGGCGTATCTGCTTTATTACGGCTTGCCGCAATTGGGTATTAGCATGGAGGCGTGGACCGCCGGTTTGTTGTCATTGGTTATCTATCACGGCGCCTATTTCTTTGAGATTTTACGCAGCCAGCGGCGCATATTTTCCGCAGGCTATATTGAAGCGGCGGTATCACAAGGCTTCTCACGCTATAAAATCTTCTTGCGCATTATCCTGCCGAATATCGTTTCTTCGGCGCTGCCGCTCATGGGGAACCAGTTAATTATTTGTCTGAAGGACACCGCGTTTCTGTGCATTATTACCGTGCAGGAGATAACTGCCGCGGCCAATAGTGTGCAATCCACCTACTTTATTCCGTTTAATGCCTTTATTGTCGCCATTGCGCTCTACTGGGGCGTCAGCATTCTGCTGGAATTACTGATTAAGCAGTTAAGCCATTACGGAGCGAAAAGAGGAATGACCCATGCCTGAAACAAGCGCGGTAAGCATCAAAAACCTCTCCAAGCAGTTCGATAACATCGAAGTGCTGCGGGATATTAACCTGACGGTAGAAAAGGGCACGGTGGTTAGCATTCTCGGTTCATCCGGTTCCGGTAAGTCAACGCTGCTGCGCTGTATGAACTGGCTGGAGCAGCCGGATCGCGGCGAAGTGCGCATCAGCGGGCAGCGCATCGGCGTGGACGAGAAAACCGGCAAGGCGATGTCGCATAAAGATCTTTCGCACATCCGCGAGCGGGTAGGGATGGTATTCCAGAGTTTCAACCTGTGGCCGCATTTAACGGTGCAGCAAAACGTCACCGAAGCGCTGGTGCATGTAAAAGGACTGAAACGCGACAAGGCGAACGAGGTAGCTCGTCGCCAACTGGAAAAGGTCGGCATGAGCCATAAAGCCGATGTCTACCCGATTACGCTTTCCGGTGGGCAGAAACAGCGCGTGGCGATTGCCCGCTCGCTGGCGATGTCGCCGGAAGTGATCCTCTTTGATGAACCCACCTCAGCGCTCGATCCTGAACTGGTCAACGAAGTGCTCGGCGTGATGAAAGATCTGGCGGCGGAAGGCTACACCATGGTGGTGGTTACCCACGAAATGGAGTTTGCTCGCCAGGTCTCCGACCAGGTGGTGTTTCTCGAAAAAGGGCTGCTGATTGAGCAAGCGTCGCCGGAAAAATTCTTCAGCAACCCCGACTCAGACCGGGTACGTAAGTTTTTACAGACCAGCCGCTGAATGAAAAAGTCCGGCACGGTAACAAAGTTGCGTTCATGCTCGCATAACACAACGGTAATCAGGCTTTCGGATTGTGCTCACGGAAAGAGTTCTACAGATTAGATGTTATTGCTCATGTTAAAAATTGCCTTTTGATGCAATTTTTTTCGGGTGCTAACATTGAGTCATGGAGGAACGACGTGTTTAACGTTATTTTGCACGAGGATGTGCCTGAAGAAATCGCCCGGTTACCGTCCGCTGTCAGAGCCAGGATTATCCGTTTAATAGATAAGCTCACACTCAATGCAACAGCGCTGCGGGAACCTGACAGTAAGCCGCTGGGAGGCGGATTATTTGAAATCAGGACCATGGGAACTGACATAGCGCGAGGGCTTTATGTCTATCAAAAAGGGAAGAACATTCTTCTGCTCAGAGTGTTTATCAAACGAACGCAGAAAGTGCCGCCCGTTGAGATAAAGCTCGCCTTTGCAAGATTAGAGGAGATGCTAAATGAAAAAGATTAAAGGAGTGGCATGGGAAACCGTCCGGGCTGAATTGCTGTCCGACCCTGATGTACAGGCTGAATACGAGGCTCAGGAGCGCAAAGAGCGCTTGCAGGCAATGCTGGCAGAATGGCGTCGTCACGCCGGGTTAACCAGAGCGCAAGTGGCTGAACGTATGGGGGTCACACCGCCGACGGTTTCCCGCATGGAAGCCAATGTGGTTAAAGCCAGCCTGGAAACCCTGGCTCGTTATGCAAGAGCCTGCGGCATAAAACATCCGCAGATTACGCTATAAAATTTATTCAACTGGCTGGTGCCAAAGCAAAAAAAAGCCCGCACTAAACGGCGGGCAAATAATACTGGAAGCAATGTGAGCAATGTCGTACCGAATACCTGAGTTAACTACTCAACTATTCTGTAATGAGAAAGATAATCTTTATCATCTTTGCGGTCAACCCCAACTTTTATGCGACTTCACTGTTTTTATGTCTCCAGCGCGACAAACTCGCCCCAGGAGACTTCATCAATAAAGATGCCTTCCTGACCGTAGCGCAGCCAGTCCACCTGCGCTAACAATGCCTGCTAATAGCTTTCGTCCGCGCGCGGTGGGATTTGGTGGCTTTCCGTTTCTCGCCGGTCAATGCCGTGCCAGGCAGGCTACAAATCAGCGTCAACCCCGCGCCAGGAAACGCTTAAGTGAATTATTCACTAAGCATTGCAGATTAAATCATTTCCTTTTTTTAACCCCGCCAGCCAATCATTTTCGTTTGAAAAATTAAAAAACCGGGGATATGCATGAACAGATTAAACCGAACGCTTGCCGGTGTGCTGGCACTCTTTGCCTTAAATGGCATCACCCATTCAGCCTTTGCCGAAGGAAAAATTAGCATCGCACAGCAGTTTGGCATTGGTTATTTAATTCTCGATGTGGTGCGCGACCAGCAGCTGATTGAGAAAGAAGGGAAGAAAGAGGGGCTGGATATTACCGTCGACTGGCGCACCATTTCCGGGGCGACCGGGATGAATGAAGCGCTGCTCTCCGGCGCGCTGGATGTCGCTTCGGCTGGCGTGCCGCCGCTGCTGACGCTGTGGGATCGCACCAAAGGCCGCCAGAATGTGAAAGCCATCGCCTCGCTGGGGTCAATGCCCAACTATTTACTCAGCAATAACCCGGCGGTGAAAACCATAAAAGATTTGAGCGACAAAGACCGCATTGCGGTTCCGGCGGCGGGTGTCGGTTTTCAGTCGCGCACATTACAAATTGAAACCGCCAAATTATATGGCGATGCGGATTTCAAACGCTTCGATAATATCAGCGTCAGCCTGCCGCACCCGGATGCCAGTGCGGCATTAATTGCCGGTGGTTCAGAAATTACTACCCATTTTTCCAGCCCGCCATTTCAGTACCAGGCGCTGGAACACAGCAACGTGCATAAAATTCTTAGCTCTTATGACGTACTAGGCGGCCAGGCCACCTTTAATGTTCTCTACACCACACAGAAATTCCACGACGAAAACCCGAAAACTTACAAAGCCTTTTATCGCGCCCTGAGTGAAGCGACAAAAATTATTAACGCCAACAAAAATGCGGCGGCAGAAACCTATATTCGCGTCGAAAAATCCCGCCTGCCTTTACCGCTGGTGCAGAAAATCGTCAACGATCCGGAAATCAGCTTCACCGTCTCCCCGGAGCGCACCGGCGTGTATGCCGAAAAACTCCACGAACTGGGCGTACTGAAAAACAAAGCTAGCTCCTGGAAGGATTACTTCTTCAACGAAGCGTGGGAAAACCCAGGCAGCTAAGCCACGACACAGGAGGCAGAGATGGTCACTCACCACAATGACGGCCCGCTGTTGCAGGTCAGCCACGTTGACATTGAATACCGCACCCGCGAACGCCAGGTGCGCGCCACCCATGATGTCAGCTTTGATGTCTGGCCCGGCGATCGCTTTATTCTGCTCGGGCCTTCTGGCTGCGGGAAATCAAGCCTGCTGAAGGCGGCAGGCGGTTTTCTCGCCCCACGCAGCGGGCAGATTGCCTTACAAGGTGAGGTGATTACCGCACCAGGCCCGGAACGGATGATGGTGTTTCAGGAGTTCGATCAACTGCCACCGTGGAAAACAGTGCTGGAAAACGTCATGTTCCCGCTGCTGGCGAGCCGCAAAGCCAGCCGCGCAGAGGCGAAAGAGACAGCGCGGCATTTTCTCAACAAAGTGGGGCTGTCTGATTTCGCCGATGTGATGCCACATATGCTTTCCGGCGGCATGAAACAGCGTGTGGCGATTGCCCGGGCGCTGGCAATGAAGCCGCGCATTCTGTTGATGGATGAACCCTTCGCCGCGCTGGATGCCCTGACCCGGCGCACCATGCAGGAGGAGTTGCTGACGTTGTGGGAAGAAGAACGCTTTACGCTGCTCTTTGTCACGCACTCCATTGAGGAGGCGCTGGTGGTCGGCAGCCGCATTCTGGTGCTGTCACCGCATCCGGGCAGGGTGAGAGCAGAGTTAAATTGCCACCAGTTCACGCTGAATGATTTCGGCAGCGAAAGCTTCCAGCATGCCGCCCGGCATATTCATGAATTGTTGTTCCCGGCGAGCGGGAATGGCGCGTCTTCTGCCGCTGATAAGGAGCCTGCTTATGTCGCAGCCACCGTACATTCGTCCTGAGTTTGAACGCGAACTGCCGCCGCTGCGCGATGTGGCGGTGGAAACGCCGCTGCCGTGGGGCCAGCGTATATGGAACCTGGCCTGGCTGCGCAAATCGCTGATTGTGCTGCTGGTGCTGGCGCTGTGGGAAGTGGCGGCGCGGGTACAGCAAAATGATTTGATGTTACCCGGCGTGATGCAGACCTGGCATGTCTTCAGTGAAGATATGCGTAACGGCGAGTTACCCGAGAAAATCGTCAACTCCCTGAGTATTTTGCTGAAAGGCTATTTGATTGGCAGCGTGCTGGCGCTGGTTGCCAGTGCGCTGGCGGTCACCACGCAGTTTGGCCGCGATCTGCTCAGCACCCTGACGGCGATGCTCAACCCGCTGCCCGCCATTGCGCTGCTGCCGCTGGCGCTGCTGTGGTTTGGCTTAGGCAAGGTCAGCCTGATTTTTGTGCTGGTGCATTCGGTGATGTGGCCGATTGCGCTCAATACCTGGTCGGGGTTTAGCGGCGTACCGGAAACCCTGCGCATGACAGGGCGCAATTACGGCCTCAGCGGGCCGCGCTATGTGGTAACGATCCTGATCCCGGGGTCGTTACCGGCCATTCTTTCCGGGTTAAAAATTGGTTGGGCGTTTGCCTGGCGCACGCTGATTGCGGCGGAGCTGGTGTTCGGTGCGTCCAGCGGGCAGGGCGGGCTGGGGTGGTATATCTTCCAGAACCGCAATGAGCTGTTTACCGACCGGGTATTTGCCGGGCTGGTGACGGTGATCGCCATTGGTTTACTGGTCGAAGGCGTGGTGTTTGCAAGCCTTGAGAAAGTGACCATTAAGCGCTGGGGGATGCAGCGATAATTGATATCGCCGATGGCGGCTGCGCATCGGCGAAACCATCATCATTGATGTACCGGACGGCGGGCAAAACTGGCGGATAAACGGTCGAGCAAAATCGCCATCAGCACCACCACGATACCGCTTTGCAAACCGAGACCGATCTCCAGTTGCTGAATGCTGCTAAGAATATCGTTGCCCAGCCCACCGGCACCGACCATCGACGCAATAATCACCATCGACATCGCCATCATAATGGTCTGATTCACCCCGGCCATAATTGACGGCTGCGCCGCCGGAAGCTGCACTTTCCACAGCAACTGCCACGGCGTACAGCCAAAGGCGATGCCCGCTTCCAGCCGCGATTTATTCACCTGGCGAATCCCGAGGTCCGTCAAACGCACCACCGGCGGCATGGAGAACAAAATGGTGGCGAAAATCCCCGGCGGGCGACCGAGGCCAAACAAAATGGTGGCCGGGATCAGGTAAACAAACGCTGGCATGGTCTGCATAAAATCAAGCAAGGTGCGCACCACGCTGCCTACCGTCGCATGGCGCGCGCTCCAGATCCCAAGCGGAATGCCAAACAGCAGGCTAAAAAAGGTGGACGAAAGCGTCAGCGCCAGGGTGATCGCCGCATGTTCGCTATACCCGCTATAAATGATGTACAGCGTGGCGAGCAGGGCAAACAGCGCAAAACCTTTGCCGATCCGCCAGGCACCCAGCGCCACCGCCAGCACCACTAACCCCCACGGTGAAAGAGCATTGATCGCCAGCTCAAGGCCACCGGCAAACAGGTCAATTCCCTGCGCAATACCGTCAAAAAGGCCGCCCGCATGGGTCAACAGCGAGTGCACGGCATCATCAATCTGCCGACTAAAATCTAATGGATAAGCCATGGTGTTCCTTAACGAGTCGGCCAGATATCGGCGAAGTTTTCCGCCATTTGCCAGCGGGAAATATCCACCCCGGAGAAAAAGTGGCGGACATACGGCGTGGCGGGCGCATTGATGAGCGCTTCCGGTTTGCCCACCTGCACCAGTTTGCCCTTTTCCATAATGGCGATGCGTGAACCGAGGCGCAGCGCCTCTTCCATATCGTGGGTGACGAAAACAATGGTGCGCTGCGAATCGGCCTGCAACATCAGCAGTAACGACTGCATCTCGCGGCGAATAATCGGATCCAGCGCGGAAAAGGCTTCATCCATTAACAGCACGGAGGGGTCAACCACCAGCGCACGCGCCAATCCGACACGCTGCTGCATCCCGCCGGAAAGCTGGTGCGGATACTGCGTTGCCACATTCCCGAGACCGACCTTTTTCAGCATCGCTAACGCTCTGGCTTCCCGCGCTTCCCGCGGAATGCCCGCCACTTCCAGGCCAAAGGCGACGTTATCCAGCACTGTGCGTTCGTCGAACAGGGCAAACGACTGAAACACCATGCTCATATGCTCGCGGCGCAGGCCGATCAACTCTTTTTCAGAGAGTGAGGCAAGCGGACGACCCTGAAAAGTGACATCCCCGGAGCTGGCGGGGATCAGGTGGTTGAGCGTACGCAGCAAGGTGGATTTACCCGAACCGGATAACCCGACAATGACAAAAATCTCACCGGCAAAGATTTGCAAATGAATATCTTGCAGCGCCTGTATTGCGCTGCCGTTTTCCCGGCGGGAAAAAAAGCGTTTCTGGCCGCCGGAATAATAATGTTTATTCACCGCGCGTAATTCAAATAAGGGTTCCGACATAATCATGGCTTTATTTATAAAGGGCCATCACACACTAACGTAAAAGACGCGAGTGGAATAATGATTTTAAGTTGATGAATATGCTTTTTCTGCATTAGCTTATTTATATTCCGGCAATTAACGCCTCCTGTTTATGAAAGCCCCAGGCTTCGTCTAATAACCACGATTTAATTTTCTCCTGCTGGGCAGAAATCGGTTTATGGCTGGCGGAAATAAGGTAATAGCCCCGCTCGGTACGTACCGACGGGCCGCATTGCACCAGTTGCTGGCTGGCAATAAACGGCGCAATCAGCGGCTGCCAACCAATGGCAATGCCCTGGCCTTCCAGCGCCGCCTGAATCACTAAAGAGTAAGCATTAAAGGTGCGCGAGGCGCTGTGGCTCTGGCCGAAAACCTGGTGATGGCGAAACCAGTCCTCCCAGGTTATCCAGCGCTGCGGGCGGGTTTCTGGCAGTTTCAGTAACGGATAACTTAGCAGGGTTTCCGCACGGGCACTGGAGCCGATTTTCGCCTTTATTTCCTGATTACAGACCGGAAAAACAATCTCCGGGAACAGGCGCTGGGTCTGGGTTCCTGGCCAGTTTCCCTGACCAAAATAGATAGCCAGATCGGCGTTGCTGTCGCGAAAATTATAGTCGTTAGGCGAGGTGGTAACCTGCACTTCAACGCCTGGGATCAGCGCCTGTAAGTGCTCCATGCGCGGCAGCAGCCAGTAGCTGGCAAAGCCCATATCGGTGTCGATGCGCAGCACGTTGCGCTTGCGCCGGGTGCGCTCCAGTTGCTCGCTGATATCATTCAGGCTGCTGCGTACAATCAGGTACAGGCTGTGGCCGGATTCGGTCAATTGCACCCCGCGATGACGCCGCTCAAATAACGGGGCATCCAGCCGGCTTTCAAGAGATTGAATACGCTGGCTGACCGCCGGTTGCGAAAGCCCAAGCTCATTTCCGGCGGCGGTAAAATTACCTAAACGCGCCGCTGCTTCAAATACCACTAATGCCTGTAAAGGCGGAAGTTGTAATTTATCAGCCATAATTCCACCTTATTTCACGATAAAGAAATAACCCCTTCACAGGGATAAATAAGCGTGAGATAAACCTAACACGTTTTAATTAACTATTTTATTGTCGGGTGGCGCATGCTTAGAAATAAACCGAATATCGTTATTCTTATGGCCGATCAGTTAACCGCCAGCGCCTTAAAAACCTATGGTAATAAGGTTAGTCTGACACCGAATATCGATAAATTAGCCGATCAAGGTGTGGTATTTGAATCCGCCTATTGCAACAGCCCACTCTGTGCGCCGTCACGGGCCTCGCTGATGACCGGGCAGTTTATTTCCCATAACGCCGTTTATGATAATGCCGCCGAATTTCATGCCGATACGCCTACCTTCTGTCACTACCTGCGCGAGCAGGGTTACCGCACCTGGCTCTCCGGCAAAATGCATTTTTGCGGCCCGGATCAACTGCACGGTTTTGACGAGCGGCTGACCACCGATATCTACCCGGCGGATTTTGGCTGGACGCCGGACTGGGAACAGCCGGAGCGCCGTCTTGACTGGTATCACAATATGAGTTCGGTGCTTGATGCCGGGGAGTGCGTGCGGACCAACCAGCTTGATTTTGACGACGAAGCCCTGTTTCTGGCGCGCCAGCGCTTGTATGACGCCGCGCGTCGCCCGGCGGATCAGCCCTTTATGTTGCTGCTGTCGCTGACCCATCCCCACGATCCGTTTGCCATTCCGCGCCGCTACCTCGCGCGTTTTCGCGAAGAGGATATTGATTTGCCGCATACGCGGCGCGAAGAGGTGGATGATGACGCGCACTCGGCGCGATTGCGGGCGATGTACCAACTGGACGAGGCGAACATTACTGATGAGCACGTGCGCCGCGCCCGACACGCTTATTACGGCGCGCTGGCCTACGTCGATGACTGTTTTGGCGAGGTGGTTAACACCCTGGAAGAGACCGGGCTTGCGGAAAATACGGTGGTGCTGGTGATCGCCGATCACGGTGAAATGCTTGGCGAGCGCGGGCTGTGGTACAAAATGACCTTCTTCGAAAATGCGGTACGCATTCCTTTTATTGTGCATAACCCGGCGCGATTTGCGCCGAAGCGGGTTGCGCAGAGCGTTTCGCTGGTGGATTTGCTGCCAACGCTGGTGGAACTGGCGAGCGGCGAGGATCGCACCGCGCAGGCGATTTCCCCGCTTGATGGCAAAAGCCTGGTGCCGCATCTGCGCGGTGAAAGTGGGCCGGACGGCGCATTCAGCGAATACCTTGCCGAAGGCGCGCTCGGCCCGATGCTGATGATCCGCCGTGGCCCGTGGAAATACATCCACTCCTTTAGCGAAGCGCCGCAGTTGTTCAACCTGATAAGCGATCCCCATGAGCGTAAAAACCTTGCCGCCGATGATGATCATCGCCAGATTGCCGCGCAGTTTGCCGGTGACGTGGCCGCCCATTGGGATGTCTCGACGCTGCGTGAGCAGGTGCTGGCGAGCCAGAAGCGGCGCAGCTTTTTAACGCGCATTGCGGGGCGCGAGGCTATCCCGAAATGGGATTTCCAGCCGCATCAGGACGCGTCGCAGCGCTACATCCGTAACCATCAAACGCTGGATGAACAGGAAGCCTTTGCCCGTTATCCGCAACCTTCAAAACCAACCGCCGGGAAATAATGATGAAAATAACTGTGAGCAAATTATTGCTGCTGGCGTTGACCAGCGGGTTTTCACTGAGCAGCATCGCCGCCGACGATGTCCGCTGCACAACCGTTACGCAGTCCGATCCGGGCTGGACGGATATCGCCTCGACCAATGCGCTTTCCGGCGTGGTGCTGAACGCGCTGGGCTATCAGCAAAAAGTGCAGAACCTTTCCGTAGCGCTCGCCTTTCAGGGGCTGAAAACCGGGCAGGTGGATGTCTTCCTCGGCAACTGGATGCCTGCGCAGGAGCCGGTTATCAGCAAATTCACCGCCGACGGCTCTATTAACGTGATCGGCGCGAACCTGCCCGCCGCGCGCTTTACACTGGCGGTGCCGGATTATGTCGCGGCTGCGGGGGTGAAAGATTTCGCTGATTTGCAGAAATACGCTGCCAAATTCAACCATAAGATTTACGGCATTGCGCCGGGTGCGCCAGCTAACCAGAACCTGAAAAAGATGCTCAATAAACAGGATTTCGGCCTGCAAAACTGGCAGTTAGTGGAATCCAGCGAAAGCGGGATGCTGGCGCAGGTGACGCGCGCCGTCGAGCGCAAAGAGTGGATTGTTTTCCTCGGCTGGGAGCCGCACGCCATGAACACACGCTTTAAGCTGAGTTACCTCAGCGGCGGCGATGCGTACTTTGGCGCGAACTACGGCAGCGCAACGGTGAATACGGTTACACGCAAAGACTTTGCCCGCGATTGCCCGAACCTCAATCGCTTCTTCAGCCAGCTTAAATTTGATGTCCCGTTAGAAAATGCGGTGATTACCCGCGTGCTGGATAAACAGGAAGCGGTGCAGGCTGCGGCAAAAGCGGAGCTGGCTAAGCGCCCGGAGCTGCTAAAAACGTGGCTTGATGGCGTTACCACCCGCGAAGGCCAGCCGGCGCAACCGGCGGTTGAAAAGGCGCTCGGCCTGTAATTTTCCCTCCTTTTAACGCACCGGATACGCGACCGCTATTCGGTGCTGTTCCCGCTTTTTTCATCACGACAGCAGAATGAAGCAATAGTTCTTGCGCGAATAAGAAGAATGAGTATAGTTCTCATTCTCTTTAGTATTTGTGGGCGCGGCACGGAACATTTCCCGCATAAACAGTAGGCGTAAACGCTTACACGGAACACAGAGACATCGTGACGAGCTGCGCCGGGTCAAAACCCACATCACTATTCTTATGCGCTCGTCTGGCTTGATGACACTAACGGTAAAGGATCCTCCCGATGAAGATGAAAACGTCCGTGCTGGCGTTGTTGACGGCAATGACGCTGGCCGGTTGCAGCGCGCACAGCACCACAAAAGCACAGCCGACGGCTGAAATGGCGAAACCTGCCGCAGCACAATTGCCTGCGAATGTACAAAAACGCGAGCTGGCAAGCGGGCTGTATGAAATGGCGCTCAGCCCGCAGGGCAATGCGCTGTATGTCTCCAGCGCAGAAGGCTTCAAAGATGTGCAGGGTGGGGTGGTTTACAAGCTGGATCCGGCGACGCTGAAAACCCTCGGCGCGACGCATACCGATCTGAAAAACTTCGGCATGGCTATCTCCCCGGATGGCAAAACCGTCTATGTCACCAATTCGCTTGATGGCGGCGTCAGCGCTATCGACACCAGCAACGGCAAAGTCCTCTCCCGTACCTTATTCCCGGAGCGCAACGACAAAGACCTGCCATATGGCGCGCGTGAAATCCTGCTGCACAACGGCACGCTCTATATCGGCGCGGTCGCCGATCCGGCGCTGGTGTGGGTAGTGGATGCCAAAACCCTGAAGGTGAAAGCGCGTATCAAAAACGCTGGCAAATGGGTCACTGGCCTGCACTGGTCTGAGCAAACCCAGCGCCTGTACGTAGCAAACGGCGGCGGTGAAATCCTCGTGGTCAACCCGCGCAATAACCGTATCGAACAGCGCTGGAAACCGCTCGGCGACAAACCGGCGTTGCTGCTGAACATTGCAGAAGATGACGCCACCGGCCGCTTGTTCGTGACCGACAATTCCAAAGCCAAAACCACGCTGGTGCTGGATATCCACAGCGGCAAGGTGCTGAAACAGCTTGATGTCGGCGATTCTCTGGCGGTGAAATTCAACCCGAAACGCCACGAAATCTACATCACGCAGCGTGAATCCGGCAAAGTGCTGAGCCTCGACGCCACAAGCTATGCGGTCAAGCAGAGCTGGGATCTCTCGCCGAACCCGAACAGCCTGCTGCTTTCTGCCGACGGTCAGACGCTGTATGTCACGGTGAAACAGGCGTTCAAGAAAGATCACTCCACCAACGGGCCGGACAGCGTTGTCCGTATCGGTCTGAATGAGTGAGTAACCCGGCCCGGCAACGGGCCGTTTTTCCACATACTTCGATAAATTGAGTCGATGATGAATAACAGCAAAATAAACCATGCTCCTTTGCGCAAGACCTTGCTTGCGCTCGCCATTGGCGCTGCCGCTCACTCTGCATACGCAGCGACAACGGATAACAACACCAGTAAAACCAAAGAAGAGACCATCGTTGTTCAGTCGACAGTGGGCAGCGATTTTAAACCCGGCGGCGATGCGCTGGTGCCGGCTTACCTTGACGGCCAGGTGGCATATGGCGGGCGTCTGGGCATGCTGGGCGAACAAAAAGCGATGGATGTGCCGTTTAACGTCATCGGCTACACCTCGAAGCTGGTGCAGGATCAGCAGGCGAAAACCATCGCCGATGTGGTGAGCAATGATGCCGGTGTCCAGGTGGGACAGGGTTACGGCAACATGGCGGAAACCTACCGTATTCGCGGTTTCGAGCTGGATGGCGACGATATGTTAATGGGCGGCCTGGCGGGAATTGTGCCGCGCCAGGTCGTCGATACCCAGATGCTCGACCGCATTGAAATCTTCAAAGGCGCGAACGCCCTGATGAATGGCGCGGCGTCATCCGGCGTCGGCGGGATGATTAACCTCGAGCCGAAACACGCTGAAGACACGCCGCTGACCCGCGTTGGCGTGGATTACTCCTCGCGTTCACAAGTGGGCGGTTCGCTGGACGTGGGTCGTCGCTATGGTGATAACAACCAGTTCGGCGTACGCGTGAACCTGCTGCATCGCGAAGGTGAAGCGACGGTGGAAGACGATAAGCGTCGTACGTCGGCGGCCTCGATTGGTCTTGATTATCGCGGCGATCGCTTACGTAGCTCGCTGGATCTCGGCTATCAGAAAAAGACCTTCCATGGCGGCTCGATGGGCTTGAATATCAGCGGCGTTGATTTTGTCCCGGATGTGCCGAGCAACAGCAAAAATTACAGCCAGAAATGGGCTTACAGCAATATCGAAAACGAATTTGGCCTGGCGCGTGCCGAGTATGATTTGACCGATATCTGGACTGCTTATGCAGCCTTCGGCGGCCAGCACTCTCATGAAGAAGGGGTTTATGGCGCGCCGAAACTGATCAACGAAGCCGGTGATGCGACCATTGGCCGCCTCGATACCAATCGTCTCAGTGACTCCTGGAGCGGCATGGCCGGGCTGCGCGGCAACTTTGATACCGGTTTTGTCTCGCACAAAGTGAACGTTGGTTACTCTGCCAGTATCAAGCAGGACAAAATCGCCTGGCGTATGTCCTCGAATAACCCTACGGTCAATATCTACAATAACTCTGCGGTACCGATACCGGATTACACCTACGTTGGTGGCAATTACACCGATCCGCTCACCACCGGGCGCAACCGTGCGCAGGGCTGGCTGCTGAGCGATACGCTGGGCGTGCTGGACGATACGCTGCTGTTTACGGCGGGTGCGCGTTACCAGAAAGTGTGGGTTCACAGTTACAGCAACGCCACCGGCGAGGAAGACAGGACCGCGCGCTTTATCGAAGATCGCTGGATGCCGACCTACGGCGTGGTCTACAAACCGTGGGAAGTGGTGTCGTTTTACGCCAACCATACCGAAGCGTTGCAACCGGGCAGCACTGCACCGGAAGGGGCGGCTAACCAGTATCAAACCACCGGTATCGCGCACTCGAAACAAAACGAAGTGGGCGTGAAAACGGACTTTGGCCGCATCGGCGGCACACTGTCGCTGTTTGAAATTAAAAAACCGTCGGCCATTCAGAACAGCAGTACCAACATTTACGAACTGAGCGGCGAGCAGCGTAACCGCGGTGTCGAGCTGAGCGTGTTCGGCGAACCGATGCTGGGCCTGCGCCTGAACGGCAGCGCGACCTGGATCGATGCGGAAATGACCAAAACCCAGGACGGCGTCAACCAGGGCAAAAAACCGATTGGTGTGGCGAGCTTCTACTCGGTGCTCGGCGCGGAGTATGACATCAAGCCGATTGAGGGTCTGACCGCCACGGCGAGGGTTAATCACACCGGTTCGCAGTACGCCAATGCCGCCAATACCAAAAAACTCGACAGCTACACGACGCTTGATTTGGGCGTGCGTTACCGCACCCACCTGAATGCCGATCAAAACGAGATGGTATGGCGCGTCGGTGTGGATAACGTCACCAACGAGAAATATTGGGCCAGCGTCGAAGACAACGGCACGTATATTTACCAGGGTGACGGGCGCGAGCTGAAAGTGTCGATGAGTTACGATTTTTAAGGTTTGTGTTGTTTGATTGCCAGATGGCATTCGCTGCCATCTGGCAATCAATTATTAACAACAATTGCACAGCAGATCGGTTACACTCCCGGTACACAAAATCCACATAACAGGAGGTTTATATGCTGGAAAAACTGCGTACCCGCGAGGGGAAAAAGTTTATCTGCGCGGTGGTTATCGTGTTTCTGATTGCCGTAAGCGTGGTCTCGAAAGTGACCTTCGAGGGCGTTGAGGATCAATACAACCTGCCGATGGAATCCTGGACTACATCCATGTTCATTATGCAGGGTGCCTGGGTCGCCATTTACAGCCTGATGTTTACCATCATTGGCTCGCTGCCCTTCGGTTTTTACTTCCTCGGCCCGAAAGACGACCGCGGTTAATTCCCTGTCAGCCCCGCTTGCCAGCCCCCGGCGGAGATGTTAAAAGGTGCCCCTTTACGAAATCGACAAAGGGGAAGGACGTGAAAAACGCGTCACAGGCCGCGGGTAGCACCACCGGGGTCGCATCGGAAGCAGGGCCGACATTACAACGGGGATTAAAAAACCGTCATATTCAGCTTATCGCCCTTGGCGGGGCGATTGGCACCGGGCTTTTTCTTGGCATTGGGCCTGCGATTCAAATGGCCGGACCGGCAGTCTTGCTGGGCTACGGCATCGCCGGAATTATCGCTTTTCTGATCATGCGCCAGCTTGGCGAAATGGTGGTCGAAGAGCCGGTTTCCGGTTCATTTTCCCATTTTGCGTATAAATACTGGGGCCCGTTCGCCGGTTTCCTCTCCGGCTGGAACTACTGGGCGATGTTCGTGCTGGTTGGCATGGCGGAACTGACCGCCGCCGGGATCTATATGCAGTACTGGTTCCCGGATGTCCCGACCTGGATTTGGGCCGCCGCGTTCTTCATCATTATTAACGCCGTCAACCTGGTCAACGTGCGCCTGTACGGCGAAACCGAGTTCTGGTTTGCGCTGATTAAAGTGCTGGCGATTATCGGCATGATTGGCTTCGGCCTGTGGATGCTGTTCACCGATCACGGCGGCGAACGCGCCAGCTTCGATAACCTCTGGCGCTACAACGGCTTTTTCGCCACCGGCTGGCACGGGCTGATCCTTTCGCTGGCGGTAATTATGTTCTCTTTCGGCGGCCTTGAACTGATTGGTATCACCGCCGCAGAAGCCAGTGAGCCGCATACCACCATCCCAAAAGCGGTAAACCAGGTCGTGTATCGCATTTTGCTGTTTTACATCGGTTCGCTGGTGGTGCTGTTAGCGCTCTATCCGTGGATTGATGTAAAAGCCAACAGCAGCCCGTTTGTTATGATTTTCCACGAACTGGACAGCAACCTGGTGGCTTCGGCGCTGAACTTCGTCATTCTGGTGGCCTCGCTGTCGGTCTATAACAGCGGCGTCTACTCTAACAGCCGCATGCTGTTTGGCCTGTCGGTGCAGGGCAATGCGCCCGCGTTTTTGACGCGCGTCAGCCGCCGCGGAGTGCCGGTCAACTCGTTAATTCTCTCGGGCGCAATCACCTCGCTGGTGGTGCTGGTGAATTATCTTCTGCCGCAGAAAGCCTTTGGTATGCTGATGGCGTTAGTGGTTGCGACCTTGCTGCTTAACTGGATCATGATTTCGCTCGCGCACCTGAAATTCCGCGCAGCGATGCGCCGTAAAGGGCGCGATCCGCAGTTTAAGGCGCTGATTTTCCCGGCGGGCAACTACCTGTGCATCGGCTTTATGATGTTCATTCTGGTATTGATGTACTCAATGGACGATATGCGTCTGTCGGCGCTGCTGTTACCGGTGTGGATTGTGTTCCTGTTTGTCGCCTTTAAGCTGCTGCGCCGCGCGCCGAAACGCGCGTAAAAGCACCATTATGCCAGCCCCTCGGGGCTGGCTCTGTTATCAGGCGTTCTGTGAGCAGCAGGGCGCTAACTGCTGGCGGGCGCAAATGGCCGCGGCGGCAAGCGCCAGCATCATCACCACTTCTGTTACCAGAAACCCACTGAGCGCCACGCTGTAGTTGCCTTGCGATCGCGCCACCAGATGCATAAAAAACCCGCCAAGCACTGCCGGGCCAAGGCCGAGCGTCGCCTGTTGCAATGTGCTGAGCAGCGCACTGCCAGCGCCTGCATCCTGGGGCGTGATATCGCGCATGCCGATGCGGTAGAAACTGTTGACGATCAGCGCCTGGCCGTAGCCAATTAACGCCGTTGATGGTGCCAGTGCCAGTGCGCCGATGCTGCGCCCGGAGAGTTGCAGCGTCACAATCAAAGCCAGCAAACCCGCCACCTGAATTGCCAGCCCGGCCAGCAAAATGGTGCGCATGTTGTAGCGGGCAATCAGTTTTGGCGCATACCACGCCGAGACAAAATAGGCGACGCCAAGGGCAATAAAACTGTTGCCGGACTGGTACGGCGTCATGCCCATTCCCGCCTGTAACGTGAGCGCCATGCAGAACATAAAGCCGGACCAGGCGCTGAAAAAGAGCAGGGCAATCAGCAAACCAAAGCGGATACTGTGCAGCCTGAGCAGGCGCGGCGGCAGCAATGGCATCAACCCGTTGCGCTGTTGCTTAAGGGCGCTGGAGCGCATCCATAATGCCAGCGGGAACAGCGCCAGCAACGCCGCTTTTGTTTCCCACGGCCAGTGCAAATCCGGGCCAAGCGCCAGCGGGAACAGCAGGCAGCAGAGGATCAGCGCCAGCGCCGTGGTGCCCTGCCAGTCAATACGCGTGCGCTTTTCGCTGCGGGTTTCCGGCACATAGCGGCGGCTCAGTACCAGCACCAGCAGACAAATGGGGACATTGATAAAAAAGGCGTTCCGCCAGCCTAAACCTGCGATATCTGCCGACACCAGCCAGCCTCCGCCCATCTGACCGATAATAAACGCCACGCCGCCAACGCCGCCGTACAGGCTGATGGCGCGCGCATGCGCCGTGCCTTTTAACGTGACATGTAAGGTGGCTAAGATTTGCGGCACAATCAGCGCCGCGCCCATGCCCTGCAAGGTTCGCGCGGCAAGCAGGGCGGAAATGGAGTTGGCCAGGCCGCAGAGCAGCGAGGCAAACCCAAACAGCACCACACCCCATAAGAACACGCGCCTGCGCCCGAAGTTATCGCCCAGCTTGCTGCCCATCGCCAGACAGACGGCAAACGCGACACCGTAGAGCGCGACAATCAACGCTAACTGGGTGGCAGAGGTGTGGAGCGACAGGGTGATGGAATCGAGTGCGACATTGGTGATTGAGGTGTCAATAAGCGGCAGCATCTGCCCGGTAAGCAGCAAAATCAGGCCCGCCCGGCCCGGAGAAACAGCAGACGTATTCATGGTAACTCCATTGCGTCATTCATCGGATGGACGTAGCATCGCCTAAGGGAAAAACGGGTACCAGTTCTTACGTATACTGGTACTGGCACTACCATGCTGGGGGTTTTATGACGTTGATGGTCGAAAAGCAGGCAGAACTGGTGATCCTGGATGAGAACCGCAAACAGCTTGGCGCCTTTTTGCGCGCGAGGCGGGAAAGCCTTGATCCACAGCGCTTAGGGTTGCCGCGCAGCGGGCGTCGGCGCACGCCGGGTTTGCGCCGCGAAGAAGTAGCGCTGCTGGCGGATGTTGGCGTGACCTGGTACACCTGGCTGGAGCAGGGAAGGGATGTGAACCCCTCTGCTAACGTGTTACAGGCGATTGCCAGCGCCTTGCAGTGCTCGCCGACCGAAACGCGTCACCTGTTTTTACTTGCCGGTTTGACACCCGCCGAGGCGTTAAATCTTCCGCAGTGTGAAGGGATCAGCGAAGGAACGCGCCGCCTGCTGGACAGCCTGCTGCCGCACCCGGCCAGTATCCAGAAGCCCAATTTCGATATTGTGGCGTGGAACGTAGCATTTGAACGCCTGATGGGTGTGAAATTTGGCGAAATCCCCGAAGAAGAGCGCAACTGCATCTATCTGTATCTGACGCATCCGCAATGGCGCAGCCGTCTTGGTTACGATGATTGCGTGCTGCATACGTTTGTGGCCTATTTCCGCGCGGCCATGGCCGAGCACCGGGGCGATGCGAAGTGGGAAGCGAAGCTGGCGCGGTTTTGTGCTGCATCAGCCGAATTTGAAGCCCTGTGGCATAAACACTATGACGTGCGCGGCGTGGAAAATAAGGTGAAATGCTTTACCCATCCGCAACTTGGTGAGTTTTCATTACAGCAGATGTACTGGTTTTCCGCGCCGCGCAACGGCTCGCGGCTGCTGGTCTATATGCCGGTGGATGCGCAGGGCGAGCAGGCGCTGAAGTGGCTTGCGGATAACGCTTAAGGGCGCAGGCGTTTTTGATCTTTGCGTGCCAGGCCGTCCACCACGCGATCCCAGGAGTGCTGGATAAGCGATACAAGCAGCGATTCATCAATCTCGTCGCCGGCAAAAACCGAAATCCAGTGCTTTTTATTCATGTGATACCCCGGCTCAATGCTGGGGTAAATTTGCTGGTCAAGCAGAGATTTTTGCGGCTCGGCTTTTAGCGTCACCATTGGCCTGCCGTGCGCGGTGGTCGTCATCATGAAAATCTTGCCGCACACTTTGAAAACGTCGTGCTCCGGGCCAAACGGCCAGCAATGTTCGGTAAAGGGTAGCGTCAGCGCAATGCGATGGGCGCTTTCTTGCAAGGTTTTACTGTCCATTATTTTCTTTACCAGCCAGCGCACGCCACATTGCTTCAAAACCCAGGCGCTTGATCTCTTTGGTGCGCGCGGGATCGCGACCGGCAAAGGTAATGGTGGTATCGGCCATCGACAGGAAGATAGCATCGCCAAAGGGCGAGAATTCATCGGAAAGAAAAATCGGCAGCACCGAGCGGTGGCACAGCTCATGCAGCTCGGGAAAAATATCGGTTACTCGCTGTTTGGTTTCTGCGGTCAGTTTTTCGCTGACGGCAATCTGGCGCACCGCGTGGTGGCCGTTGGGGTGGCGGATCCCCCAGTCAATGTAGCTGTCCCAAATAGAGTGAGTATGCTCTTTCGGATCGGTAGTCGAACGATCGAGATTCTCCAGCATGGTGCCGCAGAGATCGGTTTTCAAATGCAGATACAGGGCGTTCAGCAGATCGTCTTTGGTGGCGAAGTAACGAAACAGCGTCCCTTCCGCAACCCCCGCATTGCGGGCGATGACCGCGGTTGAGGCGGCGATCCCCGCCTGGGCGATGGCTTTGGTTGCCGCTTCCAGTAACGCCAGTTTTTTATCTTCACTCTTTGGACGAGCCACTACGTTGTTCCCCCTTTTACAAAAACCACGATTGAACCATGCCCTCTGAGGCGCTGCAACGTCGAATGTCAAAGATTGAAAATTCGTCTTGACGGTTTGACGCTGGTTTCTATAATGTGTGCTTACTCACTCATAATCAAGATCAATGAGTATCATCTCAACGGAAGGGATCGATTTAATCGGGTCAGGATATGAAACCTCTTATTATCAGCGTGGTTCTTGTTATGCTCGTTGTGTCTGCTGCAAGTTTACCCTTTGTTCTGAATGCTGGTTTCGGCCAGGCCCCGCAGGGCGAACAGCTCAGCGAAGTCGAAAAATCACCCAACTACCGTGACGGCAAGTTTCATAACGCATTACCCACGCCGGGCTTTACCGGCAAGAAAAATATGCTGGCGGCATGGTGGGAATTCCTGGTCACGAAACGTGAAAATGCCCGCCCGCAACAGCCGCTGCCGCAGATAGCAACCGACCTTGCCAGTTTGCCGCTCGGCGAGGATGCGCTGGTGTGGATGGGACACTCATCCTGGTATCTGCAACTGGCGGGCAAACGTATTCTTATCGATCCGGTGCTGAGTAACTACGCCGCGCCGTTCTCCTTTCTCAATAAAGCCTTTGCCGGAAATGATGTCTGGACGGCAGAAAGCATGCCGGAGATCGATCTGCTGATTATCTCCCACGATCATTACGACCACCTGGACTACGCCACCATCAGGGCGCTGATGCCGAAGGTAAAACAAGTGATTACGCCGCTTGGCGTGGGTTCACATTTGCGCTACTGGGGGATGGATCCGGCGATTGTTCACGAAGCGGACTGGCAGCAAAAAGTGCCGGTTAGCGAAAGCCTGGCGGTGCATGTGCTGCCCGCACGCCACTTTTCCGGGCGCGGTTTGAAACGTAACCAGACGCTGTGGGCGAGTTTTATGTTTGTCACCGGCCAGCGCAAGGTTTACTACAGCGGGGACAGCGGCTATGGCCCGCATTTCAGGGCTATCGGCGAGCAATTTGGCCCGGTCGATCTCGCCATTATGGAAAACGGACAGTACGACGAGGACTGGAAATACATTCATATGATGCCAGAGCAGACCGCGCTGGCGGCGCAGGAACTTAACGCACGCGCGGTGCTGCCGGGCCACGCGGGGCGTTTTGTGTTGGCAAAACACACCTGGGACGATCCGTACAAACGGCTGGCGGCAGCAAGCCGGGATAAAGATTTTCGCTTACTGACACCGAAACTGGGCGAACCGGTTTTTGCGGCTGACATTGCGCAAGAATTCAGCGCCTGGTGGGAATAAACCCGTTTAACAATCGAAGAGCAGAGGGAGATCGCAGTATGAATATTTCCGCTCAGGTTATCGACACCATCGTCGAGTGGATCGACGACAATCTCCATCAACCATTACGTATTGATGATATTGCAGCGCATGCGGGCTATTCCAAATGGCACCTGCAACGGCTTTTCTTGCAATACAAAGGTGAAAGCCTTGGCCGCTATATTCGCACGCGGAAGTTGTCGCTCGCCGCGCAGGATTTACGCACCACGAATCAGAAGGTTTACGATATCTGCCTGAAGTATGGCTTTGATTCGCAACAAACTTTCACTCGCATCTTTACCCGCACATTTAATCAGCCGCCGGGAGCCTATCGGCGAGAAAATTATCAACACACACATTGATAGATACAATGTGAGAAACCGGCGCAACGCCGGTTTTTTATGCTTTGGGCGTTTGCTGCGCAGTGATAAACGTAAAAAGCCCGTTAAGACCGACACGTAGCAGAAAAAGATCAAACTCTTTTAACTGTTCCGCCGTCATTAAATCCAGCGTCCGGTTGATTCTCTGCCTTGCGCCACTGTCGCTCAGATAGGGCGCAGCGGGATCTGCAAGCGACGTTAATGTGGCACGCTGACGCATGGCGGGCATTTTCATCACCACGCCTGTGACCTCTTTCGTCATCAGAATATTTCTGGCGCGACCGCCTTTAACGCCGGGCATACTCTCGGTTTTCCACTTCAATTTTTTGACCCAGCGGTTAATGGTCTGCCGGGTCACGCCGAGAAGCTCTGCTAACTCACCGGTGGTCATTTTTTCTGGTAATTTCATCATGTTATTTTTGGCCACGGATCCCCAGACGTTGCAACAGGCCGGATATGCCGTCGCGTAATAATAACGAGGAAAGCTCTCTTTGCTCAGCCTCTGTCATCTCTTTTGCCAACCTGACGAGCAGCGCCTCAAGCGAGGTGTCATTACTGGAAAAGGTGGGGGTAGAGATATCCTCTGTGCGCTGGGCGCTGCGGATAAAAGCACGAACCTGCTCATTCACATGAACCAGGCGGGCTTTTCCACCCTGTACGCCAGGCTTTGGTGACGTCACCCAACCCTCTTTGCGCACCCATTTATTGATAGTTTGCCGACTATATCCCGTAAGAGTGGCTAACTCTTCTGGCGTCATTCGTTCCTTGAGCATGTAATTTCCCGAATTGTTGTAAGGGTAATTAGTGGCGTATGTTATAGCACCAATTTACAGGAAAATGTGACACGTTTAACTCATGGCTGCGAGGATGTTCGCAAGCTGATTCAATTGCCTGCTTTTTCAGCGGTTGGCTAATGCCGGGCGATTTTGCCGTTGACACCTGGCAAGGGGTTTCATATTATGCCGCCCGTCAACACGACACGCTTTACGCAATGGGGCTATAGCTCAGCTGGGAGAGCGCTTGCATGGCATGCAAGAGGTCAGCGGTTCGATCCCGCTTAGCTCCACCAAATTCCGAACCCAACGGAGTTGGTGCGTAAAGTAAAATTGTGGGGCTATAGCTCAGCTGGGAGAGCGCTTGCATGGCATGCAAGAGGTCAGCGGTTCGATCCCGCTTAGCTCCACCAAATTCCGAACCCAACGGAGTTGGTGCGTAAAGTAAAATTGTGGGGCTATAGCTCAGCTGGGAGAGCGCTTGCATGGCATGCAAGAGGTCAGCGGTTCGATCCCGCTTAGCTCCACCAAATTCCGAACCCAACGGAGTTGGTGCGTAAAGTAAAATTGTGGGGCTATAGCTCAGCTGGGAGAGCGCTTGCATGGCATGCAAGAGGTCAGCGGTTCGATCCCGCTTAGCTCCACCAAATTCCAGACCCTCGCGTTTTACGCGGGGTTTTTTTGTTTATACGTCCTTTATTTTTTTCTGTCAGAACGTTTGAATTTTTCATTATGAAGCCGTTGCGAAGTAAGGGCTCAGTAATGACGGATGTTCTCCGTTCTGATAACTTGATTCACCTCGTGAATAAACCTATTATTCATAGTACTTATTATTGACCTTCCCTGATCCTGTAACTATTTGATGAAACACAATTACGTGAGGAAGTTTCTGCTTGCGTTAATACTGTGCGTGGTGGCTATTCCGGTTTCACGTTTTATTTCACCGCGAACTATTGTTGACGCCAGCAGTGTTTACCTCGCCTGGTTACCTTTAAGTGTAACGCTGGCAATTATTTTATTATTTGGCCGACATGGGATCCTGCCGGTTATCATTGGTTTTGCCCTGATAAACGAGAGTTTTTTACACCTTCCTTATGGCGAAGCGGCAGTGCTTCTATTCTGTCAGTTGTTCTCAGTGTTGCTGGTATGCGCCATTGTACGCTGGCAGCTTGGCACCCGCTGGCGGCACGGTATTCCTAATAAAAATATGGGGGTACGCATTTTTTGGATGGGGTTTATGGCGCCGATTGGCATAAAAACCTCTATGTACATCGCCGGTGCCTGGCTTAACTATCCCATGCATATATCGAATTTTTTTGGCGCCGGTTCGGTTATTTATTCCATCATTGATATTCAGAGTCTGATTTGTGCGGCGTTGATTTTTACCATGATTGTTTATTATCCCATGCGGATGATCCTCAACCCGCGTTTTGCCCGTGCATTCTGGCTTCGCAGTGTTATGCCCTGTTTAAGCAAGAAAAAGCGTTTATTTTCCCTGTGCTGGCTGGCGACATTAATTGCGACGGTTATTATTTTGTGCGCGCCGTATAAATCCGACTATATAGCCGGTTATCTGGTGCCGATAATTTTTATTATATTCACGTTTGGTATTAGCAGGTTAACCCCCTCATTTATTAACTTATGCTGGGGCGCGTCTGCCTTTATGTTATTGGCCTATAACAATAATTTCTTTCATGGTGTTCGCTCGGATTATTCGCTGGCGTTTGTTATGTCGGTGCTGATCTGTTTTACCATTTCCCTGCTGTATATGACGCGAGTCTTTAGCCGGAGTCTGTGGCTGAAAAGGCGCTGGCAGGCACAGGCAATGAGCGACCCGTTAACCGGCTTACCTAATCTACGGGCGCTGGAAAAACAGATCGGGCGGCAGTCCAACGGCATCGTGTGCTGTTTGCACATGAAAAATCTGGAATTCCTCAGCCGCCATTTCGGCATGATGATGCGCGTGCATGTCAAACGCAGCGTCACGCAGACGCTTCAGCCGCTATTGCACGATGGCGAGCGTTTTTTCCAGCTCCCCGGCAGCGAGCTCCTGTTGATACTCAACGGCCCGGAAACGCTGGCGCGCTTGCATCATATGCTGGATTACCTCAACAGCCGCCGCATTTACTGGAACAATACTGGCCTTGAAATTGAGTTTGGTGCTTCCTGGGGAGAACTGCATGGCAGTGGAGAAACGTTGCACCAAACGCTGGGGCAATTAAGCTGGCTTTCCGAGCAGGCAAGCGCTGAAAACCAGGTGCTGGCGCTGACTAACAGTTTGCAGGTGGTTAATGACCAGACCACGGAGCGCGTGTTACAGCTTAATAAAGTTAAACGGGCGCTGGATGAAGGCGGCATCATGCTGTATGCGCAGCCGATTGTCGATGCCAACGGGCAGGGCTATCACGAAGTATTGACGCGGCTGCTGAGCGAAGGGCAAATCATGACGCCGGATCTGTTTATCCCGGTGATCGCGCAGTTTAATCTGGGGGCGCGTTTCGATATGCAAGTGGTGGAAAGCTTGCTGCAATGGATGCAGGCGCATCCGCAACCTACTCTCTGTGCGCGCTTCTCGGTCAATTTAATGCCGCTGACCTTAATGCAAAAGTCGTTTGCCAACGAATTTCTGGCGCTTTTCGAGCGTTATTCAGTCGCTCCACAGGAAGTCATTATCGAGATAACGGAAGAGCAGGCCTTTTCGAATTCGGAAGTGAGCATTCTCAATATCACGCAATTGCGCCAGGCGGGCTTCAAAATTGCCATTGACGATTTCGGTACTGGCTATGCCAACTTTGAGCGTCTTAAACGCGTGCAGGCGGATATCATTAAAATTGATGGCTGCTTCGTGCGCGATATTCTGCATGATAAGCAGGACGCAATGATCGTGAAGGCGATTTGTGAACTGGCGAAGGCGAAGTCGCTCAGCGTGGTCGCCGAGTTTGTAGAAAACGAGGCGCAGCGCGAAATATTACTGAATGCGGGTGTGGATTATCTGCAAGGGTATTTATTGGGTAAGCCGCAGCCGTTAGGGGCATAAAAAAACCGGGGAAATCCCCGGTTTTAGATGTCAGCAGGGCGAATTAAATCACCAGTGCCGCAATGGCCGCAGACAGCACGCTCACCAGCGTGGAGCCGTAAACCAGTTTCAGACCAAAGCGGGAAACCACGTTGCCTTGCTCTTCGTTCAGGCCTTTGATCGCGCCCGCGATAATGCCGATAGAGGAGAAGTTGGCAAAGGAGACGAGGAAGACCGACAGGATGCCTTCCGAACGCGGTGAGAGGTTAGCCGCAACTTTTTGCAGATCCATCATCGCCACGAATTCGTTCGACACCAGTTTGGTTGCCATGATACTGGCGACTTGCAGCGCTTCGTGAGCCGGTACGCCCAGCACCCATGCAATCGGGTAGAAGAGGTAACCGAGAATGCCCTGGAAGGAGATGCCCAGTACGGCAGCGAACAGCGCGTTAAGGCCGGAAATCAGCGCGATAAAACCAATCAGCATCGCCGCAACGATAATCGCTACTTTGAAACCCGCCAGAATGTATTCACCCAGCATTTCAAAGAAACTCTGACCTTCGTGCAGTTTCGCCATTTGCAGGTTTTCTTCGCTTTCGTCCACGCGGTACGGGTTGAGCAGCGAGAGCACGATAAAGGTACTGAACATGTTCAGCACCAGCGCCGCGACCACATATTTCGGTTGCAGCATGGTCATATACGCGCCGACGATGGACATCGAAACCGTAGACATCGCCGTTGCGGCCATGGTGTACATGCGGTTCTGCGACATTTTGCCGAGGATATCTTTATAGGCAATAAAGTTTTCAGATTGGCCGAGGATCAGTGAACTGACGGCGTTAAAGGATTCCAGTTTGCCCATGCCGTTGACTTTTGACAGCACCGTACCGATAGCGCGGATAATAATCGGCAGTACGCGGATGTGTTGCAAAATACCAATCAGCGCGGAAATAAAGACAATCGGGCAGAGCACTTTCAGGAAGAAGAACGCCAGACCTTCGTCATTCATTTTACCGAATACGAAATTTGTCCCTTCGTTGGCAAAGCCGAGCAGCTTTTCAAACATCTCTGAGAAGCCTTTAACGAAACCCAGGCCAATATCAGAGTTAAGGAAGAACCAGGCCAGTAAAACTTCAATAACCAGCAATTGAATAACAAAGCGAATGCGGATCTTTTTGCGATCGCTGCTCACAAGCAAGGCAAGCAGCGCTACAACAGCAAGCGCCAGAACAAAGTGCAGAACGCGGGACATATTTGCTCCAAATATGAGACGGGTAGGAATTTCGTGCACATTCTATGCAACAAGACAAAAGAAAACGAGATCAAAAACACACTATATTAATGACCTGTGACCAGACGCAAAATTAGTGATCAAACATACATTTCCGCTATGTTAATAAAGTCCGTGAAAAGTTGCGTTACGCTGCTAGACTCTTAACATAACGCTGCGGCTAATGTTGTTGCCGCCGTCACCATCCTTGACTTTCAACCTTTCTATCGTTCCCGGCTATCAGAGAAATCAAGCAAACCCATTTAAGCGATCTTGATAATCATTCTCATTTTGGTAGCATGAAACATAGCAAAGGCTATATTTAGGGGCAAAAAATGAACAGTAGTCGCGTTGAGAGTAGTAACGGGCGAGCAGCGCGCAAATTACGGTTTGCATTAATGGGACCTGCGTTCATTGCGGCGATCGGCTATATCGATCCGGGTAACTTTGCCACCAATATTCAGGCGGGGGCCACTTTCGGCTACCAGCTATTGTGGGTTGTTGTCTGGGCTAACCTGATGGCGATGCTTATCCAACTGATGTCCGCCAAACTGGGCATTGCCACCGGGAAAAACCTTGCTGAGCAGATCCGCGATCACTATCCGCGCCCGCTGGTGTGGTTTTATTGGGTGCAGGCAGAAATTATTGCCATGGCGACGGATCTCGCGGAATTTATCGGCGCGGCCATTGGTTTCAAGCTGATCCTCGGCGTGTCGCTGCTGCAAGGTGCGGTGCTGACCGGGATCGCCACGTTCCTGATTTTAATGCTGCAACGGCGCGGGCAAAAACCGCTGGAAAAAGTGATCGGCGGCCTGCTGCTGTTTGTTGCGGCGGCGTATATCGTTGAGTTGATCTTTTCACAGCCGAAACTCGCTGCGCTGGCGAAAGGCGTGGTTATCCCGTCATTGCCGGGAACGGAGGCTGTTTTCCTTGCCGCTGGTGTGCTGGGTGCGACCATCATGCCGCACGTTATTTATCTTCACTCTTCCCTGACGCAGCATTTGCATCAGGGAACGCAGCGCGAGCGCTATTCGGCAACCAAATGGGATGTCGGGCTGGCAATGACCATTGCCGGGTTTGTTAACCTGGCGATGATGGCAACGGCGGCGGCGGCATTCCATTTTAATGGGCATACTGGCGTGGCCGATCTCGATCAGGCTTATTTAACGCTGGAACCGCTGTTAAGCCATGCAGCTGCGACCATTTTTGGCCTCAGCCTGGTGGCGGCGGGCCTCTCTTCAACCGTTGTCGGTACGCTTGCCGGACAAGTGGTGATGCAGGGTTTCGTGCGTTTTCATATCCCGCTGTGGGTGCGCCGCACCATCACCATGATGCCGTCGTTTATTGTTATCTGGCTGGGGCTGGATCCGACGCGCATTCTGGTGATGAGCCAGGTGCTGCTGAGCTTTGGTATTGCGCTGGCGCTGGTGCCGCTGCTGATTTTTACCAGTAAGCAAGATTTAATGGGCGAGTTGGTAAACAGTACTCTGGTAAGACGCACAGGGTGGGTGATTGTCGCGCTGGTGGTTGGGTTAAATAGCTGGCTGCTGGTAGGGACAATAGCGGAGTTGTAATTTCAGTGCCGTAAATAAAATGCCCGGTGGCGCTATATGCTTACCGGGCCTGCAACCTCTTCACGAAACCTGTTCCGGGCAAAAAAACTTAATGGTGATGCCCGTGACCGCGTCCTGGGCCGCGATGATCGTCGCGGTCGCGCCAGCCTTCACGGTAGCCGCGCGCATACGCATCACGTTTATCCCAGCCGCGATGCAGGCCGCGATCATGTCTGTGCCAGCGGTTGCCGCGCCATTCATAGTTACGGCCCCAGTAATCGCGGTCGCGCCAGTGTCCACCATCCCAGTAGTTACCATAGTTATCGCGATCGCCAATTTGTAATTTTACAGACGGCAACAGGGTGATTTCGCCAGCATTAGCGACCAGCGGCGCTGAAGCCATTAATACTGCTGCCAGAATCAGTGACCTGAACATACTCTTCTCCTTCACGATCGGGCCGGGACGGCCTGTGGCAGCAATACTACGGGGCGGTTAAGCCCCATATTAGTGGCGTAACTCCTAAAACACCGCTGGCAGCATTTTTTGCTAAAATAGTGTTATTTCGCGCCGCTCAGAAGAGCGTCTATCTCATCGCACTCCTGTGCGCTGAATTGCCGGTTAGCCAGCATTCCCACCGCATCGTCCAGTTGGCTGGTTTTACTTGCGCCAATCAGCACCGACGTCACTTTGTTATCGCGCAGCACCCAGGCCAGCGCCATTTGCGATAACTTCTGACCACGCCGCTGTGCCAGCGCATTCAGCGCCCGCACGGTGGCGAGCTTCTCTTCGGTAAGCTGATCCGGGTTGAGAAAGCGGCTGCCGCTCGCCGCGCGGGAATCTGCCGGAATGCCATGCAGATAGCGGTCGGTTAATTGCCCGCCTGCCAGCGGCGAAAACGCAATGCTGCCGACGCCTTTTTCCTGCAAAACGTCCAGCAACTCCGTTTCCACCCAACGTTCAAACAGGGAGTATTTGGGCTGATGGATAAGGCACGGCGTCCCAAGATCATTGAGGATGTCGATAGCTTCGCGCGCCTGCGCCGCCGGGTAGTTGGACAGCCCGACATACAGCGCTTTACCCTGGCGCACAATCTGATCCAGCGCGCGCATCGTCTCTTTCAGCGGTGTTTCGGGATCCGGGCGGTGATGATAGAAGATATCAACATACTCAATACCCATCCGGCGCAGGCTTTGATCGAGGCTGGCAATCAGATATTTACGCGATCCCCAGTCGCCATACGGCCCGTCCCACATGGTGTAACCGGCTTTACTGGAGATAATCAATTCATCCCGGTAAGGCCGAAAATCTTCCTGCAAAATGCGGCCAAAGTTGCTCTCAGCAGAGCCGGGCGGTGGCCCATAGTTATTGGCCAAATCAAAATGGGTGATGCCGAGATCGAAGGCGTGGCGCAGCAGTTGTCGGCTATTTTCCAGAAGCGTTGCATCGCCAAAGTTATGCCACAAACCGAGCGACACTGCCGGGAGCTTCAACCCGCTGTCACCACAGCGTTGATAAACCATTTTTTGATAGCGTGCAGGATCCGCCATATAAACCATGCAAAAACTCCTTTCTGAAGGGGGAACGCTAAAATGTTTAGACAAATTACCTGTCGTCTTAGGGCGTAATCTGTGACGAAGATCGATAATAGCGGGGCACTCATGTTATGGTCGTTGTCGTTACAGCGCCTTGAATTTACAGTGTGCCAAAGATTTATTCTGACTTTAGCGGAGCCGTAAAAGAATGACAAAATATGCTTTAGTGGGAGACGTGGGCGGCACAAACGCGCGCTTAGCGTTGTGTGATGTCGACAGCGGTGAGATCTCCCGCGCCAAAACGTACTCCGGCCTTGACTACCCCAGCCTTGAAGCGGTTGTACGTGTTTACCTCGAAGAACACAAAGTCGATGTGGAAGACGGATGCATCGCCATTGCTTGTCCCATCACCGGCGACTGGGTAGCAATGACCAACCATACCTGGGCCTTCTCCATTGCCGAAATGAAGGAAAATCTCGGCTTTGCGCATCTGGAAATTATTAACGATTTCACTGCCGTATCGATGGCGATCCCCATGCTCAAAGCTGAGCATCTGATCCAGTTTGGCGGCGGTACGCCCGTCGATGGTAAGCCGATTGCGGTCTATGGTGCAGGAACCGGCCTTGGGGTCGCGCATCTGGTGCACGTTGATAAGCGCTGGATAAGCCTGCCGGGCGAAGGTGGGCATGTGGATTTCGCGCCGAACAGCGAAGAAGAGGGGATTATTCTCGAAGAGCTACGTGCAGAAATCGGCCACGTTTCTGCTGAGCGCGTGCTCTCCGGGCCGGGGCTTATCAATCTGTACCGCGCAATTGTTAAATCAGACGGTCGCCTGCCGGAAAACCTGCAACCGAAAGACATCACCGAACGCGCCCTGGCGGATAGCTGCACCGATTGCCGCCGCGCGCTGTCGCTGTTCTGCGTCATTATGGGCCGTTTTGGCGGCAACCTGGCGCTGAATCTCGGCACTTTCGGCGGCGTCTATATTGCGGGTGGCATCGTGCCGCGCTTCCTCGATTTCTTCACCGCTTCCGGTTTTCGCAGCGCTTTTGAAGATAAAGGGCGTTTTAAAACCTACGTGCAGGATATTCCGGTTTATTTGATTGTGCACGATAACCCAGGCCTTCTCGGCTCCGGCGCGCATTTGCGCCAGACGCTGGGTTACTTCCTTTAAAGATTCATTAGCTGTCTGAATTCTTTAACTTTGCTGCGGCTGACGGGCACCTGAAAATCCAGGTCCCGCAGCCGCAAAATATAGGTGTTGTTAAACCACGGTTCGATCTCGCGGATCTTATCCAGATTGACGCAGTACGAGCGATGGCAGCGAAAGAAGTGCGCGGTTGGCAGCTTGCTACAAAACTCCGTGATGTTCATCGGCATCACATAGGATTCCCGCTTCGTGTAGACAAACGTCATCTTCTCATGTGCCTCTGCATAATAAATATCGTGAATACTGGTGACGATAATGCGCTCATCTTTGACCAGATTGATGGTCGCATTCTCCCGTGACTGTGGGTTATTGGCCGTGCCGGTTTGCTGCTGCCAGGCGGTTTCAAGCTTTTGCAGCATATTGATGATGCGCGACTCCTGATACGGTTTCAGGATGTAGTCAAACGCTTCCAGTTCGAAGGCTTCAACCGCGTGCTCTTTCCAGGCGGTAATAAACACGATAAAGGGTTTGTGCGCAAACTGGCTGATGTTTTGCGCCAGCAGGACGCCATCCAGCGACGGAATGTTAATGTCGAGAAAAATGACGTCCACTTTGTTGTGCTGTAAGTACTTCAGCACGTCGAGGCCGTCATCAAACGTGCCGACAATCTCCATCTGGCTGTGTTCTTTGATGAGCCAGCTCAACTCCTGTTGCGCCAGGATCTCATCTTCAACAATGATCGCTTTCATCGGTCTCTCCTGTTAAGGCAACAATGTCGCATGCGACGGCTGGCGGGGAACGTAAAACGCGATCTCTGTTCCTGGCGTAAGGCGGCGAATATGCAGCCCTTCGCCGTAGAGCAATTTCACCCGTTGGTGAACATTCAGCAGGCCAATCTTATTGCCCGGCATTTCGTCTGCTTCGACACGGGCGATCATTTCAGGCGCTATGCCGTTACCGGTGTCGCGCACGGCGATGCGCACGCGGTTGCCGCACTCCTCAACGCTGATGGTGACCACGCCTTTGCCTTTGCACGGCTGAATACCATGCACAATGGCATTTTCGACCAGCGGCTGGATAAGGAGGCTTGGGATCACGCAACTGACTTCTTCATCAATGTCATAAATCACCGTCAACCTATCGCCAAACCGCGCCTGCTCAATGGCGATATAGTCCTTGATTTGGTACAGCTCTTTTTTAATGTCGATCTGCTCATCGTCTTTTAATTCAATGTTGTAACGCAGGTAGCGCGACAAATTGAAAATCAGTTGCCGCGCGGTATCCGGGTTCAGGCGAATAGATGATGAGATAGCATTCAGGGCATTGAACAGGAAATGGGGATTGATTTTGCTTTGCAGCGCGCGCAGTTCGGCTTTATTGGCCATTTCCCGCAACTGCTCAGCGCGGGAAACTTCCAGTTGCGTCGAAATAATCTGCGATAAGCCAACCGCCATCTCCTGTAACGAAGAGGTGATTTTATGCGCGTGGCAGTAGTAGATTTTTAGCGTGCCGGTCACAATGCTCTGCTCGCGCAGCGGGATCACCAGCATCGAGTGGATTTCCGGCGTGCGGTGCGCTTCATCATTGTTTTTAATAATGATCTCGCCAGTGTTGATCGCCTGGCGCGTGGTGGGGCTAATAATATCATCGCTGTCGAGATAGTTATTTTCGCCGACGCCCACGTACGCCAGCACATGGTCGACATTGGTAATTGCCACCGCATCGGCATCAATATCCCGGCGAATGATGTCGCATACCTGGCGCAGGGACTCGCTGTTTACGTTACGAAAAAGCGGCAGGGTTTTATTGGCAATATTCAGCGCCAGTTTGGCCTGGCGACCCGCAATGGCCTCTTTTTCCCCTTCCACGCTTTGCACCAGCAGCACGATAAAACCGATACACACGGTGCCGAGGATCATCGGTGCGCCGATTTTCGACACAATATCCAGCCCCAGCGCGGTAGTTGGTGCCCATACCACTACCAGCAGCATGGTCAGACTTTCGCAAATCATCCCGCCGATAATGCCCGCGCGCCAGTGCTGCGCTTTAGGAACTTTTCGATTAATCACGCCGGACATTACCCCGGCAATAATGCTGGTGATAAAACAGGGAATCGCCGTCACACCGCCAATATCGATCAAATAACGGTGCGTGCCGGCAATAATCCCCGTGATAATGCCGACCCATGGGCCGAACAAGATACCGCCGGACATCACCGCAATAATCCGCACATTGACCAGCGAGCCTTCAACCGGCACGCCGGACCAGGTGCTGAACAGCGCAAACAGGGAAAAGATGGCCGTTACGCCCAGTAACTCTTTGGTTGAATGGGCCGTTTTATGCAGCAGCTCGCGAAACAGGCGGATGCGAATCAAAAAAAACAGACAAATCAGCATCAACGCCGCGCGGTCGAAAACCGCCAGCAGCATATCGAATATTTCGTGCACGAAGGACTCATGTGATAGACATCAAAAAGCTATGATAAAAAACCCGGACGCATATGACCAGACATCGTATTGATTAGATGAATGAGGAAAAACCACTTTTCCAAAAGGGGATTGAAAAGCGCCGAAAGAACTGCTGCACGCTCCGGCAATTCACGCTTTTGTAACGTAATTTTATTTTTATCATATTGTTAAATTAAAGGGTGAATTTAGCCGTTAAGGTAAACTTCATTGTTCCCTTTTTAAAATTACACTTCCTCTTTTAGGCCAGTGCATTATTTTTCCTTTTCCCTCTCGACAGCAGGAAATTTTTCGGGCTATGTTCTAAACACGCTGCACAAGCAGCGACGTCGCTCGGACGGTCCGGGCGCTAACGTTACTCCGAGGAATCTATGGCTGACTTCAGTCCTGAACGTCGTTTTACGCGTATCGATCGTCTTCCCCCTTACGTTTTTAATATCACCGCCGAACTGAAAATGGCTGCGCGACGTCGCGGCGAAGACATTATCGATTTCAGTATGGGCAACCCCGATGGCGCGACTCCGCCGCATATTGTCGAAAAACTCTGCACCGTGGCGCAACGCCCCGATACGCACGGCTATTCGACTTCGCGTGGCATTCCGCGTCTGCGCCGGGCTATTTCCCGTTGGTATCAGGACCGCTATCAGGTGGATATCGACCCGGAAACCGAAGCCATTGTCACCATTGGCTCGAAAGAGGGGCTGGCGCATCTGATGCTGGCGACGCTGGATCATGGCGATACCGTACTGGTGCCGAACCCGAGCTACCCGATCCATATTTATGGCGCAGTGATCGCCGGAGCGCAGGTGCGATCCGTGCCGCTGGTGGAAGGCGTGGATTTCTTCAATGAGCTGGAGCGCGCGATCCGCGAAAGTTATCCGAAGCCAAAAATGATGATTCTCGGCTTCCCGTCGAACCCGACTGCACAATGCGTGGAACTGGAGTTCTTCGAGAAAGTGGTGGCGCTGGCGAAGCGCTACGATGTGCTGGTGGTGCACGATCTGGCTTACGCCGACATCGTTTACGACGGCTGGAAAGCACCGTCGATTATGCAGGTGCCGGGCGCGCGCGATGTTGCCGTCGAGTTCTTTACTCTGTCAAAAAGTTACAACATGGCGGGCTGGCGTATTGGTTTTATGGTCGGCAACCGGACGCTGGTCAATGCGCTGGCGCGTATCAAAAGCTACCACGATTACGGCACGTTCACCCCGTTGCAGGTGGCGGCCATTGCCGCGCTGGAAGGGGATCAGCAGTGCGTGCGCGATATCGCCGCGCAGTACAAACGCCGCCGCGATGTGCTGGTAAAAGGGCTGCACGAAGCGGGCTGGATGGTCGAAATGCCGAAAGCGTCGATGTACGTATGGGCAAAAATCCCGGAGCCTTACGCCGCAATGGGGTCGCTGGAGTTTGCCAAAAAGTTACTGAAGGAAGCTAAAGTCTGTGTTTCGCCCGGTATCGGTTTTGGTGATTATGGCGATACGCATGTGCGTTTTGCGCTGATTGAAAACCGCGATCGCATTCGCCAGGCGGTACGGGGCATTAAGAGTATGTTCCGTGCCGACGGTTTATTACCTGTCGTGCAGAAGAGCGCTGCGGAAAATATCGAATAATAAAAAAGGAGCCGAAAGGCTAATGCCGGTCACTTAAGGTGACCGGCATTGTTTTTTAAGGCTTTCCTCTTTCAGAGTCAACCCTGAATTTCAGGATTTTTTCTCTTCAACCGACCCGGCTGCTTGTGTGAAGTGATTCACATCTGCCGTGTCGATGGAGGCGCATTATAGGGAGTTCTCCGCACCCCGCAATAGAAAAATGACATAAAAATGACTGACTGCTGCATTCCACAGCAAAACACGCCCTTATACCTGATTACGCACAGACTTATCCACAATCCGCCAAAAGTACAAAAATTCGCGAGCACCGCGCAAACGTTTTCGTTACAATGCCCGCGCAAAAATAACCAGTCCCGTCTGGGGTATTAGCTGAGTTTTTGCATTATAAAAGGTGCCAAAGCTCAGCTAACACTCTCTGTTCAAGTCAAATCCAGGGGATTTACCATGCAACAACGTCGTCCAGTCCGCCGCGCACTGCTCAGTGTTTCTGACAAGGCCGGTATTGTCGAATTCGCACAGGCGCTCTCTCAGCGTGGCGTAGAACTGCTCTCTACCGGCGGAACCGCGCGTCTGCTGGCAGATAAAGGTCTGCCGGTGACCGAAGTCTCCGACTACACCGGTTTCCCGGAAATGATGGATGGACGTGTTAAAACCCTGCACCCGAAAGTGCACGGCGGCATTCTTGGCCGCCGCGGTCAGGATGACGCAATCATGGCGCAGCACGCTATCGCGCCGATTGATATGGTGGTTGTTAACCTTTATCCGTTCGCCCAAACCGTCGCTCGAGAAGGCTGCTCGCTGGAAGATGCGGTTGAAAACATCGATATCGGCGGCCCGACCATGGTGCGCTCCGCCGCGAAGAATCACAAAGATGTCGCTATCGTTGTAAAGAGCAGCGACTACAGCGCCATTATTAATGAGATGGATGCTAACGAAGGTTCGCTAACGCTGGAGACCCGTTTCGATCTGGCTATTAAAGCCTTCGAACACACCGCGGCTTACGACAGCATGATCGCCAACTACTTCGGCAGCCTGGTTCCGGCCTATCACGGCGAGAGCAAAGAGCCTGCTGGCCGCTTCCCGCGCACTCTGAACCTGAACTTCATCAAGAAGCAGGATATGCGCTACGGCGAAAACAGCCACCAGCAAGCTGCCTTCTATATAGAAGAAGAGGTAAAAGAAGCCTCCGTTGCCACCGCGCAGCAGCTGCAAGGCAAGGCACTCTCTTATAACAACATTGCTGATACCGATGCAGCACTGGAGTGCGTGAAAACGTTCAACGAACCGGCTTGCGTGATTGTGAAGCACGCCAACCCGTGCGGCGTTGCGGTCAGTGGTTCGATTCTGGATGCTTACGATCGCGCTTACAAAACCGACCCGACTTCCGCATTCGGCGGCATTATTGCTTTCAACCGTGAACTGGATGCCGCCACTGCGCAGGCGATTATCTCCCGTCAGTTTGTTGAAGTGATCATTGCCCCGTCTGCCACCGAAGACGCGCTGAAAATCACCGCAGCCAAGCAGAATGTCCGCGTACTGGTGTGTGGCGAATGGGCGCAGCGTGTTCCGGGTCTGGATTTCAAACGCGTGAATGGCGGCCTGCTGGTTCAGGATCGTGACCTGGGCATGGTGACGGCAAATGAACTGCGCGTGGTCAGCAAGCGCCAGCCCACTGAGCAAGAGCTGCGTGATGCGCTGTTCTGCTGGAAAGTCGCGAAATTCGTGAAATCCAACGCCATTGTGTATGCGAAAGAGAACATGACTATCGGTATTGGCGCAGGCCAGATGAGCCGCGTTTATTCCGCAAAAATTGCCGGGATCAAAGCCAGTGACGAAGGCCTGGAAGTGAAAGGTTCGGCAATGGCCTCTGACGCCTTCTTCCCGTTCCGCGACGGTATTGACGCAGCCGCAGCCGTTGGCGTGACCTGCGTTATCCAGCCTGGCGGTTCCATCCGCGATGACGAAGTGATTGCGGCTGCCGACGAGCACGGCATTGCAATGATCTTCACCGACATGCGTCACTTCCGCCATTAATCCACGGAGCAGACAATGAAAGTATTAGTAATTGGTAACGGCGGGCGCGAACATGCGCTGGCCTGGAAAGCCGCCCAGTCACCGTTGGTAGAAACCGTTTTTGTTGCGCCGGGTAATGCGGGCACGGCGCTGGAGCCGACGCTGCAAAACGTGGCGATTGGCGTCACCGATATTCCGGCCCTGCTCAGCTTTGCGCAGAACGAGAAAATCGATCTGACCATTGTTGGCCCGGAAGCACCGTTGGTGATTGGCGTGGTTGATGCGTTTCGCGCTGCGGGTCTGAAGATTTTTGGCCCAACGCAGGGTGCTGCGCAACTGGAAGGGTCGAAAGCGTTCACCAAAGATTTTCTCGCCCGCCATAATATTCCTACGGCGGAATACCAGAACTTTACTGACGTTGCGCCCGCACTGGCTTACCTGCGTGAGAAAGGCGCGCCGATCGTGATCAAAGCCGACGGCCTGGCGGCAGGGAAAGGTGTAATTGTCGCCATGACGCTGGAGGAAGCCGAAGCGGCTGTCCACGATATGCTGGCGGGTAACGCCTTTGGCGATGCGGGCCACCGTATTGTGATCGAAGAGTTCCTTGATGGCGAAGAAGCAAGCTTTATCGTGATGGTCGACGGTGAACACGTGTTGCCGATGGCCACTAGCCAGGATCACAAACGTGTTGGCGACGGCGACACCGGCCCGAATACCGGTGGAATGGGCGCTTACTCACCTGCTCCGGTCGTCACTGATGAAGTGCATCAGCGCGCGATGGATCGTGTGATATGGCCAACGGTGCGCGGGATGGCGGCTGAAGGAAATACCTATACCGGGTTCCTGTATGCCGGTCTGATGATCGACAAACAGGGCAATCCGAAGGTTATCGAGTTCAACTGCCGCTTTGGCGATCCAGAAACCCAGCCAATCATGCTGCGTATGCAATCCGATCTGGTAGAGCTGTGCCTGGCAGCCTGTGAAGGCAAGCTGGACGAGAAAGTCTCTAAATGGGATGAGCGCGCGTCGCTGGGCGTGGTGATGGCCGCCGGGGGTTATCCGGGCAACTATCACAACGGGGATGTGATCCACGGTTTACCGCTGGAAGAAGTGGCGGACGGGAAAGTATTCCATGCGGGCACCAAACTCGCCGACGACGATCAGGTGCTGACCAACGGCGGGCGCGTGCTGTGCGTTACCGCGCTGGGTAACAGCGTTGCCGAAGCGCAGCAGCGTGCTTATGCGTTAATGGCGGATATTCACTGGGATGGCAGCTTTAGCCGCCGGGATATCGGTTACCGCGCGATTGCTCGCGAGCAGAACAAGTAACATCATCACATCTGTTGCCGGGTGGCGCTACGCTTACCCGGCCTACATTAATTTTCAGAAACTCTTCTCTGTCGGCTGCCAGTGGCAGAAATCTTCATTGGCCACCAACAAAAGCTGCGCACCATCCGGCGCTTCCAGCCACGCCACGCTGACCGCCAGCGACGAGTGGCGCTGCCGCTGTGCAATATGGTCTAACGCCCACGTATCCAGTTCTGGCGTCACCGTCTGCCCTTCACAGGTTTGCACTGTATTATTCGCCTGCCAGCGTCCCTGACGCAGCACCACGCGCCCCTGACGTAGCGCATCACTGGTCTGGCGGATCTGCTCAGCACGATAGCGATACAGCGCAATCTGGTCACTGGAGAGTTGCTGTTTGTGGCCGTTGACTTCACGCTGCATAAAACTCAGTTCGCCGCGATCGTCGAAACGCACACGAATATGCTCGGGCGATTTGCCGTAGATATTCAGTTCGATGAGGGTTAACGCATCGCCTTGCCAGCGATACTCACCTAAAGAAGTGTCCCCGTGATGCCACGGGCTAAAAGCGGAAAGCAGATGGATCTCACCGCCGGAATCTTTACGCCAGATCCGCACCGCGCCTTGATCGCCGGCAAAACCGCTGGCGGTAAACGGAGGCAACGAGGGATCGTGGCTGCATGCAGTTAACAACAATACGCCCGCCAGCGCCAGCGAACGACGCCAGAATGACAAAAGGGGCGAAACCGCCCCTTCGATAAAACTGTTCACTGCCACGCCGTCTTACTTAACAGAGTCTTTCAGTGCTTTACCAGAAACAAATGCCGGCACGTTAGCTGCGGCGATTTTGATTTCTTTACCGGTCTGCGGGTTGCGGCCAGTACGCTCAGCGCGGTGGTTCACTTTGAAGGTACCGAAACCAACCAGTTGTACCGCATCACCTTCTTTCAGAGACTCAGTAATAGCAGCCAGGGTGGATTCCAGTGCAGCTTTTGCCTGCGCTTTAGACAGATCAGCCTTGTCTGCAATTACATCAATCAGTTGAGTCTTATTCATAAGTTATCCTTTCAATGTGTTTATCGCTTGCTAAGCATCGAGTGCGACGGAAATGCCTCAAAAGCACTCTCCTGCATACACGCACCGATAGCCACTTTTTTTCGCCCCCCAAATGTAGACCAGACGGGGGTCAGAAGGGAAGCCTTCAGGCGCGACAAAACAGGCCTTAAATCACGTTTTATTGTCTCATTGCTGCAAATTTATACCGATATTGCTGTCGCCGGCCTCACGCAGGTCTGCGCGCAAGCCTTTAATCAGCTCAATATCGCGTTCTTCACAGGCAGCCAAAAGGCGGAAAATCTCCCACTGAATATCCCATTCCTGCTCAACAGCGGGGTTCAATCGCAGCTCTTCCTCGGTCATTTCGCGCTCCGCCTGGGTCATCTCCAGCATCGCAACGGTCGTGATCGAGGTCTTGCTGACTTCGATAGCATGCTCCAGCGTTTCACCGCTCAGACGAGAATGAATCAACTCACTCAGCGCCACGCAGGCATCAATCGCCGGGTACACACCGTACAGATCATAATCATCGGCAGAAGGAATCGCTTCTTCCAGCTTCTCCAGCTGGCTGTCGAAATTCACTTTCGCATCTTTGACGATTTGCGTTTCCCACACCAGGTCAAGGATACGACGGTAAACCTGGGCATCGCCAAACCCGGTCTGCTGACAAAACATGGCGTAATTGGGGTACATCCGCTCGCACAGGCAGGCCATAAACACAACGTGCTGCCAACTTTCCTGCTTTTCCAGCCGCAGATGAATCGGGTTTTGTAACATGATCGCGTCTCAAAATCGGTAATGCGCGGCAGTTTACCTGATATCGCGCTGAATTGCCTGCCAACGCGCAAATGCCGGGCGACCGGATGCCACCGCGTCTGCCCAGCGTGTCGGTTCCGGCAAGCGATAGCCTTTCATGCAGCGCTGCACCCACGCCAGCGCGCTATCCTGGCTGACACGGTGGCCGGTAGTGACAAACAGCGGATTACAACGGGCTTTGCTGCGCCAAACCCACGCCAGCTTCTCGCCTTTATCGATCAGCGGCGACAACGCACCTGGCTCATCGTCAAGCGGCTCAAACTTGCCACACAGTCGTTTTTTCGCCACGCCGATAGTCGGCACATCCACCAGCAGACCAAAATGGCTGGCAACGCCCAGACGGCGCGGATGGGAAATGCCGTGGCCGTCGACAAATAGAAGATCCGGTTTTTGCGACAGCATATCCCACGCTTCCAGCAGCGCAGGATATTCGCGAAAAGAGAGGAAACCGGGAATATAGGGCATGGTGGTGGCGATGCGCGCGACTTGATATTCCACCAATTCAAGAGAAGGCCAGGCGAGCAGCACCATCGCCGCACGCGTCACTTCACCACCCTGCTCGAAACCGACATCCGCCCCGCCGATCAACGTCGGCGGATCTTTATCAAGACGATCCTCGCGGATCACAGAAGAAGCCAGTTCACGTTGTTGAGCGCGTAGTGACGCGAGATCCATATTCTCTCCTTACTGATGCCAGGAGGCCGACAGACGGTGAACCGCCTCGACAAATACTCCTGCATGTTCCGGTGGAACATCCTGATGGATGCCGTGACCGAGGTTAAACACATGGCCTTCGCCTTTGCCAAAGCCAGACAGAATTGTAGACACTTCTTCTTCAATACGCGCAGGCGGAGCATAAAGCATGGACGGATCCATATTGCCCTGCAACGCCACTTTGTCACCCACACGACGGCGCGCATCGGCGATATCCGTCGTCCAGTCAAGGCCCAGCGCATCACAGCCAGTGGCAGCCATTGCTTCCAGCCACTGCCCGCCGCCTTTGGTAAACAGCGTGACCGGTACGCGGCGGCCTTCGTTTTCGCGCAGCAGGCCATCAACGATTTTATGCATGTAATAAAGCGAGAATTGCTGATAGTCGCGCCCGGTCAGCACACCGCCCCAGGTATCGAAAATCATCACCGATTGCGCACCCGCGCGGATCTGCGCGTTGAGGTATAAGGTGACGCTTTGCGCCAGTTTATCCAGCAGCGCGTGCAGCGTGAGCGGCTCGGCGTACATCATCTTTTTAATGACGGTAAAGGCTTTGCTGCTACCGCCTTCAACCATATAGGTCGCCAGCGTCCAGGGGCTGCCGGAAAAACCGATCAGCGGCACGTCGCCTTTCAATTCACGGCGGATGGTGCGCACGGCGTTCATCACGTAACCCAGTTCGTTTTCCGGGTCCGGCACGGGCAGCTTATCGACATCCGCCTTACAGGTAATGGGCGAAGTAAAACGCGGCCCTTCACCGGCTTCAAAATAGAGACCCAGCCCCATCGCGTCTGGCACGGTGAGGATATCTGAGAAAAGGATCGCCGCATCAAGCTCATAGCGGCGCAGCGGTTGGAGCGTCACTTCGCAGGCCAGATCCGCATTCCGGCACAGCGACATAAAATCACCCGCTTGCGCGCGGGTTGCTTTGTATTCCGGTAAATAGCGGCCTGCCTGGCGCATCATCCATACCGGCGTTATATCTACTGGCTGGCGCTGGAGCGCGCGCAAGTAACGATCGTTTTTCAGTTCGGTCATTGTCAGTTCCTTAAGCGTCAGGCCGCCAGTATATACACCTTATTCTTCGTCGTCTGCCCGACACATCGCCACGGTATCCTCGATCAGACGGCGCGCGACGGTGCCCGGCGGCGGTAACAACGGCAGGTTGTCATAACGATACCAACCGGCATCCAGCAGCTCTTTCGGGTCGATGTGGATGTCGCCGCTGTCATATTCCGCCATAAACGCCGTCATCAGCGATTGCGGGAAAGGCCACGGCTGAGAAGTGACATAACGCAAATTTTTGATTTTGATACTGCTCTCTTCCATCACTTCGCGCGCAACGGCCTGCTCGAGGGTTTCGCCGACTTCAACAAACCCGGCAAGCACCGTGTAGACACCGTTACGGTGGCGCGTGTGTTGTGCCAGCAGGATGCTGTCGCCCCGACGGATCGCGACGATGATGCAAGGCGCAATTTGCGGATAGTAGCGCTCGCGGCAATGGTCACAGAGCAGGGCCCATTCGGTTTTGCTGGGATGCATGGTGTGTCCGCAGTAACCGCAAAACTGGTGCGAGCGGTAAAATTCTGCCAGTTGAACGCCGCGCCCGGCCAACTGGAACAAGCCCACGTCCTGGTCGATAAGCAGGCGCACCGATCCCATGTCCTGGCGGCGATTCTGGCGGACCATCCACACCGTTTCACCCTGCCATTCGCCGATATTTAACGCGTTTTGCCCCACAAGATCGAAATTTCCTGCCTCTCCATGTGGTAATTCTCCCGCGGGCAACCATAATTTTTGTTCATGGCTGACGATCCACCAGCCACGATCGCGTGCTTCAAGAATACGTAACATTGCACTACCTTAGCTTCACTGGCATGTTGTTAATATTATTATTACATCGTTTTTACACTTACATTTTGCGGAGTCATTTATGCTGAACCAGTTAGAAAGCCTGACAGAGCGCGTTGGCGGAAGTAACAAACTCGTCGATTACTGGCTACATGCGCGTAAGCAGCTTCTTATCTCATATTACGATCTGGTGGGAATTAAGCCTGGCAAGGGGTCGTATATGCAGCTTAACGAAAAAGCGCTGGACGACTTTTGTCATCACCTGGTTGAATATCTCTCCGCCGGTCATTTCAATATTTATGAACGCATCATCAGCGAAATGGAAGGCACCAGCCCATTTTTAGCGGCAACTCAGCTTTACCCTCAGCTCGAGGCCAACACCAGTGAAATCATGAATTATTATGATTCGAGCCTGGAAAACGCCATCGATGACGATAACTGTCTGGAGTTCCAGCAGGCGCTTTCAGACATCGGTGAGGCGCTGGCCGCGCGCTTTACGCTGGAAGATAAACTGATCGTGCTGGCGTTTGATAACCATCTTAGCGAGAGTGCCAATGACGAAACCGGGATGGCGCGCCCGGCTTGAGTTCTTGAGCATTAGCGCGTAGTTTAAAAAGCTGTCCCCCGTCTCCGGGCGGGGTTTTTCTTGTCGGAGTGCCACTGTTTTACACAAAAGCTTTCGTTCTGTGTCAAGGCGGCAAATCTGTGAATCCCCTGGAGCTTACATCAAGTAAGTGACCGGGGTGAGCAGATGCAGCCACGAAAGATGAAGTGTAAAAAGGCTGAGACCGTTAATTCGGGATCCGCGGAACCTGATCGGGTTAAGACCTGCGAAGGGAACAAGAGTAATCCATTCACACAGCCACCCTCACGGGCGGTTTGCTGTCATTACTCCATCCGTCGTCTGACAAGCCATCTCCTTCAACACTGGAATGAGCTATGTCTACAACTAAACTTTCACGCCGTGAACAACGCGCTCAGGCGCAACATTTCATCGACACCCTGGAAGGCACCGCTTTCCCCAACTCCCACCGGATTTACATCACTGGTTCACAGCCCGATATCCGCGTACCGATGCGCGAAATCCAGCTTAGCCCAACGCTCACTGGCGGGACGAAAACGCAACCGCAGTATGAAGAAAACGAAGCTGTGCCGGTGTACGACACCTCCGGCCCGTATGGCGATCCGGCGATTACAATTGATGTGCAGCAAGGTCTGGCGAAGCTGCGCGCACCGTGGATTGCCGCTCGCGATGATAGCGAAACGCTGGAACAGCGCAGTTCAGCTTATACCAACGAACGTTTAGCGGATGACGGCCTCGACGAGCTACGTTTTCGTGGCTTACTGACACCGCGCCGCGCCAAAGCGGGCCAGTGCGTTACCCAGTTGCACTATGCCCGCAAAGGGATCGTGACCCCGGAAATGGAGTTTATTGCTCTGCGCGAAAATATGGGTCGCGAGCGCATTCGCAGCGAAGTGCTGCGCAGACAACACCCCGGCGAAGGCTTTGGCGCACGCCTGCCGGAAAATATCACGCCAGAGTTTGTCCGCGATGAAGTCGCCGCCGGGCGGGCGATTATTCCGGCCAACATTAACCACCCGGAATCGGAACCGATGATTATCGGCCGCAACTTCCTGGTGAAAGTGAACGCCAATATCGGCAACTCGGCGGTGACGTCTTCCATCGAAGAAGAGGTGGAAAAGCTGGTGTGGTCAACGCGCTGGGGCGCAGACACGGTGATGGATTTATCCACCGGGCGTTATATTCATGAAACCCGCGAATGGATCCTGCGCAACAGCCCGGTCCCGATCGGCACCGTGCCGATCTACCAGGCGCTGGAGAAGGTCAACGGGATCGCTGAAGATCTTACCTGGCAGGCATTTCGCGACACGCTGCTCGAGCAAGCCGAGCAAGGGGTGGACTATTTCACCATCCATGCGGGCGTACTGCTGCGTTACGTACCAATGACCGCCCAGCGCCTGACCGGCATTGTCTCGCGCGGTGGCTCCATTATGGCGAAGTGGTGCCTCTCCCATCATCAGGAAAACTTCCTTTACACCCACTTCCGTGAAATCTGCGAAATCTGCGCCGCCTACGATGTTTCGCTCTCATTAGGCGACGGCCTGCGCCCAGGATCTATCCAGGATGCCAATGACGAAGCGCAATTTGCCGAGCTACACACCCTGGGCGAACTGACCAAAATCGCCTGGGAATATGACGTTCAGGTGATGATCGAAGGCCCCGGCCATGTGCCGATGCAGATGATCCGCCGCAACATGACCGAAGAGCTGGAAAGTTGCCACGAAGCGCCGTTTTACACCCTTGGACCGCTCACCACCGATATCGCGCCGGGTTACGACCATTTCACCTCGGGGATTGGCGCGGCGATGATCGGCTGGTTTGGCTGCGCGATGCTCTGTTATGTCACGCCGAAAGAGCACCTCGGCCTGCCAAACAAAAAGGACGTGAAGCAGGGGTTGATCACCTACAAAATTGCCGCTCACGCTGCTGACCTGGCGAAAGGCCACCCTGGTGCGCAGATCCGCGATAACGCCATGTCGAAAGCACGTTTCGAGTTCCGCTGGGAAGATCAGTTCAACCTCGCGCTCGACCCGTTCACCGCTCGCGCCTATCACGATGAAACCCTGCCGCAGGAGTCCGGCAAAGTAGCGCACTTCTGCTCAATGTGCGGGCCCAAATTCTGCTCAATGAAAATCTCCCAGGAAGTGCGTGATTACGCGGCGGCGCAGGCTATCGAAGTCGGTATGGCGGATAAATCCAGCGACTTTCGCGCACGCGGCGGCGAAATCTACCTCAAAAAGGAGGAAGCCTGATGTACCAGCCTGATTTCCCAGCGGTGCCCTTTCGCCTGGGGCTTTATCCGGTCGTTGATAGCGTAGAGTGGATTGCCCGCCTGCTGGATGCGGGCGTGCGCACGCTGCAACTACGCATCAAAGACAAACGCGATGACGAAGTTGAAGACGACGTAATTGCGGCGATTGCGCTGGGACAGCGCTACAACGCGCGGCTGTTTATCAACGATTACTGGCAACTGGCAATCAAGCACCAGGCTTACGGCGTTCATCTGGGTCAGGAAGATCTGGAAACCACTGACTTAAGCGCGATCCGCAAGGCCGGGCTACGCCTTGGTGTTTCAACCCATGATGATATGGAAATCGACGTCGCGCTGGCGGCACGCCCCTCTTATATCGCCCTCGGCCACGTTTTCCCGACGCAAACCAAACAGATGCCTTCCGCCCCACAGGGGCTGACGCAACTGGCTCGCCATATTGCGCGCCTGGAGGATTACCCGACGGTCGCTATCGGCGGCATTAGCCTGGCGCGTGCGCCGGAGGTGCTGGCAACCGGCGTCGGCAGCATAGCGGTGGTCAGCGCCATTACCCAGGCGGGTGACTGGCGACAGGCCACGCATCAGTTGCTGGAACTGGCGGGGGTGGGCGATGAATGACAATGATTTTATGCGCTACAGCCGCCAGATCTTACTGGAGGATATCGCCATCGCCGGGCAGCAAAAGCTGCTCACCAGCCGGGTGCTAATTGTCGGTCTCGGCGGCCTTGGCGCACCGGCTGCGGTCTATCTGGCCGGTGCGGGCGTTGGCACACTGGTGCTGGCGGATGATGACGCCGTGCACCTGAGCAATTTGCAGCGGCAGATTCTGTACACCACCGACGATATCAATCAGCCCAAAACCGACGTCACGGCACGGCGATTGCACGCGCTAAACCCCGACATCGAACTGATTTCCCTGCAACAGCGGCTCAGCGGAGAGATCCTGCTCGAGCAGGTTGCCTGCGCGGATGTGGTGCTCGATTGCAGCGACAATATGCAAACGCGTCAGGCGATTAATGCCGCCTGTGTCGCCCTCGATATCCCATTGATTACCGCCAGCGCAGTTGGTTTTGGCGGCCAGTTGATGGTGCTCACCCCGCCGTGGCAGCACGGTTGCTACCGCTGTTTGTGGCCGGATGAACATGAACCGCAACGCAACTGCCGTACGGCCGGCATCGTTGGCCCGGTGGTCGGCATTATGGGCGCCATGCAGGCGCTGGAGGCCATCAAATTATTGAACGGCATGCAGTCTACTCTCGGTGAGTTGCGGCTGTTTGACGCCCGCACCAATCTCTGGCGAACACTGGCCCTGCATCGCGCCAGCGATTGCCCGGTTTGTGGGGGGCGGCATGCAGATACGCTTCAATGATGAACCGATGAACTGCGCGGCAGCGCTGTCCGTTGCCACGCTATTGCGTCAGCTTAATCAGTTAAAACCAGGCGTCGCGCTGGCGCTGAATGAACAGATCCTGCCGCGCGAGCGCTGGGAAGAACAACTGGTGCAGGACGGCGATCGCATCCTGCTGTTTCAGGTTATCGCAGGGGGATGAGATGTTACGTATTGCAGATAAAACGTTTTCTTCACGGCTATTTACTGGCACCGGCAAGTTCGCCACACCGCAAATGATGGTGGACGCGATTCACGCTTCTGGCGGTGAACTGGTGACGCTGGCGATGAAACGGGTCGACTTACGCCAGCATAACGATGGTATTTTGCAGCCGCTGCTCGACGCGGGTGTGACATTGCTGCCCAACACCTCCGGGGCGAAAAACGCGGAAGAGGCTATTTTTGCCGCCCAACTGGCGCGCGAAGCGCTGGGCACGCACTGGCTGAAACTGGAAATCCACCCCGATCCGCGCTGGCTGCTGCCGGATCCGATTGAAACCCTGCACGCGGCAGAAAAACTGGTGCAGATGGGCTTTGTCGTTCTGCCCTATTGCGGAGCCGATCCGGTATTGTGCAAACGCCTCGAAGAAGCCGGTTGCGCGGCAGTGATGCCACTCGGCGCGCCAATTGGCTCCAATCAGGGGCTGGAAACCCGCGCCATGCTGGAAATTATCATTGAACAGGCCAATGTTCCGGTAGTGGTAGATGCGGGGATTGGCGCACCAAGCCATGCGGCACAGGCGCTGGAGATGGGCGCGGATGCCGTGCTGGTGAATACCGCTATCGCCGTGGCGGACGATCCGGTGAATATGGCGCGCGCGTTTCGCCTGGCGGTAGAAGCCGGTGCACTGGCGCGTCAGGCCGGGCCGGGTGCACGTCAGCGTTTTGCCACCGCCACCAGCCCGTTGACCGGTTTTCTGGAGGCCATGCAATGAACACCTTTAGCGACCGCTGGCAGCAACTGGACTGGGACGACATTCGCCTGCGCATCCACAGCAAAACCGCCGCCGATGTCGAACGCGCACTCAACGCCCGGCAAATAACCCGTGACGATATGATGGCGCTGCTTTCGCCAGCGGCCAGCGAGTTCCTTGAACCGCTGGCACAAAAGGCGCAGCGGCTTACCCGCCAGCGCTTTGGCAACACGGTAAGTTTTTACGTCCCGCTCTATCTGTCGAATCTCTGCGCCAACGACTGCACCTATTGTGGTTTCTCCATGAGTAACCATCTGAAGCGCAAAACGCTGGATGAACAGGAAATCGCCCGCGAATGTGCAGCGCTACGCGAGCTGGGATTTGAGCATCTTTTGCTGGTTACCGGCGAACATCAGGGCAAAGTGGGAATGGATTATTTTCGCCGCCATTTGCCCGCCATTCGCCGCCAGTTCGCTTCACTTCAGATGGAAGTCCAGCCGCTTTCTCAGCAGGATTATGCCGAGCTAAAAACACTCGGTCTGGATGGCGTGATGGTCTATCAGGAGACCTACCACGAAGCCCAGTATGCCCGGCATCACTTGCGCGGCAAAAAGCAGGATTTTTTCTGGCGGCTGGAAACCCCGGATCGGCTGGGCCGTGCGGGGATCGACAAGATCGGGCTTGGCGCGCTAATGGGTCTGTCTGATAGCTGGCGCGTGGACTGCTATATGGTGGCGGAGCACCTGCTGTGGCTGCAACAGCACTACTGGCAGAGCCGTTTTTCGGTCTCATTTCCCCGCCTGCGTCCGTGTGCCGGGGGGATTGCGCCTGCATCACTGATGGATGAGCGCCAACTGGTGCAAACCATCTGCGCGTTTCGCCTGCTGGCGCCTGATGCAGAACTGTCGCTGTCGACGCGTGAATCGCCGCATTTTCGCGATCACGTCATCCCGCTGGCTATCAATAATGTCAGCGCTTTTTCCAAAACGCAGCCGGGTGGCTATGCCGATAATCACCCGGAACTGGAGCAGTTTTCGCCCCACGACGGTCGTCGACCGCAGGAAGTTGCCGATGCACTGATGGCTCGCGGGCTGCAACCCGTATGGAAAGACTGGGATAGCTGGCTGGGACGCTCGCCGCAAAAAAACAGCAACCCGCTGATAACGGGTTAATTTTTTTCGGCCCGCTACGTAAAACGAAAACCGGGCGATGGTATTGCTTCGCCCGGTATCGCACTCTTGCACCGTCAGATTATGCGACTGACCGGAGCGGATGTTTTTTCCCTCTTCCGCTCCGCCCCACCGCCTGACAGATACGCTATCCCCTGGTAGCCCCTATACTGTTATCTGCCTCACTTTTGCATGTTCAAGGACCAGAAAATGCACAGCAGAAAACTGTCGTTTACCACGCCGATGTTGGTCAGTCTCGCCGGGATTTTCCTCAGCTTTATAGTCATTGCCGTGCTGGTTACCGCCGGTCAGCGCAAAGAGATGCTGGAGGAATACCATGCCATAAACCATAACTTTGCCCATAACATGGCGGTGAATTACACGCAGTCGCTCCTGCGGGAAAATGACTATATCCTCAATCGCGCCGCCGCGTTCTTTGCGCACAATGATCAACTTAATGCCACCGTGAATATCGACCGGGAGCATGGGCTGAAAGAGTTGATGCAGTTACTGGCGCTCATGCCTTCGGTATCGTCTATCTCCCTTGCCGATTCGCAAGGGCACTATCTGCGCGTGCCGCAGGTCATCGCCACCAGCGAAAGCCAGCTTTTCGACGCCAGAACCCGGCCCTGGTTTATGCATCAGGCTGAAGCCAGCATGTTTAATCACTACACGCATACCTACACGGATTTTTTTACCCGCCGACCCACAGTGACGATTTACAAACCGGTGATAGATGCGAATGGCAAATTGAAGGGCACGCTGGCTTTTCATCTCGACCTTCCGTCATTGGGTTATACCCTGCGTATTATGCAAGCGCCGATGCCGGGCGAATATTTCGTTGTCGATCGCGAAGGCAAAGTGATGCTGCATCCCGATACCGGTGCGCTGTTTAAAACCGCTATCAGCCCGATGCTGCTGGCAGATATGACCAGCGGAGAAGGCACGTTTTACGATAAGAACAGCGACCATTGGTATTACTACTACGCCTTTACCAACCCGGCGTGGCTTGTGGTTTACAAAGTAGAGGCCAGCACGCTGGACAAGCGCATTCGCCACCAAAGTTTGCTCATTAGCTGGGGATTTGGCACTGCGGCTGTGATGATTATTCTGTTCGGTCTCTATCTGCGCCATGCTGCGCGCACGGTGCTGATGAACATCCTGAATGCGATAAAAACCGGCGATGTGAAGCGTGCACCAAAACTGGAAGCCATGCTGAGCACAGCCATTGAAAGTAACAAAGAGCGCGAGCAGTCATGGGTGCGGCAAGCCACGATGGATGCACTGACCAACTGCAAAAACCGCCGCGCCTTCGATAGCGATATTGCCGCGCTGATGAACGATCACCAGCCATTCGCCCTGGCGCTGGTGGATATCGATAACTTCAAATCTATTAACGATACCTGGGGTCATCAGAACGGCGATATTGTGCTGCGCAACGTCGCCCGCGAAGGGATTCAGGTATTACAACCGCACGGTATTTCCCTCTACCGCTACGGCGGGGAGGAATTCGCGGTGATCTTCCCGCAGCAGCATCTCAATGATGCGCTGACATTGCTTGAGCAGTGGCGGCAAAATGTTGCCAATCGTCGATGGCGCGAAGACGGTCTGGCAGTGACATTTAGCGCAGGCCTGGGCGAGTGGCATATGGAGACGCTTGATCATCTGGTCACCAGGGTAGACGAAGCCCTGTACAAAGCGAAACGAAAAGGCAAAAACCGCGTCTTGCAGGCAGTAAATGATTGAGCGATGAAGAAGTGTCAGGTTGTAACCGGTTTCACTCTGCGCAGGCTTTCTTTGTGATGCCATACACACAATCGCGGCAAAGCGGTTGTTGAAGCCAGCGGCAGAAGATAATTATCAGTAATCCCATCAACACCGAGGCTGACTATGAAAAACATCGTTTTATGCTGTGCAGCAGGTATGTCCACCAGCATGTTGGTGCAACGCATGAAAGACGCGGCGCAAAAAAAAGGCGTCGACGTCATCATCAAAGCGGTTCCTGTTGCGGAATTTAAAGATGAAATTGCAACGGCGGATATCGTGTTGCTGGGGCCGCAAGTCAAATACGAGCAGGCAAAATTGCAGGCTCAGGCTGAACCGCTGGGCAAGAAGGTGGCGGTAATCGACATGATGGATTACGGCATGATGAAAGGTGATGTCGTACTGGAAAAAGCCCTTAAGCTACTGGAGTGAGCGCGTGGAAGATTTAGAAACCATCATTATGGAATTGCTGGTTAATGCCGGGGCAGCACGCAGCCAGGCATTGACCGCTTTGCAGATGGCACGAAAAGGCGATTTTGACGAAGCGGAAAAAGCGATGGAGGAATCACGCGAATTCGTTAAAGCCGCGCATAAAATTCAGACGCAATTAATCGGGCTGGATGAAGGCACCGGCAAGCTGCCGGTCAACCTGATCACCGTTCATTCGCAGGATCACCTGATGAACGCGATGGTAATCCAGGATCTGGCGGGCGATATGATTGAACTTTATCGCCGGTTGCCACCGCGCGATTAACGTTTTCTTTCCTGTGTCTGACACTGTGCCCGCTTTGCCGGGCATTTTTATTGCCCCCGGGAGTTGGAAGGCAAAAAAAAACCCGCCGAAGCGGGTTTTTTATGACGAGAAACGATTACTCGTTGTCTGAACCACCCAGACCTGCGTTCAGCAGTTCTGCCAGGCTCGCGGACGCATCTTCCGCAGTCACCTGCGGTGCTGCCGGCAGTTCGCCAGCGGCGCGACGGCGCATACGATCCTGGTGGTACGCGTAACCGGTACCGGCCGGGATCAGACGACCCACGATCACGTTCTCTTTCAGACCGCGCAGTTCGTCGCGTTTGCCCGCAACGGCTGCTTCGGTAAGCACACGCGTCGTCTCCTGGAACGATGCCGCGGAGATGAAGGACTCGGTAGCCAGAGACGCTTTGGTGATACCCAGCAGATCGCGAGCATACGTTGCCGCAATTTTGCCGTTCGCTTCCAGTTCGCGGTTAGCGATCTTGACGCGAGAGTATTCAACCTGCTCACCTTCCAGGAAGTCGGAACTTCCTGCGTTAGCGATGGTGGCTTTACGCAGCATCTGACGAACGATAACTTCGATGTGCTTATCGTTGATCTTAACGCCTTGCAGACGGTAAACGTCCTGTACTTCGTTGGTGATATAACGCGTTACCGCGTGTACGCCACGAAGACGCAGAATGTCGTGCGGTGCTTCCGGACCGTCAGAAACCACGTCACCACGTTCTACACGTTCACCTTCGAACACGTTGAGCTGACGCCATTTCGGAATCATCTCTTCGTACGGATCGCTACCGTCAACCGGCGTGATCACCAGGCGGCGTTTCCCTTTGGTCTCTTTACCGAAGGAAATGATACCGCTGATTTCAGCCAGGATTGCCGGCTCTTTCGGACGACGTGCTTCGAACAGATCCGCAACGCGCGGCAGACCACCGGTAATATCCTTGGTACCGCCGGATTCCTGCGGAATACGCGCCAGGGTATCACCAGAGCTGATCTGTACGCCATCTTCCAGCTGAACAATCGCTTTACCCGGCAGGAAGTACTGTGCAGGCATATCGGTGCCTGGGATCAGTACGTCGTTGCCATTGGCATCAACGATTTTCAGTGCCGGACGCAGGTCTTTACCACCAGAGGTACGCTCTGCGGAGTCCAGAACCACCAGCGAAGAGAGACCGGTCAGTTCGTCGGTCTGACGGGTAATCGTCTGACCATCGATCATGTCAGTGAAGCGGATGAAACCCGCCACTTCAGTGATAACCGGCATGGTGTGCGGATCCCAGTTTGCAACGGTTTCGCCGCCAGCAACCTGCTCGCCATCACCCTTCGCCATGACCGCACCGTAAGGCACTTTATAGCTTTCTTTGGTACGACCGAATTCGTCGATCAGTTTCAGCTCAGTGTTACGGGAGGTGACAACCAGTTTTCCGCTGGAGTTAACAACCGACTTCGCGTTGCTCAGACGGATGCTACCTTTGTTTTTCACCTGGATGCTGGATTCAGCAGCCGCACGAGATGCCGCACCACCGATGTGGAACGTACGCATCGTCAGCTGTGTACCCGGCTCACCGATGGACTGTGCCGCGATAACGCCGATAGCTTCACCCTTGTTGATGATGTGGCCACGCGCCAGGTCACGACCATAGCAGTGGGCGCACACACCAAAGTCGGTGTCACAAGATACAACGGAACGCACTTTGACGGAGTCAACAGAGTTCGCTTCCAGCAGGTCACACCACTGTTCGTGCAGCAGCGTGTTGCGCGGAACCAGAATATCTGCGGTGCCCGGCTTCAGAATGTCTTCAGCAGTTACACGACCCAGAACGCGATCGCGCAGCGGCTCTTTAACATCACCACCTTCGATAACCGGCGTCATGGTGATCCCTTCGAGGGTGCCACAATCGTCTTCGGTTACTACCAGGTCCTGCGCTACGTCTACCAGACGACGCGTCAGGTAACCGGAGTTCGCGGTTTTCAGTGCGGTATCCGCCAGACCTTTACGCGCACCGTGCGTGGAGATGAAGTACTGGAGTACGTTCAGACCTTCACGGAAGTTCGCGGTGATCGGCGTTTCGATGATGGAGCCATCCGGCTTCGCCATCAGACCACGCATACCAGCAAGCTGACGAATCTGGGCGGCGGAACCACGCGCACCGGAGTCGGCCATCATGTAGATGCTGTTAAAGGAAACCTGCTGCTCTTCAACGCCGTCACGGTTAATAACGGTTTCAGTTTGCAGGTTATCCATCATCGCTTTGGATACGCGATCGTTCGCCGCAGCCCAAATATCGATAACTTTGTTATAGCGTTCGCCAGCGGTTACCAGACCAGACTGGAACTGCTCCTGAATCTCGGCAACTTCCGCTTCCGCTTCAGAGATGATCTCGTGTTTCTTCTCCGGGATGACCATGTCATCGATACCAACAGATGCACCTGAACGCGCTGCATAAGCAAAGCCGGTGTACATCGTCTGGTCCGCGAAGATAACGGTCGGTTTCAGGCCCAGAATGCGGTAACAGGTGTTCAGCATTTTGGAGATAGCCTTCTTGCCCAGCGCCTGGTTGACGATGGAGAAAGGCAGACCTTTCGGTACGATCATCCACAGAATGGCACGGCCAACGGTCGTGTCTTTCAGGCTGGTTTTCGCAACGAATTCGCCGTTAGCATCTTTTTCATACTCGGTGATACGCACTTTAACGCGCGCATGCAGAGAGGCCAGGCCAGCGCGGTAAATACGCTCAGCTTCTTTCGGGCCAGTCAGCACCATGCCTTCGCCTTTGGCGTTAACACAGTCACGGGTCATGTAGTACAGACCCAGTACAACGTCCTGAGACGGAACGATGATAGGTTCGCCGTTCGCCGGAGACAGGATGTTGTTGGTAGACATCATCAGCGCACGCGCTTCCAGCTGGGCTTCCAGCGTCAGCGGTACGTGAACTGCCATCTGGTCACCATCGAAGTCGGCGTTATATGCCGCACAAACCAGCGGGTGCAGCTGGATTGCTTTACCTTCGATCAGAACCGGTTCAAACGCCTGGATACCCAAACGGTGCAGGGTTGGTGCACGGTTCAGCAGTACCGGGTGTTCGCGGATAACTTCGTCCAGGATATCCCAAACGACAGCTTCTTCGCGCTCAACCATTTTCTTCGCAGCTTTGATGGTGGTGGCGAGGCCACGCAGTTCCAGCTTGCCGTAGATGAACGGTTTGAACAGCTCCAGCGCCATTTTCTTCGGCAGACCGCACTGATGCAGACGCAGATATGGACCTACGGTGATAACAGAACGACCGGAGTAGTCAACACGCTTACCGAGCAGGTTCTGACGGAAACGACCCTGTTTACCTTTGATCATATCGGCCAAAGATTTCAGCGGACGTTTGTTGGAACCGGTGATCGCACGACCGCGACGACCGTTATCCAGCAGGGCGTCAACCGCTTCCTGCAACATACGTTTTTCGTTGCGTACGATAATGTCCGGTGCCGCCAGATCCAGCAGGCGTTTCAGACGGTTGTTACGGTTGATCACGCGACGGTACAGATCGTTCAGATCCGACGTTGCGAAACGACCACCGTCCAGCGGAACCAGCGGACGCAGGTCCGGCGGCAGCACTGGCAGAACGGTCAGGATCATCCACTCCGGTTTGTTACCAGACTGTACGAACGCTTCCAGCAGCTTGATACGCTTGGTCAGCTTCTTACGTTTGGTTTCGGAGTTGGTTTCATTCAGTTCTTCACGCAGCTGTTCGCATTCCTGCTCCAGATCCATGCTTTTCAGCAGGGCCTGAATCGCTTCTGCGCCCATCTTCGCGTCGAATTCGTCACCGAACTCTTCCAGCGCGTCCAGGTACTGTTCTTCGGTCAGGATCTGGTTACGCTCCAGATTGGTCATACCGCCTTCGATAACCACATAGGATTCGAAGTACAGAACACGTTCGATATCACGCAGCGGCATATCCAGCAGCAGGCCGATACGGGACGGCAGAGATTTCAGGAACCAAATGTGCGCGGTCGGGGAAGCCAGCTCGATGTGGCCCATGCGTTCACGACGCACTTTAGTCTGGGTCACTTCAACGCCGCACTTCTCACAAATCACACCGCGGTGTTTCAGGCGCTTGTACTTACCGCACAGGCACTCATAGTCTTTTACTGGCCCGAAAATACGCGCACAGAAAAGGCCGTCACGCTCAGGTTTGAACGTACGGTAGTTGATGGTTTCCGGCTTTTTAACTTCACCAAAAGACCATGAACGGATCATGTCTGGCGAAGCCAGAGCAATTTTGATCGCATCAAACTCTTCGGTTTTAGTTTGCGCTTTCAGAAACTTTAATAAGTCTTTCACGGATTTGCTCCCGTCGGAGTTAGCACAATCTGGTGTCGGGTTTTGCCCCGACACCAGTGACCTGTTTGAGCGAGAGTTACTCGTCTTCCAGCTCGATGTTGATACCCAGCGAACGAATCTCTTTCAACAGTACGTTGAAGGACTCTGGCATACCCGGTTCCATCTGATGGTTGCCGTCCACGATGTTTTTATACATCTTGGTACGACCGTTCACGTCATCAGACTTAACGGTAAGCATTTCTTGCAGGGTGTATGCCGCGCCATAAGCTTCCAGCGCCCACACTTCCATCTCCCCGAAGCGCTGACCACCGAACTGCGCCTTACCACCCAGCGGCTGCTGAGTAACCAGGCTGTAAGAACCGGTGGAACGCGCATGCATTTTGTCATCAACCAGGTGGTTCAGTTTCAGCATGTACATGTAGCCAACGGTAACCTGGCGCTCGAACTGCTCACCGGTACGACCGTCGAACAGTGTGATCTGACCGGAAGTCGGCAGGCCACCCAGCTGTAACAGTTCCTTGATTTCAGACTCTTTCGCACCGTCGAAGACCGGCGTTGCGATCGGCATGCCTTTGCGCAGGTTTTCTGCCAGACGCAGAACTTCCTCATCGCTGAAGGTGCTCAGGTCGACTTTCTGACGAACGTCAGCGCCCAGATCGTATGCACGCTGGATGAACTCGCGCAGTTTCGCGACTTCTTGCTGCTGTTTCAGCATGGCGTTGATCTTATCGCCAATACCTTTCGCAGCCATACCCAGGTGGGTTTCAAGGATCTGACCGATGTTCATACGAGACGGTACGCCCAGCGGGTTCAGTACGATGTCTACCGGCGTGCCGTTTTCATCGTATGGCATATCTTCGATCGGGTTGATCTTGGAGATAACACCCTTGTTACCGTGACGACCTGCCATTTTATCACCCGGCTGGATCTGACGTTTCACGGCCAGATAAACCTTAACAATCTTCAGCACGCCCGGTGCCAGATCGTCGCCCTGAGTGATTTTGCGGCGTTTCGCTTCGAGTTTTTTCTCGAACTCGTGTTTCAGTTCGTCATACTGCTCAGCCAGCTGTTCCAGCTGATTTTGTTTCGCTTCGTCGGTCAGGCCGAGTTCCAGCCAGCGGTCGCGCGGCAGTTTGTCGAGCTTGTCAGCTTCAACGCCACCGGAAACCAGCACGGTATGGATACGGCTAAACAGGCCAGCTTCGAGGATCTGCAATTCTTCAGACAGGTCTTTCTTCGCCTGCTTCAGCTGCATCTCTTCGATTTCCAGCGCACGTTTGTCTTTTTCCACGCCATCGCGGGTGAAGACCTGAACATCGATAACAGTACCGGAAACACCGTTTGGTACGCGCAGAGAAGAGTCTTTAACGTCAGACGCTTTCTCACCGAAGATGGCGCGCAGCAGTTTCTCTTCTGGCGTCAGCTGGGTTTCACCTTTCGGCGTTACCTTACCAACCAGAATGTCGCCGCCGGTCACTTCTGCACCGATGTAAACGATACCGGATTCATCCAGTTTGGAGAGCGCAGCTTCACCCACGTTCGGGATATCAGCAGTGATCTCTTCCGGCCCCAGTTTGGTGTCACGGGACACACAAGCCAGTTCCTGGATGTGAATAGTGGTGAAACGATCTTCCTGAACCACACGCTCGGAGACAAGAATGGAGTCTTCGAAGTTGTAACCGTTCCACGGCATGAACGCTACGCGCATGTTCTGACCGAGCGCCAGTTCACCGAGGTCGGTGGACGGACCGTCTGCCAGCACGTCGCCGCGCTCAATTGGCTCACCCAGATAGACACACGGCATCTGATTGATGCAGGTGTTCTGGTTAGAACGGGTGTATTTGGTCAGGTTATAAATGTCGATACCTGCTTCGCCCGGGTACATCTCGTCTTCGTTAACTTTGATAACGATACGGGAAGCATCCACGTACTGAACGGTACCGCCACGTTTAGCGACTGCGGTTACACCGGAGTCAACGGCAACAGCACGTTCCATACCGGTACCAACCAGCGGCTTATCAGCGCGCAGAGTCGGAACCGCCTGACGTTGCATGTTCGCACCCATCAATGCACGGTTGGCGTCATCGTGTTCCAGGAACGGGATCAGGGACGCACCGACGGAAACCACCTGCTGGGTGGATACGTCCATGTAGTCAACCTGGTCTGCACTGAAAAGGCTGGATTCGCCTTTGCTGCGGCAGGTCACCAGATCTTCTGCAAAACGACCTTCATCCGTCAGGTTGGTGTTCGCCTGAGCGATGACGTAGTTACCTTCTTCAATTGCAGAAAGGTAATGGATCTCGTCAGTCACCACGCCGTCAGTCACTTTACGGTACGGCGTTTCGAGGAAGCCGTATTCGTTAGTCTGTGCGTACACGGACAGGGAGTTAATCAGACCAATGTTCGGACCTTCAGGCGTTTCGATCGGACATACGCGACCGTAGTGGGTCGGGTGAACGTCTCGAACTTCGAAGCCTGCACGCTCACGGGTCAGACCGCCTGGGCCGAGTGCAGAGATACGACGTTTGTGCGTAATCTCAGACAGCGGGTTGTTCTGGTCCATAAACTGAGACAGCTGGCTGGAACCGAAGAACTCTTTCACTGCGGCAGAGATAGGCTTGGCGTTGATCATGTCCTGCGGCATCAGGGTATCCAGATCGCCCAGAGACAGACGCTCTTTCACCGCACGTTCTACACGCACCAGGCCAACGCGGAATTGGTTTTCCGCCATTTCGCCAACGGAACGGATACGACGGTTGCCGAGGTGGTCGATATCATCCACTTCACCGATGCCGTTACGGATACCGATGAGCTTTTTCATCACTTCGATGATGTCTTCTTTGCTCAGGATACCGGAACCTTCGATGCTGTCGCGCAGCAGAGAACGGTTGAACTTCATACGACCAACCGCAGAAAGATCGTAGCGGTCTTCGGAGAAGAACAGGTTCTCGAACAGGCTTTCAGCAGCTTCGCGAGTCGGCGGCTCACCAGGGCGCATCATGCGGTAGATTTCTACCAGCGCGCTCAGACGATCGTTGGTCGGGTCGACACGCACAGTCTCAGACATGTACGGACCGTGATCCAGATCGTTGGTGAACAGGGTTTCGATACGTTTGTGACCAGCCTGGCTCAGCTTCGCCAGCAGATCGAGCGACAGCTCCATGTTCGCCGGGCAGATCAGCTCGCCAGTGGATTCATCAACGTAGTCTTTAGCAGCCACTTTGCCCGCGATGTACTCAACCGGTACTTCGATATGTTGAATCTCGTCTTTTTCCAACTGACGGATATGGCGCGCAGTGATACGGCGGCCTTTCTCAACATACATTTTGCCGTTCGCTTCGATATCGAAGGACGCGGTTTCGCCACGCAGACGTTCCGGCACCAGTTCCATCTGCAATTTGTTGTCGCGAATTTCAAAGGTTACTTTTTCAAAGAACAGGTCAAGGATCTGCTCAGTGGTGTAATTCAGCGCGCGCAGAATGATGGTTGCCGGCAGCTTACGACGACGGTCGATACGAACAAACAGGTTGTCTTTCGGATCGAATTCGAAGTCCAGCCATGACCCGCGGTAAGGAATGATACGTGCGTTATAAAGCACCTTACCAGATGAGTGGGTCTTACCCTTATCGCTGTCAAAGAAGACGCCAGGGCTACGGTGCAGCTGAGAAACGATAACACGTTCAGTACCGTTGATAACAAAGGTACCGTTGTCGGTCATGAGCGGAATTTCGCCCATGTAGACTTCTTGTTCTTTAATGTCTTTAACGGTGCCTTCCGGCGCTTCGCGCTCGTAGATCACCAGACGCAGTTTTACACGCAGCGGAGCGGAGTACGTTACGCCACGGATCTGACATTCTTTAACGTCAAAAACGGGTTCGCCAAGACGGTAGCTGACGTATTGCAGTTCCGAATTACCGCTGTAGCTCTTAATCGGGAACACGGAGCGGAACGCCGCTTCCAGACCGTATTGGCCTTCAGGATCTTGCTCGATGAACTTCTGGAACGAGTCAAGCTGGATAGAAAGGAGATATGGGACATCCAGTACTTGTGGACGTTTACCAAAATCCTTACGAATACGTTTTTTCTCGGTATAGGAGTAAACCATAGGGTTCCTCAGCTCGCTGACAAGTCGACCCACTCTGCCCAGGGAAAGGACAGTTTATGCAACACTATTTTTTTGACCGGAAAGTGGAGCACTTTCCGCAATGCTTGTTGCTATCACGCTTAAACCATTTCATTGCGATTTACACAGAAAAACGCTTCTGTCGCAGTATATTAAGTCGTCGATAGAAACAAGCATTGTAAAGGCTACTGGCAGTCAAACAGTGTGAAACGCTACCGGCACCTTTTACAGCGCAAAAAGGCTGGTGACCAAAAAGTCACCAGCCATCAGCCTGATTTCTCAGGCTGCAACCGGAAGGGTTGGCTTATTTAACTTCAACTTCAGCGCCAGCTTCTTCCAGAGATTTTTTCAGAGCTTCAGCGTCATCTTTGCTCACGCCTTCTTTCAGAGCGGCCGGAGCAGATTCTACCAGGTCTTTAGCTTCTTTCAGACCCAGGCCAGTTGCGCCACGTACTGCTTTGATAACAGCAACTTTGTTAGCGCCAGCGGCTTTCAGAATTACGTCGAACTCAGTTTTTTCTTCAGCAGCTTCAGCAGCCGGGCCAGCAGCAACAGCTACAGCGGCAGCAGCGGAAACACCGAATTTTTCTTCCATTGCAGAGATCAGTTCTACAACGTCCATTACGGACATAGCGGCAACTGCTTCAATGATTTGATCTTTAGTGATAGACATTTAAATTGTTCCTGAATATCAGAATAAGTTTATACGTAAGCGAATGCGTTAAAGAGAAAACTGCGATTAAGCAGCTTCTTTCGCATCGCGTACAGCAGCCAGAGTGCGGACCAGTTTGCCAGCAGAGGCTTCTTTCATGGTCGCCATCAGGCGTGCAATTGCTTCTTCGTAGGTCGGCAGGGTTGCCAGGCGATCGATCTGCGACGCCGGGATCAACTCACCTTCAAAGGCAGCGGCTTTGACCTCAAATTTTGCATTCGCTTTCGCGAAATCTTTGAACAGACGAGCAGCAGCGCCCGGGTGTTCCATAGAATATGCAATCAGGGTCGGACCAACGAACGCGTCTTTCAGGCACTCAAACTGAGTACCTTCAACAACACGGCGCAGCAGGGTGTTGCGAACAACACGCATGTAAACGCCGGCTTCGCGACCTGCTTTACGCAGTTCGGTCATTTTATCTACGGTAACGCCACGGGAATCCGCAACAACCGCAGACAGCGCGCCTTTGGCTACTTCGCTGACTTCAGCAACAATCGCTTGTTTGTCTTGAAGATTTAAAGCCATTAGCTTTGCTCCTGGATGTTTGCCAGGGCTCATGCCCTGGAACTCACTTCACTCTTCTCAAAGAAAAGAGCGTCTTAATACGGTGAGCAGAAACAAGCCAAAGAGTACTTAAAAAATATTCTTCAGGTTCTGTCACCGTCTACGCAGGGAATTAAGTCTCTTGCGAAACACCTGCGGTCTTCGACGGAGGCCTGGATAGGCCAGGCTCCAACGAACAAATCTGTTTGTTTGCTAACTTACGCTAGCAAAACGTGGGGGGAAGATTGTAGACAAATCCACCACCCACGTAAAGGCGAATATTAGTTCGCCGCTGCGTTCAGACCAGCCTGGTCTACCGCAACACCAGCACCCATGGTGGTGGAGATGCTAACTTTCTTGATGTACACGCCTTTCGCCTGAGACGGTTTTGCTTTTTTCAGCGCAACCAGCAGAGATTCCAGGTTTTCTTTCAGTTTATCAGCGTCAAAGTCCACTTTACCGATGGTGGTGTGGATGATGCCGTTTTTGTCGTTACGGTAACGAACCTGACCTGCTTTAGCGTTTTTAACTGCTTCAGCAACGTTCGGCGTTACAGTACCCACTTTCGGGTTCGGCATCAGGCCACGCGGACCCAGAACCTGGCCCAGTTGACCAACAACGCGCATTGCATCCGGGGAAGCAATAACAACGTCAAAGTTCATTTCGCCTTTTTTGATCTGTTCAGCCAGATCTTCCATACCTACCAGCTCTGCGCCAGCTGCTTTAGCAGCTTCAGCGTTCGGGCCCTGGGCAAATACGGCTACGCGAACAGAACGGCCAGTACCGTGCGGCAGTACAGTTGCACCACGTACGTTCTGGTCAGATTTACGCGCGTCGATGCCGAGGTTAACAGCAACGTCTACGCTTTCGACGAATTTAGCAGTGGCCAGCTCTTTCAACAGAGCAATGGCTTCGTTGATGTCGTACTGTTTGGTCGCATCAACTTTGTCACGGATCACGCGCATGCGCTTGGTCAGTTTAGCCATTTCTTAATCCTCCACTACCAGGCCCATGGAACGTGCAGTACCTTCGATTGAGCGAGTCATCGCTTCAATGTCAGCACCGGTCATGTCCGCGGCTTTAGTCTGAGCGATTTCCTGCAACTGAGCGCGGGAGATTTTGCCCACTTTGTCTTTGTTCGGCTTGCCGGAACCAGACTTGATACCAGCCGCTTTCTTCAGCAGAACTGCTGCCGGAGGCGTTTTGGTAATGAAAGTGAAGGAACGGTCAGCGTAAACGGTAATAACAACCGGAATCGGCAGACCTTTTTCGATGGAATCAGTTTTGGCGTTAAACGCTTTACAGAATTCCATGATGTTAACACCCTGCTGACCCAGAGCCGGACCAACCGGTGGGCTCGGGTTTGCCATGCCAGCTGCAACTTGCAGCTTGACGTAGGCCTGGACTTTCTTAGCCATTGAAATTTCCTCGTTTGGGTATAGCGCCCCGAAAGGCTCCCCGTGTTTAAATGCGTTTTACGGGTTCAGAACCCATAAAAACAAAAGGCGCGAAATTGTATGTCAATTTCGCGCCCTGTGCAACGTTTGATCGCCGAATATTTAGGCTTTTTCGACCTGGCTGAAATCCAGCTCTACCGGGGTCGCACGACCGAAGATAGAAACGGAAACTTTCAGGCGAGACTTTTCATAGTCCACTTCTTCAACCACACCATTAAAGTCGGCAAACGGACCATCACTAACGCGGACCATTTCACCCGGCTCGAACAGCGTTTTCGGACGCGGTTTATCACCAACCTGCTGGAGGCGGTTCATGATCGCATCCACTTCTTTATCGCTAATTGGTGCAGGACGATCGGAAGTACCACCGATGAAGCCCATTACGCGCGGAACGCTGCGTACCAGGTGCCAGCTGGCGTCGTTCATTACCATCTGGACAAGCACGTAGCCCGGGAAGAATTTGCGTTCGCTTTTACGACGCTGGCCGCCACGGATTTCGACCACTTCTTCGGTCGGCACCATGACTTCACCAAACAACTCTTCCATATTGTGTAATTTGATATGCTCGCGCAGCGATGTAGCTACGCGGCCTTCAAAACCGGAAAACGCCTGAACGACGTACCAGCGCTTTTTAGGAGCTTCAGACATCTCAGAACCTCAGGCCAGTGATAAAGGAAACCAGGCGGACCAGAATACCATCCAGTCCCCACAGGATCAGTGACATGACTGCGGTTACCGCAGCCACGATCAATGTGGTGTGCAATGTTTCCTGACGAGTGGGCCAAATCACTTTACGTACTTCGGTTCTCGCTTCACGGGCAAAAGCGACTGTCGCTTTGCCCTTCGTCGTCAACAGCGCGACACCACCTGCTGCAGCAATCAGAATTACAACTGCCAGCGCGCGGAGCGGCAGCATCATGTCACGATAAAGATAGTTGCCAACGATAGCCACGAGCAGCAGAACTGCAACAACAACCCACTTCATCGCTTCCAGGCCGCGCCCGCTCCCTTGAGCTTCGGTATTCGCACTCATAAACCAACCTGTCACAAGAATTCAGACAAACATTTTTGCCCCGCATAAGCGAGGCAACCGAACCGAAATGCTCTGGCGAGTTTCGGACCAACGCCCTCTTCAGAGCCTGTCTCAGCAATGATTATGGTCAAAAAAATCACTGATGAGCCAGGTTCTGCGTCGAAAGCGTACAAAAAGGGCATCAAATGATGCCCTTTTCTTGCGCATTGCGTCAAATGTTATCAGCGATTAGCTGAGAACTTTTGCTACAACGCCCGCGCCAACGGTACGGCCGCCTTCACGGATTGCGAAACGCAGACCATCGTCCATTGCGATCGGGTGGATCAGGGTAACAACCATTTTGATGTTGTCGCCCGGCATTACCATCTCCACGCCTTCCGGCAGTTCGATGGTGCCAGTCACGTCAGTTGTACGGAAGTAGAACTGCGGACGGTAGCCTTTGAAGAACGGAGTGTGACGGCCGCCTTCATCTTTGGACAGGATGTACACTTCAGATTCGAATTTGGTGTGCGGCTTGATGGTGCCCGGCTTAGCCAGTACCTGACCACGTTCGATTTCTTCACGACGCTTTCCTCTTTCAGAGTCAACCCTGAATTTCAGGATTTCTCTGTTTCGTTGAAGCGACTATCTGGTGAAGTGATTCACGTTGTCGTGTCAACGGAGGCGCATTATAGGGATCCCAATTTTTAGCACAAGTCTTTTTGCGATCTTTTTTTCTGACTGCTGTTTTTTCATTCTTTTTGCTGCGATCCCGTACGATCTGCGCAAATAATGATTCGCAAAAGGGTTGCAGAAGACGGATCGAGCAATCACAGTCACTCTCTCAGCCTGTTTTAAATGAGGTAATTATGTCTACCGTATTACGTCCTTATAAGGATCTGCTTCCTGAAATGGGTCAGCGAGTAATGGTTGATGCCACGAGCGTGGTTATTGGCGATGTCAGAATTGCTGATGATGTGGGTATTTGGCCGCTGGTGGTGATTCGTGGCGATGTAAATTATGTCGAGATCGGCGCACGCAGCAATATACAGGACGGCTGCGTCCTGCATGTCACGCATAAGTCCTCTTATAACCCCGACGGCAATCCGCTGATCATTGGTGAAGATGTGACAGTCGGGCATAAAGTGATGCTACACGGCTGCACGATTGGCAATCGCGTACTGGTTGGTATGGGTTCCATCTTACTTGACGGTGCCATAATCGAAGATGATGTCATGATCGGTGCGGGTAGCCTGGTTCCCCAAAACAAACGTCTCGAGAGCGGATACCTCTATTTAGGTAGCCCGATAAAACAGATCCGCCCCTTGCAGGTGGCGGAAATTGAAGGATTGAAGTATTCGGCAAACAACTACGTGAAATGGAAAGATGAATATCTGGATCAAGAAATCCAGACAATGCCCTGATCATCTTCTTCTTGCTGGCGGATCAGTTGCTCCGCCTCGTCTTCCAAATCCCAGCGATGTTCACGGAAAAGCGCCAGCAACTGCTCCGGCGCTTCACCGCCAAAACGCTGAGCCAGTACTTCTCCTTTAATCGCGCAAATGACCTGCATGCCATTAACCAGTGCGGGAAAACACACTGACTGCAATGAAGCATTCCACTCTTCACGATCTGGAAACTGTATCGCCTGGTTCATTTCTCCAGTTCCTGCTTTAGCAACGCAATGACGGGTTCAATATCCGGCAGTACACCATGCCACAGTAGTACAGCGTGTGCCGCTTGCCCCACCAGCATACCCAGACCATCCGCACGCTGCTTCGCACCTAACGTTTCGCACCAGGTCAGGAACGGCGTTGTCCCTTTTTGATAAAACATGTCGTAGCAGCGTATCTCAGGATGAATAATCGTCTCAGGTAACGCCGGAATATCGCCACCGATACCGCTGGAGGTAGCGTTAATAACCAGATCGAATTTATGGCTGCGCAGCGCATCCATAGCGACAGCATCAACACTTCCCGTATGGGCAAAAAGTTCAGCCAGCTCTTGTGCCCGGGAATGGGTGCGGTTCGTTAGGGTCACCGCACAATCCAGTGAAAGTAAAGGAAGGATAACGCCGCGCGCAGCGCCGCCTGCCCCCACCAGCAGGATACGCATGCCTGGGTGGATAAAAGCCAACCTTTGCAGATCGCTCAATAAACCGATGCCATCGGTGTTGTCCCCCAGCAAACGCCCATCTTCAAGACGTTTAAGGGTGTTTACCGCACCGGCTAACGCAGCGCGTTCTGTCAGCTCATCGGCTCGGGCAAACGCCTCTTCTTTAAAAGGAACGGTAATATTCGCGCCTTTCCCCCCCGCTGCAAAAAAAGCATTTAGCGTATTTACGAAATCATCAATGGGAGCAAGAACACGACCGTACGGGTGCTCAATATGCAGCTGGCTGGCAAACTGCTGATGTATAAACGGCGATTTGCTGTGACTGATGGGATTACCAAAGACGGCGTAAGTTTCCATACGATTACCCCTGACGGAAAAGTTCGCCGGTAAGGGCGTCGCGGATTTCTGAAGGGTTCTGCCGCCCGCCAGTCGGGACATCAACTACCGGGAAGTCAGGGCCAAATTGCGTGAGAACTTCTTGTGCCGTTCGGCATGGCGGCAAACCTGATAAGTTGGCACTCGTTGAAACCAGAGGTTTACCGTAGGCTTCGCACAGCTCAATGACCAACGGATGGTCGGTGACGCGCACGGCTAATGAGTCGAAACGACCGGTTAACCAGCGTGGTGTGCCCGGTCTGGCAGGAAAGACAAATGTCACCGGGCCCGGCCAACATGCAAAAATCGCCTGGCGCTGAGCATCATTCAGCATGCTGTCATCAATATAAGGTTTTAACTGCTCAAAGCTGGCAGCAATAAGGATCAATCCTTTTTCCACTGGCCGTTGCTTCAATTTCAGCAGTCGGTGTACCGCTGTTTCACTGTCCGGATCGCAGCCGACCCCAAAAACAGCTTCCGTTGGATATGCGATGACGTGTTCTTTATTCAGGATCTCCACCATTGAGGCGATGGGATCTTTTGGCAGGTTATTCTTCACGAGTTTGTTCCGCCGTTACCGGCTTTCCACATTGTTTACTGGCGCAAAAGCGTTTGACGCCCTGCGCGGTTTTCTTTTCGATAAGCAGCGGGTAATGGCATATGGCGCATTCGCCCACGACGGGTTTGAAATTGATGACGAACTGGCAATCGGGATAGCGATCGCAGGAATAGAATGTTTTGCCGTATCGGGAACGCCGTTGTACCAGATGCCCACTGTTACATTGCGGGCAGGTAATGGCTGTTTCATCTGGTTTATCAATTAGTTCGGTGTGCTCACATTCCGGATAATGGCTGCATCCGATAAACATACCAAAACGCCCCTGGCGCAACACCATCGCGGCACCGCAGAGAGGACATAGCTGACCTTCCAGAACTTTGACGATATGCCCATCAGCCTGGCTTTTCAGAGGACGTACATAATCGCATTCCGGATAGCGGGAACATCCGAGAAACGGTCCATGCTTCCCGGAACGGATAACAAGTTCAGCCCCGCAATGTGGGCAGGGCTCGTTGTTACGCACCGCAAACAGTGCTGATTTGGCCATAACGACTCTTGAAGCTGCAAAAATGATTAGTGCAGCATACCTTCATTCACTTCAAAGAGTAATTCTTCCATTTGCTGGTAGGCGTTTTCGCACCCTGGGATATTGAAGAGAACCATCAGGATGACCCATTTAAGGTCTTCCAGTTCAAACTCTGCGTTATCCAGTGCCAGCGCACGTTCAATCACCATTTCTCGCGTTTCGAGGTTTAGCACCTGAATCTGCTCCAGGAATAATAAAAATCCCCGGCAACTGGCATCCAGCCTTTCACTCTCTTCAGCCGTATAGATACGTAGTGAGAGTGGATCAGAAGCAAGCTGCATCGGTTCGGCAAGGCCTTCCTGATAATCAGCCAGCTTTTCCAGCCACAAAAGTGCGTTGTAGATATCCTCACGATCAAATCCGGCGTCGGTAAGATCCCGTTCCAGTTTGTCCTGATCCACACGCATTTCTGCTTCGTTATGGATGTAAGTCTCAAACAAGTACATTAGTACGTCGAACATGGCTTGCCCTCCTCAATCGGACATAGCCGCCGGGTACAGCTGCGATCCATCCTGCTAACTCCAGTTCGAGCAATTGAGCTGCGGTCACTGGCACAGGTTGGCCGGCACGTTCAGCGACGACGTCAACAGGTGTTACCTCATCTCCTACGTTAGCCAGGAGCTCAGGAAATGGCAATGCCACCTTTTCTGGTTCTGGGCAATAATTTGCATTTTCACGTGTTTCTGGCAGCCAATTCAGCCCATATTGCAAATATTCGAGGATCTCTTCAGCACAGGTAACGGGTGTTGCCCCTTGTTTTAATAACCAGTGCGGCCCTTCACTTCCCGGGCTACCGATCGCACCGGGCAAGGCAAACACGTCGCGACCTTGTTCAAGGGCAAGCCTGGCAGTTACCAGCGAACCACTGCGTAATGCAGCTTCCACAACAAACACGCCCCGGCTAAGACCACTAATAATGCGATTACGGCGAGGGAAATGGCCCGGCTTTGGGGTAGCAGCCAAGGGGAATTCAGATACCAGCGCGCCGCCGCACTCCAGTAATTGGGAGGCAAGTGCCGTATGTCTACGCGGATAAAGGCTATAGAGCCCATTGCCTAGTACACCAATACTTTTCCCGCGCACATTTATTGCAGCACGATGGGCTACGCTGTCGATACCCAATGCCATCCCACTGGTTATAGTTAACCCCGCGTGAGCCAGCGTCTCACAAAAGATGCGTCCCCAGCGCTCTCCATACCAGGAATGCGCGCGGCTACCAACAACAGCCAACTGCTGCGTCTTTAACACTGAAAGATCGCCCTTCACAAACAGCGCACCTGGGTAATCCGCAATAGATCGTAATGCGGTAGGGTAAGCTTCATCATCCGCCACGATAATGTGATGATGGGGCTCGGCCAGCCAGCCCTGACACTTCTCTAATTCCCGCGCAGATAGAGAGAAGAAGCGTCTGATTTGTGCAACTGTCAACCCAAGACGCTGAAGTTCAACCGCCGTTGCACTGCCGTTTTGCTTCAGCCATTGTGCTGCGCTAAGCCACTTATCTCCGCACAGGTCACCAACCTGTATCAGCCGTAGCCAAATTTCCATGGATGTCATCCCTTTTCTCCTGCCACAAGCCGCTCTGGCAATCCTTGCGATTGGTCACTGATGCTGTCAATCGCAGGGGGATTTGTCTAGAATAGAGGTAATATTCTTTACAACTCCTGAACACGACTCTGGATATTTATGGCAGTTTTGCATGTGTTACATATTCCGGACGAGCGCCTTCGCAAAGTCGCCGAGCCGGTAAAAGAAGTGAATGCGGACGTTCAGCGTATCGTCGATGATATGTTTGAAACCATGTACGCAGAAGAAGGTATTGGTCTTGCAGCAACGCAAGTGGATATTCACCAGCGCATTATCGTGATTGATGTTTCCGAGAACCGAGATGAGCAGTTGGTGTTGATTAACCCTGAGCTGCTGGAAAAAAGTGGGGAAACAGGAATCGAAGAAGGTTGCCTGTCTATCCCTGAGCAGCGCGCTTTAGTACCGCGTGCTGAGAAAGTAAAAATTCGTGCGCTGGACCGTGACGGAAAAACGTTTGAACTCGAAACCGATGGCCTGCTGGCAATTTGTATTCAGCATGAGATGGATCATCTGGTCGGGAAACTGTTTATCGATTACTTGTCACCCATGAAACGTCAGCGTATTCGTCAAAAAGTTGAAAAACTGGATCGTATGAACGCCCGCGCTTAATGCGGGTAGAAAGGGATAAACGTGTCAGACTCTCTACGTATTATTTTCGCCGGCACACCTGACTTTGCAGCGCGTCATCTTGACGCGCTGTTGTCTTCTGAACATCAGGTCGTTGGGGTTTTTACCCAGCCCGATCGCCCTGCCGGTCGCGGTAAAAAGCTGATGCCCAGCCCGGTGAAAGTACTGGCGGAAGAAAAAGGCCTGCCGGTATTTCAGCCAGCTTCATTGCGCGCGCCCGAAAATCAACAGCTGGTCGCCGATCTCAATGCTGATGTTATGGTCGTTGTTGCCTACGGGCTGATTCTACCCAAAGCCGTGCTGGATATGCCGCGTCTGGGTTGCATCAATGTCCATGGTTCATTGCTTCCGCGCTGGCGTGGTGCTGCCCCGATCCAACGCTCTTTGTGGGCAGGTGATGCGGAAACCGGCGTCACTATCATGCAAATGGATGTGGGTCTGGATACGGGCGATATGCTGTATAAACTTGCCTGTTCGATCACGGCTGAAGATACAAGCGCCACGCTGTACGACAAACTGGCTGAGCTCGGCCCGCAGGGGCTTATTGAAACCCTACGGCAACTTGGCCAGGGGACAGCGCAACCGCAAGTGCAGGACGAAGCGTTAGTAACCTATGCTGAGAAACTCAGCAAAGAAGAAGCCCGCCTGGACTGGTCGCTAAGCGCTGAGCAGTTAGAGCGTTGTATTCGTGCCTTCAATCCATGGCCAATGAGCTGGTTTATGGTTGATGAGCAGCCGGTAAAAGTCTGGCGAGCTTCCGTCATTCCTTCGGCTACGACGACTCAACCCGGTACGATCGTTGAGGTATCTAAAGCGGGGATCCAGATAGCCACCGCTGAGGGAATATTAAATCTTGAATCGCTACAGCCTGCGGGTAAGAAAGCGATGAGTGCCCAGGATCTATTAAATTCACGGCGCGAATGGTTTGTCCCCGGCAACATCCTCCTGGCCTGATACTCATTTTTAGCCCGGTTTTGCCGGGCATTTTTATTTTTGTGGTTATGAAAAAACAGATGAATTTACGCAGTATGGCTGCGCAAGCTATTGAACAGGTCCTTGAACAAGGGCAATCGCTCAGTAACGTCCTGCCGCCGCTACAACAAAAAGTTTCCGATAAAGACAGGGCATTGCTCCAGGAGCTTTGCTTTGGTGTTTTGCGTGTACTGCCCCAGCTTGACTGGCTAATCAATAAGTTGATGTCTCGCCCGATGACGGGCAAGCAGCGCACGGTGCACTACCTGATTATGGTTGGCTTGTATCAACTTCTGCATACCCGAATTCCTGCGCATGCGGCGCTGGCAGAAACAGTGGAAGGCGCGGTTGTTATTAAACGCCCACAACTTAAGGGACTGATAAATGGAGTACTGCGGCAGTTCCAGCGCCAACAGGAAACATTATTAGCTGAGTTTGCCCATAGCGAAAATCAGTATCTCTTTCCGACATGGTTATTGAAGCGTTTACAGAAAGCGTATCCGCAACAATGGCAGCAAATTATTGATGCCAGCAATCAAAGGCCGCCCATGTGGCTGCGCGTTAATCGCCAGCACCACTCGCGGGAAAGCTGGCTGGCGCTGCTGGAAGAGACCGGTCAACAGGGGTTTGCTCATGCGAATTACCCTGATGCGGTACGCCTTGCAAATGCCGCGCCAGTGACTGCTCTGCCAGGATTCAACGAAGGTTGGGTCACCGTCCAGGATGCCTCGGCGCAGGGTTGTATTACCTTCCTCGCACCGCAGAATGGTGAGCGCATTCTGGATCTTTGCGCAGCACCAGGCGGTAAAACAACACATATTCTCGAAGCCGCTCCGCAAGCCAGCGTATTGGCGGTAGATATTGATGAGCAGCGCTTATCGCGGGTTTATGACAACCTGAAACGTTTGGGAATGAAAGCCGAAGTAAAACAGGGAGATGGCCGGTTTCCGGCGCAGTGGTGCGGTGATGAGAAATTCGATCGTATTCTGCTTGATGCCCCTTGCTCCGCAACGGGCGTTATTCGCCGTCACCCCGACATTAAATGGCTGCGCCGCGAGCGCGATATTCCCGAGCTGGCACAGTTACAATCAGAAATCCTTGACGCTATCTGGCCACATTTGAAAAGCGGCGGTACGCTGGTATACGCAACCTGTTCGATCCTGCCTGAAGAGAATAGCCAGCAGGTTGCCGCTTTCCTCAGACGCACCCCCGACGCGCAACTGACCATCGGTACGCCGGAACAACCAGGCATACAGAATCTGCCGGGCGCAGAGGAAGGTGATGGTTTCTTTTACGCTAAGATAAGCAAACAGTGATAAAGACAACGGGTCACAGCAGATGAAGATAATTATTCTGGGTGCAGGGCAGGTCGGTGGGACGCTGGCGGAAAACCTGGTAGGAGAGAATAACGATATTACCGTTGTCGATACCAATGGTGACCGCCTGCGTACCTTGCAGGACAAGTTCGATCTGCGTGTTGTGCAGGGCCACGGCTCTCATCCGCGCGTGTTGCGTGAAGCGGGAGCTGATGACGCCGATATGCTTGTCGCGGTGACCAGTTCAGACGAAACCAATATGGTTGCCTGCCAGGTTGCTTATTCGCTGTTTAATACGCCAAATCGCATTGCGCGCATCCGTTCACCGGATTATGTACGAGATGCAGATAAATTGTTCCATTCTGAAGCCGTGCCGATTGATCATTTGATTGCGCCCGAACAGTTGGTCATCGACAGTATTTATCGCCTGATTGAGTACCCTGGTGCACTGCAAGTTGTTAATTTTGCTGAAGGTAAAGTGAGCCTGGCGGTGGTAAAAGCCTATTATGGTGGCCCACTCGTTGGTAACGCGCTTTCAACCATGCGCGAGCATATGCCACACATCGATACGCGCGTTGCGGCGATTTTTCGTCACGATCGCCCTATTCGTCCGCAGGGTTCGACTATTGTTGAAGCCGGTGATGAAGTGTTCTTTATCGCGGCATCGCAACATATTCGTGCAGTGATGAGTGAGTTACAAAGGCTAGAAAAACCGTATAAACGCATCATGCTGGTTGGCGGCGGGAATATTGGTGCCGGCCTGGCGCAACAGCTGGAAAAAGATTACAGCGTAAAACTGATCGAGCGCGATCAACAACGCGCTGCCGAACTGGCCGAGAAACTGCAAAACACTATCGTCTTTTTTGGCGATGCATCGGATCAAGAGTTGCTTGCCGAAGAGCATATTGATCAAGTGGATCTGTTTATCGCCGTCACAAACGATGATGAAGCCAATATCATGTCGGCGATGTTGGCCAAGCGCATGGGCGCGAAAAAAGTTATGGTGCTTATCCAGCGCCGCGCTTATGTCGATCTGGTGCAAGGCAGTGTGATAGATATCGCGATCTCACCGCAGCAAGCGACTATATCCGCATTACTTAGCCATGTGCGTAAAGCAGATATCGTCGGCGTTTCTTCATTACGACGCGGGGTAGCAGAAGCGATCGAAGCGGTGGCGCATGGTGACGAAACAACATCCCGCGTAGTAGGTCGCGTCATTGATGACATCAAACTACCGCCTGGTACGATTATTGGTGCAGTTGTGCGTGGTAATGATGTGATGATTGCCAATGACAATTTGCGCATAGAGCAGGGCGACCATGTGATTATGTTTCTGACTGACAAAAAATACATTACTGACGTTGAGCGCCTGTTCCAGCCCAGCCCCTTCTTTCTTTAATCCCCAGGGACGCTGCATTGAGCGTCCCTTTTTATTCCCTCCTTTTTGTAAGGGACTAAGAAATCTCGTTAATTTATCTCTTCAAATGGAAAATGTTTTGTATGTTGTTAGACTTATTGTGACCGACAGCACATGGAGAAGATGAAGATCATGAGTATGTTAAAAGAATTTCGCGAGTTTGCGATGCGCGGGAATGTGGTGGATTTGGCAGTAGGTGTAATTATCGGTGCGGCGTTCGGCAAAATTGTGTCGTCACTGGTAGCCGATATCATTATGCCGCCGTTGGGTTTGTTAATTGGCGGGATTGATTTCAAACAGTTTGCAATAACCTTACGTGATGCGCAGGGCGACGTACCGGCTGTCGTCATGCATTACGGCGTATTCATTCAAAATGTGTTTGATTTTATTATTGTCGCCTTCGCGATTTTCCTGGCGATCAAAGTGATTAATAAACTGAAACGCAAACAGGCGGAAGAACCGAAAGCGCCGCCTGCGCCGAGTAAAGAAGAAGTACTGCTGAGCGAAATTCGCGACTTGCTCAAAGAGCAAAACAGCCGTAGCTAAGCAAATGCAAGAAGGCCAGTGGTAAATAAGCGATTCGCTTGCTTGCCACTGGCCTCCTGAAAGCCTCGTTTTGCATGTTTAGTTTTACGCAGATAACTCCCTTTTCCTTTCTTATTTTTTTCTACACGTTGCCGAAAAAGTGGGTCATGTAGAAATGCCTCAATAGCGTTATCGTTTATCTGCCCTTTGGTGTGCTGATAGCGACTCATATTTTCTCCAGATTGTGTATTAAAACGGCCGAAGTGTAGTCTTTGCAGTAAATAAGATCAACTGCGTGCGTGGCCGGTTTCACCACTCGCTCCCTGCTCAAGCGCTTCCAGGATGGAACAATAGACGCTGCTATGGGCTGTGCCACAACATGCATCATTAAGCTTTTGCAATGATCTACGCATGGCTTGTAACTCTTCGATTCGCGCTTCAACTTCACTAAGACGCTCCTGCACGATTCCCTTCGATTCCTGGCAGGTATGATGTTCCGGATCGATGCGGATCGAGAGTAATTCGCGGATTGATTCGAGGGTAAATCCCAATTGCCGGGCGTGACGGATGAACTTCAGGCGCTGTAAATCTTTATCTGTGTAGAGACGGAAACCACCTTCTGTGCGCACTTCATGATCCATCATTTGTTGTTTTTCGTAATAACGGATTGTATCCGGTGTGACTTCCGCCATTTTTGCAATTTCACCAATCCGATACATGATTATTCCTCATTAATTTTTTGCAGCAACTTCGCTGCATAATCGCCGCGAAGGAATTCCGTACTCAGGCCAGCCTGACGCAGTTTCAATTCCAGCAATGACAGTCGACGGTGCAGCTCATTGTATTGCGGATGGTCGCGTTGAACGCTACTGAGCAGATCGACAAGCTCAACGGCTTCTTTCCGGTATTCGAGCTCCGGCGGGAGGCATCCGGCGTTTTTCAGTAAACGGTACCCGGCGCGTAGTTCCTGCGGAATGTGTGAATCATCATCCAGGACGAGTGGTTCACCACAGCCCGCGAGATTATCAAAATCGCCTTTTTGCTGGGCATCAAGGATATGTCGCTCTGCCCACTGATCGAGTAACCACATTACGGCCTCCAGAGGGTGAACAAAAAAGATACGTGTATTGTAGGAATGTGGGGATGTGATGGATATAAAAAAACCCGCCGGAGCGGGTTTTTTTACGTTACTACAGATTACTCTGCAGCAGCTTCTGCTTTCGGCTCGGCGCGATCAACCAGCTCGATGTAAGCCATCGGAGCATTGTCACCAGCACGGAAGCCACACTTCAGAATGCGAGTGTAACCACCGGCACGGCTCGCGAAACGCGGGCCCAGCTCGTTAAACAGTTTTGCCACGATCTCGTTATCACGAGTACGGGCGAATGCCAGACGACGATTAGCAACGCTATCCGTCTTGGCAAGAGTAATCAGCGGCTCAACTACGCGACGCAGCTCTTTCGCTTTCGGCAGTGTCGTCTTGATGATTTCATGACGAACCAGTGAACCTGCCATGTTACGGAACATGGCCTGGCGATGGCTGCTGTTGCGGTTCAGTTGACGACCACTCTTACGATGGCGCATGACCTTATCCTTCTCAGTAAAACCTTAACCTGTGATCCGGTTACTCGTCAGCAATGCTTGCCGGCGGCCAGTTTTCCAGGCGCATGCCCAGAGACAGACCACGTGAGGCCAGCACGTCTTTAATCTCGGTAAGAGATTTTTTACCCAGGTTCGGCGTTTTCAGCAACTCAACCTCGGTACGCTGTACCAGATCACCGATATAGTGGATAGCTTCTGCCTTGAGGCAGTTAGCAGAGCGGACAGTCAATTCCAGATCGTCAACAGGGCGCAGCAGGATCGGATCGAATTCTGGTTTCTCTTCTTTAACTTCCGGCTGACGTACATCACGTAAGTCAACGAAAGCTTCAAGTTGTTCTGCCAGGATGGTTGCCGCACGACGAATCGCCTCTTCAGGATCGATTGTGCCATTGGTTTCCATTTCGATGACCAGCTTGTCCAGGTCGGTACGCTGTTCAACACGTGCTGCTTCAACATTGTAGGCAATTCGCTCTACAGGGCTGTAGCACGCATCAACCAGCAGACGGCCGATCGGGCGCTCATCTTCTTCCGAATGAATTCGGGCAGACGCCGGCACATAACCACGACCGCGCTGAACTTTGATACGCATATTGATAGATGCGTTTTCATCGGTCAGGTGGCAGATCACATGCTGCGGCTTGACGATTTCGACATCACCGTCGTGGGTAATGTCGGCTGCGGTCACAGGGCCAATGCCAGATTTACTCAGAGTAAGAATAACTTCATCTTTACCCTGAACTCTCACCGCCAGCCCTTTCAGGTTGAGCAGGATTTCAAGGATATCTTCCTGAACGCCTTCTTTGGTGCTGTACTCATGAAGTACACCATCAATCTCAACCTCAGTCACCGCGCAACCCGGCATCGATGAGAGCAGAATACGGCGCAGTGCGTTACCCAGAGTATGGCCAAAGCCACGCTCTAAAGGCTCAAGGGTCACCTTGGCGTGCGTCGAACTCACTTGCTCGATATCTACCAGGCGCGGTTTTAGAAACTCTGTCACAGAACCCTGCATTGTGTCCTCTCTTTGGTACTAAGCTTTACTTGGAGTAAAGCTCGACGATCAGGTGTTCGTTAATGTCCGCAGACAGATCAGAACGCTCCGGCTTACGCTTGAACGTGCCTTCCATCTTGCCAGCATCAACTTCCAGCCAGGTTGGCTTTTCACGCTGCTCAGCCAGCTCCAGAGCGGCTTTCACGCGAGACTGCTTTTTCGCTTTCTCACGAATGCTAACCACGTCATTCGGACTAACCTGATAAGAAGCGATGTTAACAACACGACCGTTTACCATGATTGCTTTATGGCTAACCAGCTGACGTGCTTCTGCACGAGTGGCACCAAAGCCCATACGGTATACAACGTTGTCCAGACGACCTTCCAGCAGAGCCAACAGGTTTTCACCGGTGTTGCCTTTCAGACGTGCTGCTTCTTTATAGTAGTTACGGAATTGACGCTCCAGCACACCGTAGATACGGCGAACTTTTTGCTTTTCACGCAACTGCACACCATAGTCAGACAGACGCGGTTTACGCGCACCATGCTGGCCAGGAGCTTGTTCAATTTTACACTTGGTATCGATCGCGCGAACGCCAGACTTAAGGAACAGGTCTGTGCCCTCACGACGGCTCAGCTTGAGCTTAGGACCCAAATATCTTGCCATTTTCTTTCTCCAACAATCCTAGAAAACGAGCGCGTTATACGCGACGTTTTTTCGGCGGACGACAACCGTTGTGAGGGATCGGAGTCACATCAGTAATATTAGTGATGCGGAAACCAGCGGCGTTCAGAGCACGAATAGTAGATTCGCGACCCGGACCCGGTCCCTTAACCATAACTTCCAGATTCTTGATGCCGTATTCTTTTACGGCTTCAGCGCAACGCTCTGCTGCAACCTGAGCTGCAAACGGAGTGGATTTGCGAGAACCACGGAAACCGGAACCACCGGCTGTTGCCCAACCCAGTGCGTTACCCTGACGATCAGTAATAGTAACGATGGTGTTGTTGAAAGAAGCATGGATATGAGCCACGCCGTCAGAGACTTGTTTTCTTACACGTTTACGTGCACGAATTGGTGCCTTTGCCATTATTCAATCACCCCGATTATTTCTTGATCGGTTTGCGCGGACCCTTACGGGTACGTGCGTTGGTCTTGGTACGCTGACCGCGAACCGGGAGACCACGACGATGACGCAAACCGCGGTAGCAACCAAGATCCATCAGGCGCTTGATGCTCATGCTAACTTCACGGCGCAGATCACCTTCAACGACAAATTTGGCAACTTCGTCACGCAGCGTGTCGATTTGTTCTTCAGACAGCTCACTGATCTTAACATTCTCAGCGATGCCCGCAGCAGCCAGGATGGCTTGAGAGCGGGTTTTGCCGACACCGTAGATCGAGGTTAATGCGATCACAGCATGTTTTTGATCAGGAATGTTAATGCCTGCTATACGGGCCACTATGCACTCCTATAATTTTACTTGCACGCCCCATGCTGAAAAGCCCGTTTTCAGGATACTCAAATGGAAACGTACAGACATACAAAAGATTGGCTGGCTAATCTAGCCAGCTCAACCCAACTTTGCAAGAAAAATATGCGAAATAATCAGCCTTGGCGCTGTTTATGTTTCGGCTCGGCACTGCAAATCACACGGATGACACCATCACGTTTAACGATTTTGCAGTTACGGCATAATTTCTTGACGGAAGCACGAACTTTCATTTTTACTCTCCGTAACTTCTCGGGCGACCATTAACGGCCATAGCCTTTCAGGTTCGCCTTCTTCAATGCAGACTCATACTGACTAGACATCATCAGAGTTTGCACTTGAGCCATAAAGTCCATAATCACGACAACAACGATAAGCAGTGACGTCCCACCGAAGTAGAACGGTACTTTCATCGCATCACGCATGAACTCCGGGATCAGGCAGATAAAAGTAATATAAAGCGCACCAACCAAAGTCAGGCGGGTCATTACTTTATCGATATACTTCGCCGTTTGTTCTCCCGGACGAATTCCTGGTACAAATGCACCGGACTTCTTCAGGTTATCTGCTGTTTCACGCGGGTTGAAAACTAACGCCGTGTAGAAGAAACAGAAGAAGATGATTGCAGACGCATAGAGTAACACATAAAGCGGTTGCCCAGGCTGCAAATACAGCGAAATTGTTGTCAGCCAGTTCCAACCAGTACCGCCCCCGAACCATGACGCGATGGTTGCCGGGAACAGAATAATACTGGAAGCGAAGATTGCCGGGATTACCCCCGCCATATTCACTTTCAGCGGTAAATGTGTGCTCTGAGCAGCATAGACACGACGGCCTTGCTGGCGTTTAGCGTAGTTAACCACAATACGGCGTTGACCACGTTCAACGAAAACAACAAAGAACGTCACTGCGAATACTAATACTGCAACCAACAGCAACAGGAGGAAGTGCAGGTCGCCTTGACGCGCTTGCTCGATTGTATGGGCAATGGCTGGCGGGAGTCCCGCCACAATGCCGGCAAAGATAATGATCGAAATACCGTTACCGATACCACGTTCAGTAATCTGTTCACCGAGCCACATCAGGAACATTGTTCCTGTAACCAGACTCACAACAGCGGTGAAGTAGAATGCAAAGCCCGGGTTCATTACCAGGCCTTGCATACCAGGCATATTCGGTAAACCGGTAGCAATACCGATCGACTGAAATATGGCCAACACCAGAGTACCGTAGCGGGTGTACTGGCTGATCTTGCGACGACCAGACTCCCCTTCTTTCTTCAACTCTGCCAGAGTCGGATGAACGACCGTTAGCAGCTGGATAATAATCGACGCCGAAATGTACGGCATGATACCCAGAGCAAAGATAGAAGCACGGCTGAGAGCACCACCAGAGAACATGTTAAACATTTCAATGATGGTGCCACGCTGTTGTTCAAGCAGTTTGGCAAGTACAGCGGCATCAATACCAGGGATCGGAATAAAAGAGCCAATACGGAACACAATCAACGCACCGATAACAAACAGCAGTCTGCGTTTCAGTTCGCCAATTCCACCCTTGGCACTTTGAAAATCTAATCCCGGTTGTTTAGCCATCTGCTACTTATTCCTCAATTTTACCGCCAGCAGCTTCGATAGCAGCACGAGCGCCTTTAGTCACACGCAGGCCACGCACAGTTACCGGACGAGCTACTTCACCAGCCAGGATCACTTTCGCGAACTCGATCTGGATACCGATAATGTTAGCCGCTTTCAACGTGTTCAGGTCGACTACGTCGCCTTCTACTTTAGCCAGATCGGACAGACGAATTTCTGCCGTGATCATTGCTTTACGAGAAGTGAAACCGAATTTCGGCAGACGACGGTACAGAGGCATCTGACCACCCTCGAAACCACGACGTACGCCACCGCCAGAACGAGAATTCTGACCTTTGTGACCACGACCGCCGGTTTTACCGAGGCCAGAACCGATACCACGACCCAGGCGTTTACCCGCCTTTTTGGAGCCTTCGGCCGGAGACAGAGTATTTAAACGCATCTCTTACTCCTCAACTTTAACCATGAAGGAAACCGCGTTGACCATACCGCGAACCGCAGGAGTATCCTCACGTTCAACAGTATGACCAATACGACGCAGACCCAGGCCAAGCAGCGTTGCCTTGTGTTTCGGCAGACGACCGATTGCACTGCGGGTTTGAGTGATTTTAATAGTCTTTGCCATGGTCAATTACCCCAGAATTTCTTCAACGGATTTACCACGCTTGGCAGCGACCATTTCTGGAGACTTCATATTTTCCAGACCATCAATAGTTGCACGAACCACGTTAATCGGGTTAGTGGAACCATATGCTTTGGCCAGAACGTTATGAACCCCAGCGACTTCCAGAACGGCGCGCATTGCACCACCGGCGATGATACCGGTACCTTCGGAAGCCGGCTGCATGAATACACGAGACCCAGTGTGAGTACCCTTAACAGGGTGCTGCAGGGTGCCGTGGTTCAGCGCGACGTTAATCATATTGCGACGGGCTTTTTCCATCGCTTTCTGGATCGCTGCCGGAACTTCACGCGCTTTACCGTAACCAAAACCTACGCGACCGTTACCATCGCCAACAACAGTCAGAGCTGTGAAGGAGAAAATACGACCACCTTTTACGGTTTTAGATACGCGGTTAACCGCGATCAGCTTTTCCTGCAGTTCGCCAGCTTGTTTTTCGATGTGAGCCATCTTACACCTCTACCTTAGAACTGAAGGCCAGCTTCACGAGCAGCATCTGCCAGTGCCTGGACGCGACCATGATATTGGAACCCGGAACGGTCAAAAGACACATCTTTAATGCCTTTTTCCAGAGCGCGTTCAGCAACAGCTTTACCTACAGCTGCGGCCGCGTCTTTGTTACCGGTGTACTTCAGTTGTTCAGAGATAGCTTTTTCTACAGTAGAAGCAGCTACCAGAACTTCAGAACCATTCGATGCGATTACCTGGGCGTAAATATGACGCGGGGTACGATGTACCACCAGGCGGGTCGCACCAAGCTCTTTGAGCTTGCGGCGTGCGCGGGTCGCACGACGGATACGAGCAGATTTCTTATCCATAGTGTTACCTTACTTCTTCTTAGCCTCTTTGGTACGCACGACTTCGTCGGCGTAACGAACACCCTTGCCTTTATAAGGCTCAGGACGACGGTAGGCGCGCAGATCTGCTGCAACCTGGCCGATCACCTGTTTATCAGCGCCTTTCAGCACGATTTCAGTCTGAGTCGGACATTCAGCAGTGATACCCGCCGGCAGTTGATGGTCAACAGGATGAGAGAAACCCAGGGACAGGTTTACAACATTCCCTTTAACCGCTGCACGATAACCTACACCAACCAGCTGCAGCTTCTTAGTGAAGCCTTCGGTAACACCGATAACCATTGAATTCAGCAGGGCACGCGCGGTACCAGCCTGAGCCCAACCATCCACGTAACCATCACGCGGACCGAAGGTCAGAGCATTATCTGCCTGGTTAACTTCAACAGCATCGTTGAGGGTACGAGTCAGCTCGCCGTTTTTACCTTTGATCGTGATAACCTGACCGTTGATTTTTACATCAACGCCGGCAGGAATAACGACCGGTGCTTTAGCAACACGAGACATTTTTTCCTCCGATTAGGCTACGTAGCAGATAATTTCGCCACCAAGACCAGCCTGGCGCGCTGCACGATCAGTCATAACACCTTTAGAGGTAGAAACAACTGCGATACCCATACCACCCATAACTTTCGGCAGCTCATCTTTTTTCTTATAGATGCGCAGACCTGGGCGGCTGATACGCTGAATGCTTTCTACCACAGCTTTACCCTGGAAGTATTTAAGAGTCACTTCCAGTTCCGGCTTGGTGTCGCCTTCAATTTTGAAATCTTCAATAAAACCTTCTTCCTTCAGCACGTTGGCAATTGCCACTTTCAGCCTGGAGGAAGGCATGGTGACCGCAGCTTTGTTCGCGGTCTGACCGTTACGGATACGGGTCAGCATATCCGCGATCGGATCTTGCATGCTCATCTGTCTTTACTCCCGTGATTCAATTGGTGACAATTACCAGCTAGCCTTTTTCAGACCCGGGATTTCACCGCGCATAGCGGATTCACGGACCTTGATACGGCTCAACCCGAACTTCCGCAGGAAACCATGCGGACGACCAGTTTGACGGCAGCGGTTACGCTGACGAGACGGGCTGGAATCACGCGGCAGACTCTGCAGCTTGAGAACAGCGTTCCAACGATCTTCGTCGGAAGCGTTCACATCAGAAATGATCGCTTTCAGTTCAGCGCGTTTCGCGAAGTATTTTTCAGCTAAAGCTACGCGTTTAACTTCGCGTGCTTTCATAGATTGCTTAGCCATGGAGTAACCCTACCTTACTTGCGGAACGGGAAGTCAAAGGCAGCCAGCAGAGCACGGCCTTCTTCGTCAGATTTCGCAGTAGTGGTAATGGTAATATCCAAACCACGCACGCGATCGACCTTATCGTAGTCGATTTCTGGGAAGATGATCTGCTCACGGACACCCATGCTGTAGTTACCACGACCGTCGAAAGACTTAGCGGACAAGCCACGGAAGTCACGGATACGAGGTACAGCAATAGTGATCAGGCGCTCAAAGAACTCCCACATGCGTTCGCCACGCAGAGTCACTTTACAGCCGATCGGATAGCCCTGACGGATTTTGAAGCCCGCAACGGATTTGCGCGCTTTGGTGATCAACGGTTTTTGACCGGAGATTGCTGCCAGGTCAGCTGCTGCGTTATCCAGCAGTTTCTTGTCAGCGATCGCTTCACCAACACCCATATTCAGGGTGATCTTCTCGACCCGAGGGACTTGCATGACAGAATTGTAGTTAAACTCAGTCATGAGTTTGCTAACTACTTCGTCTTTGTAGTAATCATGCAGTTTCGCCATCGTACTACTCCAAATTACTTGATAGTTTCGCTGTTAGACTTGAAGAAACGGACTTTTTTGCCGTCTTCGAATCTAAAGCCTACACGGTCAGCCTTGCCAGTTGCCGCATTGAAGAGCGCAACGTTAGAAACCTGAATTGCAGCTTCTTTTTCAACGATGCCACCCGGTTGGTTCAGGGCCGGAACCGGCTTCTGATGTTTCTTAACCAGGTTAATACCTTCAACAATGATCTTGCCGGAAGACAGAACATTTTTTACTTTACCGCGTTTACCTTTATCTTTACCGGTTAACACGATAACTTCGTCATCACGACGGATTTTCGCTGCCATGATTCGCTCCTTAGAGTACTTCTGGTGCCAGAGAGATAATTTTCATGAACTTCTCGTTACGAAGTTCACGAGTTACCGGCCCAAAAATACGCGTACCGATAGGTTGCTCGCTATTATTGTTCAAAATAACGCATGCATTACCATCGAAGCGAATGACAGAACCGTCCGGGCGACGAACACCCTTCTTGGTGCGCACCACTACCGCCTTCAGCACATCACCTTTTTTGACCTTACCACGCGGAATTGCTTCTTTGATGGTGATCTTGATGATGTCGCCTACGCCTGCGTAGCGACGGTGCGAGCCACCCAGAACCTTGATACACATTACGCGACGTGCACCGGAGTTGTCGGCGACGTTCAGCATAGTCTGTTCTTGGATCATTTTAGTGCTCCGCTAATGTCAACTACTACTGAAGACCCTAAAATCAGGGTCGATAAAAAGCCCCATATCGGGGGCGCGGCATTATAACACCGGTTCCCAGAGATGGGTAGAAAAAATAAACGGCCCATTTCTGAGCCGTTTATTCGTTAGAGAACGCGTACTGTATTACAGAACCGCTTTCTCTACAACGCGAACCAGCGTCCAGGATTTAGTCTTGGACAGCGGACGGCATTCGCGGATTTCAACCACGTCGCCGGTGCCGCATTCGTTGTTCTCGTCATGTACGTGCAGTTTAGTCGTACGTTTGATGAATTTACCGTAGATCGGGTGTTTCACGAAACGTTCGATAGCTACAACAATGGATTTCTCCATTTTGTCGCTAACAACACGACCTTGCAGAGTACGGATTTTATCGGTCATTACGCACCCGCCTTCTCAGTCAGTAAAGTCTTAACGCGTGCGACATCACGACGCACTTGCTTCAACAGGTGAGTCTGTTGCAGCTGGCCACTTGCAGCCTGCATACGCAGGTTGAACTGCTCGCGCAGCAGGTTAAGCAGCTCGGTGTTCAGCTCTTCAACGCTCTTTTCACGCAGCTCTTTTGCTTTCATTACATCACCGTCTTAGTTACAAAGGTGGTTTTAATCGGCAGTTTTGCTGCTGCCAGCTCGAAGGCTTCACGGGCCAGCTCTTCCGGAACACCGTCCATTTCGTACAGGACTTTACCCGGCTGAATCAAGGCAACCCAATACTCTACGTTACCTTTACCTTTACCCATACGAACTTCCAGCGGCTTCTCGGTGATCGGTTTGTCCGGGAATACACGGATCCAGATCTTGCCCTGACGCTTAACGGCACGAGTCATAGCACGACGTGCTGCTTCGATTTGACGAGCGGTCAGACGACCACGGCCAACAGCTTTCAGACCGTAAGTGCCGAAGCTCACATCCGTGCCCTGCGCGAGACCACGGTTGCGGCCTTTGTGCACTTTACGGAATTTTGTACGCTTTGGTTGTAACATCAGCGACGCTCCTTATTTACGGCCTTTACGCTGCTGCTTTTTAGGTTGAGCAGCCGGTTTTTCCGGTTGTTCAACTGCAGCCATACCACCAAGGATCTCACCTTTGAAGATCCACACTTTTACGCCGATTACACCGTAAGTGGTGTGCGCTTCGGAGGTGTTGTAGTCAATGTCAGCGCGCAGAGTGTGCAGCGGAACGCGACCTTCACGGTACCATTCGGTACGTGCGATCTCAGCGCCACCCAGACGGCCGCTAACTTCAACTTTAATACCTTTAGCGCCCAGACGCATGGCGTTCTGTACAGCACGCTTCATAGCACGACGGAACATAACACGACGTTCCAGCTGAGAAGTGATGCTGTCAGCAACCAGTTTTGCGTCCAGTTCAGGTTTACGAACTTCGGCGATATTGATCTGAGCAGGAACGCCAGCGATATCCGCTACGACCTTGCGCAGTTTTTCAACGTCTTCACCTTTCTTACCGATAACGATACCCGGGCGAGCAGTGTGAATGGTTACACGAATGCTTTTAGCCGGACGCTCGATAACGATACGAGATACAGACGCTTTAGCCAGTTCCTTCGTCAAGAACTGACGTACTTTAAAATCGCTGTCCAGGTTGTCAGCGAATTCTTTGGTGTTCGCAAACCAGGTAGAGTTCCATGGTTTTACAATACCCAGGCGAATACCATTAGGATGTACTTTCTGACCCATTGCTAGTCTCCAGAGTCTCAGCGATCGGACACAACCACAGTGATGTGGCTGGTGCGCTTCAGGATGCGATCTGCACGACCTTTTGCACGCGGCATAATGCGCTTCATGCTCGGGCCTTCGTCTACGAAAATTTTCGTAACTTTCAGATCGTCAATGTCAGCGCCATCGTTGTGTTCAGCGTTAGCAATGGCAGATTCCAGAACCTTCTTGACCAGTACAGCCGCTTTCTTGTTGGTGTAGGTCAGAATATCCAGGGCCTGCGACACTTTCTTACCGCGAATCAGGTCAGCAACAAGGCGAACCTTCTGAGCAGAAGAACGAGCATGGCGATGTTGAGCTAAAGTTTCCATCTCTTCCTCCTACCTTATTTCTTCTTCGCTTTTTTATCAGCAGCGTGGCCGCGATAAGTACGAGTCGGTGCGAATTCACCCAGTTTGTGACCGACCATTTCGTCGGAAACAAATACCGGAACGTGCTGACGACCATTATGGACAGCGATGGTCAAACCGATCATGTTAGGAAAGATCGTTGAACGACGGGACCAAGTGCGCAGGGGCTTCTTGTCTCCGCTTTCCACCGCTTTCTCTACCTTCTTCAGCAAGTGCAGGTCAATAAAAGGACCTTTCTTGAGAGAACGTGGCATGGCTTATCCTCTAAAATTATTTGCTACGGCGACGTACGATGAATTTATCAGTACGCTTGTTGCTGCGGGTCTTCTTACCTTTGGTCTGAACGCCCCACGGAGTTACCGGGTGCTTACCAAAGTTACGACCTTCACCACCACCGTGTGGGTGGTCGACCGGGTTCATCGCAGTACCGCGAACGGTAGGACGAACACCACGCCAGCGTGCAGCACCTGCTTTACCCAGAACGCGCAGCATATGCTCAGCATTGCCAACTTCGCCCAGAGTAGCACGGCACTCTGCTTCTACTTTACGCATTTCACCAGAACGCAGACGCAGAGTGACATAGGCGCCATCGCGAGCAACGATCTGAACGTAAGTACCAGCAGAACGCGCCAGCTGACCGCCTTTACCTGGTTTCATTTCTACGTTATGAACGGTAGAACCAACCGGGATATTGCGCATCGGCAGGGTGTTGCCTGCTTTGATTGCAGCATCAACGCCAGACTGAATCTGGTCGCCAGCTTTCAGGCCCTTAGGGGCCAGGATGTAACGGCGTTCGCCATCTTTGTACAGAACCAGCGCGATGTTCGCGGAACGGTTCGGATCGTACTCAAGACGTTCAACAACTGCCGGGATACCATCTTTGTTGCGTTTGAAGTCAACAAGACGGTAAGCCTGCTTGTGGCCACCACCGATATGACGAGTGGTGATACGGCCATTGTTGTTACGACCACCGGATTTGCTGTTTTTTTCCAGCAACGGAGCAAAAGGTTTGCCCTTGTGCAGCTCAGGGTTAACCACTTTAACTACGTGGCGACGACCCGGAGATGTCGGTTTACATTTAACAACTGCCATTGTATTACTCCTCCGACTTACTCAGCGCCGCCAACGAAGTCCAGATTCTGGCCTTCTTTCAGGGTGACGTAAGCTTTTTTCCAGTCGCTACGACGACCGATACGCTGTCCGTGACGTTTAACTTTCCCTTTAACTACCAGGGTGTTAACGACTTCGACTTCGACTTCAAACAGTTTCTGCACAGCAGCTTTGATTTCTGCTTTGGTCGCGTCTTTTGCAACTTTGAGAACGATGGTGTTGGTTTTTTCCATCGCAGTAGACGCTTTTTCAGAAACGTGCGGTGCACGCAGCACCTTCAGCAGACGTTCTTCACGAATCATGCCAGCATCTCCTCAACTTGCTTAACAGCATCAGCAGTCATTACGACTTTGTCGAAGGCGATCAGGCTAACCGGGTCGATACCAGTCGCGTCGCGAACATCAACCTTGTGCAGGTTGCGCGCGGCCAGGAACAGGTTCTCGTCCAGCTCACCGGTGATGATCAACACATCTTCCAGAGCCATGTCTTTCAGTTTCTGAGCCAGCAGCTTGGTTTTCGGTGCTTCAACAGAGAACTGCTCGACAACGATCAGACGATCCTGACGTACCAGTTCGGACAGGATGCTTTTCAGCGCGCCGCGGTACATCTTTTTGTTAACTTTTTGACTGTGGTCCTGCGGACGCGCAGCGAAGGTTACGCCACCAGAACGCCAGATCGGGCTCTTAATAGAACCTGAACGAGCACGACCGGTGCCTTTCTGGCGCCACGGTTTTTTACCGGAACCAGTTACTTCAGCACGGGTCTTCTGAGCACGAGTACCCTGACGAGCACCAGCTGCGTAAGCTACAACAACCTGGTGTACCAGCGCTTCGTTAAAGTCACGACCGAAGGTAGTTTCGGAAACAGTCAGCGCGCTCTGCGCGTCTTTCAATACTAATTCCATTGCTATCTCCTCACGCCTTCACAGCTGGTTTAACGATCAGGTCGCTACCGGTTGCACCCGGGACAGCACCTTTAACCAGCAGCAGGTTGCGCTCAGCGTCAACACGTACTACGTCCAGGCTCTGAACGGTTACGCGCTCATTACCCAGCTGACCTGCCATTTTCTTGCCCTTGAACACTTTGCCCGGAGTCTGGTTCTGACCGATAGAACCCGGAACGCGGTGAGACAGGGAGTTACCGTGGGTAGCATCCTGGGTACGGAAGTTCCAGCGCTTAACGGTACCTGCGAAACCTTTACCTTTAGAGGTGCCAGTTACGTCAACTTTTTTAACTTCAGCAAACAGCTCAACGCTAATATCCTGACCTACGGTGAACTCTTCGCCTTCAGCAAGACGGAATTCCCACAGACCACGGCCAGCTTCTACGCCAGCTTTAGCGAAGTGACCCGCTTCCGGCTTGGTTACACGGTTAGCTTTTTTAGCACCGGTGGTAACCTGAATAGCACGGTAGCCATCGTTAGCCAGATCTTTAACCTGAGTAACGCGGTTTGCTTCAACTTCGATTACGGTTACTGGGATAGAAACGCCATCTTCAGTGAAGATGCGAGTCATGCCCACTTTTTTACCGACTAAACCAATCATTGTTTCAACCTCTCAATCGCTCGATGACCTGATCAACCCAGGCTGATCTGCACGTCTACACCGGCAGCCAGATCCAGACGCATCAGAGCATCAACGGTTTTCTCGGTTGGCTCAACGATGTCAACCAGACGCTTATGAGTGCGGATTTCGTACTGATCACGCGCATCTTTGTTGACGTGCGGAGAGATCAGAACGGTAAAGCGCTCTTTGCGGGTCGGCAGCGGGATCGGACCACGTACTTGCGCACCAGTGCGCTTCGCAGTCTCGACGATTTCGGCGGTTGATTGATCGATCAGACGATGATCAAACGCTTTCAAGCGGATACGGATTCTTTGGTTCTGCATGAGACCAGAGCTCCAATTATTTATAGACGGAAATAATTACTCCTCACACCCATTACGATTGATGGGGGAGTGTAATCGTTCTTACGTAGCCCCCCGATTGGGGGCATTGTTAGCGGTTAAAAACCCCGCCATGGTTCAAATCGAACCAGCCGTCAATTACGACAAGCCCGCGCATTATACGTAAATCTGAGTCAGACGCAAGTGCCGTTTAGAAATTACACAACTCAGGGCACACGCTCGCAAGAACAATGAAGATGTAACTCGCCAGTATGCTTTCCTGGAAAGCCTCTCGCAATTTCGTCACTACCCGCTTTGTTTTGTTCTTCTTTTTGCCCATTCTTCGCTCATCGGATTGATTATTCATAAGGCAGGGACGCTATGCTTTTTCTTTCTATTTATCTGTTACTGAACTTGATTCTTGTCGGGTATGACATACGCCGTGGCTTGTTACCCGATCGTTTCACCTGCCCTCTTCTCTGGTCAGGTCTCATTTGGCATTGCACTTCCCGCGTATCGTTTTTACCGCAGGCGGTCATGGGTGCCGTGGTGGGTTATGCAGGGTTTGCTCTTCTCTATTGGGGTTATCGGTGGTTGCGAGGTCAGGAAGGTCTGGGATATGGCGACGTAAAATACCTCGCCGCGCTTGGTGCATGGCATGGTTGGGAGAACCTCCCTGCACTGGTGTTGATCGCGTCACTCCTTGCCTGCTGCGTTGTTGGCATCAAAGCGCTTCGTTACCGGAAGTGGCAGGCAATAAAAAACCCACTGCCTTTTGGGCCATTTCTGGCAGCAGCGGGTTTACTGATCGGCTATCCGATTTTGATGCAGTCTTAATCTTCAACTTTGATTTGCGACTGGAGGTAATTCTGGACACCAATTTTAGCTATCAGATCGAGTTCTGTTTCCAGCCAGTCAATATGATGCTCTTCATCAGCCAGGATCTTAATCATCATGTCGCGGCTAACATAATCATGAATGCTGTCGGCATAAGCGATAGCTTCACGCAGGTCTTTTGCGCCTTCCAGTTCCAGACGAAGGTCTGATTGCAGCATCTCTTCGACATCTTCGCCAATCCCGAGCTTGCCTAAATCCTGCAAATTCGGCAGTCCTTCAAGAAATAAAATGCGCTCAATATACAAATCGGCATGTTTCATTTCATCGATGGATTCATGGTATTCGACATCGTTGAGGCGCGTCAGGCCCCAGTTTTTAAACATTCTCGCGTGGAGAAAGTATTGGTTTATTGCGACAAGCTCATTTCCCAATAATTTATTGAGATAATTTATGATTTTAACATCACCTTTCATTATATAGTCCCTCCGCTTCCACTTATTGAAGCGTAGATGGGGCTACAAGGATGTCAAAAAAAAGATAGAGCTTCAGGCGATCTCTTTGTATTCCGGCATCTGCGTCAGCTCGTCCTGCATAATCTCTCTTGCTGCACGAACGCATTTACCGCACTGGTTTCCTACCGGAATAAATTTACGGAGTTGTTGAAAGGACTGAGGGTGAAACTGGCGCACTGCCTGGCGGATTTTCTTATCACTTACACCATTACACAAACAAACGTACATGAATCACTCCCGTTCACTTTATGCACAAAATTCTAAATGAGAATGGTTACGATTACAATAGCACGACTGTAAAGGTGTTCAGAGAGGTAATCAAAATGCGAACAAAAATGTCTGGCGACAAATTGCGGGTAACAAAAAGGGCACCGGAGTGCCCTTTTTAATTCGAAGCTAAATAATTAGCTCAGAACTTTTGCTACAACGCCCGCGCCAACGGTACGGCCGCCCGGCGTAGGGCAGCTTCCTATAGCCCCACGCCGTCGTGCCGTCGGCTGACGGGGAATTCCCTGTGGTGCAACTGGTCACTGACACGAATAAAAGCGCAGTAAGAAACTTTTTATGCATAGATATTTTCCAGCCTGTGCATTAATGGTCGGATATCGCAACGTCACTGTTTTCTACCGCGCTATCCTGTATCCGCTGCTGGTCGTCCATGTACCATACAGAACGTATCCAGTGGTCGTTAGGCTTATGTGGGAAGAGAAAGGCTTTATCTTCTTTCGGGCCAAAGCGTTGGATAAATACTTCTCCTGTTTTAGGATCAACCCATACATTACGATCCGACTCAATATTCCAGTGGGCTGAGCAATGGGTATATTTACCAATAAGGTTTAATTCCACGTCGGTAAAGGGTTGATATTCCTGCCCCAGACGCACCGCCTTTCCTTGTGCAATTGCTTTGTCAGACAGAATAATTAACTCAGTTGGAAGTTGTAATTCTGTATTGGTTTGGCGTATAGGCTCAAAAAAAACCCCGGCCTCCTGAGCCGCATCCAGCATTACGCGCAAACTGACGTTGGCCCAGTTATTCGGGATGGCCATTCGCTCAAAAAAGACTGCGGCCCCCACTTGCTTTTGAATAATTCCAGCCCGGCGCTGGTTATTATTTTTTACACCAACAGAACGCACTTTAGTCGTTAATTTTCCGTGCGGTAATAGGTATTTTAATGACGGAAGAGAACCCAATATTTCTCTGTCTTTCTCCGCGTTACGATACACCTGAGTATCCGTTTCTCTGGTATCGTCACTCACTATTTCGAACTGGGGGCAACTCAGAAACTGGCTTTCATTTTCCTGCAATGGTGAACCGGGTGGGTTATAACCTCCGCCAATATCTGAATGTGCACCAGGCAATGCCAGCTCAGGCCACATGTCTCTAATGCTATTCAGGCTGAAGTTATAACGGTATTCATTCATGGCTGTTATCTGAAAGACCTTCTTCGCGACAGAAGGTCGCAACTCCAGATTCACCTGCGGATTACTGCGTCCATGAACATCGAAGAAGTTGTCGATGCCCCCGATAGCCGCCACGGTGTCGAAAAGGCCAATAAACCTGACTTCACCCGATGGTTTCCCGTCATAAAAATCGCCGCGCAACCCGTCAAGAATAGCGTCTGCAATGGCTGGGTCTTGCTCCATGACGCGATTGGCAAAGTGCCTTGCGGCAGCGGCACCGCGGCTAAAACCAAAAATATCAAACTGAATTTTTGCGATACAGAAATCTGGGTTCGTATTAAACCCCATAAATTCTGCTATTACGTTTGCTATACCTGTTATCGCCTCATCAGTTTTTGTCACTACCCCTTCATACCTATCCAGAACACTTGTACCCAACCCCATACCAATGTTCGAATCTGCTTTCCCTGCCGCCGTACCGATCCCGGAAATATAAGTTTTGATTTGAGCTGATGTTTGGTTATCTGATAGAGCCTGAGTTGGTAAATAGAGTATATTCAACCAGTGAATATTCGAATAATATCCGCGATAGCTGCCATTCGAAGTATTGTCCTGGCTAATTTCTTTGTAAAAAGCTTCGCAGCTTTGCGCATCGTTTTGGTTTATCCCCTGATGGAAAGCGCTACAGCCATTGAATTGTAGTAACCGGAATGCAGTGTTTTCTCTGTTATTCCCCGTACCGTCGAAAAATAGCCCGATGGTTAATGTTACACCGCGCACCGGTCTTTTTTTTGCGATAACCGTTTTCAGTTCCTGATGAATACTGGTTTTATGAGTGCCGTTTGCGACATCATTAGCCTGGTATTTTATCATTCCGCACCTCCACTGTTTTTCCCAACTGGAGTACTGGCTTTAACGTTACCGAATTCAATATTTAGCGATGAGGGAAATGACGTATTTATCAGAGCTGTTTTGCCATTATTATCCGTCACGCCCTGCAATACTTCACCTTCTGCTGTTGTTATCCGATAAGGCGTTGACGGCTGTGGTTTTCCTGCCTCATCGGTCAGGATAAATCCGCCCCCAAACCCAGATGGCATTTCAACAGGCGCTATATCCAGACTGGCTGCGCCCAGCTTTTGCACATTGGTACCTTTCAGCAGGATATTTCCCGGACAACCCAGTTCGATATTCCCCCCGCTCAGTTTGATCCAGGCTCCGCCACAGGTGAGGACGAGTTCCTGGCTGGCAGAGACAGTTACTTTTCCTTCAGCGCTTTGAATATTAATGTCTTTTTGAGCGCTGACTGATAAAGCGTCACTCTGCGCCTGCACAGTCATTAGACCTTTTGCCGCCACCATTTGCATACCCTGGCCATTCGCAAGCAAGCTAACAGACCCGCCTGCCGCAACGGTGAACGACTGACCCGTGCTGATATCAGTGTTATCTCCCGACATAATTCCTACACTTTCACTTCCCGAGGCGATACGCAGTGCCCTGGCACTGACCATGCCAATCCCCTCAGGCGCATGCAATAACATTCCCGGCGCGGTGAGATCGCTCAACGAGGCGCTTAACCGCTGTTGACTAAGCACATCGCCTTCGGTTGTTTTCGCTGAGATTGCTGCCTTTGCCATACTTCTGGCCAACGTTAACGCCTGCTCAAGTTGCCGGATGGCATCACCCATCTCAATCATCTGCTCTTTTGCATCAGGTTGAAGATCAGCACTAATAAAGACGCCTTTACCACCGCGGATACTTATCCAGTCATCCGTTCTCAGCTCAGCCCCTTCGCCCCGCAATTTTCTTGCGGCATCGACATTGTGGCCTAAATTCAACTGCGTCTTGCCGCCATACTCCGTGCTGAGCTTGATATGCTCTTCGCCACGTTTGTCTTCCATCCGCAGTTTGTTCAGCCCTGCGGTTCTTATCACGTTCCGGGTGCTGTTCTTTTCCGTCACATGATCAACATGACGTGAGTCATGCAGGGCATGGGCTATATAGGGCCGGTCCGGGTCACCTTCGTGGAAGGCAATCGCCACTTCGGTACCCTGGATAAGCGGAAAGTGAAAACCGTAGGCATCTCCGCCGTAGGGTTTGGCCAGACGCACTGGCATGCTCTCCTGGCCCTGGCTTTTTTCATCTGTATCCGCATCAAATTTCACCCGGTAATGCCCGGCGTCGTCCTGCCAGGCGTAGATTTCCGCCTCTTTCGCGCTGGTCACGCGGGCCATCATCGTGCCGGTCACTTTCGGGCGGGGAAGCAGGGGCGGACGCCAGCAGAGCCTTTCATAGTACGGTACGCCAGTGAACCTCACCTGTAGCGATACTTCCCGGCTGCCGGTGAAATTGAGCTTCGTCAGCAAGATCTGCTCCCGGAACGAGGCCGGTAACGTCGGAGGAAACGTGTCGGTGATAGTCAGCACCTGCGCCGGAAAGAGAGTGGAATCCGTGCTTTTCCCGGTCACGGTTGTCTGGTTCGCCAGAAAGCGTTCGTGATCAAGGCGGGCATAAAAGTTGGCTGTTTCAGAGCCCGGATCCCATTTATCACCCAGTTGCGTATGACGAGGAAAGTAGTGATACACCTCACCGTAATTTATGTCGTCACCCTCGCCGTACGTCATGTCCGCCGGTGCGGAATGCAACAGATATTGTGCTTCGCGGTGGTTGTAGTCTTTGGTGGTGACGTTAGCCTCTACCACGTTATGCTCCACACCCAGACCCCAGACTGAATCCGCCCCGCTGTCACTCATACCGGACGGGCTGTTAATCATCAGTTTTTTGTCAAATAACAGCGCCGACTGGTTGTCCCCGAAGTGGATCACTTCGGTCTGCGTATCCGGTTGCAGGGTGAAGAAGTAAAAAATCCCCACTTCAGCGAGCAGACGCTGAATGAACGCCAGATCGCTTTCCTGGTACTGGTTAATCTGTTCCCGTTTCGGGTAGACCTTTTGAAGGCTGAATTCAGACTCCCAGCCTTTAAGTCCGTGCTCCGTCAGGATCTGCGCCACCACATCCGGCACGGATTTGTTCACGAAAAAACGGTGAGAGCGGTACTGGCGTTGCAGCAGCGCCAGAAAAGGCTGTAGCACGATTTCATAGGTCACCTGATCGCGGGAGCCGCTAAGGCGACGAAATGCGGTGACCGTACCATGAACCGTTTTCATGGTGGCCGACGGCTGAAGCGCGCCCGCCAGAGTATCCGGCAGGGTTCGCATGGTAAAGGTGGCGCCTTTGCGCAAAACCTGCCGGGGCTGAATATCGGGGTCAGAGCTGGTAAAGCGAATGGTGTAGTGGTAAAGCTCGCTCAGACCCTCATGGCCTTTAAAATCTTCCACATCGGCAACCACCCCACTGTCGGCAACCGTCAGGGTGTAGCGATTCAGAACGCCGGTAAGGGCATTTTTAAGCGTATCTGTCAGACTCATGCGGTGGCACCTTCTGTCGTCAGCGCCATGACAATGCCATCCTCTTCTTGCCAGCTCAGATGCAAGTAGTCCGGGCGCGTTTTTGCGGCCAGATGTGTCAGCAGCTGCTGGCTCAGTACCGGCAGTATTTGCTGGTTAAGCAGACTGTCGATATTGCGTGCCCCGGTGTCCGGCAACAGGCAGGCGACGGTGAGCGCACCATACAGACTTTCATCAATGATGGTGCGGATGCCGTAGTGGTTAGCCAGACGCTGTGCCACTTTATCCAGCTTCATGGCCACAATGGTGCGCATAGCCGGTTCGCTTAACGGCCGGTAAATGATGGTCTGAAAGCGTGCCAGCAGTGCGGGCTGGAAGTGATCACGCAGCAGCGGGCGCAGGTGTTCCTGCAAATCTGTATCCGTGGCTTCCGGCTGCGCTTGCAGCAGATCCATCATCGGGTCACTACCGAGATTAGAGGTCATCAGGATCACGGTGTTACGGAAGTCGATTTCACGCCCTTCGCCGTCGCGCATAAAGCCGCGATCGAAGATCTGGTAGAACAGGTTCATTACATCGCGGTGGGCCTTCTCCACCTCATCAAGCAGTACCACGCTGTAAGGACGCTTACGTACCGCTTCAGTGAGAATACCGCCCTGCCCGTAACCCACATATCCCGGTGGTGAGCCCTTAAGTTGCGAAACGGTATGTGGCTCCTGATACTCTGTCAGATTAATGGTGATGAGAGACTTCTCGCCGCCGTACAGGGCATCGGCCAGAGCGAGTGCAGTTTCCGTTTTGCCGGTCCCGCTGGGCCCGGTCAGCAGAAAAACCCCCTGCGGCGCGTTGTCTGCCGTCAGGCCCGTTTTTGATGCCCGCAGGCGCTGCGCAATGGCGCTAAGCGCCGCATCCTGGCCCACCACCCGCTTGCCCAGCCCGCTTTCCAGGGTAAGCAGCCCGGTCTGCTCATCTTTCATTAATGAAGAGAGAGGCACACCGGTCCAGTCGGCAATCACTTCCGCCACGGTGTGGGTATCCACATCCGGCCGGATAAGCGCACCGTCCTGTTGCAGAACATCCAGCTCTTGTTGCAGGGCGTGAAGGTCAGCCTGGCGACGATTATCCTGGCGGCAGTCCATCAACTGCCGGATAAGCTGCATCTCCACCCGTGCCCGGCCTTCCTGCCTCTCCAGTTCAGCCTGAAGTTCCCCGCGCAGGGTTTCAATCGTATTCAGACGTTCGTTATGCTGGCTGGTACCGATCGCCGTGTCTTCACCCAGCGCCTGCGCTTCCATGCCGAGGGCCGTCAGCTGTGCTTTCAGGCGGGTGATGGCTTCCGGTACGGTATCAAGGTTCATACGTACCCGGGCGCTGGCTGTATCAAGCAAATCCACCGCCTTGTCCGGTAACTGGCGGCCGGTCAGGTAACGGCGGGAAAGTGAGACAGCGGCTTTCACTGCCTCGTCAGTGATATGCACACCGTGATGTTGCGCATAGCGGGATTTCAGCCCCCGGAGCATCAGGCAGGCGGTATCGTCGTCCGGTTCGTCCACTGACACCCGCTGAAAACGGCGCTCCAGCGCAGCATCGCGCTCGAAGTATTGTTTGTATTCGCTCCAGGTGGTGGCGGCGATGGTACGCAGTTCGCCCCGCGCCAGGGCGGGTTTAAGCAGGTTCGCCGCATCTGCGCCGCCTGCCTGGTTGCCCGCACCGATGATGGTGTGCGCCTCGTCGATAAACAGCAGAACCGGCGTGGGGGATTGCTGGACGGCATCGATGACGTTTTTCAGACGCTGTTCAAACTCACCTTTCACCCCTGCGCCCGCCTGTAGCAGGCCGAGATCAAGGGTGCGCAGGCTGACCGGCTTCAGGCTTTCCGGTACGTTACCTTCATGAATGCGCAGGGCCAGACCTTCAACCAGTGCGGTTTTGCCAACACCCGGCTCGCCGACCAGAATCGGGTTGTTTTTACGACGTCTTGAAAGAATATCCACCATCTGGCGGATTTCGTTATCGCGGCCAAAGACCGGATCGATGCGACCTTCGCGTGCTTTAGCGGTGACATCCTGGGTGAATTTGTCGAGCGCATTCTGTAACGCCGGGTTGAATGCCCCTTCTTTAACATCTGCGCACGCCGGGCGATCAATCAAATCCACGTCACTGCTGTAACGCTGCGCCAGTTCAGCGTCCAGCTGCACTTCGGGCCGTTCGTCAGACTGCGCATCAAGCAACGGACGCAGACGCGCCAGCTGGCTTTGCCCCAGTGTTAATAATGGCCACAGGGCGTCACAGCGTGCGAGTTTTGGCTTATCAACCAGCGCCATCAGCAGATGGACGCTTCTGATCTGTTCTTCACCGGCAAGCGATGCCATCAGCCAGGCTTCCTGCATCAGCGCCTGAATATTGTCAGACAGCTGCGGGCGGCTGCGCACCGAGCGCGGCAGTGAATTCAGCCAGCCGAGCATCTCCTGCCACAGCGAATCCATATCCCATTCATAACGGCGCGACAGCACCGTCAAATCACCTTGTCCCTGCTCCAGCAACTTCAGCAGCCAGTGCTCAGGCAGAATTTCCGCATGTGCCCGGGTCTGACACAGGGAAGCCGCTCCTTCCATGGCACGGGCACAATAAGGGTTGAGACGACGCAGGAGGACTGCCGGGTTTTCCATCTTCTTTAAACTCGCTGTCAGGAGACCATCAGGCACGCTACCGCCCATCGCTATTCCTTGTGGTAAGGAGCCAAAGCGCATCAGGTCAGATTTCTCGGTTGTATGAGGTTTTTCTGAACACCCGCATGGCAGGCGCTCAGAAAACTGCGGACAGGGCCCTGTCCGCATCAGGTTTACGCCGTGGCGCGTTCGTTCCAGGAATCGGAATGAATGATGTTGCCGTCTTTGTAGGTCCAGGTGATTTTTTCGTAGCGCAGTTCGATCTGCTCGAGGTGGTTATGTTTCTCGTAAGAAGGATCTTTGATGTCATGCATTACAGGATGCACTTTCACCACTTTCACGTTTTCAAGCCTGGTGTTGAAGTATTCCACCTCCTGACCTGCGTCATTGATTTTGTACCACTTGAATTCCGCTGACTTCAGGGTCTGGCCGGTCGTCACCGCCTTGTACAGGTACGGGCTGGAGGAATCGATTTCCTTGGTGAAAAGGAATGGTGTGTGGATACGCGTGCCGGTCAGCTTGCCGGTGTTGTTATCGGTCGGGATGTACAGATTGTGTTTCTGTGCCACCACTTCGATGCTGCCTTCACGATCCTGAACATCCACGGACCCTTTGATGTCCGCGCCGCCGTCGTCTTTCAGCCAAAGATAAACAGGAATTGCCATGGAATTACTCTCCATTTAATTGTGATGCGTCATCTTCCTGCGATGACGCCGGGATTTCGCCAGGTAGTGGACAGGCATACGCCTGCGGTACCAGGCTGATTTCGACACGGCGGTTAAGCACGCGGCCTTCCGGCGTGTCATTGGTTGCGATCGGGCGGCTTTCGCCATAGCCCTGCACCGCAAAACAGCTTTCCGGCACGTCGCCGGTGTCACGCATCCAGTCACGCACCGCTTCGGCGCGCTTAAGTGAAAGCAACTGGTTCAGCTTCGGGTTGCCGGTGTTATCGGTGTGTCCGGACACGAGTACCAGCCAGCCCGGTTTCGCTTTGATGCCCACCAGTGAATTGACCAGCATCCTGGTGGAGCCGGTTTTGAGCACGGACTGACCAGAATCGAACAGCGACATACTGTCGAGACGCACCGTCTTCGGCTCCTGAACGACACGCTTACTCACCGGGCGTGAAGGGGATGGCGGTGCCCAGTCGCTGAGGACAGCGTCGACCGGTGCAGCCAACCGCTGCCCCTGATACAGCCCCAGCCCGTAGCGCATAGGCGTCCCGCGACGCAGCCAGTCATCCAGCAGGCGCCGGTCAGCGTTCAGACGTTGTTGTGCCTGTGTTTTGGACGCGGGCGGGTGCCCATCCTGGCGGTGGTAGAGCGCCAGATGATCACCGACACTGCGAACCAGGCGCTGGTTATTAATAAAGGAGGCCAGCATCGCCAGCAGCAGAAAAAGCCCCGCTATCAGCCCGGCCTGACGCCAGCGCTGCATACTGCGGCTGAGCCCCCGGCGGCGCGACAGCCCCACCAGCAACATATCCGGCAGTGGAAGTACGTCCTGACACGCCGCGGCTGATGGCGGTAGTGCGGTGAGGCTGGCGATATGCTGCTGCCAGAGGTTGTCTTCGTGCGCCGCCACCGGCGTCAGGCAAAGCGCCACGCCAACGGGGCGCAGGCCCGGCAGATCCCCCTGGCGGGTGTTCATCGCTGAACTCACGGAGCGGTCGTACCAGCTCAGCACACCGTCCAGCCAGAAGGCTTCACTGAGACGGGAGAGACGCACTTGCGCCGGGCTCTCCCGCAGCCAGTCAGTCACGGGGAGGGCTCCCTGGCCGGGAAGCTGAACCCGGACACCCGGCAAGTCAGGCATCACGGTAAACCATCGCGCAGGGGGGACATTCTCAGACGTGTCAATCTGTGAAGGAGCAGAGACCATCACGGCAGCCAGCAGCGGCGGCAGGCCGTTCAGCCAGGGACGACACAGCACAATTGCCCGCTGCCAGGTACGCAGCACCTGTCCGAAAGACTCGTCCGACGTATGCTGCTCAGGAAGAAGCGCAAGCATGACGGTCATCTGGGGTAACAGCGCCGGACGCAGGGTCGCCAGTTGTTCAGCCAGTAACGGAAGCTGCTCCGGGTTCTTTACCTGTAAATACCAGCCCTGACGGCTTTCCCGGAACGGCTGGCCGGGGACGAACCATGATGCGGCGTCACCGGCCATGAGCAGCACGCTCCCCGCAAAATCTTCCGGAGGCAGATGGTCAGCGCTGAAGCGGCTCAGGGCATCACGACGTGAATGGTGGTGACGCCACTGATGCCACAGCCCCCCACCGCCGGCCACCAAAACCAGCAGGCTCAGGCCCCACCGGCTGGTGGTCGAAAGCGGCCAGAAACCAAGAATGAGCCACAAGGCCAGAAGCAGTGCCAGTATCGTCAGCAGAAGGCGGGAACGTTCAGGCATGCTCATCTCAGCCCTGTAATCCGTGCAACCTGGCCTGCCAGCGAGGACGAGAGCACAAACCAGAGTACTGTCAGCACGACAATCCCCGTGCCCCATGACAACCAGTACAACAGACGCCCGGTGTGTCGACTGGAAGTGCGAACCACAACAGGTGCATCCTGGCTGAGCACAAAGGGTGGCACCCTTTCGCCGAGAGCACGCACCACATCTTCACGACGCTCATCATCCTGCGTACGGTACTGGCCGGTGAATCCGAGCTGAACAGTGCGGTACAGGCACATCAGAACCGCTGTATCCGGTGCCGGAGATTTCAGTTGGTCGCGAATACGTTCCCAGAGTTCTTCGCCAGCGTTGAGCGTGGCGAAAAAATGCGCCTGCAATGGATCTTTCTGCCAGGTTCGCCAGCCATCATCCTTTTTCCCGCGGTTCAGGACACTTTCGTCCAGCAGGGCGCAGAAGGCATACAGCATGGTGTCGCTACCCGCCTGGCTGAAGCCCGCTTCAGCCAGTTGTTCACGGGCTTGCATGACCAGCTTGCGTGCCCGGCGGTACAAGGCCTGTCCATCCTGTACCTCCTGACCACAGCGCAACTGGCTTACCATCAGCCAGCCGGGGTAAAAAATCTGTTCTGCCTGGCTTATTTCAGGGTGTTTCATGTGCGCAGTACCGCAAAGAGTTCCAGTTTCACATCACCCAGCGAGGCTGGCGTGTAGAAGGTGCAACTGCCCGCATCCAGCATGGCCCGGGCAGCACTGCTGCTTAAATCCAGCGCGAAATACTGGTTTTCCAGGCGCAGCGGAATAGCCGCCGGGACATGGGCAACCGGCCGGATAACCATGCCGCTTAGTGCCACGTTGATCACCTCTGAGACGTCATCCGGGCTCCCGGCCTTGCACAGTTGCGGAAACTTCGTCTGTAGCTCATGTGCCGGCATGGAGGAGCGCACCGAGAGCCAGAAATCGGCCCCTTCCCGCAGGCGGGCATCGTGCAGCGCGCCTTTCCACATCACGCCATCCTGTTTCAGTTCAATAGAGACCACTCTGGACGGCAAGCTGGCTTCCAGCAGTTTGTCCAATAGGGAGAGCAGCGGCGGAAAGACCTGTTCCGGCATATCGTGACGGTACGGCGGAATGTCACGCGTATCGTGTTCGAGCGAGAAGGTCAGCAGGCTACCGGCAAGCCTTGCGAGTTCGCGATAAACCAGTTCCGGATGGCGTTCCGGTACGTCAAACAACTCGGCCAGCACCGGCTCTGCACTGTTCAGGGCATTAAGCAGCCAGAACAACGACACATCGGCGACGGCGAAATCCGCAAGCCGCGCATTGCTTTCACGGCGCATAGCCATCAGCCGCAGCCGCCGGGCCTGTAGGCGATGCTGCAAATCAGCCAGGCCGGACACCAATTCCGGGCAGGCTGACAGGGCGAGTAAAGGCGGGATAAAGGTGCTGTCACGCCGCCACTGCCCCTGTGCATCACGGATCAGTCGGGTGACCGGGCAAGTCAGGTACGCGGCGTTCTCCTGGTGCGCCAGCCGCAACGTCAGGGTGTGGCGCAGTACGGCCAGTTCGCTACGCTCATGTCCCGCCAACTCCTGTACGGTGACCCGCTCGGCTTTCCAGCGACGAGGCCGCTCACTGTCACTGCCGTCATCGAGATTGCCGCCATTCGCACTGAGCAGCGGCAGGGCCAGCACAATGTCCACGGAGGCCCTGTCAGAAACAGGCGATAAATCACAGACCGGGGGCAAATTGTCAGACAGATCGGTATCAATGAGCGTGCCGTCAGGAAAGCGAACAATCAGACGGGTCGCGTTGAGACGAGAGAGTGCCAGCAGACCATCGTCAAATTCAGCGGCTATCACCCCCCACGGATGAGCCAGCCCCATACGAGCAACGATATCCGTGATATGGGTATCCCATATAGCCTGTTGCTGAAACTGTTGCGGGGCCAGAAAGGCCCCGTCTTCCCATAACGGGCGAAAGATTTTCATCCCTGATGCTCCGCGTTACGCTTTTGCTTTGGGCATCTGAGAAACGAGAGACAGGTTTACGTCCATGCCTTCCACCTGGAAATGCGGGATAGCGTAAAGCTTGACCCGGAAGAAGCCCGGATTGTCGTCGATATCTTCCACCAGCACTTTTGCATCGCGCAGCGGGTGAGATGCCTGCAATTCGTCGCCCGGATCGGTCATTTCCGTAACCAGGCCGCGGATCCAGGTGTTCAGCTCCAGCTCCAGCACGCGGCGATCTTTGGTGGTACCGATATTTTCACGCTGAATCAACTTCAGGTAGTGTGCGATACGCGACAACAGGAAGATGTACGGCAGACGGGCGTTGATACGGCTGTTGGCCGTTGCATCTGCGGTGTCGTACAGGGCTGGTTTCTGTGTCGAGTTTGCCGAGAAGAAGCAGGCATAATCGCGGTTTTTATAGTAGGACAACGGGATGAAACCGAGATTAGCAAATTCAAATTCGCGGGTTTCCGGGATCATCACTTCTGAAGGGATCTTCACCTGATTACCGGTGCCCAGGTCATACAGATGAATAGGCAGATCCTGCACCGCACCACCGGCCTGCGGCCCGCGGATCTGCACGCACCAGCCATTGTTGATAAAACTGCGCACCATATTCGCCGCAAAGGCGAAAGAGGCATTGGTCCACAGGTACTTATCATGGTCAGGGCCTTTAACCTCTTCAACGTAGTTGAAACTGCGTACCGGCACAGTATCGGGGCCATACGGAAGACGTCCCAGCACGCGCGGCATGACTAGCCCGATATAGCGGCTGTCATCTGTCTCACGAAAGGATTTCCACTTGATGTATTCCGCCCGGTCAAAGTAGTTGCCAATATCTTTAATCGCGGCGACGTCTTCCATCGACTCCTTGAGGAAGAATTTGGGGCCTGCGGAGCCGATAAACGGCATATGAGCGGCAGCAGAGACTTTTGAAATATTGCGCAGCAGCGCCACATCCTGAGCGGATGCATCAAATTCATAAGCAGAAATCAGAGCGGCAACAGGCTCTCCACCCGGGGTATCGTATTCATCAATGTATGTGTGTTTATACAGACCACTCTGGATGACCTCCGGTACGTCTTCAAAGTCCTGACGCAGGTCATTTTTGGACATATCCAGCAGTTCGATTTTCACGTTCTGGCGAAAATCAGTTTTATCGATCAGCGACTTAACACCCTGCCACAGAGATTCAACGGACTGAAATTCTTCATGATGCATCACTGCATCCAGCTGACGGCTGATCTGGAAGTCCAGCTCGGCGATATGATGGTCTATCAGGTTTCTGTCCAGTTTTTCGATTTTCGCGCCTGATTTCGACAGGCACTCCAGAAATACCTGCATGCCGGCAGTCAGTCGTTCGTCGGCAGTCGCATCAGACATCGCCTGCGCATCCTGCCAGATATCCAGTGCGCTCAGCCCGGCCACAGGATTCAGGTTGATTTTCTCAAACAGAGAGGCGTACACACCCTCTGTAGCCGGACGTTCCAGCGTCACGCTTTCGCCACCAGAACTCTTTTCATTTTGTACAGACATGAACATTCCTTGGTTAATCCGTTAAAAAGTTGCGACCGTTACGGCTGTTCCGGTGTCATGGCAGGTTGTGCTGATGCCAGCGCAGACAGTTCGATGCGCAGTTCCGCACTCAGCGCCGGGTCGAGCAGGATTTTTTCCAGCTCTTTACGGAACGTCTGGTTATCCAGCAGATTGGCCTTCAGATCACGGAGCAGATTGCGCATAGCGAGCATGGCTTTCAGTTGGGGGATCTGCCGGGCTACCTGCTCCGGCGAAAAGTCCTTCATGTTCTTAAATGTCAGGCTGACAGCATTTTCGCTACCATCATCGGCAAGCGTATTTTTAACGGTGAGGTTAACTTTTGGGGAATATTCGGAAAGAACGCTGTCGAAGTTATTTTTGTTAATGCTTGTTTTTTCACGTTCAGATAACGGTGCTGTTTCCTGCCCATTACTGAAATCACCCGCTATTAATAGTTTCAGTGGTAATTCCGTTTTCTTACTCGCCCCGCCCGTATGCAAGTCAAGCTTTAGATTAATACGTGCCTTGGGCACTTCGCTCTGGAAACTGTCGGCCATATGAGTTTTCCTCTGTTTATCCCTGTGCGCGCGTTTAATACCGCATTTATTTTCGCGCAATATTAGGTACGGACATACAAAAACACCACACTCATACAACCCACCAATAAATAAAAAGAAAAATCCTAAGAAAATTCTTTTTATTTATTAAGAAACCCCTTCAATAAAACCAGAAATTTAACCAGAAATTATTTATCAAACAAATAACGAAAACACAAAATAAAAAAATACGAAATACTTCTATAACAATATCCCTTAGCTATAATAAAATGACATTTATTGATGAAAGCTATAAAATATCCAGGGCAAATTCAAATTAACTCAGGGATAGGCAAATAATTTACCAAGGGAATATATGCAAACAGAAAACCCAATGAAGAATCTGAAATTTATCCCTACAAAAAGCTCCCCGCAGGGTAATGCCGGTCACTTAAGGTGACCGGCATTGTTTTTTAAGGTTGATGTTGCGGTTCTGCTGGGACTCGGTCATTGATAAAAAGAGCTACGAAACGCTGGTGATCTTCAGGCAGGGCACCCGGGAGCAGATGGTGACACTGTATACGGACAGTTACCGTCCGGATGAGAAATATTACCGCGATACGATGATTATCGGGCTGGCTCCCGGCGGTAGGGTCAGTGTCTGGCTGGATAATCTTGGCGACCCGGTGGTGCCCCAGACGGATGCAGAGATAACCACCGTGTCCGGGGAGCAGATGAGGATGTGCCGGGGGGTGACCAACAGTGATTTTACATACGGGTACGATCAGGACATCAGGAATTTTATCAAAGATAAAACTTATACCTGCCTGATCCTGGGCGGCTGTACCGCTGGGCAGTCCCCGTCAGCCGGCGGCACGACGGCGTGGGGCTATAAAAAACTGCCCTACGCCGAATGGAAGTTCCTGTTTATCTATCCCCGGGCGCTGCCGGCGCTGGCCACCCGGGCGCTGATGGTGGACGCGGAGGGATACAAAACCACCTATCAGTACATTGATAACACCGAGCCGAGCATGGTCAGCGTGGGACGCTGGAATGACCATCTGGGAGGCGTGCAGGCTTATTACAACAAGGGCAGGGCGCTGCCGGTGATGCTGCGGTTCTGCTGGGACTCGGTCATTGATAAAAAGAGTTATGAAACGCTGGTGATCTTCAGGCAGGGGACGCGGGAGCAGATGGTCACGCCTTTTACGGACAACCGCTGGAACGAAACCTACTACCGTTCAACCATGATCATCGGGCTGGCTCCCGGCGGTAAGGTCAGTATCTGGCTGGGGGACCGGGGCAATGCAGTGGTGCCCCAGACGGACGCAGAGATAACCACCGTGTCCGGGGAGCAGATGAGGATGTGCAGGGGAGTGACCAAATATCCTGATGGCTATGTTTACTATGGGGATACACCTGATTTTATCAAAGATAAAACCTACCCCTACGGCAGCTGGTGACAGGGAGCGGGAACATGTACGGATACCGGAAAGCACTGATGATTTTTACCTGCCTGGTCCTGGGCGGCTGTACCGCAGGACAGTCCCCGTCAGCCGGCGGCACGACGGCGTGGGGCTATAAAAAACTGCCCTACGCCGAATGGAAGTTCCTGTTTATCTATCCCCGGGCGCTGCCGGCGCTGGCCACCCGGGCGCTGATGGTGGACGCGGAGGGATACAAAACCACCTATCAGTATATTGATGCCACAAGGCCGAGCATGGTCAGCGTGGGACGCTGGAATGACCATCTGGGCGTGACACAATCCTATTACAACAAGGGCAGGGCGCTGCCGTTGATGCTGCGGTTCTGCTGGGACTCGGTCATTGATAAAAAGAGCTACGAAACGCTGGTGATCTTCAGGCAGGGCACCCGGGAGCAGATGGTGACACTGTATACGGACAGTTACCGTCCGGATGAGAAATATTACCGCGATACGATGATTATCGGGCTGGCTCCCGGCGGTAGGGTCAGTGTCTGGCTGGATAATCTTGGCGACCCGGTGGTGCCCCAGACGGATGCAGAGATAACCACCGTGTCCGGTGAGCAGATGAGGATGTGCCGGGGGGTGACCAACAGTGATTTTACATACGGGTACGATCAGGACATCAGGAATTTTATCAAAGATAAAATCTACCCCTACGGCAGTTGGTGATATTCACCCTGAAATAAGGGATGCATTAAATAAATAACTGCATAGTGAGTTTTATATTTACCATGGGGAATTTCTGTTCTTATAAAGGATGGTAGTGTTCATGTGAAGGATGAGTCTAAGTTATTTGCTGTGAATACTATTCCTAAATCTAGAGAAATAGTTTCAATAAAAATGATAGTAGTACACCCATTTTTTATATAAGTGGCTTGTCACTGTATTTAAATGAATGTTGGTAGGTGATGATTTATATTTGATGGGTAATGGGACTCGCAGGTTAGTATGTTTTATTTTTATTCGCTAATATTATTTTTTCTAATTAATTTAAAGAAGAATAGCGTCATGTCTAAAGGCTTCGTTTTACTTGGTGATAAAACCACACATGGTGGTGCTGTTATTTCCGCGTCATCCACCATGGTTGTTAACGGTAAAAAAGTCGCTTTGGTGGGAGATAAGGTGAGCTGTCCGAAGGATGGTCACGGTACCAACACTATAATTGAAGGCTCAACGGAATGGTCGTCTGACGGTAGGGCCATTGTTGTCGACGGCTGTAAATGTCAGTGCGGATGTCAGGTGATCTCCAGTACACCAGCGTGTTCAGTAGGATAAGTCATGGGCTGGAAAAGAACGAAAGTCGTAATAACAGAGTTATCACCAGAACCATCCTTGATTCGCTGGGCTGTATGCGGCGTATTTATGGCGATTGCTGGAATAGCATTATTCATGTTCCATACTTCCGGCATAGTGAAAGTAGTGTCTAAGTTTAATATCTGGTGGGTTTCCTTGTCACCGTTCGGAACATGGTTATTATTTTGCTGTCTTCGTGGTTGGTTTTGGGGAAAGGAAGTTGATAAGCATGAATTTATGAAGAAAGAGATTGAGTTTGCTCAGAAAAAATGGGAGGCCTGGGCTGAGCGGTATTTAGCGATCCCCGCTAGTTGCATTTTTTTACCCGATAAAATAACAGTTGCATACCTGCACGATAATTTCCCGCAGCAGTATGGTCTCATCAGAAAAATAAACTATCTGCCTGACACTATCTCCCCGGCATACAGCGCTGTGGAGGTTCTGCTTAAAGGGATAAACGATGCCCTGCGTCAGCTTCCTTCGAATCTCCGGTTAAAAGTCACGCTACTCACGGATTTGCCGATGGACGGGTTAACTGAATCTTTTTCCGCAGCATGGATATCTTTGTTTCCACAACGTGCTGTACCAGAAGATATTGCCATTACTCGCGCCTTTTCCATGAGCCTGGTAGAAGAACGTCTGAAGCAGTCAGTTCTGACAGTGGATTTGCTGCTGGTCATGCAACTGCGTGGAGGGGAAACATATTCTGACGGACTGGCCGCGCTGTTACTGACCAGCGATGACGTGGCACAAAAATACCGGCTGCCGCACGCTGCCCGCCTGCTGCGCCCGATGCCGCTCAATATGGATACGTTCGACGAGGATTTTACGCTATTCCTCGACACCCAGACGGTGGCCTGCCGCACAACGTGTGTGCTGGGCGACAGTCGCAACTGGGAAGAAGTGGCCGCGCAGCTGATGACCATCGGGCGCGCCCATGATGCAGCCTGGGAGCCTGCTGAACGTAATATGCTGGAACGATGGTGCGGTATCCCGGGACCCGCAGCTGCCTGGCTGCTGACGGCACTGGCGGCCGATCTGGTCGCTCTGCATAACAACACCTCCCTTCTGACGTTGTTCTCCTCCGGGGAAGAGCGCTTTATCAGTACCGTCACCGCAGGGAATGAAGATGAACACATCGGTTAATCTGTTTGGCCGCCTTGGTCTAGTCGGGATCGTACTTGCTGGCGTGACCGTGTTCTGGTGGCTGATTGTCCGCTACGGCGCCCGGGTAGGGATCGAGACCCGCAGCGAGCAAATCCTTGCGCTGGGTGTTATCTGCCTTGGGCTGGCGTTTATCCGCTATCTGTCTGCCATCAAAAAATATATGCAGGAGCTGGCCCACCGCCGCAAGGTACGTCAGGACAATGGCTTACCAGAGGATGAATTCCGGCTGGTACAGACACCGCCGCATAACGTTATCGTTACTGACATTCGCCAGGTGCTGCGCCATCAGTATGGCCGACTTTGGTCCCGTAATATTCGCATTCTGCTGGTCACCGGACGTATTCCGGACGTAGAACAACTGACACCTGGACTCACTGAGCAACTCTGGCAGGAAGATCAGGGAACCCTGCTGCTCTGGGGCGGTGATCCGGCACAGCCGGAGGATCAGGCCTGGTTTACGGCGCTGCGTCGTCTGCGCCACCGCCCGGCTGATGCGCTTATCTGGGTGACCGGATCCCTGAGCGGGGATAAAGCCGCCTCTCTGACGGACGATGCGCTGGACAGCCTTTCCCGTGCCATCAGTGCACGCTATGAATGTCTTGGCTGGCGGCTGCCTCTTTTCGTCTGGTCATTGAAGGCTCCGGTCGAAGGCAGTGCCGGGCGTATCACCCAACCGGTGGGATGTCTGCTGCCGTCAGAATGCCGGCCGGATACATTGAACACACAGCTTCAGGCACTGATCCCGGGGCTGGTAGAGCAAGGGATACAACAGGTATGTGCCGCGCCGGAGCACCACTTTCTGTTGTCGCTTGCCGAAAGACTCACTCATGACTTGCCTGCTGTCAGCGGGCCGCTGTCCGCACTACTGAATCCGTACCGGCCGCTGCCGCTGGCAGGCGTGGTTTTTAGTTCGGCAACCTCCGGTGGCGCACGTACCGTGAAGCACCACTGGGGCATGGATAACCGCTGGAACGTGCTGCCTGATTCGATGAAGACACTGCCCGCCGGGCTGTGTCCGCGCAGACCGGGATTCAACTGGTATCGGGCGCTGTCGGTCACTATCGCGGCGTTAATGGCGCTGTGGTTCGCGGGGATGATTGTCGCTTTCTTTGGTAACCGCAGCCTGGTTGCCGGGGCACAGGAACAGGTCCGGCAGGCACAGGACAGCAAGACATCGCTGTCCGGATGCCTGTACGCGCTGGCAACGTTGCAGAAAACCCTCGCCCGGTTGCAGTATCGCGAAGCGCACGGCACTCCCTGGTATCTGCATGCCGGGATGAACCAGAACGCAGACCTGCTGGCGGCTGTGCTGCCCCGTTACGGGGAAAGTGCTTTACCCCTTCTGCGTGATGCCGCCGCTGAGCATCTTCAGCAACAACTGGGAACGTTTGTGAAGTTACCGCCGGACAGCCCGCAGCGCAGCCGGAAGGCAAAAATGGCGTATGACCAGCTCAAGCTGTACCTGATGCTGGCGCATCCGAAGCGCATGGACGCCGTCTGGTTCAGCAGCACGCTGATGCGCGAGTGGCCCCGGCGTACCGGCGTGGCGGAGGCTTTCTGGCAGGTTAATGGCCCGGCACTGCTGTCATTTTATGCCGCGCAGTCCGTTGCATATCCGCAGTGGCGACTGTCGCCCGATGACGGGCTCATCAGCCAGAGCCGTACTCTGCTGGTCCGCCAGATGGGCGTTCAGAACAGCGATTCCACCCTGTACCAGAAAATGCTCGCACAGGTCGCGCACCAGTTCGCCGACATGCGCCTGGCGGACATGACCGGTGATACGGATGCGAACCAGTTGTTCTCCACTGATGAGACAGTACCAGGGATGTTTACCCGCCAGGCGTGGGAAGATGCCGTTCAACCGGCCATTGAACAGGTAGCAAAAGGGAAGCGCGAAGAGATGGACTGGGTCCTGACAGACGGCTCCCGGGCATCGCCGCCGCAGGCCTCACCGGAGGCGGTGAAACAGCGCCTGATGGCGCGCTATTTTGCAGACTTCAGCGGAGCCTGGCTTGATTTCCTTAACAGCCTGCGGCTTCGAAAAGCGGAAACACTGACCGATGCCATTGATCAATTGACCCTGATGGCCGACGTGCGTCAGTCCCCCCTGGTTGCGCTGATGAACACGCTGAACGTCCAGGGGCGCACGGGTCAGACAGGTGAGGCAATGACCGACTCACTGGTCAAATCGGCGAAAAATCTGCTTGCCCATGACAGGCAACCGGCGATTGACCAGGGGGCTGTTGCGCACGGGCCGCTCGATGCCACCTTCGGCCCCGTACTGGCCTTGATGGATAATCAGACCGGCAGCAGCGCAGCGCTGAGCCTGCAAACCTTCCTGACCCGCGTAACCCAGGTTCGCCTGCGCCTGCAACAGGTCACCAACGCTCCGGACCCCCAGGCCATGACCCGGACGCTGGCGCAAACCGTGTTTCAGGGCAAGGCCGTGGATTTAACCGCTACCCGGGACTATGGCAGCCTGATGGCAGCCGGGCTCGGTCAGGAGTGGAGCGGATTCGGGCAGACGGTGTTTGTCCGTCCAATGGAGCAGGCCTGGCAGCAGGTACTGAATCCCGCAGCAGACAGCCTCAATGCCCGGTGGCGTACTGCCGTCGTGGATGACTGGAACAGTGCATTTTCAGGCCGTTATCCGTTTAACGATGTCAGCAGCGATGCCTCGCTCCCACTGCTGGCAAAATACCTTAACACTGACTCCGGGCGCATCACCCGCTTCCTGCAATCCAGTCTGAACGGTGTGCTGCACCGGGAAGGCAGTCGCTGGGTACCGGACAGCATTAACGCCCAGGGGCTGACGTTCAATCCGGCATTTCTGAAAGCCATTAACACCCTGAGTCAGATAGCCGACGTGGCGTTCCCCAATGGTGAAGCGGGTCTGCACTTTGACCTGCGCCCTGGAACTGCGGCGGGCGTCATGCAGACCGACCTGATTATTGATAGCAAGAAGCTGGTTTACGTTAACCAGATGCCCGTCTGGACGCGTTTCACCTGGCCTGCCGACACGGAAGCGCCGGGAGCCAGCTTACGCTGGATAAGTACGCAGGCCGGTACCCGACAGTATGCTGACCTGCCCGGCAACTGGGGCTTTATCCGCCTGCTGGACAGGGCTAAACGTGAGGCGTATCCAGGCACGACCAGTAGCTGGAGCCTGCGCTGGGAAGCGCCGGATGGACGCGAGCTTCACTACACCCTGCGTAGCGAAGCCGGTGAGGGGCCTCTGGCGCTGCTCGCGCTGCGTAACTTCTCCCTGCCGGAGACAATTTTCAGCGTGAATGCCCCTCTGCTCCCGCCACCCGCCGACGCTGATTTCCTGCAACCCCCCGACGCCATTGAAGGAGTTGACTAATGGCAACACTCCACACTCTGCTTAACGCCTGCCAGACCGGACCGGAAGCGCTAAGTAAGCAGACACAGAGCCGTATTGCCCTCTGGGACAACTGGCTCATGCCCGTTACCGGGGATAATCCGGTCGGGGATGACCCCGGATATGACGATGATTTCCAGCAGATGCGCGAGGAGGTCAATAAACTCTCCGGCGCGGATACCGGCCTCGTCTGCACACTGGCAGAAAAGCTGCTGACCACCACAGCGAAAGATATCCGGGTGGTCACTTACTATATCTGGGCCCGCCTACAGCGCGACGGAGAAAGCGGCCTGGCTGACGGGCTGGAATTGCTGGCCGGGTTGTTGCAGCGTTTTGGCCCGGACCTGCATCCGCAGCGTGACCGCAGCCGACAGGCAGCCCTTGAATGGTTGTGCAGTTCCCGAATGCTTGACAGCCTGTCCCTGCACCCGGAGGTGGCGAAAGAAGACGCTCTGCGTATCGCCGGCGCGCTGTGGCTTACGGAACAGACCTTCGGGGATGCGTCCTCTCGTCCGGCGCTGGGGGCGCTGTATCAGGCTCTGGAGTCCCGTCTGATGAAAGCCGGTGGTGTCGATGCGATTGTGCCGCAGAACGTGGCGGACGCTCCGCCCCCCGCGACCGGCAACAGTGCCCCTGTGCTGAGCGGCATTACATCGGGTCAGGACTTGCTTTCGCAGGCGCGAGTACTCGCAAAATACCTGCGCGATCAGCCCGACGGCTGGCTGTCCGGCCACCATCTGATGAAAAGTATTCGCCACGACACCCTTCAGCAATTGCCGCCGTTGTCGGCGGACGGCAGAACCCGCATTGAGCCGCCGAAACCGGATCAGCGGGCGTTGTTGAAGCGGTTATATTTGCAGCAAAGCTGGCTGGAGTTGCTGGAGCAGGGTGACGGCATGTATACGCGCGGAGCCAATCATCTGTGGCTGGACTTGCAATGGTATACCCACCAGGCGCTGCTGAAATCCGGGCGCGACATACTGGCAACCATTATCCAGAACGATCTGAACGGGTTGCTCTCACGCCTTCCCGGGCTTGAGACCCTGGCCTTTAATGATGGAACGCCGTTTGCCGACGAGGTGACGCTGAACTGGATCCGTCAGCAGGTCATGAATAACGGTGATCGCTGGCAGGAAGAGACTGTAACTGCCGTCTACGAAGACAATGACATCCTGGCGCTGGAGCCGGAAGCCCTACAGCTTGCAGACAGTGAGGGGGTAGATGCTGCGCTGACGTGGATCCAGAACCGTCCGGGCATCCATTCACCGCGTAGCTGCTGGTTGCAGCGCCTGTTGATGGCACGGGTGGCCGAACAGACGAGTAAAAATGAACTGGCGCTTCACCTGCTCTGTGAACTGGACGAGCATGCCTCCCGGCTCACCCTGCCGCTGTGGGAGCCGGAACTGCTGTTTGAGATTAAGGCCCGCCGTCTGAAATTGCTGCGCATGAAAGCCGGGCGCAGTGAGAGCGATAAGACCCGTCTGCAACCCGAAATGGAACGCCTGCTGGCCGGGCTTGTAGCGGTCGATCCTGCCCGCGCAGCCGTGCTGTGCGGCTAATCCTGAAGGGAACTGACAACGATAATGGACGATTTAACCCTGCGTTATTTTGACGCCGAGATGCGTTACCTGCGCGAAGCGGGTCGGGAGTTCGCCCGGACTCACCCTGACCGGGCAGCGATGCTTGACCTCGACAAAGCGGGCACACCCGACCCGTACGTGGAGCGCCTGTTTGAAGGCTTTGCCTTTTCCATGGGCCGTCTACGCCAGAAAATTGATGATGACCTGCCGGAGCTGACCGAAGGGCTGGTCAGCATGCTCTGGCCTCACTACCTGCGCACTATCCCGTCCCTGTCTGTGGTTGCGCTGACGCCGCAGTTGTCGGCAATGAAAATGGCCGAAGTGGTGCCTGCGGGGCTTGAAATCACTTCCCGGCCCATTGGCGCAAAAAATACCGTCTGCCGTTACCGTACCACCCGGGATATGCCGCTTAATCCGATAGCGGTGGAAGGCGTGGCTATGTCAACAGAGCCGGACGGACGCTCATTGTTGCGGATCCGCTTTGCCTGTAGCCCGCAGGCGGACTGGGCTCAGTCTGACCTGAGGCGCCTTTGTTTCTATCTTGCCGCTGAGTCTCCCGTCAGCAGCACCCTGCACCTGATGATGACCCGGCGCCAGGCCGCCATGTATCTGCGTTTGCCGGGGCAGGGCGACAGGATCCCCCTGAACGGCTGGTTTTCGCCCGGTGGTTTTGCGGAGGAAGACCGCCTGTGGCCCAAAGGGGACAGTGCCTTTAGTGGCTACCAGTTGTTGCTGGAATATTTCACCTTCCGGGAGAAGTTTATGTTCGTTCACCTCAACGGGCTGGAGAACATGACGTTGCCCGCAGGAACGGTGGGGTTTGATATCGAGGTGGTACTGAACACGCCGTGGCCTGCCGACCTGCCAGTGACGAACGATGCCCTGCGCCTGCACTGCGTCCCGGTGATTAACCTCTTCACCCTCGAAGCTGACCCGCTGACTATCAGCGGTCTGGAGAGCGAATACCTGCTGCGCCCGAAGCGCCTCCAGGACGGACACACGGAAATCTATTCCGTGGATGCAGTGACGGGATCCGGACGTACCGGCAGTGCGGACTATGTCCCCTTTACCAGTTTTCGTCATCGGGGCGGTATGCTGCGCCGCGATGCGCCGGAACGCTACTACCATACCCGCGTGAAGCGGGGTGTCACAGGCATGCATGACACCTGGCTGATTCTGGGCGGACAACAGTGGGAAGCTGACAGAATGGCGGAGCGGGAAACAATATCGCTGCGCATTACCGGGACTAACGGCCAGTTACCCCGTCGCGCGTTGCAAAGCACTCTGCTTGACAGCTGCGAGCAGACGCTGCAAACCCGCGTCGCTGTGCACAATCTTTGTAAACCCACCTTACCCGTCTATCCGCCAGCAGAAGATCGTTTTCACTGGCGGGTGATGAGCCACCTCGGGGCCGGTTTTCTGAACATGATGAGCAGCGCCGAAGTCCTGCGCGGCACGCTGGCGCTCTATAACTGGACGGACGACGAACTGAATAACCGGCGTCTGGACGCTATTCAGGATGTAAGGCATCACCGTATTCAGCGGTTTGAAGAGGGGTTTCTGCTGCGCGGTCTGGATGTGGAAGTGACCCTTGACAGCAACGGCTTTACCAGCGAGGGCGACATCCATCTCTTTGGAGAGATGCTCAACCGCTTCCTGGCGCTGTATGCCGACATGAACCAGTTTAACCAGCTCACGCTGATTGTTCAGCCAGAAGGAAAATGCATCCGGTGGAAAGAGAATCACAGCCCGCGTCTGCCCGGCTGATAGCGCAGTACAAGGCGCATCTGCCCTATACCAGTTTTTACCGCCTCGGTCAGTTGCTGGAACAGAGTCAGCCCGGTTCGCCCGTTATCGGCAGTAGCTGGCAGCCAGGTCTTGAGCCGGTGCGTTTTCGCCCGCACCCGGGCATGGGCTTTCCGGCCAGTGAAATCAAAGGCGCGGAAGAGCCGGAGCACCCACACCTGCCGCCGACGGTGCGCGTTACCTTTATGGGGTTATATGGCGTCGAATCGCCACTGCCGACCCACTATATCGATGACATCGCACAGCGGAGGGAGGGGTATGAAGCAGCGACGGATTTTCTCGATATTTTTAACCACCGCCTTATCGCTCAGTACTACCGCATCTGGCGGAAATACTCGTATCCGGCCACCTTTGAAGCGGGTGGGCAGGACAATACTTCACAGTACCTGCTGGGTCTGGCCGGGCTCGGTATTCAGGGGTGCGCGCGCAATATTGCCGCGCCGGTATCGCGCTTTCTGGCTCTGCTGCCGGCGATGCTTCTGCCAGGGCGCACAGCAGAAGGCCTGACCTCGCTGGTCACTCTGCTGGCACCCTCGACTCACGCCCGCATCTGGCATCATGACCGTCGGCGCATTCCACTGAGAGCGCCGGTTGCCATGCGTGTACGCCAGCCGGTAAGCCTGAAAGGACGTCCGGTCATGGGGGATCACGCCACCGATGTGAATGGCCAGGTGCTGCTGCAACTCTCCACCGGGGATGCGCAGGAAGCACAGGGTTGGCAGCCTGGTGGCCAGTTGCACGCCGATCTACTGGCACTGCTGCACGTCTACATCGGAAGTCGTCTGGACGTGCGCCTGCAACTGTGCGTAAACCGCGAACTGCTGCCGGATGCCCGGCTTAGTGTTCATCCTGATACGGACAGCCCACAACTGGGACGCACAGCGGTCATGAAACCGCTGACTTCCCGACCCTTATCTGCACCCGGGTCATTCACCATTAATCTGGGTCGCTATCAGCGGGTTCAGGAAAATTATCAACAAAAGGAGACCGATGAGAATGGCGATTACCGCTGGTAAAACCGGCTCTGGCCTGGCAGCCGTGGCGCTTGCCCTGCTACTGGCGGGCTGCGGGCTGACGCAAAAAGTAACGGACGGCACGGTGTCAGTGACAAAGTCCATTTTTTTCAGACAGGTGAAAACCCTGCACCTTGATATCCGGGCGCGTGAAGCGGTTAACAGCAATGCGAGTGGCATATCGTTGTCCACTGTCGTGCGCATTTACCAGCTGAAGGATCGTAAGGCCTTTGACAGTACGGATTATCCGTCGCTGTTCGCCAGCGACAGTCAGGCGGTGAAAGGGGAGGTCGTGGCACAAAAAGATATCCGGCTCCAGCCCGGCGGTGCCGTGTTAGTGGATTTGCCGATGGAGGAGGAGGCACAGTATGTGGCCGTCGCGGCGATGTTTCTCGCCCCGGACCAGAAAAATAATACCTGGCGGGTGGTGCTTTCCCGGGATGACCTTGACCCGGACAAACCCCGTATTATCGAGGCTGGTGAAAACCGGTTGGCGCTGAAGCCCGTGGAGGATAAATAGCATGCCGCGTCCCTCCCTGTATGACGTGCTGTTCGGCAATGTTGCCGGGGGGCTGGATCTGCATCAGATCAGTGAAACTCACCAGCTTATTCTGTCGGTGCTCGACAATATGCAGCGCATCCTGAATTGCCGTGCCGGTACGCTGGCGCATCTGCCAGATTACGGTATCCCTGATATGACGAAGATCCTTCAGGGAATGCCCGGAACCGCCCATCAGATGATGGCGACCCTTTCAGATGTGTTGCTGAAGTACGAGCCGCGTCTGAAAAGCCTGAACGTGGTGCTGCTCGAACAGACGCAGCCCGGCGAGCTCCGTTATGCCATCGATGCGGAGCTAAAAGGGGTGGGGCTGGTGCGCTACGGTACGGAACTGATGCCGGAAGGGCGCGTCCTGCTGCGGCATCTTAAGCAGCAACACTATCTCGACAGTAAAGCTCAAATCTGAGCCATATCATTCCTGTCAGCGAATACCTGTCAGCAAAGCCATAATTTCTCCGAAGAAGAGTTTCAAAGTGAAAAGCCATAACATGCTAAAAACAGGCGGTGACCCGCGGGTGCAGCCGGATTATGCCGCTCTGCGCGATGAGCTGGCGAAGCTTACTCATCCCGCGCGACCGGATGTTGACTGGTATCGCGTGGAGGAACTGAGTCTGTCGCTGTTTCGCCAGAATGGCGTTGAATTGCAGACCCTTTCCTGGTACACGCTCGCACGAACCCGTATTGCGGGAATGGCAGGGCTAAACGAAGGGCTTGCCATTATTGAAGCGCTACTGACGCATCAATGGGGATCGTTCTGGCCGCAGCCGGTTCACGCGAGGGTGGAAATCCTGGCGGGACTCAGCCAGCGCCTGCAATCGACGCTGCGCACGCTAACGCTCAATTATGCTGAACTGCCGCTGGTTTACCAGGCGGAACTCCACCTCAACGCCCTGTGCGATGCGCTTCAGCGTCTGGAGCTCAAAAATGCCAGCCATTTCGCAGAGCTAAGTACTTTTATGCACAATGCCGCGACAAGACTGGAAAACCTGGACAGTCACCACAACGACAGCGCGGCTGTCGTTCTTTCCTCCGCAGCCGCCCAACCCTTTGCACGACAGGCTGATCCGCTGGTTTATGTTGCTCACGGAGCACCTACAGAACCACGTGTTGTCATGCTCCCCTCTGTACTTCCCTTCTGGCGACCGTGGCGGATATTTGTTGCCGGTATGGTGACGATGCTGGGCGTTAGCACTGCCGGTCAACTGGCCTGGCGCAGTATCAATCCACAGCCGGTTATCCCTGTGCCGGTTACATCCAGCACGGCATCCCTGGCGGCACTTGAGCAGCTTTCACCGTTGTGGCAGCAGGAATATGGTTTTGTGCTGGCCGCCAGAGCCGAGCCCGCAGAGGCAGAAAAACTGAAGACGCAGTGGCAGCAATATATCACCGGGAATGCCCTGCCCCCTGAGGTACTTTCAGGCTGGCATCAGGGCATGGAAGGGCTTCAGATATTGACTCACCGCCTTAACGCGCTGGATGAGCGTAAAGGTAAATACCTTACTGGCTCCGAACTGAAGTCGATGGTGTTTGCCATAACGCAAAACTTTGAGCATACGGTTCCGGTGGAAGAGCAACTGTATCAACTGAGCCGCAGATCGAGCGGAGCGCCACTGCCGGCCCCCTTGCTGTTGCAGACGGATATCCATCTGAATCAGTTACTGAACCGTTATGCCCTGATAAAACAACAGGCAATAACGCCTTAAATCACCTTATATTCATGCGGCCTGAGCGAGCTGTAATACCCGACGATAAAGACAAACACCCGCAATGCCGGGAGCGCCTGGAAAAGCGGAGTAACTAAGTTTTGCAGGCGCTTTTTGCCACTGATTACATTACAATGCCGCCTCGACCTGGAGGAGATGCGGTGAAGAACGCTTTTCATCATAATGCAGCGCAACGTGCAGCCACATGGCTGGCGCTGTTTGCGATCCTGCTTATCCTCGTCGCCCCATTGATTTCCACTACCCTGCAACAAGATCCCATGAGTGCCATGCCCGGTATGCATCACGAGATGAGTATGCCGATGCCCGCGCATCATGAGATGTCTCACCATGAACATTCTCCGCAGAGCCTGCCGGTGGATCACGCCGAAGCCTGTGGTTACTGCGTGTTGCTGGCTCACGTTCCAGGCCTGATTTTCCTGATTGTTTTCCTGCTGCTCGGCCGCGTGCTGCGCATGAGCAAAAGACCCGCGCGGCAAAAAAACCGGCACTGGTACATTTTTCCTGGGCTTTGGCCGGACACCCGCGCGCCGCCGCAACACTGCTTTTCCTGACATAAAAAACAGTTCGTTCGCCTAAGCGAAACGGCACATTTTTACTCTTCCTGAGGAAAAGTATGACTTCCTGCACCCCTCGTGCGGCGTGGCTTAACCTGCTGCGACGCCTGCATTTTTACATCGGCCTGTTCGTTGGCCCCTTTATCTTTATCGCGGCCCTCAGTGGCACGCTGTATGTGGCGACGCCGCAACTGGAAAACTGGCTCTACCAGGATGCGCTTTATGGTGTTGAGAGTGGCGAACATCAGCCGCTGGCTAAGCAGATTGCGGTTGCCGAACAGGTCACCGGCGGCCATTTGCGCCTGCATGCGGTGCGCCCTGGACTCAGCGGGAATAACACCACGCGCGTGATGTTTTCCGACCCGCAACTCGGCGTGTCGGAAAACCGCGCCATCTTTATTGATCCGGTCACGCTGCACGTGACAGGGGATATGACGGTCTACGGCACCAGCGGGATCTTGCCGCTGCGCCAGTGGATTGACTATTTCCATCGCTCGCTGCTGCTTGGCGATATCGGTCGCAACTACAGTGAGCTGGCGGCGTCATGGATGTGGATCGCCGCCCTCGGCGGGATTGCGCTGTGGTTTTTTACCCGGCCCAAACGGCGGATCACAAACAGGATACAAAACCACCGTCGTTTGCATGTCACGCTGGGCTGGATCCTGTTGGCTGGCATGGTGTTGTTTTCCGCCACCGGCCTGACCTGGTCACAGTGGGCAGGCGGCAATGTTGATAAGATGCGCGCAGCCTTCGGCTGGATGACCCCGCAGGTTAACACCCAGCTTCACGGCGCGGCAGAGGCGGTTGATCCCCATGCGGAACATCATATGCAGCATGAGGGAATGAACATGCCGGATATGACGCCGGATCTTACGCAATTCGACGCGGTGCTGCGCCGTGCGCAGGAAGCCGGAATTACCGCCAGCAAAGTTGAAATCCGCCCGCCGCGTAGCATGGATACAGCCTGGACGGTGACGGAAGTCGATCGCGGCTGGCCCACGCGAGTAGACGCGGTGGCAATCAATGGCAGCACGCTGGCGGTGGTCGATCGCACCCGCTTTGCTGATTTTCCCTTAATGGCGAAACTCACGCGCTGGGGCGTAGACTTTCATATGGGCATATTATTCGGGGTTGTGAACCAGGTGGTGTTGATTGCCTTTGGCTGCGCCCTGTGCGTGATGATTGTTGTGGGTTATCGCCTGTGGTGGATCCGCCGCCCGGCAATGGCGAATGACACTCTGTTGCATTGCTGGTCAGGTCTGGGTATTGCCGCGCGTGTTTGGGTCGCGATGGTCGCGCTGTTATTGGGGCTGGCGATGCCGGTAATGGGCGGCAGCCTGCTGCTGTTTTTACTGATTGATGCGCTGCGCTGGAAACGCCTCGCTCAGCGTACAGTCGTCACACAAGGATAACGACAAGCTGCGAAGTGTAAAAATATAATTACACCTCGCAGCAATGAATAAGCTACTTAAATTGGTTGTGTAAAGTAATATGTACGGATTGTGGATTGAAATCTTTACCGGATATGGTAAGGTGGCGTTTCCCTCACCTGAGGAAAACCTATCGCACACGAGCCATACAGGAATCCATCATGCAAAAAGACGCGCTGAACAACATACACATCACCGACGAACATGTTCTGATCACTCCGGAACAATTAAAAACAGCTTTCCCGCTTACTGCTGAACAAGAAGCGCAAATCGCGCAGTCTCGCCAGACCATCTCCAATATTATTGCCGGTCGCGATCCGCGCCTGCTGGTGGTCTGTGGCCCTTGTTCGATTCACGATCCAGAAGCTGCGATTGAATATGCTCGTCGATTTAAAACCCTTGCCGCAGAGGTCAGCGATAGCCTCTACCTGGTGATGCGCGTCTATTTTGAAAAACCCCGTACCACCGTTGGCTGGAAGGGGCTGATTAACGATCCGCACATGGATGGCTCGTTTGATGTGGAAGCAGGCCTGAAGATTGCGCGTCGTCTGCTGGTTGAGCTGGTCAGTATGGGGCTGCCGCTGGCGACCGAAGCACTGGATCCGAACAGTCCGCAGTTCCTGGGCGATCTGTTTAGCTGGTCAGCGATTGGCGCGCGTACCACGGAATCGCAGACACACCGCGAAATGGCGTCGGGTTTGTCGATGCCGGTTGGTTTTAAAAATGGTACCGATGGCAGCCTGGCGACCGCAATCAATGCGATGCGCGCCGCCGCCATGCCGCACCGCTTTGTAGGTATCAACCAGGCCGGGCAAGTTTGCCTGCTGCAAACCCAGGGTAACCCGGACGGGCATGTGATTTTGCGCGGCGGTAAAGCGCCGAACTACAGCCCGGCAGATGTCGCCCAGTGTGAAAAAGAGATGCAACAGGCGGGACTGAAACCGTCGCTGATGGTAGATTGCAGCCACGGTAATTCCAATAAAGATTACCGCCGCCAGCCTGCCGTTGCCGAGTCTGTGGTCGCGCAAATTAAAGATGGAAACCGCTCGATTACCGGGTTGATGATTGAAAGTAATATTCATGAAGGCAATCAATCTTCAGAGCAGCCGCGCAGCGAAATGAAGTACGGCGTTTCCGTGACCGATGCCTGCATCAGTTGGGAGTCGACCGAAGCGCTGCTGCGTGAAATCGATAACGATCTGCGTAACAGCCTGGCGGCGCGTTTTGCATAAGAGGGTGTTATGGTTGCTGAACTGACCGCGCTGCGCGATCAAATCGATGAAGTGGATAAGGCGCTGCTGGATTTGCTGGCGCGCCGTCTGGAGCTGGTGGCGGAAGTGGGCGAAGTCAAAAGCAAATATGGTCTGCCGATTTATGTCCCCGAGCGTGAAGCCTCCATGCTGGCTTCGCGCCGCAAAGAAGCGGAGTCGCTGGGAGTTCCGCCGGATCTGATTGAAGACGTGCTGCGCCGTGTAATGCGCGAATCCTATTCCAGCGAAAACGATAAAGGCTTCAAAACCCTGTGTCCTGAACTGCGCCCGGTTGTTATTGTTGGCGGCGGCGGCCAGATGGGGCAACTGTTTGGCAAGATGTTGACGCTGTCGGGCTACCAGGTGCGGACGCTGGAGAAAGAGGATTGGGCGCAGGCGAGCGAGCTGGTGGCCGATGCAGGCATGGTGATTGTCAGCGTACCAATTCACGTTACCGAGCAGGTTATCGCCAAATTGCCTCCGCTGCCGGAAGACTGCATTCTTGTTGATCTCGCGTCGGTGAAAAGTGGCCCGTTGCAGGCGATGCTGTCGGCGCACAAAGGGCCAGTGCTGGGTCTGCACCCAATGTTTGGCCCGGACAGCGGCAGCTTAGCCAAGCAGGTGGTGGTCTGGTGCGACGGGCGTCAACCGGAAGCGTACCAGTGGTTTCTGGAACAGATTCAGGTATGGGGCGCGCGTTTGCATCGCATCAGCGCGGTCGAACACGATCAGAACATGGCGTTTATCCAGGCGCTGCGCCACTTTGCTACCTTCGCATACGGTCTGCATCTGGCCGAAGAGAATGTGCAGCTTGAGCAGTTGCTTGCGCTCTCGTCGCCGATTTACCGGCTTGAACTGGCGATGGTCGGACGCTTGTTTGCCCAGGATCCGCAGCTTTATGCCGACATTATTATGTCTTCTTCCAGCAACCTGGCGCTGATCAAGCGCTACTACAAACGTTTCGGCGAAGCGATTGGTTTGCTGGAGCAGGGCGATAAACAAGCCTTTATCGACAGTTTCCGCAAAGTGGAGCACTGGTTCGGCGATTATGCCCAGCGCTTCCAGAGCGAAAGCCGTGTCCTGCTGCGCCAGGCGAACGACAGCCGGGCGTAAGTGCAAAAGCCGTTTATACTGAAAAGCCAGTGGTGATCCGCTGGCTTTTTTCATTTAAGGGATGCGCAATGGCTGAACTGCAAACGCTGTTTGATTACACCGGGCATTTGCCGGAATGTCCGACCTGGAGCGAATCAGAACAGGCGCTCTACTGGGCCGATATTCTGGAAGGTGAAATTCATCGTTACCGGTTGGCAACGGGCGAGCATACGGTGCTCTCCTTTCCCGAAGAAGTGGGCTGTTTCGCGATCCGCGAGAAAGGCGGTTTTATTGTTGCCATGCGCCAGGCCATCTGGCTGAGCGATGAGCGCGGTTTGCTGCGACAAAAAGTGTGCGATAACCCGTCGAACCCGCAACTGGCGCGTTTTAACGATGGCGGCACCGATCACCTTGGCCGTTTCTATGCGGGCACCTTCTGGGCACCGGGCGATTACAACGGCGCGCTGTTGCTGCGTGTAGACAACGACTTAACGCCAAAAGTGGTGCAGTGCGATATCCACGGCGCTAACGGCCTCGCATTCAGCCACGATAAAAAATGGATGTTCACGTCGGATACGCCGAACGGCGTGATTTACCGTACGCCATTGGATGAGCAGGGCGAGCCGGGGAAACGTGAGGTTTTTCGCCGCTTCAATGAAGGGGAAGGCATTCCCGATGGCGCGGCCATGGATATTGAAGGGTGTTACTGGAGCGCAATGTTTGATGGCTGGCGTATTGCCCGTTTTTCGCCGCAGGGTGAGCAGTTGGAGGAACATCGTTTGCCGGTGCGTTGCCCGACGATGGTCTGCTTTGGCGGTGATGATATGAAAACGCTGTTTATTACCACTACGCGTGAAAATATGGACGACGACGAAGTGGCGCAATATCCGCTTTCCGGCGCTATCTTCACCCTGCCTGTTTCGGTGGCAGGGGTGAAGAAACCGCTCTTTAAAGAGGGTTAAACCGGGTCGACGGGGACCACGTTTTCGCCCGGGTAGCAACCGAGGACTTTCAGCGAACGGGTGATAGTGCCAAGTTCGCGCAGCGCTTTTTGCATCGCCGGGGAGTGCAGGTTGGCCTGAATATCGAGATAAAACATCTCTTCCCACGGGTTGCCATGAATCGGGCGCGATTCCAGTTTGGTCATAATCAGATTGTGATTGCGCAGCACCAGCAGCGCTTCGACTAACGCACCTGCTTGTTGGCCTGTCGCCATCAGCACGGTTGTTTTAGCCGGAACCTGATCGGAAACATCAATTGCTTTACGCGCCAGCACCACAAAACGGGTGATGTTTTGTGTCTGGTTTGCCAGGTTGCGCTCCAGCACCTGCAAACCGTACAGCGCGCCGCCAGCTTCATTACCCAGTGCCGCCACATGCGGTGAATTCATCTGCGCCACTTTTTCCATCGCCGCGGAGGTACTTTCGCAATACTCAATTTTCCACTGCGGATAGCGGTTCAGAAACTGGCTGCACTGCTGGAAAGGCTGCGGGTGGCTGTAAACCGTTTCAATCTGCTCAAGTTGTGTGGTGCCGGAAACCAGCACGCAGTGATCGATGGGCACGGTGAGTTCACCAACGATCGACAAACTGGTGTGCTGGAGTAAGTCATAGACGTCGTTAATCGCCCCGGAACTGGTATTTTCCAGCGGGACGACGGCGTAATCCGCTTGACCCGTCTCGACCTGATTAAAAATGTCGTGGAACTTTGCGCAGCCGCTTTCAATAAATTGCTCAAAATGGCGTGCGGCATACTGGCGCGCGGCCAGATGCGAATAGGATCCTTTCGGCCCGAGAAAGGCGATGCGCGCAGAGTGGGGATTGGTTTTATTCAGGTGCTGCTGGAGCAGCGCTTGTTGGGTAAGGACGGAATCTTCAATGATGAGCTGAAACAGGCGGGTGATGTAATGAGCATCCAGATGATGCGTTTTGCCCAGTTCAATTAAGCGCTCAAGTAAATCCCGTTCGCGATCGATATCGCGCACCGGGCGATGGGAATCCAGCTTGGCCTTGCCAACTTCAATCGAGAGCTGGCGGCGTTCGGCCAGTAGAGTCAGCAACTGCTCATCCAGTGCACTGATCTTTATGCGTAAATCCAGTAAGGGGTTTTCAGCCGTCATGTTGTTGCCTTTCATTGTTATCAATAAAAAAGCCTCCCGGCGGGGGAGGCTTTATTGTTCGTCTTCGCATTCTTTATCACAAAACGAATCGCCTCCCTAATTGGGGAAGGTAAAAAAGAATGCGAAGAAGAACGGAACAAGTTGCATGGTGTTTTCCTGTGAGTGACCGAAGTACAGTACCCGCACTGTTTTTGCCCTGTCAATAAAAAACGCGCCCGCAGGCGCGTTGCGATGGACTCAATGTAGAGACTACTCTTCTTCTTCCTCAACGAAGCTTGCGTCTTTCACCGATGTTGCGGCGCGACGTGCTTCACCTTTGTGTTGCACTTTATTGAGCTGCCGTTCCAGCTTGTTAATCAAGTCATTGATTGCGATGTACATATCGTCATGTTTCGCGCTGGCAACCAGTTGTCCGTTTGGTGTGTTAATCGTTGCATCGGCGGTAAAGCCCTGGGGCTCTTTCGACAGGATGATATGCGGGTTTATCAGTTGAGTTTGCCATTTATCCAGTTTGGCGAGACGGTCTGTGACATGCTGGCGGATTGCCGGAGTAATTTCCATTTGTTTACTGGTAATGTTCATTGTCATAAATTTTACCTCTCTGTCTTTCCGTCTAAGTAATTTCAGCATACCGTGCCTTATGTCAAAAAGCGTGATGAAAATCACATTGTTTTGTCACTTTTTGTCAAAGAAAAGGTTTTGTGAGGCAGGGCAGGAAGAGGGCAAATATACCTTGTAGAAGCCTGGATTAGCGGTCATAGTTGACAGGATGCATTGCAGCTAAACCGGTTCAGCTAAAAATGCTCTGGATAAAAAAACGGCAACCCTGAAGCTGCCGTTGTGCATTTTGTAAGCGTTATGAATTGCTGTTGTTGGCCGCAATAATTTTTGCCACTTTGTCCGCCTGCGCATTCAGTTGCAACTCGCGGTAGGCTCGTTCCATCAACGGCAGCGCATCGTGGGTCGCTTTCGTATCCGGGAAGTCACGCAGCATACCTTCTACGCGATTTGTCACCGCAACCCAGGCACCGCGATCGGTGTAGTATTCCGCAACCGAATATTCATACTTCGCCAGACGATCTTTCAGGTACACCAGACGCTTAGTCGCATCGGTAACGTACTGACTTTGCGGATAACCACGTACCAGCTTGGAGAAATCGTTGAATGCGTCACGCGCATGTGCCGGATCGCGATCGCTGCGATCAACCCCGAAGAAACCCTGCAATGCACTGTCATCCAGCGCCATATTGGTCAGGCCGCGCATATACATCACATAATCGATGTTGGGATGCGTCGGATTGAGGCGAATAAAGCGGTCGATGGCGGCTTGCGCCAGCGGTAGATCGGCATTTTTGTAGTAAGCGTAGATGAGATCCAACTGCACTTGTTGTGAGTAAGGACCAAACGGATAACGATTATCCAGCGCTTCCAGTTGCGTTATTGCCGCCTTCCAGTTACCGTCTTGCAGCTTTTGCTGGGCTGTCGCGTAGATTTCATTTGGCGGATTATCAGGCACCACTTCCTTTGAACCGGAGCAACCCGCCAAAGCCAGACTCAACGTGGCGGCTGCCACCAGATATTTCAAGCGCGTCATAACGTTTAGACTTTCCTCAGAATGTTCATGCGGGAGATTCTTTATTCCTGCTCCCGACTAAGACCAGCTACAATAGCACACTATATTAAACGGCGAAGCCGTAAAACCCAACGTTAACGAAGAAGCTGTATATGGCACAACTGGTACAACTCACCGCAACGGTATCCGAAAAACAACTCGGTCAACGCTTAGATCAGGCTTTGGCCGAATTGTTCCCGGATTATTCACGTTCGCGTATAAAAGAATGGATTCTCGACCAGCGCGTGCTGGTCAACGGCGTCGTTAGCGACAAACCGAAAGAGAAAGTGTTGGGTGGAGAGCGCATTGCTATTAATGCGGAAATTGAAGAAGAAGCGCGCTTTGAGCCGCAAGATATCCCACTGAATATCGTCTATGAAGATGATGACATTATCGTCATCAACAAACCGCGCGACCTGGTTGTTCATCCTGGCGCGGGTAATCCTGATGGCACAGTGCTTAATGCATTGCTGCATTATTATCCGCCGATCGTCGATGTTCCACGTGCCGGGATTGTCCACCGACTGGACAAAGATACCACCGGTTTGATGGTGGTGGCGAAAACCGTGCCAGCGCAAACGCGGCTGGTTGAATCTTTACAACTGCGCGAAATCACCCGCGAATATGAAGCCGTGGCAATTGGTCACATGACCGCAGGCGGCACGGTTGAAGAGCCTATCAGCCGCCATCCGACCAAACGCACCCATATGTCGGTGCACCCGATGGGCAAACCGGCGGTGACGCATTACCGCATCATGGAACATTTCCGCGTCCATACACGTCTGCGTCTGCGTCTGGAAACGGGCCGTACGCACCAAATCCGTGTGCATATGGCGCATATCACCCACCCGCTGGTGGGCGATCAGCTTTATGGCGGCCGTCCTCGCCCGCCGAAAGGTGCATCAGACGATTTCATTGATGCGCTGCGTAAGTTTGACCGCCAGGCGCTCCACGCCACAATGCTGCGTCTTTATCACCCGATCAGCGGTATCGAAATGGAATGGCACGCGCCAATCCCACAAGATATGGTGGATTTAATCGACGCCATGCGCGCAGATTTTGAAACCCACAAGGATGATGTCGCCTGGTTATGACCAAACTGATCCTCCCGGACTGGCCGCTACCGAAAGGCGTGGCGGCATGCAGCTCGACGCGTATTGGCGGCGTAAGCTTGCCTCCCTATGATTCGCTGAACCTGGGCGCACATTGCGGCGACAATATTGCGCGCGTGGAAGAGAACCGCACACGCCTGTTTGCCGCAGCTGGCTTACCTTCAAAACCCGTGTGGCTTGAGCAGGTGCACGGCATTGACGTGTTGAAGCTTAGCGGCGAACCGTATGCGTCGAAACGGGCGGATGCCTCTTATAGCAACACGCCCGGCACAGTTTGCGCGGTGATGACTGCGGACTGTTTGCCGGTGCTTTTCTGTAACCGCGACGGAACCGAAGTCGCTGCCGCCCATGCGGGCTGGCGCGGGTTGTGCGCAGGCGTATTAGAGGAAACAGTGGCGTGCTTTGCCGATAAGCCAGAAAACCTGCTGGCATGGTTTGGCCCGGCGATCGGCCCGCAAGCCTTTGAAGTTGGACCTGAAGTGCGCGACGCGTTTATCGCCCATGATGCGCAAGCCGACAGTGCTTTTCGCGCGCATGGCGAGAAATATTTTGCGGATATTTACCAGCTTGCACGTCAGCGGCTGGCAAGCGTTGGCGTAGAGCACGTGTTCGGTGGCGAGCATTGTACCTTTAGCCAGAAGGATGATTTTTTCTCATACCGCCGGGACAAGACGACCGGGCGTATGGCAAGTTTCATTTGGCTGATATAACCTAAAGAATCAAGACGATCCAGTACGCGTAAGTTTTCTTTCGCATAATTCAGGTCATTCACCTTGAATAATTGAGGGATGACCTCATTTAATCTCCAGTAGCAATTTTGACCTGTTATGGGAGGAGTTATGCGTCTGGATCGTCTTACCAATAAATTCCAGCTTGCTCTTGCCGATGCCCAGTCACTCGCACTCGGGCACGACAACCAATTCATCGAACCCCTTCATTTAATGAGCGCCTTGCTGAACCAGGAAGGCGGTTCGATTCAACCTTTATTAACCTCTGCCGGCGTGAATGCTGGCCAGTTACGCACCGCTATCGAACAAGCGATAAGCCGCTTACCGCAGGTGGAAGGCACCGGCGGCGATGTGCAGCCATCGCAGGATTTGGTGCGTGTGCTTAACCTTTGCGACAAGCTGGCGCAAAAACGGGGCGACAACTTTATATCGTCAGAACTCTTTGTTCTGGCTGCGCTGGAATCACGCGGCACGTTGACCGATTTGCTGAAATCAGCCGGTGCAAATACCGCGAATGTGACTCAGGCAATCGAACAAATGCGTGGGGGAGAAAACGTGAATGATCAGGGAGCAGAAGACCAACGTCAGGCCTTGAAAAAATTTACCGTTGATCTGACCGAGCGTGCCGAACAGGGCAAGCTTGACCCGGTGATCGGTCGTGATGAAGAAATTCGCCGTACTATTCAGGTCTTGCAACGGCGTACCAAAAACAACCCAGTACTGATTGGTGAACCTGGCGTCGGTAAAACTGCCATCGTTGAAGGGCTGGCGCAGCGCATTGTGAACGGCGAAGTGCCCGAAGGCCTGAAAGGCCGCCGTGTGTTGGCGCTGGACATGGGGTCGCTGGTGGCGGGAGCAAAATACCGCGGTGAGTTTGAAGAGCGCTTAAAAGGTGTGCTCAACGATCTGTCGAAACAGGAAGGCAACGTCATTCTGTTTATTGACGAACTGCATACCATGGTCGGAGCCGGTAAAGCGGACGGTGCTATGGATGCGGGGAACATGCTGAAACCAGCGCTGGCCCGCGGTGAGCTGCACTGCGTAGGCGCAACCACGCTGGATGAGTATCGTCAATATATTGAAAAAGATGCGGCGCTGGAACGTCGTTTCCAGAAAGTGCTGGTGGCAGAGCCGACGGTGGAAGACACCATCGCTATTTTGCGTGGTCTGAAAGAGCGTTATGAGCTGCACCACCATGTGCAGATCACTGACCCGGCGATTGTCGCGGCGGCAACGCTGTCGCATCGCTACATTTCCGACCGACAATTGCCGGATAAAGCTATCGACCTGATTGATGAAGCGGCATCCAGCATTCGTATGCAAATCGACTCCAAACCGGAAGAGCTCGACCGGCTCGATCGCCGTATTATCCAGCTTAAGCTGGAACAGCGGGCGTTGATGAAAGAGTCTGATGAGGCCAGCAAAAAACGCCTCGACATGCTCAACGAAGAACTGGAAGACAAAGAGCGTCAGTACTCTACTTTAGAAGAAGAGTGGAAAGCCGAAAAAGCCTCGCTCTCAGGAACGCAGACCATTAAGTCGGAGCTGGAGCAGGCAAAAATCGCAATGGAACAAGCGCGGCGCAACGGCGACCTGGGCAGGATGTCCGAATTGCAGTACGGGAAAATCCCTGAGCTGGAAAAACAACTGGCCGCTGCAACTCAGGCGGAAGGCAAAACCATGCGTCTGCTGCGTAACCGCGTGACGGATGCCGAAATTGCTGAAGTGCTGGCGCGCTGGACCGGCATTCCTGTGTCGCGGATGATGGAAGGCGAGCGGGAAAAATTACTGCGTATGGAGCATGATCTGCACCATCGCGTGATTGGTCAGGACGAAGCGGTTGAGGCCGTTTCGAACGCCATTCGCCGTAGCCGCGCGGGCTTGTCAGATCCGAACCGGCCGATCGGTTCGTTCCTTTTCCTCGGTCCGACCGGGGTAGGTAAAACCGAGCTGTGCAAATCGCTGGCGAATTTCATGTTCGATAGCGACGATGCGATGGTACGTATTGATATGTCTGAGTTTATGGAAAAACACTCCGTTTCTCGTTTGGTCGGTGCGCCTCCGGGATATGTCGGCTACGAAGAAGGGGGTTACCTGACGGAAGCAGTTCGTCGTCGCCCTTATTCCGTCATCCTGCTGGATGAAGTGGAAAAAGCGCACCCGGATGTTTTCAACATACTGTTGCAGGTGCTGGACGATGGCCGTTTGACGGATGGGCAGGGCAGAACGGTAGACTTCCGTAATACGGTAGTCATTATGACCTCTAACTTGGGTTCCGATTTGATTCAGGAACGTTTTGGCGATCTGGATTACAGCCATATGAAAGAGCTGGTGTTAGGTGTGGTTAGCCAGAACTTCCGTCCGGAATTCATCAACCGTATTGATGAAGTAGTTGTGTTCCATCCGTTGGGTGAACAACACATTGCGTCTATTGCGCAGATCCAGTTGCAGCGTCTGTATAAACGTCTCGAAGAGCGCGGCTATAGCGTGACCATCTCTGACGAGGCGCTGAAACTGCTCGGTGCGAACGGGTACGATCCGGTATATGGTGCCCGTCCTTTAAAACGTGCAATCCAGCAACAAATAGAAAACCCGCTGGCGCAGCAGATCCTTTCCGGCGAACTGATTCCGGGCAAACCGGTGCAGCTTGTTGTGAAAGACGATCGAATTGTTGCTGTGCAGTAAATAGTAAAGATGAAAAACGGGCCCTATGGGCCCGTTTTTGTTTAATAAACCGCCAGGAATGGCGCTTTTAAGCGGTTTTTGCCTGGAAAGTGAGCGAACGGCAACTTTTTTCAAATTAAGGGTTGTCAGCCAGAATTAACTCCCTATAATGCGCCTCCACTGACACGGCACAACCGCTTTTCCAGGCGCTCCCGGCATTGCGGGTGTTTGTCTTTATTTTCGGCCAACCCATCACGCGTTAAGTGCATTGAATTGCAGAGCTATGCACCTTCTGTCGCCGTTTTGTCGCCACTTAAATAAGAGAGCGGGTTAAGGCTTACCGCCTCTTCAAGATGGTCTGGCGCGAAGTGAGCATAACGCATAGTTTCGCGGATATTGGCGTGGCCGAGGATACGTTGCAGCACCAGGATGTTGCCGCCATTCATCATAAAATGTGACGCGAAGGTGTGACGCAGCACGTGGGTTTTCTGCCCTTCCGCAAGCGCAATGTCGGTGGTGACCAGCATCTTCGTAAACGCCGGGTAGCACGGCTGGAATAGCGGCCCCTTCAGCGGCGCAAGCTCATCGAACAACCACTGCGGAATTGGCACGGTGCGGTTTTTACCGCCCTTGGTTTTTACAAAGGTGAGCTTGTTGGGCGAAAGCTGCGTCCGGGTCAGGCTTTCCGCTTCACGCCAGCGCGCGCCGGTGGCAAGACAGATTTTCACAACCCGCGTCAAATCCGTATGACCGTAACGCTCACAAGCAGCAAGCAGCCCGGCGATTTGCGCCTGCGTCAGCCAGGACATTTCACGCTCTTTCTCACGAAAAGCGCGCACGTTCTCAAGGGGATTGGGCAGCGACCATTCGCCGAGACGCCGCAGTTCGTTGAACACCGCGCTCAAATAGTGCTGCTCGCGGTTTACCGTCACCGGCTTCACTTTCCACTTCGCTTTGTCAGGGGTGTAGCCGTTATCGATCTCCCCGCTTAGCCGCTGGTCACGGTAGTGCGCCCAGGCTTTGGCGGTCAGTTGCGCAGCAGTCGGGTCGCCAAGCCCGCGACAGACAATCTCCAGTTTCGCCAGCCGCGATTTACTCGCCGCCAGAGACTGGCCATGCAGTTTATACCAAAGCGCAATCAGCTCGCTTAAACGCCGCCGATCCTCTTTTTCACCCAGCCACGGCTTATCCTGCGCCTCTTTTTTCGTCCAGGCTTCGAACGCTTCGGCTTCGCCTTTGGTATGAAACTGCCTGCGGATACGCCGCCCTTCCCGCCCCTGCGGGTAAAGCTCGCACAACCACTTACCGTTTTTCTGTTTGCTGACCGTCATTGCCGCTTACACATGTTTTTCCAGTGTGAAAACCACCACGCCAAACGGCACGATTTCCGTCACATTGCACTCAAAGTCCACCGCACCGTTGGTGAGACGCACTTTGCCGCCGGGTAAACGCACCACATCAAACACATCCAGCGCATCATCGATGCTGATAAACCAGCGGCCATTGCCAATTTTTTGCGCCGAAGTATCCACCAGCCATGCGGCATTTAGCCCTTCGATAAAATTCAGGCTGTCGGTGGAAGAGGGAGCCAGCGAGCGATCCAGTGTCCAGACACCCGCTTCTTTCAGTTCGCCGGATTCATGGCGAAATTTCGGGATGCTCAGCACCGCATCATTTTGCGCGACCACCGGCGCGGGGTACATCTCGCCTTTGCCCGTCGCTAACCAGCCCAGCGACACACCCGTATCAAGCGCGCACGTCACCACCACATCACCGGGGAAAAACTCCCGTCGCACCCAGGTACTGATCGTACCCGACGAGATATCAAGCAAATCGCCCAGATCTTTTTGCATCTGAAAGCCGTAAGCATCGAGGATACGACGCAGTACCGGGCGACCGCCCGCTGAGAGGATCTCGTCGTACAGCGCTTTGCCTTTGAGCGCAGGCTTCTCGGTTAAATTCGCATTTGCAAATTCGCCATTAACCAGCCAGTGCAGATCCGCCCCGGTATCCAGTGCGCATTTGACCACCGCTTTATAGGGCACGCTGTCGCGCTGGATCCAGCTACTAATATTGTTCGCCGGCACGTCAAGCGCCTCTGCGAGCGCCTTCTGGCTGGAGACGGAATAGGACGCAGCAATACGCTCAATCACATCCTGAACACTCATCTTGTTTTCACTCATGGATACCAACATCGAAAAAGTGATTTACATAATCGCATTTGCGATTTATATTGCTGTACATCGATCAGAATGCACAGCAGTGCAGTACATTTCAAACAACAGGAGATAATGCGGTATGTCAGATGCAAAATCAATGCCGTCGCATCCGTTATCCGACTCTCAAATGCAATCCAGGACATTTACTCATGGTCAGATGGATGAGTTGATGTCCGCCCTGCTTCCGGCCCTGCAAACGCTGATCCGCTCAGCCATGTCCGATGCCATGACGGTAAAAGATTTCGCCGCCATGCGCGGGGTGAGCGAGCGTCTGGTGTGGCAATGGCTTGACGAAGGCGTGCTGCTGAAAGCCCCGACGCGCGACTATTCCGCCCCGCAGAACGCCGGCAAACGCAGCCGGACACTGATCAATGTGAAAGCCTGGCGCGACAAATTAACCCAGCAGGCGATCGACTGTCGCTATATCGATCGCCGTTCCGGTCCGTCTTTTAGCTGAATTTGCTTTTGCAAGCTCAGAGTAAAGCAGGAGGCACTATGGCTATCACATCTTCCGTCGCCACTGCGCCGCTGAGCGCCGGAGAGCGACTCGCCGGGCTAAACCATCTCAGCGAAATTCGCTCGCGCTACTGGGGCGATAGCTGGAGTGAAGTGGCACGCTTTATCACCGACCTGCGCGATAAGCGTGATGAACAGTTTGAAGAGAACAGCCGTGCGCTGGCGGCGATCTTCTTTCTTGCCAGAGTGCCGGCGGCCCGTCAGGCGCTTGACCCACAGGCGCTAACCCTTGATGAGAAGCGCGCCGTGATTGCGGCCATGAACCATTTTCGCGCGGTAGTCAGCCTGTTTCCCAAACGGCTAACCATGCCGCTGTAACCCCTAACGTAACCACCATGACGTTTACCCGTCGGGCATCCCTTTGCCCAAATTCAGGAGAATGACCATGAGAAAAACCGCTAACCACCAGCCAGGTCGCAGCGCCGAAGAGGTAACTCTGCTGCTGGCTGAAACTCGTAACAACGAACGTCTGCGCTGCGCCGGAGCTGTCTCTGCCCGGCTGGACGTGCTGGCGACGTTTATCGCGACACAGCGGCTCGACTGGAGCGATGCCGCCGAACTGCTGCGCCAGGAAGCCAACCATATTGATAACCAGGCGCTGGAGTTGCACTGATGGCCGATGAAATGGATCTTGCCCAACAACGGGAAATGGAGGAGCGCGAACGGCATATCCTCCATGCGCGAAGCCGTTTGCGGTTGCCTTCACGGTTGACCTGCGAAAGCTGCGACGCGCCAATCCCACAGGCGCGGCGCATGGCGCTACCGGGGGTGACCTGCTGCGTAAGTTGCCAGCAGATTGCCGAACGTAAAGACAAGCACTTCAGGAGACGCTAATTGGCTGTTCGCCTGGCTTATCCCTGGAACGCGCCGCGCGCCGCCATCGCCAGCCCTTATCTGACTCACGCCGAACAACAGCGCCGCAACCAGCATATTGCGGCGCTGTTGCAGGCGCGTCATGCGCTGGCACTCCAGCCTGAATGCGTGCGGGTGTCCATTTCCCGCGCGGCAGATGCACTGGAAAAAGCGCAGGGTGCGGCGCGCGCCCACGCTTATTTGCTGCGTTTTTTTCAACGCACACTTCCTGGGCTTCAGGCGGTCACGCAGCGCTATCAGCTAAACCCCCTGCAATCGCGCGTCTCAAAAGCCGTGTTTAAAGGCCACTTCGACACGGCTGTCCAGCAGGATTTAGCCCACCGCTTAGTCTCGCTCTTAACCCGCTACAACCAGCTGCCGGATATGGCAAAGACCAGCATCGACCGGCTGGCCGGGGATATCGCCCATTTTATTCGCGGTGAACTGGCAAATATTGAAAACGTTGCCGAAAGCGAGCTGAAAACCCTGCACCGCTGGTATATGCACGCGGGCTTCATTGCCCTGCAATTTAACGTCACGCCGCCGCACTGGCAGCGGGTAACGCAAAAACGGGCCTGTGCCGAAGATATCGCCCCGGCGGTGATCCGCCTGTTCAGTGAACAGTGGTGGCGCGGGCATCTTCGGCGCACCGCCGCCCAGTGGCGGGAACATTTGCACATTGCGCTTGGCAACGTCAGTAAGAAAAAACAGCCCTACGCCAGCCAGGATTGCGTCACCGCCTGGCGTGAACAAAAACGCCGTCATCGTGAGTTTCTTAAAAGCATGGAACTGGAAGATGAAGAGGGAAACCGTATCAGCCTTATCGATAAGCACGACGGATCGGTGGCGAACCCGGCAATCCGCCGTTGCGAGCTGATGACGCGCATTCGCGGCTTCGAGACCATCTGCCAGAGTCTGGGTTACGTGGGTGAGTTTTACACCCTGACCGCGCCTTCAGCCTGGCATGCGACCACCCGCGCGGGCCACCGTAACCCAAAATGGAACGGCGCCAGCCCGGCGCAAACACAGGGTTACTTTACCCGTATGTGGGCGCGCATTCGCGCCAAATTGCACCGCAGCGGCCTGCGCATTTTTGGCATCCGCGTGGCCGAACCGCACCACGACGGCACACCGCACTGGCATTTGCTGCTGTTTATGCAACCGCAAGATACGGCGAACGTGCGCGCGATCCTCGGGGATTTCACCATGCAGCAAGATGCGCATGAGTTGCGCAGCGAAAAAGCGAAAAAAGCGCGTTTTCATGTCGACGCCATCGATGCGCAAAAAGGCAGCGCCACCGGCTATGTGGCGAAATATATCGCCAAGAATATCGATGGCTATGCTCTTGATAACGAAATCGACAACGAAACTGATGCGCCGCTAAAAGAGAGCGCCTGTGCGGTTTCCGCGTGGGCTGCCCGCTGGCATATCCGCCAGTTTCAGTTTGTCGGCGGTGCGCCCGTTACCGTCTATCGTGAACTGCGAAAAATGGCAGACAGCGCAACAGCCCAGGGGTTAAGTGTGGAATTCGCTCAGGCGCATGACGCCGCCGATGCCGGGGACTGGGCCGGGTACGTGAATGCCCAGGGCGGGCCGTTTGTCCGCCGTGACGATTTGCAGGTACGCACACTGTATGAAACCGAAGAGGGTTTTAACCAATATGGCGAGCCGACCGTGCGCATCCGTGGAGTGTACGACACCGCCGTCGGCAGCGGGTCGCCCATTCTGACCCGCTTAAAAAAATGGACGATCGTGCCAAAGCGTGCAGAGGTTGCTGTTCAGGGCGCAACTGCGCCCTCTTGGAGTTCTGTCAATAACTGTACGCCCTTCGAACCCGGCACATCGCTGAACCGGTATCAGCGTCGTCAGCTCACCGGCTGGCTGCGGCACGATATCCTCAACGAGCAGAAAGTGCGGCGAAAAGAGAGGATTAATATCATTAAGAATAATCACTTTCTAGCAGACGATTCACGGCAAGAATATTTAATGATTCACAATACTGGTTTTTTATCAGCGACATAGTGATGAAACAAAATAATCTTCGCTTCCCATAAATATCCAGCCTATGATACTGTATAAACATACAGTAAGAGAATTCATGAGAGGAATTCATGGTCTTTGAACGACTAAATCAGACTCAGCACAAATGGGCATGCGTGCAATTCATTGCCGAGGTGTCGCTTATTGCTAACTGCAAACCCTCCGATCTGAAGCTGGCCCTGAGCCTGATTGCAGACCTGGCAGAAAGCGAGAATACAAAGCCTGATGACGAGGATATTTTTTACAAAGCCGAATAGCCCGCCGCCATTCCCCTCTGGCCGTAATCACACTACACACCGGGCTTTGCCGTCATAAAGCCCGGTGCGCTCATTTCCCCTTTTCACGCCCCCTCCCCTGTTGTGCCAGCCACAACCCAGCCCGGATCAATAGCGTCCATCGCCTTCTGCCGGGAGACTTAACACTGGAAAAAACCTTCCGGATGGTAAGAGAAGCGAAACGATGAATGCGATTACACAACAAGGCGATACCCTCGATGTTCTTTGCCTGCGCTATTACGGGCGTACGCAGGGTGTCGTAGAAACCGTGCTGGCTGCCAATCCCGGGCTTGCGGAACTGGGCGTCGTGCTGCCGCATGGTACGCAGGTCAATCTGCCCGAAGTCCCGGTTCAGGCGGCGCAGGAAACGGTGAATCTATGGGCGTAAGTATCGAAAAAATCAGCTCATCGCTGGCGTACTGGATAAGCGTCGCTCTGACCTTTTTCGGTGCGATGACGCCGCAAGATTTCGCTGCTTACTTCGGCGCGCTGGGTGTCGCCTTCACCGTTGGCGTGAACTGGTATTACCGGCGTAAAAGTTATTTATTCCTCAAATCCTGCGCGGTCAGCCAGGAGGTGGTGAATGGGCTTACCCGTTAAACGCTGTAGCGCCGCTGCCGTGCTGGCGCTGGCGGTGTTGCTCCCCAATTTTCGTCTGCTGCATACCTCGCAACAGGGGCTGGCGCTGATTGCCGATCTCGAAGGTTGCCGCCTGCGTCCTTATCAATGCAGCGCGGGCGTCTGGACCTCGGGCATTGGCCACACGGCGAATGTCATGCCGAAACGCGATATCAGCGAGAAAGAGGCCGCCGTGAACATGGTGGCCGATGTGCTGCATGTTGAGCGTGATTTGGCAAATTGTGTGCCGGTTGAGATGCCCGATCGGGTGTATGACGCCGTCGTCAGTTTCGCCTTTAACGTCGGCAGCGGCGCGGCCTGCGCCTCAACGCTTGCCTGGTTTCTCAGACATAAGCAGTGGAAGCAGGCCTGCGAACAACTGCCGCGCTGGACATTCGTCAACGGCGTGCGCAACCGCGGGCTGGAAAACCGCCGCCAGCGCGAAAGCGCGTGGTGTTTGCAGGGGGCAAAATGAGCGCCCGTCTCGTCGCCCTGCTGCTGGCCGCGCTGGGTCTGCTGTGGCTGATTCAGCAAAACCATGCATTACGGGCGTCACTGACGCAATCCCAACAGCTTACGCGCGAGCAAAACGACACCATCGTTCGGCTTAAAACCACCCTGAACGCCGCCGCCTCTTTGGCCGAGAAAAATCAGCAGGCGCAAGTGACGCTGCGCCAGCATCTCAATGCGGCAAGCGCTCAGGCCGTGCTACGTGAGCAAGCGATTACAAGGTTGATAAATGAAAATGATGCGTTTCGCCGCTGGTACAGCGCTGAGCTACCTGTTGCTGTGCGCCGGGTGCACCAGCGCCCCGCCTGCCCCTCCGCCGGTCATTGTTTACAACAGTTGCCCGCAGGTCAGCCTGTGTCCGATGCCGGGAAGCGATCCGCAAACTAATGGCGATTTGAGCGCCGATATTCGCCGGCTTGAGCGCGCGCTGGAGCAGTGCGCATTACAGGTCGAAACCCTTAAACACTGCCAGGATGAGATAAATGCTAAAACCCAACTCGCTGCGCACCGCCCTGATTGACGCCGTTCCGGTGCTGCACGATACCCCTTCAATGCTGCGTCTGTGGGTGGATAAAGGCACGAACACCGCCACGCTTGCCACCTCGTTATCGTTTGAAAAACAGTTCAGCCTCAATGTCACCGTGAGCGGCTTTGCCGGTGACATCGACACGCTTTTCGTGCCGGTGATGGTGTGGCTGCGCGACAACCAGCCTGACATTCTCACGGTCGAGGCGGGTCAAAAAGGCGGCTTTAGCTGGTCGCTGCTGACGAACAGCGATGGCACGCAGGATGTGAGCATCATTTTGCAACTGACCGAGCGCACCCAGGTGAAAGAGGTCAATGGCGTGCTGCAAGCCGAAACGCTGCCGGAACCGCTGCCGCCGGTGCCCGTCACCCGCCCGAAAGAGCTCTATATCAGCGGCGAACTGGTCAGCCGCTGGCAGGAGTAATTGCCGACACACCGTTTCGGCCGAGGCCGCGTTGTGCCAAAAGCCGGACAGCCTTGTTCAATTTTCAAAACCGGGGATGCAGAGCATCATTTCGCTTATGAACAGACAACTCTCGCTTCACGAACTGGCGCGCCAGCTTCGCAATATGATCCGCACCGGCATTATCGTCGAAATCGACCTTAACGCCGGACGTTGCCGGGTACAAACCGGCGGTATCGTCACGCAATGGTTGCAGTGGCTGACGCATCGCGCCGGGCACTCGCGCAGCTGGTGGGCACCGTCCATTGGCGAGCAGGTGTTATTGCTGGCGGTCGGTGGAGAACTCGACACCGCGTTTGTGCTGCCGGGTATTTACGCTAACGATAACCCGGCGCCGTCGGCCTCGGCAGATGCCTGGCATGTCGCCTTTCCGGATGGCGCAGTGTTCGAATATGAACCGCAGAGTAGCGCGCTGAAAGTCAGCGGCATCAAAACCGCCGATATCACCGCTTCACAATCTCTTACCGCCAGCGTGCCGGAAGTGGTGGTGAAAGCCAGCACCCGCATCACGCTCGATACGCCGGAAGTGGTCTGCACCAACAAGCTGATTACCGCCACGCTGGAGGTGCAAAAAGGCGGCACGATGAGCGGCGATATCGCCCACAGCGGCGGTTCGCTGTCATCCAATGGCAAAGTACTGCACAGCCATAAACACCCCGGCGACAGCGGCGGAACCACAGGAGCGCCTTTATGACAGCCCGATATTCAGGCCTGAGCCGCACGACCGGGCGCAGCCTTACCGATACCGATCATATCCGCCAGAGCATCAGCGATATTTTGCGCACGCCAGTTGGCTCGCGGGTGATGCGCCGGGATTATGGTTCGCTGCTGTTTGAGATGCTCGATCAGCCACAAACCCCGGCGCTGGCGCTGCAAATCCAGTCCGCCTGTTATATGGCGCTGTTGCAATGGGAGCCGCGTATCACCCTGAGCGCGGTGACAATTGAGCGCCAGTTCGACGGCAAAATGGTTGTTAATCTGACCGGCCAGCTTACCCGCACCGGTGAATCCCTTTCGCTAACCCTTCCAGTGAGTTAAAACCATGCCGATTATCGATCTGAGCCAACTGCCCGCGCCCAATGTGGTCGAGGCGCTGGATTACGAAAGCATCCTTGATGAGCGTAAAACCACGTTAATCTCCCTGTTTCCCGCCGATGAGCAAGAGGCGATTGCCCGCACGCTGGCGCTGGAATCTGAACCGTTAACCAAGTTTCTTGAAGAGAACGCGTACCGCGAGGTGACCTGGCGTCAACGGGTGAACGAAGCCGCCCGCGCGGTGATGCTGGCGTATGCCTCGAGTCACGACCTTGATGTCGTCGCGGCGAACAGCAACACCGCACGCCTGGTGGTCACCCCGGCGGATGAGAGCACCATCCCACCGACCGCTGCGGTTATGGAGTCAGACACGGATTTGCGTCTGCGCGCTCAGCAGGCGTTTGAAGGGTTGAGCGTTGCCGGGCCGGTTGGCGCGTATGAGTATCATGGCCGCAGCGCCGATGGCCGCGTGGCCGATATTTCGGTCATCAGCCCGACCCCGGCTTGTGTCACGATTTCGGTGCTTTCCCGCGAGGGCGACGGCAGCGCCAGCGACGCGTTACTGACCATTGTTGAAAAGGCGCTGAATGCGGAAGAGGTGCGCCCGGTCGGCGATCGCGTCACGGTGCAGAGTGCGCAGATTGTGCCCTACGAGATTGACGCGACGCTCTATTTTTACCCAGGCCCCGAATCCGAGCCCATCCGCCAGGCGGCAGAGCAGAAACTGAAAACTTACATCAGTGCACAGCGCCGTCTGGGACGCGATATCCGCCAGTCGGCGATTTATGCCGCCCTGCATGTTGAAGGTGTTCAGCGCGTGGAGCTGAATGCGCCGCAAAGTGACATTGTGCTTGACCAGAGCCAGGCGTCCTGGTGCACGGCGTGGAAGATAAATGCCGGAGGTACCGATGAATGATGACCGTCTGCTGCCTGTTGGCTCATCGGTACTTGAGGTGGCGGCAGCACAAGCGGCGGCGCACATTGAACGCGTCCCGGTGCCGCTGCGCGCGTTATGGGATCCGCTAACCTGCCCCGCTGAATTGCTGCCTTATCTGGCCTGGGCGATGTCCGTGGATCGCTGGGATTTTAACTGGCCGGAAGCCACCAAGCGTAAGGTGATCGCCTCATCCTTTTTTATTCATCAGCACAAAGGGACACTCAGCGCTATTCACCGGGTGATCGAACCGCTCGGCTTTTTGATTGAACTGCGCGAATGGTGGCAGGACAACGGCGAACCGGGAACTTTCCGGCTGGTGCTCGGCGTGCAGGACAACGGCATCACCGATGAAACGTACCAGGAGCTGGAACGGCTGATTAACGATGCCAAACCGGCAAGCCGACATTTGACCGAGCTGAATATCAGCCTGAGTACCAGCGGCGAATGTTACGTTGGCGCAGCCTGCTATCTCGGCGAAGAGCTGACGGTTTACCCGTACACGCCGGAAGAGATTGTGGTGGGCGGCGAGATTTACCCGGCCTCGGCCATTCACCTGATTGATGACGTCAAAATCACGACATAACCCCTCACCTACACGGGCTTCGGCCCGTTTTTTTTTACGCTGTTGTTTATGATTCAGAAACACGGTACGGGGTTGGTGGGGAAGCTGTTTGCGCCGATTATGCTGGCGTGGTTTCTGATACTGGCAGTGCTGGGCGCACGCAGCATTATCGCCAACCCGGAAGTGTTGCAGGCGCTGAACCCGATGTGGGCTGTGCACTTCTTCGTGCAGTACAAAACCATCTCTTTTGTTGCCCTTGGTGCGGTAGTGCTCGCTATCACCGGCGTTGAAGCGCTGTATGCGGATATGGGCCACTTCGGCAAACTGCCGATCCGCGTGGCGTGGTTTACCGTAGTGCTGCCTTCGCTGGTGTTGAATTACTTTGGTCAGGGCGCGCTACTGCTCAAAACGCCGGAAGCGATCAAAAACCCCTTCTTCCTGCTGGCCCCTGAATGGGCGCTGATCCCAATGCTGATCATCGCCACGCTAGCCACGGTCATTGCCTCGCAGGCGGTTATCTCGGGCGTTTTCTCCCTGACCCGCCAGGCCGTGCGTTTGGGCTATTTATCGCCGATGCGCATTATTCACACCTCGGAAATGGAATCCGGACAGATCTACATCCCGTTTATTAACTGGCTGCTCTATTTCGCGGTTGTGCTGGTTATCGTCAGTTTCGAACACTCCAGCAACCTGGCGGCGGCGTACGGGATTGCGGTAACCGGTACGATGGTGCTGACCTCGATTCTTTCCACCACCGTGGCGCGCAAAAACTGGCACTGGAACAAGATTCTGGTTGGCCTGATTTTGATTTTCTTCCTGTGCGTCGATGTGCCGCTGTTCTCGGCCAACCTCGACAAAATCGTCTCCGGCGGTTGGCTGCCATTAAGCCTCGGTCTGGTGATGTTCCTGGTGATGACCACCTGGAAAAGCGAGCGTTTTCGCCTGCTGCGCCGGATGCATGAACACGGTAACTCTCTGGAGGCGATGATTGCGTCGCTGGAGAAATCACCGCCGGTGCGCGTGCCGGGCACGGCGGTGTATATGTCCCGCGCGCTGAACGTTATTCCCTTCGCCATGATGCATAACCTCAAACATAACAAGGTGCTGCATGAGCGCGTGATCCTGCTGACCTTGCGCACGGAAGATGCGCCGTATGTGCATAACGTTCGTCGTGTGCAGATTGAGCAACTTTCGCCGACGTTCTGGCGCGTGGTGGCGAGCTATGGCTGGCGTGAAACGCCAAACGTTGAAGAGGTGTTCCACCGCTGCGGCCTGGAAGGGCTGACCTGCCGGATGATGGAAACCTCCTTCTTTATGTCCCACGAGTCGCTGATCCTCGGCAAACGCCCGTGGTATCTGCGTCTGCGCGGTAAGCTTTATCTGGTGTTGCAACGCAACGCCCTGCGCGCGCCGGATCAGTTTGAAATTCCCCCTAACCGGGTGATTGAACTGGGTACGCAGGTCGAAATTTAACCCTGAGAAAACCCCTCTGTAAGAGGGGTTTTTGCTATCAACCTCCACCGGTTTTGATTAAGAAAGCAGCGCGTTTTTTTTCATCACATCCACAAGCGAAACGTTTCGATAGCGATCACACTTCTGCAATGCCGACGTAGTTTTCAGAACATTCTTCGTACTACACTGCCGTCAGCGAAACGTTTCGCTAATGGAGCGGAAAAATGAAAAAAGGTTGTGTACTGAACGCTGACATTTCGTCGGTCATCTCTCGTCTTGGTCATACCGATACGCTGGTGGTGTGTGATGCCGGGTTGCCGGTGCCGCGTAACACACAACGCATTGATATGGCATTAACCCAGGGCGTTCCTTCCTTTATGCAGGTTCTGGAAGTGGTGACAGCAGAAATGCAGGTTGAGGCCGCAATCTTAGCGTCAGAAATCAAACAGCAGAATCCAGCGCTCCACGAAACGTTGCTCGGTCATATCGAGCAGCTGCAACAACACCAGGGGAATACCATAGAAGTGCGGTACGTTACGCACGAACAATTCAAAAACCAGACCGCGGACAGTCATGCGGTTATTCGCAGCGGGGAGTGCTCCCCGTTTGCGAATATCATTCTCTGTGCTGGCGTTACGTTCTGAGGCCATCATGGACGCGTTATTGCAACTCAAAGGCATCGATAAAGCCTTCCCCGGCGTAAAAGCCCTTTCCGGCGCGGCGCTGAATGTCTATCCCGGCCGCGTGATGGCGCTGGTCGGTGAAAACGGCGCCGGTAAATCGACGATGATGAAAGTGCTGACCGGCATCTACACCCGCGACGCCGGTTCGCTGCTTTGGCTGGGCAAAGAAACCACTTTCAACGGGCCAAAATCCTCCCAGGAAGCCGGGATCGGTATCATCCACCAGGAACTGAACCTGATCCCGCAACTCACCATTGCCGAAAACATCTTTCTTGGCCGCGAGTTTGTGAACCGCTTTGGCAAAATCGACTGGAAAAAGATGTTTGCCGAAGCCGATAAACTGCTGGTGAAGCTGAATCTGCGCTTTAAGAGTGACCGGATGGTGGGCGAGCTTTCCATTGGCGATCAGCAAATGGTCGAAATCGCCAAAGTGTTGAGCTATGAATCGCAGGTCATCATTATGGATGAACCCACCGATGCGTTGACCGACACGGAAACCGAGTCGCTGTTTCGCGTGATCCGCGAGCTGAAAGCGCAGGGGCGCGGCATTGTTTATATCTCCCACCGCATGAAAGAGATCTTCGAGATTTGCGATGACGTGACCGTTTTTCGCGACGGGCAGTTTATTGCTGAACGCGAAGTGGCGACGCTGACCGAAGATACGCTAATTGAAATGATGGTGGGCCGTAAGCTGGAAGATCAATATCCGCGTCTGGACAAAGCGCCGGGTGACGTTCGTCTTACCGTCGATAATCTGTGCGGGCCGGGTGTGGAAAATGTCAGCTTTACCTTGCGTAAAGGCGAAATACTTGGCGTTGCCGGGTTGATGGGCGCAGGCCGCACCGAGCTGATGAAAGTGTTGTATGGCGCACTGCCACGTATCAGCGGCTACGTTAACCTTGATGGCCACGAAGTGGTTACCCGCTCACCGCAGGATGGACTGGCGAATGGCATTGTGTATATCTCCGAAGACCGTAAACGCGACGGGCTGGTGCTCGGTATGTCGGTCAAAGAGAACATGTCGCTGACTGCGCTGCGCTACTTCAGCCGTACGGGTGGCAACCTGAAACATAAAGAAGAGCAGCAGGCGGTGAGTGATTTTATTCGCCTGTTCAATGTGAAAACGCCCTCAATGGAGCAGGCAATTGGCCTGCTCTCCGGCGGGAATCAACAAAAAGTGGCGATTGCCCGTGGTTTGATGACCCGCCCAAAAGTGCTGATCCTCGATGAGCCAACCCGCGGCGTCGATGTCGGGGCGAAAAAAGAGATTTATCAATTAATTAATCAGTTTAAGGCCGATGGCCTGAGCATCATTCTCGTGTCGTCTGAAATGCCGGAAGTATTGGGCATGAGCGATCGCATTATGGTGATGCATGAAGGGCATCTCGGCGGTGAATTCACGCGCGAGCAGGCCACTCAGGAAGTATTGATGGCTGCCGCTGTGGGCAAGCTTAATCGTGTGAATCAGGAGTAAAAAAGATGACTACCCAGGCTGTATCTGGTCGCCGCTATTTCACCAAAGCATGGCTGATGGAACAAAAATCGTTGATTGCCCTGCTGGTGCTGATCGCTATCGTTTCGACCATGAGCCCCAACTTTTTTACCGTCAATAACCTGTTGAATATCCTCCAGCAGACATCGGTTAACGCCATTATGGCGGTCGGTATGACGCTGGTGATTTTGACCTCGGGGATCGATCTGTCCGTCGGTTCTCTGCTGGCGCTTACCGGCGCGGTTGCTGCTTCACTGGTCGGCATGGAAGTTAATGCGCTGGTGGCGGTTGCCGGTGCGCTGGCGCTGGGGGCGGCGATTGGTGCCGTGACCGGCACCATTGTTGCCAAAGGCCGCGTGCAGGCATTTATCGCCACGCTGGTGATGATGTTACTGCTGCGCGGTGTCACGCTGGTTTACACCAACGGCAGCCCGGCCAATACGGGCTTTACCGATAACGCCGATATTTTTGGCTGGTTCGGTATTGGCCGCCCGCTCGGTATCCCAACGCCGGTGTGGATCATGGCTATCGTCTTTATCGCCGCGTGGTATCTGTTACATCACACGCGTCTGGGTCGCTATATCTATGCGCTGGGCGGTAACGAAGCCGCGACGCGTTTATCCGGCATTAGCGTCGATAAAGTCAAAGTGATTGTTTACGCCCTGAGCGGCCTGCTGGCTTCGCTGGCGGGCATCATTGAAGTGGCGCGTCTCTCTTCAGCCCAGCCGACGGCGGGAGCGGGTTATGAGCTGGATGCGATTGCTGCGGTCGTGCTGGGCGGAACAAGCCTTGCCGGTGGGAAAGGTCGTATTGTTGGGACGTTGATCGGCGCATTGATTCTTGGCTTCCTCAATAATGGATTGAATTTGTTGAGCGTTTCTTCCTATTACCAGATGATCGTGAAAGCAGTGGTGATTCTGCTTGCGGTGCTGGTAGACAACAAAAAGCAGTAATTACCTACACAACAGGACTCATGAATATGAACATGAAAAAACTGGCCACTCTGGTTTCTGCTGTTGCACTGAGCGCCACGGTAAGTGCGAACGCGTTAGCGAAAGACTCTATCGCTCTGGTGATTTCCACACTGAATAACCCGTTCTTCGTTTCACTGAAGGATGGCGCACAAAAAGAAGCGGACAAACTGGGTTACGAGCTGGTGGTGCTGGATTCGCAGAACAACCCGGCAAAAGAGCTGGCTAACGTTCAGGATTTGACCGTACGCGGCACCAAACTGCTGCTCATCAACCCGACCGATTCTGATGCGGTGGGTAATGCCATCAAAATGGCGAACCAGGCTAAAATTCCAGTGATTACCCTTGACCGTGTAGCAACCAGCGGCGAAGTGGTAAGCCATATTGCGTCTGATAACGTCCTCGGTGGCAAAATTGCCGGTGACTACATTGCCAAAAAAGCGGGTGAAGGCGCGAAAGTCATTGAACTGCAAGGTATTGCCGGGACATCCGCTGCGCGTGAGCGTGGTGAAGGTTTCAAGCAGGCCGTTGCCGCACACAAGTTTAACGTGCTGGCCAGCCAGCCGGCAGACTTCGACCGTACCAAAGGCCTGAACGTGATGCAGAACCTGCTGACCGCGCATCCGGACGTGCAGGCGGTGTTTGCCCAGAACGATGAAATGGCGCTGGGTGCGCTGCGCGCGCTGCAAACTGCCGGAAAAACCGACGTGATGGTGGTAGGTTTCGACGGTACACCGGACGGCGAGAAAGCGGTTAACGACGGTAAGCTGGCGGCGACTGTTGCGCAGTTGCCGGAGCAGATTGGTGCGAAAGGCGTTGATACGGCAGACAAAGTGCTGAAAGGCGAAAAAGTCTACGCTAAAAACCCGGTCGATCTGAAACTGGTTATCAAGCAGTAAAAGAGCATTCAGGCGATGTCAGCCTGAGGGACAACGTAAAAAAGAAAAGCATGGCACGCGCCACCGTTAACGGTGGCGCACTTTATGGACAAGCTCATCATGAAAACCGCAGGCAAACTCGTCGTCCTTGGCAGTATCAATGCCGATCACATTCTTAACCTTGAATCTTTCCCGACCCCAGGCGAAACCGTCACCGGCAGCCAGTATCAGGTGGCTTTTGGCGGTAAAGGCGCAAACCAGGCGGTTGCTGCCGGGCGCAGTGGCGCGGACATTGCCTTTATTGCCTGCACGGGCGATGACGATACCGGCGCGCGGGTGCGTAAACAGCTCGAAAGGGACAACATTGATGTTGCCCCCGTGAGCGTGGTGGCGGGGGAATCCACCGGTGTGGCGCTGATTTTTGTTAACGGCGAAGGGGAGAATGTCATCGGTATTCATGCAGGGGCGAATGCGGCGCTCTCCACTGAGCGCGTGGCGGCCCAGCAAAAATTGATTGCAGACGCTTCTGCGCTATTAATGCAGCTCGAATCGCCCGTTGACAGCGTGCTGGCCGCGGCCCGTATCGCGCAACAACATAACACTACCGTGGCGCTGAACCCGGCTCCGGCCCGGGAACTCTCCGATGAACTGCTGGCGCTGGTGGACATTATTACGCCTAATGAAACGGAAGCGGAAAAGCTCACTGGCATTAATGTTGCCAGTGATGAAGACGCGGCGCGTGCCGCGCGGGTGCTGCACGATAAAGGCATCGACACCGTGATTATTACCCTGGGTAGCCGCGGCGTGTGGGCCAGTGTTAAAGGTGAGGGTAAACGCGTTCCGGGCTTTAAGGTGAAAGCCATTGATACCATTGCGGCAGGCGATACCTTTAACGGTGCGTTGATGACCGCCCTGCTGGAAGATAAACCACTGGATGAGGCGATTCGCTTTGCGCACGCGGCAGCGGCTATTGCAGTCACGCGTAAAGGCGCGCAACCTTCTGTTCCGTGGCGCAACGAGATTGACGATTTTCTCTCTCATCAGGAGTGATGCTTGGCAACCATGAAGGATGTTGCCCGCCTGGCGGGCGTCTCAACCTCTACCGTCTCCCACGTTATTAATAACGATCGCTTTGTCAGCGAGACGATTCGGGGAAAAGTCGAGGCGGCGATCAAAACGCTGAACTATGCCCCTTCGGCCCTTGCGCGAAGTCTGAAACTTAACCAGACCCGCACGATAGGGATGTTGATTACCGCCAGTACTAACCCGTTTTATTCCGAACTGGTGCGTGGCGTGGAGCGAAGCTGCTTCGAGCGTGGTTACAGCCTGGTGCTGTGTAATACCGAAGGCGATGAGCAGCGGATGAACAGCAACCTGGAAACGCTGATGCAAAAGCGCGTCGACGGGTTGCTTTTGCTCTGCACCGAGACGCATCAACCTTCGCAAACCATCATGCAACGTTACCCTTCTATTCCCACCGTCATGATGGACTGGGCGCCGTTCGATGGTGACAGCGATCTGATTCAGGATAATTCCTTGCTGGGCGGCGTGATGGCGACGGAATACCTGATTAATAAAGGCTTCACGCGGATTGCCTGTATTACCGGGCCGCTGGATAAAACCCCCGCCCGACTGCGGCTGGAGGGTTACCGTGAGGCAATGGGCCGTGCCGGGTTGACCATTCGCGACGGGGATGAAATCGAAAGTGATTTTGAGTTTGGCGGCGGCTTTGAAGCCATGCAGGCATTACTGACCATGAACGCGCGCCCGCAGGGGGTGTTTATTGGTAACGATGCGATGGCGGTCGGCGCATATCAGGCGCTTTATCAGGCCGGGCTTAAGATCCCGCAGGATATGGCGATTGTCGGTTATGACGATATTGAACTGGCGCGTTATATGACGCCGCCGCTCACCACGATTCATCAGCCAAAAGATGAACTGGGTGAGCTGGCGATTGATGTGCTGATCCACCGTATTGCCGACCCCAGCCTGCAACAGCAGCGGTTACAACTGACGCCGGTATTAATGGAGCGTGGTTCAGCCTGATTTTTTATGGCGCTCCTTTATCAGGTTGCGACCATCTTTTGCTTTCAACAGCATGAATACCAGCGCAGAGACCAGCGTAACCGCGCCCATGGTAATAAAGGTGTAGTGGAACTGCTCGATGGTATTGACGCTATCAAACCCTTCATAAAAACGCAGCACCGCAGCACTGACCGCCACGCCAAGACTGATGGATAATTGCTGGGTGACGGCCAGCATGCTATTGCCGCTGCTGGCGTTTTCATCGGTTAAGTCCGCCAGCGAAATGGTGTTCATCGCGGTAAATTGCGTCGACATCGCCATCCCCAGCACAAAAAGCGGCAATACCAGCATCCATATCGCCATCGCCTGCGTTTGTAAGGCGAACTGCGCGATCATCACGCCAATAAACAGCGTGACGCCGACTAACGTTTTGCGATAGCCAAACCAGCGCAAAATCTGTGTCACGGTCGATTTCGCCAAAATTGAACCCAGCGCGGTGGGAGCCATCATGCAACCGGCAATTAATGCCGGATAGCCAAAACCCACCTGCAACATTAACGGCATTAAAAAAGGAACACAGCCAGTGCCCAGCCTGGAGGCAATGTTCCCGGCGATCCCCACGGAAAAGGTGCGCGTTTTAAACAGGTTGAGGGAAATCAACGGGGTAGGATGGCGGCGCGCGTGGTGAATATAAGCCAGTAACAAAGCGATGCCGCTGAAGATAATGGCGATGGCAAGCCAGCTGGCAACCAGCTTTTCACCAAAGAGCTCCATACCGCTGGAAAACAGCACCAGGCTTAGGCCAAATAACAGAAAGCCCCACATATCAAAGCTGCGCCGTGGGGTGGTGAAATTCGGCATATATTTGCGGGCATAGACCAGCCCGGCGAGGCCAATCGGGATATTAATCAGAAAAATCCAGTGCCAGCTCGCCCAGGTGACCAGCACGCCGCCCATTACCGGGCCAAGAATCGGCCCGACTAACCCCGGCATGGTGACAAAGTTCAATACCGGCAGTAATTCACTGCGTGGGTAAGCGCGTAGCAAGGCCAGACGCGCCACCGGCATCATCATCGCACCGCCGACCCCCTGAATAATGCGGAAGATAACCAGCATCGCCAGAGAGTTGGAGAGGGCGCAGGCCAGCGAGCCGAGGGTAAACAAGCTGACCGCCAGCATAAAGATACGGCGCGTACCGAAGCGATCTGCCAGCCAGCCGCTTACCGGGATCAGCATTGCAACAGTCAGGGTGTAACTGATTATGGCGGATTGCATCGCTAAAGGAGAGCGATTCAGGCTTTGTGCGATCGCGGGTAACGCGGTGTTAAGAATGGTGGCGTCCAGTGCCTGCATAAAAAAAGCCATTGCCGCAATCCACGGCAGCCCGGCCATACTGCGCGCTTTCTTCTCTGTCATACAAATCCCGTTAAGTCGGCGTATTCAATAATTTCTGGCATGCCTGGAGCGCGACCTCACCGTCGCTTTCCTGAATGGCGTCCACAATAGCCTGGTGAAGGTCGAGCTTGACCACTTCGTTTTGAGTAATAGAGGTAAAGTAGGTGTGGTAAATCGAATGGAAGAGACTGGCAAACGAAATAAGGAAAGGGTTGTCGCTCATCGCATAGATATGTTCATGCCATGCCATATCCACGGCTATCCAGCGTTCGCGGTCAAACTCTTTCTTCAGGGACACCATCTCCTCCATTAATGTATTGAGATGCGCTTTTTGCTCCGCGCTGCCCAGCGTGGCGGCGAGCAGGCAGGCCTGTGGTTCAAGGCTGCTGCGCATCACCAGGAAGTGTTGAATGACATCCTGGAAATTATCTTCGCGCATCCACCAGGAGAGGAGTTCTTTATCAAGGAAGTTCCAGTTTCCCCTCGGCATGACGCGTGTTCCAATACGCGGGCGGGGCAATACCATGCCTTTTGCTGTCAATGTCTTTACCGCTTCCCTGACGGCGGTGCGGCTTACGCCAAACTTCTCGCCCAGTTCCATCTCACCCGGCAAAATGCTGCCTGGTGAGTACTCTCCTTTCAGGATCTGTTGGGCCAGCTTCTCGGCTAACACCCAGGAGATGTTTTTCTGCGCGGCAAGTTGTTGTGCGTTTAAAGACATTTATCGCTTCCTTTATTCTTCGTATCACTCATAAGTATGCCATTCGATATCTTCCTGTGGTGGTAAAAACAGCGAAACCCGCGATTTATGCCGCTTTTAGACGCGTTTTGTTGAAAAAAGAGACGGTTGAAAACTTTTTTGAAATTAAGGGTTGTCAGCGGAAATTAACCCCCTATAATGCGCCTCCACTGACACGGCACAACGGCATACAAGCGTCTTAACTAATAAAGCGCGCGCGCTACATCCAAAGCGTGTTATAGAACAAGGGGTTAGCGTAATGCTAACCCCTTTTTTATTGGCGATGGCGGCAGAATGGCGGCAGGAAATTGCGCCCTGGCGGCAGCCATAAAAAAAGCCTGCTATCGCAGGCCCTGGTGAAATTATTGATTAGCGCACGCTATGCGGCGGTGCTGATGGCGAAAGCGCCGGGCGAACAATATAGCGTGCCAGTGATTCGTGAGTGACAAAGGTGCAGCCACAATTAATGTTCTGGCACTGGTGATAGCGCTCTTTGGTTTCGGAACTGAGGTAGCGGCTTGAGCGCGCGTGCGCCGCTTCCTGGCATACCGGGCAATGCATCATGGTGTGTTCTCCCTCGTGTTTATGCCAGTTATAATAAACCTATAACTTGCAAATACAAGTTAATGATTGCATTTGACGTTATCCCTGTAGCTCATACTCTGCTTCGCTGATCTTCAACTCCAGATGCAATTGAGTAATAAAACCATTGCTATCAATGCCGTGGATTACTTTCTGGATAACCCAGGGGGTCTCATCAATAATTTTTTTAAAACCTGAAACCAAAACGGGTGTTTCTGCCGAAATATCGGTGCGCCCTTGCGCCAGCGTAATGCTGAACGTTGCTGCCTTACGCTGGATCTCATTCCACTGCGCTTTTGCCGCCCGGGTGGCTTCGTCTTTTGAGGCGTAAAGGGTTGGCAGAGTAAAAACATTCTTTTTTGAGCCCGCGGTATAATCCGTTGCGTCCCCGGTTGCGCCGGTTTTGCGCGTCAACTTTATCTGTTTCGTCTGCTCTTTCGGCGTGCTGGTATCCTGCCAGCGCGCGATAACACTGCCGTAGACCTCGCGATCGGCAATGCTAAAGCTATGCGTATCGCCTTCGCTGCGGGAAATGGTCACCGTGGACACTTTTTGGTTAGCCCGGACGCACTTCCCGGGCACAAGGAAAAACAGCGTGTCTGATTTCACCGCGATTTCTGCGCCGTTGCGTACCGCCAGCCGGGTGAGGAAAGCTGCGTCTGTCTCACTGGACTGGTCGATATGCGCAATTTTTATCGCGGCCAACTCGGGCGCGACGCTCGCCTTTAGCGAATTACGTTTGGCGATATCTTCTACGATTGCGCCAAACGTTGTGTCATGCCACGACCCGTCTTTTGCGGAATTCATAGGGCCGAGAAAATCGACACTGCGCGCGAGTATACTCACCTGGTCCGGTGTGCCCTGGTGCGTGACCTGGTCGACGGTAAATGTCCCCATTTCCGCCAACTCTGCCCCTTGCCAGCCAATAGCGACACCTATTTTGTTACCGCGCATCGGCATCTGGATTTCTCCGTCAGCATCATCCAGCGTCAGCGACAGCGTGTCGGTCTCAAAACCGCGATTGTCTGTGATTGTCAGCGCCATTAATCGCGGCGTTATTGTGGCGGTGATGTCTTTATCGTCGTTGTCTTTGCTGATTAGCGTCAGCGTATAGGCGGGCGTTTTCACTCCCGCCAGGTTGTTGGTGAGCGCGTCAAGCATCAGAGGGCCCCCAGCATCTTGGTGGCATCGTTGAACAACTGTTTGCCCTGATCGCCAAGATTGCCAACCATGGCGACCAGCGACTCATCGACGCGAGTGAGTTTCAGCGTGAAGTTGATTTTGCGCGGTGAACCGTCGCTGTAAAACTCAGTGCCGTTCTCGGTGACGTTGCTTATCACATACATGCCATAAATCACCCCCGTGCCATCGATCAGCGGCCACGCTTTGCCTTGCTCCGCCATCAGGCGAACCGCCGCCAGCGACAGCACGCCGCCGGTGAGTTCAGGAAAGAGATCGCCGCTGATATCGATGGTCTCTTCACCCGGCCCGATATATTGATATGCTGCACGTTTGCCGACGCGCGCGTTGTTCTTCCAGTTGAATGCGGAGGTGCGATTTCGGTTCTGGAACGGCAGCGTCTGCCGCATAAAAACAAAAAGCCCGAGTGCCAGCATCATTATGCGAACCCTCCTGACGGGTTGAGTTGAGATAAATTGTTATTGCGCTTGTTATTGGCATCCTGGCGAAACAGATCCTGCAAATAGCGCTCGTTGTTACTGCCGGGAGTGACATCGCCTTGCAACGTAACGTTGTATTCCGTTTTGCTGTTATCGGTGAAGGTATGGCCGGAAGCCGGTTTTACCGCCTGGTAGTTGTTGACGGTGTTGGGCTGCACTGCGCCAAACACCGCGCCACCGGCACCAGCTTCCGTTTGCGGTTTCGGGAGTGCATTAGCCGGCTGTTTGTCGATCACACCGAGTTTCTCGAGCACCCAGTCGATACCTTCGATCAGCAGTTTCAGTGGCTTAAACGGCAGTGTCAGCGCATCGACCAGCATCTGGCCGAAAATCGTCCCGGCGTTACCGCATTTCTCCAGCGTTTCCTGGCTGGATTTAATGGGAGAGAGAAGATTGCCGAACCACTCTCCAACTTTGCTTATTGCTTGACCAATGCCGTCGAAAAGAGGCTGGAATGGTTCAAACAATCCGGCAATCGGGGCGAACGCCGTTTTGATGCCCTCGATGACGCCACCAAAGAACGCGCTAATCGGCTCCCAGTAAGTGTAAATAGCCAGCGCAGCAGCGCCCACAAGGGCAACGATGCCAATAATGGGCAGCGTGAGCGAGCCAAGCACTGTCATGATCCCGCCGACGACGGTCGTGAAAACGCTGCCGAACGAGGTGGCGATGGTGATAAGCGTGCCGATCCCGGTAAAGACAGGCGCAATGACGCTCGCCACGGTGCCAATTGCGCCCGCAACGCCAACCACGACGGTGGCGATAAGCCCGAAGGTTTGCACCAGGCCCTGGTTGTTCTGTACCCACTGTTGCAACTGACCAAGATAACCGGTCGCGGTTTGCACCAGTTTGCGCAGCGACGACTCCTGCGTACTGAAAATATCGACACTCAGGGATTGATACGCCGCTTGCAGTGCGTCCAGATCGGTACCGAGATTACCGCCGCTGTTCTGTACGGTCGTGACCGCCGTACCGGGCGTTGTCGGCGTTTTATTCAGCGATTGTTCATAACCCGGTTGCAGCAGTTTTTTCCCGAGGTTAAAGCCGGTGGTGGCGATGGCCATCCCGGTTTTGCCAACGGTCGAGACTTTCCCGCCGATCCCCTGAATAGTCTGCTGTGCAGCCTGGAGTTTCGCCACGCGCTTTTGCCGGTTCTCCTGCGCCAGCGATGTGCGCTGCGCGTTGAGTTGCCCGGTATTGTCTTTGATGCTGCTTTGCAGACGCTGTTTTGCCGAGGCTGGCGTGCGGGTACTGATCCCTGCCTGTTGCAGAGCCTGCCGCTGGTTTTTCACCGCCTGGCGCAGATTGTTGTGTTTTTGCGTAAGGCTACTCACGCTGTCGCGGGCTTTATTCAGTGCCACTGTCTGCGACTGGGTTGGCTTATCGATTTTTTTCAGCTCGGAAGCCAGCGCCCGCGTACTCTCTTTCGCTGTTTTTAGCTCAAGGCTGACGGCGTTCAGGGCGTTTTTCGTCCGGGTGAAACTGTCGATCTGCGCGACCTGGCTGTACAGTCTGCGCAGGGTCGTCTGCGTTTGTTTTAGCTGGTCAGACAGCGACACACTCGCTGTCTCCAGGTTTTTAAACGGGCGCGTCGCCTGATCAACAGCCGTGAGCAATTCCTCTAATTGTGCGCTGTTACTCATATGTATTTCCGCTTCGCTGGAGCGCTTTTTCGCGCCATGTGATGAGTTCGGTCAGGCTCAGGGGGTAGAGTTCTGACGGCGGCCAGTGGAAAATCACTGCGATATCCGCCATCAGATCATCGACCGATAGCGTGGCCGGAAAGCTTACTGCGCCGAAACTGGCGACAAAAAACCAACCACCTTGCCTGCCAGCGCCACCATATCGGCCAGATCCAGCGCCCCCACTTCCTGCTCGGTCAGAGACGGCGAGGTAATACGCGGCAGCACTTTAATCAGCGCGTCCACGTCGGCATTCGCCACCGACGCCAGGCTCAAACCGCGCAGCGCGCCTGCGTTAGGCTTCATTAGCGTTACGGTGTTAATAACCTGCTCACCGCGGTTAATCGGGGTTTGCAGGGTAATGACGTTATCAGTTTCGTTGCTCATGGGATCCTCATCATTGCGTTAGCAGGGGGAGTCCCGGCCAGCGAGGCTGACCGGGTGGGCATTACAGGCCGATATTGCGGCGGTGCTGCTCGAGACGGTCGACGCCGTTGACTTTTTCAACCATGTTGACGGTGTCGATTTCCACCAGTTCCTTGCCGTCCATCGTCAGCCTGAAGTAGCTGCACACGACGGAGATTTTCGACTCGGTATCTTCACCCGGTTTGTTTTCGCCAGTGTCGATCTCTTTCTGGCGGCCACGCATGACCACTTCAACGGCCACCGTTTCGCCGGTGTCGTCGCGCTGGTAGGAGCCGGCAAAGCGAATCGGTACCGCATCCGCAGTGGTTGCGCCGTACAGTTCCCAGATGGCGGCATCCGGGAAGCCGCCCAGCGACCACTCCATCGACAGCGCGTCGTCATCGAGCCCCATATCAATGGGCGCGACGCCGTTCATGCCTGCGCCGCGGTAGTTTTCCAGCTTGCGGGTCAGCTTCGGCAGCGTGATGGATTTTGCGATCCCCTGATAGCTGTAGCCATTGAGGAACACGTTCATATATTTGAGTTTTCGCGGCATTGCCATGTATCAGGTTCCTTAATTGCTGTTGACCGAGGAGACCAGGTTCGCCAGGTACTTATCGGTAATGCGCTGGCGTAAGGTCAGGTTTTCCAGTGGCGGCACCGGGGTATAGTCGTAATCGATATACAGTTTCCCGGCTTTCAGGGTCTCGGCATCGTTAGCTTCCTCGTCGAACCAGCAGGTCGCATCCACGATATAACCGTTGCTTTTCAGCTCGCGGAATTTCGCATTAATGCCATCGATGATGTCGCGGATAAGCGTTGCAGTGATCGGTTTATCCACCGCCCACATATGCGCATCAGCCATGGTGTCGGCGATAACCTGCGCAGTACGGGTGTAGTTTTCAAACAGAAACAGCGGATCGTCCGAGCAAGTGCGGTTGCCCCAGAAGCGGAAGCCGTCTTTGCGGATAAGCGTTGTGACGCCTGCTTCGTTCAGCAGATCGGCATCGGTGCCGGATTCCTGCAAATCCCAGAAAACCGGGGTGCTGATGCCGGTGACGCCATTAACGCCGACGTTAGACAGGGTTTTGTGCCAACCGGTTGACTGGTCGATAGCGGCGCGCAGGCCAAGTGCGCGGGCGGTGGAGTAAGCAATTGCCGTTGCATTCGCCGCCGTGTCCCAGGCGAGGAAGTCCGGCCAAATTACCATCAGCTCACGCTGACTGAAGTTCTCGCGATACGTGATAGCTTCGGAAATGGTTTTGCAGCCCCAGGCGCTGACGTAACCGAAGGCACGCAGTTTCTGGCAAATGGGCGCAAGCGCGGTGGCAACTTCAAGGGAATCCAGCCCCGGTACGCCGAGGATACGCGGCTTAACGCCGGTTACTGCTTCGGCGGTCAGCAACGCTTTCAGGCCGGTGTATTTACCGTTTTCGTCGGTGGTGCCGATGATGTTGGAAATGGTTTGTGCCGGTGCGTCATCGCCTGTGCCTTCAGCGACGCGGACCACAACGATAACCGGTTTTGCCTGGTCGGCAATGGCTTGCAGGGACGCCGCCAGCGTGCCTTGTTTGCCCGCTTTGGCGATAGCGCTCTGGACGCTGGTAATCAGTACCGGTTCATTAAGGGGGAACATCTCAACATCTGCATCGCTGGCGGTACATACCATGCCGACAATGGCGGTTGAGACAGTGGAAATGACGCGTGTGCCGTCGTTGATTTCGACGACCTGGACGCCATGATGGTAGTCACTCATCCGTTTAACTCCGTGGTGTTGGGGTGAGTGCTATTTTCCTGGGTGGCGAAGCCGCGCGCTATTTGTCGGGGTTGGGGCGCGGCTGAAACAACAGCGGAAGATAAAAAAAACGGGCCGAAGCCCGTTTGGGTTACTCTGGCTGCGGGGGCATCAGGTATGCCGTCATTACGCAGCCCTAACTATGTAGTTAAACGCGATGTTCGCGGGTCTGACTTTCATTGACACATATGCTCCATTGGCCATCATACTTGCGCCTGTTCCCGTCGAATATCCAATGCCCGGGAGATTTTCTACGCTCTCGCCTCCCAATAACTCCCGCATCGTATTGGCGTTGTCATCCGTATTATTAACCAGTGTGACGAGAGCCGTTGATGTTTTGGTCGGATCGCCCATGCCAACAATGGTTGCAGATTGAGAAGAGAGTAACGCCCGACCAGGATCCATTTCCACACCACCCCAGCCCCGAATGAATTGCCCTCGTAGGTCAGGAAGAACAAGTTTGGGATAGGCCAGAGCCAGTTTCGGATATTGCGCGGCGGTAAAGGCCGCGCCGTTACATTGCAGCCAACCGACTGGCGGCGTAGCTGTTGGCCATGGAACAGGTACGCCAACCGGAAGTGCTGAACCTTCTCCTAATCCCAAATGATTTAATGCCGCAGCTACCGCATCACTTCCTGCATCGGCAATCTCTTTAAGGGCTTGCGCAATTTGCAAATACTGACTGTGCGGGTTGGCCGCTTCGAGGTGGTTGCTCAGCAACTCGTCGGCATATTTACGTGTCGCCAGCACCACCGACGGGTCGATTTTCAGCGTCACCGCTGAGGTTGATGACACCACTAACGCCATACGCAGCGTTTGCGTGCGGGCGCTGCCTTCGAGCAGCAATGGTTTGTAGGTTTCCGGGCAGTTGGCGACGGCAATCAGTACACCATCCGCATCGTACAGGCCGATTTCACGGATCCAGAACCCGCCTTCGTTTTCCGGGATTATCTGCTCGGCAATAATTTGATTCGCGTCATTAGGATCGACCGACAGCATATTCAACAGGGCAATACGCTTCTGGTTAACCAGTTTTGTCTGCGCTGGATCGGGAGTCGGGAGGCTGCCGTTACCGTCACCGGCGGCCATATGGGTCAGGTTAAGCTGCGTGCCGAGCGCGGTGGCGTTCGCCAGTTTCGCGGCTCCTTGATTGGTCAGGATGGCAAAATATTTCATAGCTATGCGTTCACTCTCAGGTTATCGATTGAGTAAACGATATTGTCTGACGGCGTTTGGGGCGGAGGCTATTGGGCAGGGTTGGCTGCAAGCCAGGACAACCTGCGGGACAATGCCTGATGGCGGCTTCTCTTAGCAGTCATGTGGAAGCGGTAGGCCGGATACACGCAGCGCTGCCCGGCAAAAAAACGGGCCGTAGCCCGTTAAGTTTATTCTGGCTGTGTGGGCCAGGTGATATCGGGGGCGGAAGAAGTATCGGTTGCGAGCAGCGCGTCCAGATAATCCAGCCACTGTTCATATTGCTTCAGTTCGACATCTATGAGCCTTCCGATTGCGGCTTTTCCTGGCCACTGCTTACCATTCATGTATTCGTTTGCCTGATTAACCAGACTCTGTTTACGCGCTTCAGCCGCTACCCGTAATTCCTCTGGGGTGGGCGACGGGAGATCTCCCCACGATGGAAAACCGTCATCGCCAACGGTTCTTATTTTGTTCGCTGGTTGCGGCCCCATGAATTTGGTAACTATTTCATCGTCAATAAGGATCGCGTCAGAAAAATCCCATCCTTTTTCTTCGTACTGCTCTTTCATCTCATTGAGAAAGAAAACATTATTTTTTGCTGACCATAAATATTTCATTTAATACCCCACGGCCCTGAAACAAATTGTATTTTGTGAATTCGTGACGATCGATGCGATAAATGACGTCAAATTGCTGGTACGCTCAAAAATACCGCAAGATTTGTTGCTGGGGTCCTCCGTCTGGATTGAAAACCATATACCCACACATGCTGATGGGAACGGTATGGGATAATTTACTGTGATCTTCTGCGTCCCCGCAGCAGGATTTACGATAAAACTGCCTCCACACTCAATTAATCCTGACGGATGTCTTTGAAGCCACGACGCTCCTTTGACGCCAGCAAAACTCGACATATCAGGAATCTGACCTGCGCCAGTCCCCACCGATTTTTTGGCCGCATCTCCCAGTCCCAGGTTTTTTAGCGCAGCGGCAACCGCATCGCTGCCAGCGTTGGCGATCTCTTTAAAAGCCTGTGTAATTTGCAGGTACTGCGGATGTGGATTCGCAGCTTTGAGGTGGTTATTCATCAGTTCATCCGCATACTTACGCGTTGCCAGCACCACCGAAGGGTCGATTTTCAGTGTTACCGCTGCCGTTGATGACACCACCACAGCCATGCGAATGGTTTGCGTACGTCCGCTGCCCTCCTGCAACAATGGCTTATAGGTTTCCGGGCAGTTGGCTACGGCAATCAACACGCCGGTATCGTCATAAAGACCGATTTCCCGTATCCAGAATCCCCCTTCGTTTTCCGGGATAATCTGTTCGGCAATAATTTGGCTTTCGTTATCAGGATCAACCGACAGCGTATTCAGCGAGGCGATACGTGTTTGATTAATCAAGGCCGTTTGCGAGGCATTCGGCGTAGGTAACACGCCGTTGGCGTCTCCCACGGCCATTTGCGTCAGATTGAGCGTGGTGCCGAGCGCGGTCGCGTTCGCCAGCTTCGCTGCGCCCTGATTGGTCAAAATTGCATAATATTTTGTGGTCATGCGTTAACTCTCAGGTTGTTTGATGAGGAATGAACGGTGGTGCTATTTTCCGTTCAGCCCCAGACGGACGCTATTTCACGGCGTTGGCTACGCCGCGAAACAACAGCGCAGCGCAAAAAAAAAATCGTCGGGTATTACAGCTCGCTCAGGCCGCATGAATATAACGGTGGATTATCACCAAACGAATCGGAAAACCGATACTGGAAAAACTCTAAAGCGGTGGCCAGTTTTAGTTGACCACTACACCAAACTGGATCGTCTTGGACGAAATGCTATGGACGTCAGAAAAACGGTGGAACGCTGGCTGCATCAGATATTCGGGTTCATTGCCTGGCTCTGGGCGGCGTGGATCTCACCAGCCCGGCAGGGAAAATGACCATGCAGGTGATTTCTGCCGTAGCGGAATTTGAGCGCGATCTGCTGCTTGAGCGCACACACTCGGGTATCGCCCGGGCCAGAGCATCAGGGAAACGATTTGAACGCCCCTCTGCCCTGAATGATGAACAGAAAAAATCGGTACTGGAACGGCTCAGTACGGGAATGTCTGTGAGTGCTGTGGCCCGTGAATTTGGAACGACCCGACAGACTATTCTCATGGTAAAGGCGGCTATTCCAGCAGCATAAACCACCATACCAGTAAGAATCAGTCATTTCTTTGTCCCGGAACAATGACGATAAAATATCGCTTGGTTACGATGGAATGTTATTTATACATAAAAATGTGCAGGGAATCAGCATGGAAATTATTGGCGACAACACCTGTATTACCAGCATCAGGCCCAAAAGTAAGGTTGTTTACTGTCGCGGTGAGCCGCATAGATACTGGCTTGAGCTTCAGTTCGTGGATGAGAACAACAATCCGGTTAGCGGGCTGAATGTGCAGCTGGAATACCACCCGCTGGCCTCTGCAAAAGAGGTCGCTATGTGGAAAAAATATGGTAACCACGACTACAACCCCACGCCGCCGCCTAATCCGCCCGCCAGGGTGACTGACAGCCAGGGACTGGTTCGCTTTGATGACCTGTACTGGATTACGGTTGATGTGAAGGTTGACGGCCAGCAGCTGGCTGATGAGATGGAGAGGCGACCGCTGGGACTCCGGCGTAACCCGAACAGCCAGCCGGTGACCAATAATATATTCAGACCGGAAACCCGCGACCCGTCATGGCGCACTGACGTGCAGGAGAAAGCTGAGGCCAGCGGGCATACGCATCACTATGTCACCATCGGGGAACTGTGCGACCGGCTACCACATATTGAGGGCTGGGATGCACCTGAACCGCCGAAATTCCATTTCCCGCCGGGAAAATCGCTGAAAGGCACGGAAATCGCGCGTGAGGCGCTGGAGCAGCGGCATGTGATTGAGATCTGCCCGTTCCGTGCATGGGCGCTGGCCCTGCACGACACAAAAGACTATGACCTCGCCAACGGATATAACCTCGGCATTATGGCCGATCTCGTCTATACAGCAGAGGCGACAAATCCGGCCATCGATTATTTTTTCCGTCAGAAATGCCAGGATCTATCATGTATCCCGCAATTTGCGGAGTTCCCTTCTTACTTTCACACGCTGGCGGTGGATGTACCATTCCGTGACCACTACCAGGCCCCGGTCTACCTGAACACCGGGGAAGGACTGAACGGGGAAGGCGATACCCGACTGTTTACAGTGGAATGTGGTACGCACGTGCTGGTTGCCTGGTGCGGCACCGACAGCCTGCTGAATGTGGTAACCGATTTATCCTTTGCGCCGAAGCGCTGCCTGCCGGAGCTGGCCGGTGAGGGATATGTTCACGGTGGCTTTCTGGAGGCATATCGGCTGGCGAAGCGGAAGTTTGGGGACAAGTTGGATGCTATTAATAAATCTCTGGAAGAGAGTGGTGGAGCGAAAAAACTGTTTGTCTGCGGTCATAGTCTGGGCGGGGCACTGGCGCTGCTGTACGCTGCCGAGATGAAATCCAGCCTGCCGGTACTGTACACCTACGGGATGCCGCGTACCTTCACCCGCGCGGCGATAGCATCACTGGACGACATCACTCATTACCGGCACGTCAACGATAATGACACGATCACGCAGATCCCTCCGGATGCCGATCTCGATAATGCGTTCTACGAGACATGGGGCCCCTTGGGAGACAAGCTGGGGTTCGACTGGTCGGTGACCACGGCAACCGGACTCAGCATGGCGGTACGGGATCTGGCGTATCAGTCGGCGGGTCTTGTGGAGAAAAAAGACCCGTACTGGCACCACGGCAGTACGGTAATATTTTTCCGGGCGCAGCAATGCGCGATGCAGGCCGCCAGTCCGTATCAGAAAAACCTGGTCGACGGGCAGGCCTATACCCGGCATTTTGTGGCCACCAAGCTCTTCCTGGTGCCGTCCCTGAATGAGGAGTGCCTGAAATCCACCGGTGAGCATCAGGCGGCGTTTATCCAGTGTCTGGATCCAGCCAGCCTGAAAAAGACCTTTCCGCAGAATACCAACCCAACGCTGAACGGTATTGGTACCGATCCTCGCAGTCACTCGATGGCACACCGTTACCTGCCGTATATCCATAATCAGGTACTTGAGCTGGCCGATCCGACGCGGGATATAAGCAGAAAAGCGATGCGGGAGAGATTCCGTGACGAGGTGGAGAAAAGTGCATCTGGCAGCAATCCGGATGAGGTCGAGCGTAACCGCGAGTTCCTGGCGCTTCAAGACATGCTGCCGGTGACGCTGAACCGGATACGTGCTGAGGAGACCGGAAAAAATGCCCTGATCCGCTTTGCGGAGGTAACGGATGAAGACGTTGAATTTTCTCAGTAGAACTGCCGTTGTTATGTCGGCTTTTGCGCTGCTTTGCGGGTGTGATAATCGACCTGACCGGACGATGTCGCCTCCAGATAATGCTAAATGGGTGGCGGTGACTTTTCGCGTACCGGAAGGGGTAACACTTCAACCTGCAGAGCTGCTGTATCGTTCGAAACAGTGCAAATCTGTGCGTTATAATTCAAGTAATGAACCTCATGATATTCCGGGTTATAACGACGTTGAACAGCCATTCGGTGTGCCTGATGGTGACAATGTCCGGCGTCTGCGGGTTGCTGTTGATGGTGGCGGCCCGTGCCAGTGGCAACTGAACTCACTGATGGTGAGCTTCAGTATTGCGGAAGACAATCCGCTGGTTAAGGGAAAAGAGGTTATTGATACCAGCTATATCTTCGATTTCGGCAACTACGGACTCAGTGACGGCTACGGGACCGGGCGGGCTAAAGCATTCGGCGGTGAGCGGCTGGAACTGAAAACAGACTTCTTTCCTATGTCATACATTAGTCATATGTTTAACAAGACGACGCTGAAACTTTTTGGCGGAGATACGGATTCCGAAAAGTGGAGCCGGCGTTATCAGCTGAAAAACGCGAGTTTGATAACTATAGAGCCGATCTTTCATGCGGAAAAAAACGTGTCACTTGAGGCTGATAAGCAACGAGGAATTGGGATGGTTATAACCTACCCTGATGGAAATGAAGAGCATGTCCGTCAGGTTAACCCTGATTATCAAAGATTATTGTCGTTGTTGAAATAAACAATCAAATGAAGGGATCTCTTTGAGATCCTTTTTTAACGCTTTTAATTTCCCGAACCCGCTCGTTTTGTAAAATGTCGCATTTTGCAGCTTCGCTTCCATTGGCCCCACTTCCAATGCGACAGAGCACTACTTTGTTCAAAAAACAGGCTTAGCGTAGGATATTTTCCGTTTTCCAAGCGGACCCCTCGTTGACCGCACCGGCAGGTCGTTTACTGCCCCCAGCTCTGTGATCGCCCGCCGCAAAAAGCTGGGGGAAGATGCCATCCGGGAACTGTTCAACCTCACGCAACAGCACTGGCACGAGGAAGCCCGGCATCCGCTCTGGAATGGCCTGACGCTGAACGCCGTTGATGGTATGGTCTGGCGGACTCCCGACACGCCGGAAAATGCCGCTGCCTTCGCGAAAGCAGAAAACCAGTATGGAGAAAAAGGCTTCCCGCAGGTCCGCATGGTGTGTCTGATGGAACTGAGCAGCCACCTGCTGCGGGCGAGCGTAATGGACCGGTATGACGTTAATGAGATGCGACTGGCCGCAGGGCTGGCAAAACAGGCACCGGATAACAGCGTGACGTTGTTCGACAGGGGCTTCTGGTCAACAGGTCTGCTGCATGACTGGCACGCACTAGTCTCAACCTGACCTCACCTTTAAATACCCTGCCGGCATCCTCCGGGACGGGGTATTCCGTTCTGGCAGGAAGATAATAGAAAACAGCATATCCTGCGCATCTGCATATGCTAAGTATATACATATGAATTGCATCCGCATATACTATACATATGCGCGTGGTGCGCTGCAGTCAGGCCGAACGGCCAGGAGAGAACATGAGAATTGTATCTATTTTTAAAAACGGCAATAACCGCGCCATCCGTCTGCCGCGCGATCTGGATTTTGAGGGCGTCAGCGAGCTGGAAATCGTCCGGGAAGGGGACAGCATCATCCTGCGCCCGGTCCGGCCGACCTGGGGCTCGTTTGCGCAGCTTGATAAAGCCGACGCGGACTTTATGGCGGAGCGTGAGGACGTTGTCAGCGACGAAGGACGGTTTGACCTGTGAACAAGACCTATATGCTCGATACCAACATCTGCTCGTTCATCATGCGTGAGCAGCCGGAAGCCGTAATTAAGCGCCTGGAGCAGGCGGTGCTGCGCAACAACCGGATTGTGGTCTCGGCCATCACCTACGCCGAGATGCGCTTCGGTGCCATCGGCAAGAAAGCATCTCCGCGCCACGCACAGCTGGTTGATGCGTTCTGTGCCCGCCTCAATGCCGTACTGCCCTGGGATCGGGCCGCCGTGGATGCGACAACCGGGATTAAGGCATCCCTGGCCGCAGCCGGGACGCCAATCGGGCCAAACGATACGGCCATTGCCGGACACGCCATTGCAGCCGGCGCGATCCTGGTGACGAATAATGTGAGGGAGTTTGCGCGCGTGCCGGGTCTGACACTTGAAGACTGGGTAAAATAATACGCTGCTTTAACTACAGGGTAATAAAGGATGAGTGAACTGAAAATTGATAATCCGGCGCAGCGGCTGCTGGATCTTCTGGAAGCAGGTAAAAAGTATTCGCAAACCCAAAGCTGTCGCGCTGTGTGGGTCTCGCTCCTGGATGCACAGGAAAATAATGAACAGCATCTTCTTTCCCGTCTGGCCCGGGTCATGGAGTTACCAGGACGAATCTTGCAGGTCAGGGAGGATCATTTTTCCACGCTCAGGGGGAAATCCATGCACTGGAAGGCCTGTGTTGATAAAGCATTTATTTCACAGACCCTCAACAGTCACTGGCAGACGTTCTGGCATCATATTGATGATCGCACGATGTCAGAACTCAGTATGTTGACAGATCTGTTTGAAAACCGCGGTGCACATGCTGGTATTGAGGCTGAAGAGATTGAGTCCCTGCTGGAGAGAATTACTGTTCTGCGCGGTGACATTCGAAATGCTGAACTTCCTGCCACGATGAAAACTATGTTACTGAAACAACTTTCACAGATCCAGGAAGCGCTGGAATCGTACAGTATTTCCGGCGTTGAGCCGGTGATGGACGCTGTTCAGTCAACCCTGGGTCTTGCCGTTCTGCATCCGGAGTACCGTAATGAGATTAAAAAGGGCACAGGCAGTCAGTTTGGTGACAAAATATCGGATCTGCTGAGCGATGTGGCCAATGTGGTGACAGTGGCCGGTGCGATGCCCGCGTTAACCGTCGCGGTAAATACTGCGCTGACCTGTTTAAGTTAATAATCATCCCTGACATCCGTGCTACGGCTGTCGCTTTTTACCGCTGCAACATCCATAGATACTGGTGAGCCAGTTGTGTCCGGCCCGCAGGCAGAAGACCTGACCGGGCTGCGTTGCCTTTAAGGAGATATCCAGAACATGACCGACCACCCCATAAGATATTCTGGACCGGGAGACAGGGTACTTGATAAGTCGGTGGCGCATCCGGATGAGGACCGGTACGGATTTCTTCATATCGCGGGACAACTGGCACATTCCATTAATACCATTGGGCGGGAAGGAAGCGCCGTCATTGGTATTGAAGGGGCATGGGGATCCGGAAAAACCAGCCTGCTGAATTTGCTGCGTTCAGAGCTCGATAAGGAAAAAAATGCGCGCACCCATGTTCTGAACATTTCCCCCTGGCTTGATGGTGATGATACCAGCCCGGTGGAATCCCTGCTGTTACCTGTGGCGCGTATCATTGCAGACGAAGAGGAAAAACTGTTCCCGAAGGGGAAACGCATATCCTTGCACAGGAAAAAAGAACTGACCGAGACCGCGAAATCCGTCCTGTATTATTCACAGGCCACCGCCCGACACCTGGCACCCGTGGCGGAATTTGCAGGACTTATTCCGGGTATACCCAATGCGGGTAAAGCTCTTAAAGCCTTCTCTGAGGCGAAGCTCAAGGGCAGCCGGAAAACCACGGCTGAACTACGCCTGGAAATAGCCGGGAAGATTGCGGCTCTCGATCTCAGTTTTATTGTGTTACTGGATGACCTGGATCGTCTCGAACCAGCCCAGGCCGTCGAAATTATTCGTCTGGTCAAATCAGTCGCAGATTTTCCGCGCTTTCGTTATATCCTTTGTTACGACAAGGCAGTGCTGGCTCAGGCGATCAAAACCGGGCTTGGTGTGGAAGACGGTAATGCCTATCTTCAGAAAATAATACAAATCCCTTTCAGTATTCCCCGTCCGGAATCGTTCGGCCTCCGGCAGCAATTCTTTGACGCTGTAGTGGCACTGTACGAATCGGTGAACAACTGCCAGCCTGACAGCGGAATACTGGACGATCTCAATACAGTTACAGATACCTTTGGTCATGCGCTCAGAACGCCCCGCGAAGTGCAGCTGGCCCTGAACGCACTGGCTTTCCGCTATTCCGGAGTAAGGGATTATGTATATCTGCCGGACTTATGCTTTCTTCAGCTTATCCGGATCACATGCAGCGCGCTGTACGACTGGACAGAACAGTACCTGACTGAACTGGCGATTGTGGCATCCGGTGACGGTAGTATCAGTACGAATGAGCAGGAGCATCTCAAAACGGGCTTAATCACTGCTCTTTCTCAGATACGCCCTGCACCAGACCTTCTGATGTACAGACTGCGTGAGCTCCTTCCGGGCATCGAGGGACATAACGCAGAAACGCTGAAACTGTTCTGCAACATCAGAGACAACGATAAGGCCATAATGACCGCCGGGCGTCGGCTCGGCAGTACTGCCTACTGGCGCTACTACTTCGCCTTTTCTGCGCCACAAAACGTTCTGCCACCTGAATATTTTGCCACTCTGTTTGACCTTGCCCGCACTCCTGGTCAGGACACAGCCCTTGCAGGTGAGCTGATCAGGCAAATCAACAGCAAGGGGATCACCTCGCGGACATGGTATGAACACATTCTCAGCCAGTTAAGTGCCCCTGTGATCAAAGAACGTAACTTTGAGGAATGTGCGGGATTGCTGCGGTTTTTTTTCAGTTACGCCGATGGGGTAATGAGTATCTATTATGAACGGGATCAGTGGTTTTCATGGCAAACGCTGGGCACAGAAGAGGTGGTAAATGATCTGCTCCGGCGGTTGCTGGAGCTGAACAGGCCAAAGGGAATGCGCCTGCTAAAACAACTTTTTTTACAGGGAAGCGCCTGGCACTGGGCTGCCGACTATCTGCGCGATCTGCTCTGGCAGAACGGTATGGCCGGAAATCAGGCTGTCTCTGCAGAGAAGCGCGTTCTTTCAAACACCGAGGTGGCATCCCTGTGTAAGTTCATGTCACGTCGCCTCAGGACGCGACAAATCCAGAATGAATTATTCCGGTTCGACAGACTGCTCAGATATATGTATGCCTGGCGAGAAATTGACTCCCCCAAAATTGTTTGTCGCTGTTTGAGGAGGATCTGCAAGGAGAATGATGGTTTTTTAAACCTGTTGCTTCGGCTGCGGATAGAGGTGCTCAGCACCCATCGGGGAGCTTACCGGGAACTGAGAATTGATGAGGTTTCCCGTCTTATCGGGTTGCCTCAGGCGGAAATCAGAACCCGCCTGGAACAACAACATGGCAGGGAATGGATTGTGAATGAACTGAAGGATTCGGTGGAAAGATGGCCCTGAGGCAGAGCCTGGTATGTTCCGGAATACCTGGACCGGGAAGGTACCTCATACCTGAAGACAGTTATCCGGCGGCCCAAATCGGGCTGACTTAACGTAGCCAGCCACTGACAGATCACAACGAGGACGTATGAAGAACTTCAGGATCCCACAGTAGGAGTTTGAGGGCCAATGGAATGAAAACTTATGCTATTGGGTCCTGATGATGCAATCCAAAAAAAGGATCCGCATAGGATCCTTTAACAGCCCACCCACAGGTATAAACGTGGAGGTCATGAACACATGTCACCGGCTGGCCCAGCAGTCTGCTGCGGTCAGTGCGCGCGTCCGTGCCGAGCACCGTCAGCGACAGCGTGAACGCCTCCGACAGCGCCTCACGCCCGGAGAGTTTCCAGAAAAGCAGGCCGTCTACCGGCAGCGTTACCGATATTCTGTTTACCATAACCATGAGTCCGTAAAAAAAATCGATCACCTGAAAGCGCACTTAATCATCTGTGCGTTCGTTTTTTGGGTGGAAAATTGCTGTGCGGTAGTGCTTTTATGGCGCCAGCATCAGCACCTTGAACTGGCTCGGGACAATGCGCATGCCAATGGCATTGGTGGAGTTTTGCAGACTGACGCTGGTTAAGCGCGTGGCTGGCGTGCCTTTGAGCAGGACGGTGAACGCGCCGGTCAGGTGACGCGACGGCCCCATTACGGTGCCGGAGGCGACACCGGTTGCCACCCCGGGGTTATCGCCGTTGGTCAGCGGCGTTACCGTCGCCATATTGTGCGCGGGCATGCCCATAAACAGGATGTTGAGCGCATTGGGAATAGCGGTCTGCCCCAGCGCGATATCCGGGTAAGGGATCGGCGTTGGCGCAGGCATGGGTGTCAGGCAGACATCCGGGAACGCAAGATCGACGCCCATTAACTGGCAGTTGGCAAACATATCGTCTCCTTAACCCATATGAATCTGTTCAGAATCAACTTTGGTGATTGCCTTCGAGGTGATCACCGTATTGTGCGCATGCAGGCGCAGGTAATCTTCCGCTTTCATATCAAGCTGACCGGCGCGAACGTGTTCGATCTGGCGCGTGGTACGAAAAAGCTGCTGGCTGATTTGCGTGACCGTCTGCCAGACCGATTCCGCGCGCTTACCCACAATGCGCGACAGCGAGACCCAGGCGGAAATTTTCTCGCCGCTGTAATTCATGTCGTTAATATGGCAATCCCCTTTCGCGGCATTGATATTCAGCGCTTCACTGCTCAGGCTTAACGCGCCCTGGCTTGTGATATGCAAATCGCCCGGTACGCTCAGTTCAGCGGCATTCGGGTTGAGGCGCTCGAGCACGGCGAGCAGCCACATCTGATTATCAACGGTGCTGATTAATACGGTATCGCCCGGTTGCGGCGCAATCACGCAGCTTACTGCCCGCCGACAGTGCCAGCCGCGCCCTTCGCTCTCGACCATCAGGCTGCCGTCATCAAAACAGTGGGTCACGTGTGCTGAGAATTGCCCGCCTGGGATCGCGGCCTTAATCAACTGGTGGTTGATGTTGTTCATACTGGGTCTCCGTAGATTCGGCTGTGGCGTTCGGCGCTCCAGGCTTCCGCCGCCAGTAACTCTTCGTCGTATTCGAGAATGCCTTTGCGATCGGCAAAGCGTGTATTGTCCTGCCGGGCGCGGTGAAAGCGCGTGCGCGAAAACGCTGCGCCGCGAAAATCGGCTTCACGCACATCGGCGGCGGAAAAATCAGCATAGGTCAAATCGCAGAGGGTGAATTCCGCCTGCTGCGCTGTGACCTGTTGCAGGATGCTCTGGAAAAAGCGGCTTTGTTTGAAGCTCGCCTGATGGAGTGTCGCCCCGACAAAAATCGCCTGATCAAACGCGCTACTTTGCGCATTCGCGCCGCTCAGGTCGGCTTGCATAAACAGCGCCTGCGTAGCGTTAACATTGCGCAACTGCGCTTGCTTTAGCGACGCGCCTTTAAAATTGCACTGGGTAAGCTGCGCACCGGTAAAATCCACGCCATCAAGTTGGTTATCGGTGAACTGGCAGCCGGTAAACTGCTGCTGCGCATAACTTTTCCCGCGCTGATCGCAGTTAAAAAAAACCGCCCGCTCAAACTGGCTACCCTGCATATCGGTATTACGCAGATCGATACCAAACCAGGTGGTCATCAGGTTGCGGCAGTTATCCAGTTTTGCGCCATCAAGCGGGCTTTCATAGAAGGTTGAACGTTCAAGCGCCGAGCCGGTAAAAAGGCTGTCCGTCAACGAGCAGCGCATAAACTGGCTGGAGTCGCTGTTTGAACGGGAAAAATCGCTGTTCGCCAGGATGCAGTCATTAAACACACAGCGATTTAATGTCGCACCGCTGGCGTTTATGCCCGACATGTCGCACTGGTTAAACACCGTCTCGTCCAGTTGCGTGCCGCCCAGATCCGCGCGGCTGAATACGCATTCAGTAAAAACACTCTCCTTCAGGTTTGCGCCCTGAAGATTTGCCCCTTGCAACGAGACTTCCTGGAAGATGCCGCCGGAAAGATCGCATCCTTGCAGATCGATACCGTCCAGGTTGAGTTCCATAATGGCTTCGCCGCATTTGACTTTCTGTTGCAGCTCTGCCGCGGTTAACGCGCTCATATCACCTCTCCATCACGCTTCGGCAGGGTTTTCACCCGTTTGGTATAAGCGCCCTGAAATTGTGTCGCCTCACTGGTGATCGATTGCGACAAATCGGCACGAAACAGGTTCGCATAGCTGAGATCCGCGCCTTCGAGGCGGCTTTTTTGCAACATTGCGCCCATCAGGTTGGCCTCATTAAAACGCACGTGGCGAAAATCGGTGCGGATAAACAGGCTGCCAGTCAGTGTGGCCCCGCTGAAGTCGGCGTTTACGCACTGCGCTTCGCTGAGATCGCTGTTATCGAGCTTCGCTCGCGTAAAGCGAGAACCGGTCAATACCGCCTGGCGCAAATTGCTCTGTTTAAGCTGTGCGCCGCTGAAATCCGCGCCAGCAAGCGTGCCGCCCGACGCCACGGCGCAGGTGATAAGCGTCGCGCTGGCAAACACCGCATTTTCAAGCTCGCTTTCTACCCACGAGCAGCCATCCAGCTGCGCATGGGCAAAGGTGGCGCTGAGTAGTTCGCATTGGATAAAGCTGGTTTTCGTCATCACCGCATGGCTGAAATCCGGTTGCGGCAGCGTCAGCTCCATAAAGACGCAGTTATCCAGCGTCGTGTGTTGAAACACGCACTGGCTGAACCCCGTCTCACGCAGCAGCAGGTTGCTGATGCGGGCATGGCTGAAATCGCAGGCATCGAACATCGCGCCGGTCATTTCCGTTTCCGTCAATTGCGCGCCGTGAAAATCTGTCTGCTTGCCTTGCGCCAGTGCCAGGCTGGCATTATCCAGGCGGCAATCGCGCAGCGAAGCATTGTGTAAATCGGCGCGCGCCAGCATGGCCTGGGTGAAGTTCGCGCCATCAAGCTGGCAACCGCTGAGGTTGGCACACTCCAGCAAGGCGTTGTGGAAGTTTGCGCCGCGCAGATCCATGCCGGAGAAATCCGCGCCGGTGAGATCGAGGCCGCTAAAATCGCCGCCCTGCGCCATGGTGCGTTCGGCGCGTTGGCGGATAATCAGCGCGATATCACCGGTGAGTTTGATGGCGGGCGGTTGCTGCGCGGCAGACATCAGGTACATCTGATGCAGTGCTTCCCGGCTTTGCGCCAGTTTTTTCTCGCTCATCTGCGAGGCGTTGCGTTCAAGCAGATCCTGCATACGATGCATCGATTCCGGCCCGCGCGGGCGGTTTTCATCGCTTGCGGCGTCCGGGTAGCGCGCGTCCATTTCCGCTTTGCGCGCCTCGGCCTGCTGCTGCATCTGTGCTGCTTTACGTTCCATCTCTTCAATGAACTCAGGCAGGTCGTCCAGTTTCGGCAGCGCGGTCTCGTCACTCTCTTTCAGTAATTCACTGACATCACTGCCCTGCGCTTCCAGCATCGCGCGGTGCTGCTCACGCAGTTGCAGTGCGCGGGTGTTCTGGTTTTCACGCATCGGGCTGTAATTTTCCTGCACCTCGTTATCGATCCACGAACCGATAACGTCTTCCGGCACCAGATCTTTTTCGCGAAAAGCAAACAGTGCGCCCTTCTCTTTGTCGAGACGCTGCTGGAGCACTTTGCGGTAGTGATTAACGGAGCGCGATGCGCCGCTCTTTTCCAGCGCGGGCATCAGGTGCAGCACGTCGGCGGCATCATCTTCATTGATACGCTGGTTGCCCTGCCAGATGAGCACCATCTGCTCAAGGTGCGGGAAAAACCACACGGTGGTGGCGCGCAGGACAATCTCTTCAAACAGGATCTCATCACCACGCTGGCGCTGGATAAAACAACGCGCCTGCCACGGCGGCAACGTTCCTTCCTGCACAGCTTTTTGCGGGTGCATATTCCAGATGCGCCAGGCGGCCTGCGGTGGCAATGCATCCCGTTCTTCCCACCATTGGTCGGGGCTGGCGGCGTTAAACACGCGCCAGTCAATATCGGGTGCGAAGCCGGGAAAATCGTTTTGCAACCAGCGGGCGTCATAGTTTTTGCCCATCCGACGGAACCGGCGCGGCCAGAATAAATCCAGTGGGCCAAAGCTGGCGGGCTCCGGCTTCATACGCGGGGATACCACGCGCTGTTGCAACGCTTCGATATTGGGCAGGCGGCGAAACTGCGTGCCGTTGTGGCTTTCCACCACCGCCCCGATCCCGTGCGGGTTCTCTTCATACCCTTCACCGCCAAACGCCCGGCTCCAGTCGAGGCGCATTTGCTCAAACGGCTGCGGTGCCGTTGGCCGGGAACCCGCCCAATAGCGATCGCCGGTGACTGCCAGGGTTTTAGTCAGGTTTTCGACTTCGATGCGCACCGCGCAGGTGGTTTTGTCCTGATGATGCTGCGTGTAGGCGTAGCCGGTCGCGAGGAATTCTGCACGCGCTTTGGGGATGGCCATATCCAGCACGCCACCGCTGGTTTGCAGTTCACTGGCGGCCAGTTGCCACAGTTCGACTTCGGGCCGCAGTTGTGGCGAGGCGCTCATATCGGCAAGCGCCATTACGGAAACACCCAGATGGTTTTGCCCCTGCAAGCGAAATGGGCGGTTTAACACGCTCAGCCGCAGCGGTTTGATAATCTTCATATAACATCCTTAGGAAGATTAAGGGTTGTGTTGATGTTTTAGCCCTGACGGGAAAGGCTTTATTTCAGTGCGTCCGGAAGATTATTTCTGACTAGTTAACAAAGGCCGATCGTTATCATCCCTAACAAAAGATATTTTTTGTTTTTTTTCATCTGTTTTAGCTTGATATATATGACCCACCTGCCATGCATCAAGCGTAATCAGCATAATGATTTCATTATGTTTCTCGATTAACCATGACTTCTTTTTGCTTTTATCTTCAATTTTTAACGTCATTTCAACAACTGGGTTGTTATTAAAAAACACCCCTACCTGTCTCATGGAAATAATTGTAGCGTTCACATCGATACCATCCACCAAAAATATTTTTTCGAGTTTCCGGTACTTTTTAAGTCGATATTTAATAAAATTATGAAATCCAAACATGAGAATAATAAGGACTGCAACAAATATATAGTTATTCGTAGTCATTACGTCGCCTATTAATTTAAAGCACGCAGAGTAAAGCGAAAGTAGAAAGTACCATCGCCGGTGACATTATCTCTTTTTTTCTTTCAGAGATCGTGGTTGTGCAGTTGCCATCGGCATTCACCGTCTTGTCATTCTCGACTGACACTTTCATGTCTTTTACAGAGTGCAGTTCAACGGCTTAGCTGCCGGGACTATCCTCAAAGAACCGGTAGCTAAAACATCCTTTGGAAGATCAAAGGCTGTGTTGGTGTTGTAGCCCTGACAGGAAAGATTTATTTCAGTGCATTCAGAAAATTGTGTCTCTATTATGTGGGATCGGTGCGCACATAAATGACCGGTACGTTTGCGTCCGCGTTGTAATGATAAGCCCTCACTTTCCCACGGACTTTTCTCTGACTTCAAATTATTACTTTGACTTTATTATAATCGAACGACATCTATGCCCGAAGGAAAAAGGTCGTTCTATTAAAATCACTTATCAAAAACAACCATATAATTTTTATCATCTTCGTATATTATCTTTATTTTTTTCCGGGCTGAAGTTGAGGTGCGTAAAAAGTATCAATCTTTTCACTACCCTTCAAAAGACGACCATCTATATCTAATACGTAAACAACAGTCGTATTTCCAGATTCATCTGTACTTATTGGTCTTATATTAATAATTGTTGCAATTACAGGACGCCCTTCTTGCAGCAATTTATCTCTTTTTTTTGTTACATAAAAAGCATAAGCAATAAAAAGGAAAAAAATCAGAAGGGCAATAATTAGCTCAAGCATGAATTTATCTCTCGTCTTCATGGGAATATTGTTAACACGGCAGTAACTGGTGCCATCGTCCTTCGCCAGCAGCTCCCAGTGGAACTTCACCTTGCCCCAGCCGTTATTATCTGCCCTGATATTATCCCCCTCCTAATCTTCCAACAAAATAATAACCTTAAACTATATTTATAAAATACTTCCCCGAAGGACAAAGAAGGAAGCTTGCATTGTGAAAAACTAACTCTGATTTATTCCATCTCACTGGGCATAAGCAGGATTTGTTGCGGATCATTAGGAAGATAATAAAGAAAAACCGTATTATTTCTCATGATTTTTATTAGATCTTCAGGTGTAAAAAATCTTTTAGTCGTAGTAGTCACTATTCCATCTTTAGTTTCAAACTTAACAACCATACGGAATTTTGTATTCCCTGTTCCTGAAGCGCCAATTTTTTCTTTGCTTACTATTATTGCTTCCGTTCTGATCCCTTCCTTTTTAAATTTTTCATAATTTACCCCTGTCTGATAACAAAAAACAAATACACCAACACACGCAAGTACGATAAAAGCGATCGTAATAAATGGGGAATTAAACAAAATGGTCACCCTACTATAAATAAGTTATTGAAAAATGTTCTAAGGTTTGATTTTGATATATCAACTTTATTTTTGAGTCTGGCTCTAACATCAGCATCGCTTAAATCAATATTTTTGGTTGAACTATCCACAACATTATGCGCGATTGACATGCCAGTCAAACCACCAGACACGCCTGTAAAAGCAAGGGACAAACCAGTAAAGGATGTAGACACTCCTTTAGCATTGCTCACCCAGAAAGGAGCATCAATATCCACATTGGTATCACTTTTTATCGAGATAGTACCGGGAGAATAAATACTGACATCGCCGAGTACTGTTTCATTCAAGTTTCCCTTAATACTTATGGCAACATTTCCTTTAACATCAGTAATTTGATTTTGGTGGACAGTTCGCATATTCACCCCCTGAATATCTGTAATCACCCCTTTTTTATAAGTCACCTTAGTCGCTACACCTATAGATGAACTTGACGCCGATGCTAAATAATCAGCGGCTGTTGGATGAGAACCTTCCGCTGAAATCACCTGCCCCTTAGTCTGTTTTATATCAAAAGGGATAGGCTCTACTTTGCTTGCATTACCTTGCGCATCAATCAGTTGTCCGAACACAACTTCAGGAGCTTCGTACATAATTTTATGTGCAGCCAGTGTACTGACACTGTCATCAGTTTTTATCACCAGGTTGCTGGTATAAGTGTTATCCGAAAATCCCGTTACGGATTTTTTCTCGTTATCAACTATCCTCTCTTCACGACCTTTCGCCGTAACCGCTAATATCTGTCCTTGTTTGAATGTTTGCATATCGAGATCATCTACAGTCACTGAGCGTGTGGTTTTATGGTGATAAATTGTCGCCTTATGTACGACTTCATTGTGAATCCCTTCAACCGAAACATTCATATCACGCTCAGAATGCAAATCCACCGACTCGCTGCCCAGCCTGTCTTCAAAGAACAGGTAACTGGCGTTGTCTTTGTTGCCATCTTTACTGCGGGTCATAAAGCCCATGCGGGTGGCATCATCCGGCAATGCCCACGGCGGCATACTCGCCTCGTTGTAGACCCGCCCGGTGATGATGGGCCGGTCCGGGTCGCCGTTGATGAAGTCAATCACCACCTCATCACCCACGCGCGGTATCTGTACCCCGCCGAAGCCCTGGCCTGCCCACGCGCTCGACACACGCACCCAGCAGGAACTGGTGTCATCGCCCTTCGCCAGACGGTCCCAGTGGAACTTCACCTTTACCCCGCCGAAGCCCTGGCCTGCCCACGCGCTCGACACACGCACCCAGCAGGAACTGGTGTCATCGCCCTTCGCCAGACGGTCCCAGTGGAACTTCACCTTCACCCGCCCGTATTTATCCGTCCAGATACTCTGCCCTTCCGGACCCACCACTCTGGCCGTCTGCGGGCCGTATGTTTTCGGCCATGCCGTCACCGCCGCCGGGCGGTACACCACTGACGCCGGTATCACCGTGAAGTCCGTGCGGTGCACGGTCTCACTGTCCGCCCCGCTGGCGTAGCGGTTCTCCTCGAACCCCGGAGTACCTTTTATCCGTTGAGCGATGGCCCTTCCATTCAGAACCACCGGATCACTATGACCTGCTTTCGCACCTGCTCGCGCCGTCACGCTCGCAGTCAAGCCAGCTTATGCCATTGCACTAACCTCCTGATGTCCGACCAGGATTAGCTGACCTTCGTGCTCCTCCGTTACGCTTTAGGAGGAGACCGCCCCAGTCAAACTACCCACCAGACACTGTCCGCAACCCGGATTACGGGCCCACGTTAGAACACCAGCCATTAAAGGGTGGTATTTCAAGGGCGGCTCCACGCAGACTGGCGTCCGCGCTTCAAAGCCTCCCACCTATCCTGCACATCAAGGACCAGTGTTCAGTGTCAAGCTGTAGTAAAGGTTCACGGGGTCTTTCCGTCTTGCCGCGGGTACACTGCATCTTCACAGCGAGTTCAATTTCACTGAGTCTCGGGTGGAGACAGCCTGGCCATCATTACGCCATTCGTGCAGGTCGGAACTGACCCGACAAGGAATTACGCTACCTTAGGACCGATATAGTAAAGGCCGCCGTTTACCGGGGCTTCGATCAGGAGCTTCGCTTGCGCTGACCCCATCAATTAACCTTCCGGCACCGGGCAGGCGTCACACCGTCTACGTCCACTTTCGTGTTTGCACAGGGCTGTGTTTTTAATAAACAGTTGCAGCCAGCTGTTATCTTCGACTGGATTCAGCTCCGCGAGCAAGTCGCTTCACCTACGCACCAGCGTGCCTTCTCCCGAAGTTACGGCACCATTGTGCCTAGTTCCTTCACCCGAGTTCTCTCAAGCGCCTTGGTATTCTCTACCTGACCACCTGTGTCGGTTTGGGGTACGATTTCGTGTTACCTGATGCTTAGAGGCTTTTCCTGGAAGCAGGGCATTTGTCACTTCAGCACCGTGGTGCCTCGTCATCACGCCTCAGTGTTACGGTGTTCCGGATTTACCTGGACCACCCACCTGCACGCTTAAACCGGGACAACCGTCGCCCGGATGACATAGCCTTCTCCGTCCCCCCTTCGCAGTAACACCAAGTACAGGAATATTAACCTGTTTCCCATCGACTACGCCTTTCGGCCTCGCCTTAGGGGTCGACTCACCCTGCCCCGATTAACGTTGGACAGGAACCCTTGGTCTTCCGGCGAGCGGGCTTTTCACCCGCTTTATCGTTACTTATGTCAGCATTCGCACTTCTGATACCTCCAGCATGCCTCACGACACACCTTCAGCGGCTTACAGAACGCTCCCCTACCCAGCAACACATTCGTGTCACTGCCGCAGCTTCGGTGCATGGTTTAGCCCCGTTACATCTTCCGCGCAGGCCGACTCGACCAGTGAGCTATTACGCTTTCTTTAAATGATGGCTGCTTCTAAGCCAACATCCTGGCTGTCTGGGCCTTCCCACATCGTTTCCCACTTAACCATGACTTCGGGACCTTAGCTGGCGGTCTGGGTTGTTTCCCTCTTCACGACGGACGTTAGCACCCGCCGTGTGTCTCCCGTGATAACATTCTCCGGTATTCGCAGTTTGCATCGGGTTGGTAAGCCGGGATGGCCCCCTAGCCGAAACAGTGCTCTACCCCCGGAGATGAATTCACGAGGCGCTACCTAAATAGCTTTCGGGGAGAACCAGCTATCTCCCGGTTTGATTGGCCTTTCACCCCCAGCCACAGGTCATCCGCTAATTTTTCAACATTAGTCGGTTCGGTCCTCCAGTTAGTGTTACCCAACCTTCAACCTGCCCATGGCTAGATCACCGGGTTTCGGGTCTATACCCTGCAACTTGTCGCCCAGTTAAGACTCGGTTTCCCTTCGGCTCCCCTATACGGTTAACCTTGCTACAGAATATAAGTCGCTGACCCATTATACAAAAGGTACGCAGTCACCCCATTAAGAGGCTCCCACTGCTTGTACGTACACGGTTTCAGGTTCTGTTTCACTCCCCTCGCCGGGGTTCTTTTCGCCTTTCCCTCACGGTACTGGTTCACTATCGGTCAGTCAGGAGTATTTAGCCTTGGAGGATGGTCCCCCCATATTCAGACAGGATACCACGTGTCCCGCCCTACTCATCGAGCTCACAGTCTGTGTGTCTTCGTGTACGGGGCTGTCACCCTGTATCGCGCGCCTTTCCGGACGCTTCCACTGACACACACACTGATTCAGGCTCTGGGCTGCTCCCCGTTCGCTCGCCGCTACTGGGGGAATCTCGGTTGATTTCTTTTCCTCGGGGTACTTAGATGTTTCAGTTCCCCCGGTTCGCCTCACAGCACTATGTATTCATGCTGTGATAGTGTGACGAGTCACACTGGGTTTCCCCATTCGGACATCGCCGGTTATAACGGTTCATATCACCTTACCGGCGCTTTTCGCCGATTAGCACGTCCTTCATCGCCTCGGACTGCCAGGGCATCCACCGTGTAAGCTTGGTCGCTTAACCTCACAACCCGAAGATGTTTCGTGAAACATCATCAGTTGTGAAAATTTGAGAGACTCACGAACAACTTGCGTTGTTCTGTGTTTCAATTTTCAGCTTGATCCGGATTTTTAAAGAGCAAATATCTCAGACATGACTCACTGTTCACACAGCGGAATCAGGTTTGAGATACATCGGCAGGTGACTTTCACTCACAAACCAGCAAGTGGCGTCCCCTGGGAGGTTTTAACCTCATCAGTTAACGCGTGGCGTCCCCTAGGGGATTCGAACCCCTGTTACCGCCGTGAAAGGGCGGTGTCCTGGGCCTCTAGACGAAGGGGACACTGATGTCTCTCTCGCAAGACGCCTTGCTTTTTACTTTTCATCAGACAATCTGTGTGGACACTGTTGAATTCGTTTCCGGGCGCGGCGTGGTGAAGCGAAGCATACTGAAGTATGTGAGCTTCAACACAACAAAGCACGGGAGCGAATTTGGTAGGCCTGAGTGGACTTGAACCACCGACCTCACCCTTATCAGGGGTGCGCTCTAACCACCTGAGCTACAAGCCTGCAGAGATTTTCACTGCTCGTTTTTCATCAGACAATCTGTGTGGACACTACAGGAGATGGTTCTTTAAGGTAAGGAGGTGATCCAACCGCAGGTTCCCCTACGGTTACCTTGTTACGACTTCACCCCAGTCATGAATCACAAAGTGGTAAGCGCCCTCCCGGAGGTTAAGCTACCTACTTCTTTTGCAACCCACTCCCATGGTGTGACGGGCGGTGTGTACAAGGCCCGGGAACGTATTCACCGTGGCATTCTGATCCACGATTACTAGCGATTCCGACTTCGTGGAGTCGAGTTGCAGACTCCAGTCCGGACTACGACGCACTTTATGAGGTCCGCTTGCTCTCGCGAGGTCGCTTCTCTTTGTATGCGCCATTGTAGCACGTGTGTAGCCCTGGTCGTAAGGGCCATGATGACTTGACGTCATCCCCACCTTCCTCCAGTTTATCACTGGCAGTCTCCTTTGAGTTCCCGGCCTAACCGCTGGCAACAAAGGATAAGGGTTGCGCTCGTTGCGGGACTTAACCCAACATTTCACAACACGAGCTGACGACAGCCATGCAGCACCTGTCTCACAGTTCCCGAAGGCACAAATTCATCTCTGAATTCTTCTGTGGATGTCAAGACCAGGTAAGGTTCTTCGCGTTGCATCGAATTAAACCACATGCTCCACCGCTTGTGCGGGCCCCCGTCAATTCATTTGAGTTTTAACCTTGCGGCCGTACTCCCCAGGCGGTCGACTTAACGCGTTAGCTCCGGAAGCCACGCCTCAAGGGCACAACCTCCAAGTCGACATCGGCATCGAATTAAACCACATGCTCCACCGCTTGTGCGGGCCCCCGTCAATTCATTTGAGTTTTAACCTTGCGGCCGTACTCCCCAGGCGGTCGACTTAACGCGTTAGCTCCGGAAGCCACGCCTCAAGGGCACAACCTCCAAGTCGACATCGTTTACGGCGTGGACTACCAGGGTATCTAATCCTGTTTGCTCCCCACGCTTTCGCACCTGAGCGTCAGTCTTCGTCCAGGGGGCCGCCTTCGCCACCGGTATTCCTCCAGATCTCTACGCATTTCACCGCTACACCTGGAATTCTACCCCCCTCTACGAGACTCAAGCCTGCCAGTTTCGGATGCAGTTCCCGGGTTGAGCCCGGGGATTTCACATCCGACTTGACAGACCGCCTGCGTGCGCTTTACGCCCAGTAATTCCGATTAACGCTTGCACCCTCCGTATTACCGCGGCTGCTGGCACGGAGTTAGCCGGTGCTTCTTCTGCGGGTAACGTCAATGAAAATGGTTATTAACTAAGGGTGAGGTCCCCAGTTCGACTCTGGGTATCAGCACCAGTTATAACGGTTAAAGTTCGGCACTTAGAAAAGAATTTGCCTGGCGGCAACAGCGCGGTGGTCCCACCTGACCCCATGCCGAACTCAGAAGTGAAACGCCGTAGCGCCGATGGTAGTGTGGGGTCTCCCCATGCGAGAGTAGGGAACTGCCAGGCATCAAATAAGTGAAAAGGCCATCCGAAAGGATGGCCTTTTTGCGTTTTATCTCAATGAAACACCACAAGCGCTCATCTTTCTGATGCGGTAAACTAGCCGTGTTTTTGCCTCAGGATAGCGTGAATGAATCTCTCCCTTAAGCCCTGGAATACCTTTGGTATCGATCGTAATGCCAACCGCATTGTATGTGCAGAAAATACGCAGCAACTGCTGGAAGCCTGGCAGTCAGCAGTACAAAAACAGCAGCCTGTTCTAATCCTCGGTGAAGGAAGCAATGTACTTTTTCTGGAAGACTTTGCCGGGACAGTCATTGTTAATCGCATCAAAGGCATTGAGGTTCATGAAGAAGCTGATGCATGGCTCCTGCACATAGGGGCAGGAGAAAACTGGCATAACCTCGTGCAGTTAACGCTCGATCGCGGTATGCCCGGCCTTGAGAATCTTGCATTGATACCTGGCTGCGCAGGATCTTCACCTATCCAGAACATCGGCGCATATGGTGTAGAGCTAAGCCACGTCTGCAATTATGTCGATTGCGTAGAGCTCAGTAGCGGCAAACCGCAACGTTTGCCCGCTCAAGCCTGCCGTTTTGGCTATCGCGACAGCATTTTTAAACATGAATATCAGGATGTTTATGCCATCACAGCTGTGGGGCTACGGTTGCCTAAAGCCTGGCAGCCGGTATTGAATTATGGTGATCTGGCCCGTCTTGACCCAATCACCGCCACGCCGCAACAAGTTTTTGAGGCGGTATGCCACATGCGCACCAGCAAATTGCCGGATCCTAAAATTAACGGTAATGCTGGCAGCTTCTTTAAAAATCCAGTAGTTACTGCCGAGCAGTCCACCATTTTACTGGCTGATTATCCGAGCGCCCCACACTATCCTCAGGCAGACGGCTCTGTGAAGCTAGCTGCCGGCTGGCTCATCGATCAATGCCAGTTGAAAGGTGTATCGGTAGGTGACGCGGCAGTCCACCACTTGCAAGCTTTGGTGCTGATCAATACAGGAAAAGCTACAAGTGAAGATGTGGTGCAACTCGCGCATGTGGTTCGTCAACGCGTGGGTGAGAAATTTAATGTCTGGCTGGAGCCAGAGGTGCGGTTTATCGGCCGTTCCGGCGAAGTGAACGCAGTAGAGGCTATTGCATGAAAGATAATACCGTCCCGTTGACGCTCATCTCTATTCTGGCAGATGGTGAATTCCATTCCGGTGAGCAACTCGGCGAGCATTTAGGCATGAGCCGCGCAGCTATCAATAAACATGTCCAGACGCTCCGTGATTGGGGTGTGGACGTTTTTACCGTGCCGGGTAAAGGCTACAGCCTTCCTGAACCCATCCAGCTACTGGATAAAAACCTTATCAGTAGCCAGATAAAACAAGGTAACGTCGCTGTTTTGCCGGTGATTGATTCAACTAACCAATATCTGCTGGAACGCCTGAGCGAGTTGCAGTCTGGCGATGCCTGCGTCGCTGAATACCAGCAGGCCGGGCGTGGCCGACGTGGTCGTAAATGGGTTTCGCCTTTTGGCGCGAACCTTTATATCTCTATGTACTGGCGTCTCGAACAAGGCCCGGCCGCAGCTATTGGATTGAGTCTGGTTATTGGTATCGTAATGGCTGAAGTGCTACGCGACTTAGGCGCTGACCAGGTCCGGGTTAAATGGCCAAACGATCTCTATTTGCAAGACCGAAAACTTGCAGGGATCCTCGTTGAATTAACAGGTAAAACAGGCGATGCTGCGCAAATTGTGATTGGTGCAGGGGTTAACCTCGTCATGCGCAAAGCACAAGCTGAGGACATAAACCAGAGCTGGATTAATTTGCAGGAAGCGGGCGTTCGTATTGATCGTAACTTACTGGCGGCACGTCTGATAACTGAACTACGCACGGCTTTACAATACTTTGAGCAGGATGGTCTTATGCCCTTCCTCTCTCGCTGGGAAGCGTTAGATAACTTTATTAACCGCCCTGTGAAACTGATTATTGGCGAGAAAGAAATATTCGGCATCTCCCGAGGGATTGATGCGCAAGGCGCGCTACTGCTTGAGCAAAATGGTGTGATTAAACCCTGGGTGGGTGGGGAAATATCGTTACGCAGTGCAGAGTAATAACAAGGGGAGCGAGAATGCTCCCCTTGTTCGTTATTTACGCAGACGCACTTGCTCAACAGCATGATTGGCGCTTTTGGTCATAATCAGGCTGGCACGTTCGCGCGTTGGTAGGATATTTTCTTTAAGATTTAATCCGTTAATTTCTTTCCACAACGATTGAGCAATCTCTACCGCTTCTTCTTTTGATAGTTTCGCATAATTGTGGAAATAGGAATCAGGGTTGGTAAACGCCCCTTCACGGAATTTCAGGAAGCGATTGATATACCAGGTCTGGAGCAAATCTTCGGGCGCATCGACATAAATAGAGAAGTCGACAAAGTCAGAAACAAAAACATGGTGCGGATCATGGGGATAATCCATACCGCTCTGGAGAACATTCAGCCCTTCAAGAATGAGAATATCCGGTTGGGCAACTGTCTTATCCCCATCGGGAATGACATCGTAGATCAGATGCGAATAAACCGGAGCCGTGACATTTGTTACCCCGGACTTAATATCCGAAACGAACTGCACGAGACGGTGCATATCATACGATTGAGGAAATCCTTTCTTCTTCATTAGCCCGCGATCCTTCAACACCTGGTTCGGGTGTAAAAAGCCATCGGTAGTAATGAGTTCAACGCGGCGATGTTCCGGCCAACGGCTCAACAACGCCTGCAATACGCGCGCGGTGGTGCTTTTGCCTACCGCAACGCTGCCAGCGATGCTGATGATATAGGGAATACGTTGCCCATTAGTGCCGAGAAATTGTTCCAGTACAGCCTGACGGCGCAGGTTGGAACTAATGTAGAAATTAAGTAAACGGGAAAGGGGAAGGTAAATCTCAGCCACTTCTTCCAAAGAAAGGTCTTCATTAATGCCTTTTAATCTCGCGATTTCACCCTCAGTCAGGGTCATCGGAACAGAATCACGAAGAGCAGCCCACTGGCTGCGATTAAACTGTAAGTAAGGCGTCATTAACGTTTGCTCTTTTTTACTCATAAGCTTTTATCTGCCTGCCATTACGACCATTGCTCACTATTCTTGCGTGCAATGTTTAGATAATGCTATGGCTCGACGTTATTGAAATAAGTGTGATCAATGGGCAGGAGGTTAACACCAGATGACAGCGAATAATATTAAAAATCATGTCCAGATAATGGTTTCCGCTGCAAGTGTCATGCTTTCTGCCAGAGCTGGCAATAGTATCGGCAATGCGTAACCGTATAAGAAAATGGCGCTCAGTAAATGAATAATGATGGTTTTTTCCACGGTGTTGCATGAAATTACAGCATTTCTTCGGGTTGTCGTGCAAAATGTGAGCGATAGAACGTTTTGTGCAATTTTTTTGTTGCATCCCTCCCTCTGTCTCCCTAGAATGCGCGCTACTTGATGCCGACTTAGCTCAGTAGGTAGAGCAACTGACTTGTAATCAGTAGGTCACCAGTTCGATTCCGGTAGTCGGCACCATCAAGTCCGGTGGGGTTCCCGAGCGGCCAAAGGGAGCAGACTGTAAATCTGCCGTCACAGACTTCGAAGGTTCGAATCCTTCCCCCACCACCATTTTCGGTTACGCTAAAACGTAACCTGAGTTGGTGTCAGTAGTGAATCAGCTCTTAGGGAGAGAATCTTCTCCCGGCAATACAGAAGCACTGGGTAGCCGAGTTTCAGGATGCGGGCATCGTATAATGGCTATTACCTCAGCCTTCCAAGCTGATGATGCGGGTTCGATTCCCGCTGCCCGCTCCAGACGTGCTGATATGGCTCAGTTGGTAGAGCGCACCCTTGGTAAGGGTGAGGTCCCCAGTTCGACTCTGGGTATCAGCACCACTTCACTTCTCCTTCCTGGTTTTTCTTCTGTTATTTAGCATTCAACGAGTCGGGCATGTTGCCTGGTTGATGTGGTGATATCACCGATTTATCCGTGTCTTAGAGGGACAATCGATGTCTAAAGAAAAATATGAACGTAATAAACCGCACGTCAACGTCGGTACTATCGGCCACGTTGACCAGTATAACCAGATTGCTTGGGGTTATATGGTCAAGTGAAGAAGCGCATACGGTGGATGCCTTGGCAGTCAGAGGCGATGAAAGACGTGGTAGCCTGCGAAAAGCTTCGGGGAGTCGGCAAACAGACTTTGATCCGGAGATGTCTGAATGGGGGAACCCAGCCATCATAAGATGGTTATCTTGTACTGAATACATAGGTGCAAGAGGCGAACCAGGGGAACTGAAACATCTAAGTACCCTGAGGAAAAGAAATCAACCGAGATTCCCTTAGTAGTGGCGAGCGAACGGGGACTAGCCCTTAAGTGGCTTTGAGATTAGCGGAACGCTCTGGAAAGTGCGGCCATAGTGGGTGATAGCCCTGTACGCGAAAATCTCTTAGTCATGAAATCGAGTAGGACGGAGCACGAGAAACTTTGTCTGAATATGGGGGGACCATCCTCCAAGGCTAAATACTACTGACTGACCGATAGTGAACTAGTACCGTGAGGGAAAGGCGAAAAGAACCCCGGAGAGGGGAGTGAAATAGATCCTGAAACCGTATGCGTACAAGCAGTGGGAGCCCACTTTGTTGGGTGACTGCGTACCTTTTGTATAATGGGTCAGCGACTTATTTTCAGTGGCGAGCTTAACCGAATAGGGGAGGCGTAGCGAAAGCGAGTCTTAATAGGGCGTCTAGTCGCTGGGAATAGACCCGAAACCGGGCGATCTATCCATGGGCAGGTTGAAGGTTAGGTAACACTGACTGGAGGACCGAACCGACTACCGTTGAAAAGTTAGCGGATGACCTGTGGATCGGAGTGAAAGGCTAATCAAGCTCGGAGATAGCTGGTTCTCCTCGAAAGCTATTTAGGTAGCGCCTCATGTATCACTGTAGGGGGTAGAGCACTGTTTCGGCTAGGGGGTCATCCCGACTTACCAAACCGATGCAAACTCCGAATACCTACAAGTGCCGAGCATGGGAGACACACGGCGGGTGCTAACGTCCGTCGTGAAAAGGGAAACAACCCAGACCGTCAGCTAAGGTCCCAAAGTTATGGTTAAGTGGGAAACGATGTGGGAAGGCTTAGACAGCTAGGAGGTTGGCTTAGAAGCAGCCACCCTTTAAAGAAAGCGTAATAGCTCACTAGTCGAGTCGGCCTGCGCGGAAGATGTAACGGGGCTCAAACCATACACCGAAGCTACGGGTATCACGTAAGTGATGCGGTAGAGGAGCGTTCTGTAAGCCTGTGAAGGTGAGTTGAGAAGCTTGCTGGAGGTATCAGAAGTGCGAATGCTGACATAAGTAACGATAAAGCGGGTGAAAAGCCCGCTCGCCGGAAGACCAAGGGTTCCTGTCCAACGTTAATCGGGGCAGTTGAGAAGCTTGCTGGAGGTATCAGAAGTGCGAATGCTGACATGAGTAACGACAATGGGTGTGAAAAACACCCACGCCGAAAGACCAAGGTTTCCTGCGCAACGTTAATCGACGCAGGGTTAGTCGGTCCCTAAGGCGAGGCTGAAAAGCGTAGTCGATGGAAAACAGGTTAATATTCCTGTACTTCTGGTTATTGCGATGGAGGGACGGAGAAGGCTAGGCCAGCTTGGCGTTGGTTGTCCAAGTTTAAGGTGGTAGGCTGGAATCTTAGGTAAATCCGGGATTCTAAGGCCGAGAGCTGATGACGAGTGTTCCTTTGGAACACGAAGTGGTTGATGCCATGCTTCCAAGAAAGAAAAGCCTCATGCGAAAGCATGGGGCTTTTTTGCTGTTGTTTTTCTGTTTATCCGCTAAAGGAAGTAGCCATGGTCGTTCTGTACGCTCAGCTTTATAAAAACCGAATGGTTACGCAGCCCCACCATCACTCACTAACCCATCACAGCGCAAACCGTGATGTGAAACTTTCTCACCTTCCACATGCAAGCTCGACATTTTCGCCATTCCTGGGTATTGTCAGCGGTCTGGATGTCTAAACGTTTAAACGTATGTAGTAAGGATATAAGTTATGCCGATTCGGGTGCAGGACGAGCTGCCAGCCGTCAATTTCTTACGTGATGAAAACGTCTTTGTAATGACGACTTCTCGCGCGACAGTGCAGGAAATTCGTCCCCTTAAGGTGCTTATCCTCAACCTGATGCCGAAAAAAATCGAGACGGAAAACCAGTTCCTGCGCCTGCTGTCGAACTCACCCTTACAAGTTGATGTTCGCCTGTTGCGTATCGATTCCCGCGAGTCGCGCAACACGCCAGCCGAGCACCTGAACACCTTTTACTGTAATTTCGACGAAGTCTGCGATGAGAACTTTGATGGTCTGATCGTCACCGGCGCGCCGTTAGGCCTGATAGAGTTTAATGATGTCGCCTATTGGCCGCAGATCGAGCAGGTTCTCGAATGGGCAAAAGATCACGTTACCTCGACACTGTTTGTCTGTTGGGCAGTACAAGCCGCATTAAACATTCTCTATGGCATCCCCAAACAGACCCGCAGCGAAAAACTCTCAGGCGTATACGAACATCATCTCCTCCATCCACATGCTCTGTTAACACGGGGTTTTGACGATGTATTTCTTGCGCCGCACTCGCGCTACGCTGATTTCCCGTCGGCGCTGATCCGTGATTACACCGATCTTGAGATCCTCGCGGAAACCGCAGACGGCGACGCATACCTGTTTGCCAGCAAAGATAAGCGTATCGCTTTTGTCACCGGCCACCCGGAATATGATGCCCACACCCTGGCAAGCGAGTATTTCCGTGACGTGGAAGCGGGTCTGCAACCCGAATTGCCGCACAATTATTTTCCGCAAGATGATCCGCAACATAAACCACGCGCCTCCTGGCGTAGTCACGGCAATTTGCTGTTCATCAACTGGCTTAACTACTACGTCTACCAGATCACACCATACGATCTGCGTCATATGAATCCGACGCTGGATTAAGCGTTTCAGCCCCTTATTACAGGCACCTTCGGGTTAATGCCGATCGTTTAAGGATCGGTTGACCGATCCGGTGGCGAGCGTCTGTCTTCCGGTCTGCGTATCAACAGTGCCAAAGATGATGCTGCCGGCCAGGCGATCGCTAACCGCTTTACTTCCAACATCAACGGCCTGACCGTTGCTGCCCGTAACGCGAACGACGGTATCTCTCTGGCGCAGACCGCTGAAGGCGCGCTGAGCGAAATCAACAACAACCTGCAACGTGTTCGTGACCTGACCGTGCAGGCGCAGAACAGCTCCAACTCCGCGTCTGACATCGACTCCATCCAGGCTGAAGTTAACCAGCGTCTGGCGGAAATCGACCGTGTAACCAAGCAAACTGATTTTAACGGCACCAAAATACTGGACAACGATGATGCGAAAACCTTTAACTTCCAGGTTGGCTCCAAAGATGGTGAAACTATCGGTATCACCATGAATGCGAGCTCCGACTGGAACCTGTACAAAGCAACTGCCACCGCAGGCACTGGTAATGCAAGCGTCTCTGGTACTGATCGTACAGTGAAAGTCAGCGGTTTCGATGTGCTGACTGCAACCGGAACCGACGCTAATGGCGCGACTACTGGTGCTCTGTCCACTATTGATGATGCTATTAAAGCGGTTGATACTCAGCGCAGCCTGCTGGGTGCGTCTCAGAACCGTTTCGAGTCCACCATCACTAACCTGAATAACACCGTGAATAACCTGTCTGCAGCCCGAAGCCGTATTCAGGACTCCGACTACGCGACGGAAGTGTCGAACATGTCCCGTGCGCAGATCCTGCAACAGGCGGGTTCTTCCGTGCTGGCTCAGGCCAACCAGGTTCCGCAGACCATGCTGTCCTGAGGCTGGCGTTGTTTACTGACAATGTTGGCCTCCCTCATTAGCGTTCTGACAAGGCCTCTTCCGATCGCGATGTTTTGGGACTTCAGGTTCTTGCTGATCATTCTGGAACCCATGGCTTCCCGGCTTTCGCTGTGCAGTTCAACCACTTTCAGCTTGAGTTCCTCGCGTCTGATCCGCGGTTTGGCTCGCCGCTGAAGCCACTCATAAAAGCTGCTGCGCTTCACATCGAAAACACGACACACAATGGCAGTCGGGAACGACTCTCTTAGTTCCGCAATCATCGAAAACGATCGGGATCCGACATCAAGAGAGCGGTAGCCTTTTTTAAGATCTCGGCTTCCATTTCCATGCGCTTGATCTTGGCCTTCAGTTCCTTGCCTTTAACTGGCTGCCCCTCGCGCTCCTTGCGAACCTGATCGACCCAGCGCCGTAAAGCGGTGGGCCCGATATCCAGCGATGCACAAACGTCTGGAACCGGGCAGTTATCATCAAGCACCATGCTGGCAGCATGCAGCTTGAACTCGCGGGTATAGACCTTTCTTTCGTTCATGGAACCTCCAAGTTGGCGAAATCATATCGCCCTTAAGAGGTGTCCGGAATTATTAGGCCAGTTCAGATTCCTTGTCGGGTAAGTTCCGACCTGCACGAATGGCGTAACGATGGCGGCGCTGTCTCCACCCGAGACTCAGTGAAATTGAAATCGCTGTGAAGATGCAGTGTATCCGCGGCTAGACGGAAAGACCCCGTGAACCTTTACTATAGCTTTGCACTGGACTTTGAATTTGCTTGTGTAGGATAGGTGGGAGGCTTTGAAGCGTGGACGCCAGTTCGCGTGGAGCCATCCTTGAAATACCACCCTGGCAACTTTGAGGTTCTAACTCAGGTCCGTTATCCGGATCGAGGACAGTGTATGGTGGGTAGTTTGACTGGGGCGGTCTCCTCCTAAAGCGTAACGGAGGAGCACGAAGGTCAGCTCAGACCGGTCGGAAATCGGTCGTAGAGTATAAAGGCAAAAGCGCGCGTGACTGCGAGACAGACACGTCGAGCAGGTACGAAAGTAGGTCTTAGTAGGTCCGTTATCCGGATCGAGGACAGTGTATGGTGGGTAGTTTGACTGGGGCGGTCTCCTCCTAAAGAGTAACGGAGGAGTACGAAGGTGCGCTCAGACCGGTCGGAAATCGGTCGTAGAGTATAAAGGCAAAAGCGCGCTTGACTGCGAGACAGACACGTCGAGCAGGTACGAAAGTAGGTCTTAGTGATCCGGTGGTTCTGTATGGAAGGGCCATCGCTCAACGGATAAAAGGTACTCCGGGGATACGTCCTACGGGAGAAAGCAGGGGACCTTCGGGCCTTGCGCTATCAGATGAGCCTAGGTCGGATTAGCTAGTTGGTGAGGTAATGGCTCACCAAGGCGACGATCCGTAACTGGTCTGAGAGGATGATCAGTCACACTGGAACTGAGACACGGTCCAGACTCCTACGGGAGGCAGCAGTGGGGAATATTGGACAATGGGCGAAAGCCTGATCCAGCCATGCCGCGTGTGTGAAGAAGGTCTTCGGATTGTAAAGCACTTTAAGTTGGGAGGAAGGGCATTAACCTAATACGTTAGTGTTTTGACGTTACCGACAGAATAAGCACCGGCTAACTCTGTGCCAGCAGCCGCGGTAATACAGAGGGTGCAAGCGTTAATCGGAATTACTGGGCGTAAAGCGCGCGTAGGTGGTTTGTTAAGTTGGATGTGAAAGCCCCGGGCTCAACCTAATACGTTAGTGTTTTGACGTTACCGACAGAATAAGCACCGGCTAACTCTGTGCCAGCAGCCGCGGTAATACAGAGGGTGCAAGCGTTAATCGGAATTACTGGGCGTAAAGCGCGCGTAGGTGGTTTGTTAAGTTGGATGTGAAAGCCCCGGGCTCAACCTGGGAACTGCATTCAAAACTGACAAGCTAGAGTATGGTAGAGGGTGGTGGAATTTCCTGTGTAGCGGTGAAATGCGTAGATATAGGATTTTTAAGGGATATTTAGCTCTCTTCTCCCTGACTTCCCTTGCATATTCCCGTTCACGCCTCGGGGGTAGTTTCAGCATCGCGGCATTGCTGTAGAAGTGCCTGAGATGCCCCGGCACTGCACCCGGTGATGACCATGGCAGCCCGGTTAACAACCGCAGTATCTCTGCCACCGAACCGCTGAAGCTCAGCTGATACGGCAGATAATCTCCTTTCAGGCTGAACGCCATTTTCACCATCTGATACCGCACCAGGTTGTATGTCAGCAGTATCCCCCACAGCTCCTGTCTCACCATCTCCGGTAATTTACTTCTCAGCGTCCAGCGGTTGCCGCACAGGAACTGCTTCGCCTCACGGTACCCCAGTTCGATTTCCCACCGGTGTTTGTAGAGTTCTGCTATGTCTGCCGCCGGGTAACGCATCGCATCCGTCATTGATGTGACAACCTGACGTTCCACGCCGTTAACCTTCCTGCTGATTAACCGGACAGTGAGCTCATCCGGCAGACCTTCCCACTGTTTTCTGGCCTGCGGGGTGGTCTTCAGCGTTATCAGCTCATCCCGTTTGCCCAGCCTGCGAACTGCCTCATACTGCGTGCCTTTCCTCAGCGGCAGCAGCCAGTGACGATTTTCTCCCGCACGGTGCCAGTCATGCAGCAGACCTGTTGACCAGAAGCCCCTGTTTTAGAACGTCGTGAGACAGTTCGGTCCCTATCTGCCGTGGACGTTTGAGATTTGAGAGGGGCTGCTCCTAGTACGAGAGGACCGGAGTGGACGAACCTCTGGTGTTCCGGTTGTCACGCCAGTGGCATTGCCGGGTAGCTATGTTCGGAAAAGATAACCGCTGAAAGCATCTAAGCGGGAAACTTGCCTCAAGATGAGATCTCACTGGGACCTTGAGTCCCCTGAAGGGCCGTCGAAGACTACGACGTTGATAGGTTGGGTGTGTAAGCGCTGTGAGGCGTTGAGCTAACCAATACTAATTGCCCGTGAGGCTTGACCATATAACACCCAAGCAATTTGCGTCGAAAGGCCAGATTGCGGTGTGTGAAGACGAAATGAACCGAAAGTTCGACGCTCACAAAACACCGACTTCTATTACATACCCAATTTGCTGAAGCGAGGCATATGCCACGACTCAGTACCCGAATTTCTTGACGACCATAGAGCATTGGAACCACCTGATCCCATCCCGAACTCAGCAGTGAAACGATGCATCGCCGATGGTAGTGTGGGGTTTCCCCATGTGAGAGTAGGTCATCGTCAAGATTAAATTCCGAAACCCCTATCTGCGTATGCAGGTAGGGGTTTTGTTTTTGCAGCCCACCCACAGGTATAAACGTGGAGGTCATGAACACATCGCTATCCCTAATCACCTTGAGCGACAGTTCGCAGTGACAGAGCCTAATCAGGTGTGGTGCGGTGACGTATATCTGGACAGGAAAGCGCCGGGCTTACCTCGCTGTTGTTCTCGACCTGTTCGCAAGGAAACCGGTGGGATGGGCAATGTCGTTCTCACCGGACAGCAGACTGACTATCAAAGCACTGGAAATGGCGTGGGAAACGCGCGGTAAGCCAGCCGGAGTAATGTTCCACAGCGATCAGGGCAGTCATTATACGAGCCGGCAGTACCAGCAATTACTGTGGCGATACCGGATCAAGCAGAGTATGAGCCGGCGTGGAAACTGCTGGGATAATAGTCCTATGGAACGCTTCTTCCGGAGCCTGAAGAATGAGTGGGTACCGGTGACGGGTTACATAAGCTTCAGCGATGCAGCTCACGCAATAACGGACTATATCGTCGGGTATTACAGCTCGCTCAGGCCGCATGAATATAATTAGTATTAATAACAGCCATGATAGTTATCCTTCATTAATATATGTGAGTTCCGGTATGCGCCAGCGGCTTCATCACCGTCATAATAGTTATCGACGAGGTTAACGAACTCTTTAGATCTTTTTCTTCTCAATGGGGATTATTCGCCATGAGAAAACATAACATACTGAAAATAATTAAAAAATACCTTTCAAAACAGCATCTATTGCCCAATAAAAGCATATTAGAACGGATGGTATCCCCGTATTTGCAGGGTGCATAGTTTCAATTTTATAGCCCTAACGTAAATATATTTGCTATCCCGCTACAAAGGTTAATTCCACTTTTTCTCTGACCTTGCAAAATACATTAATCACACGCACCACGGCTGGTATTTCATTAGCACAAAAAAAAGCGCCGACAGGCGGCGCTTTTTTATTACGAACTTTGCGATTAACGCAGCAAGGACAGCATGGTCTGCGGAACCTGGTTGGCCTGAGCCAGCAAGTAGCAGTCAGTTCGCCGATCCCTTCAATCGCTTTGCAGCGTCTGATGTTTTCGCTAATACCAGCCTCTTGGCTAGCCTTACGCAGTAACTTCTGAATAGCCTGATCAGACTGTTTGAAGTGCTCCAACTGCTGGGCCGATAGCGCTTTCAAAAGGGGTTCGCTCGACCAGCTCAGCATGAGCGCGACGTGGGCTTTTATCAGTTGAGCACGTTTGTTAAGCAAGCTTTTAAGCACGGTATAGAGCGGCGGCGGTGGGTTCCAGATCCGCAGCCGTTGCTGCTCACTGGACAGATAACGTGCCAGCAGGCGGGCATCACACGGATCGGTTTTTGCTCGCTGGCCAATACTTTCGCGGTAATGACTCACCCGATAAGCATCCACAACATAAACGCGATGGCCCATGCCATGAGCCAGTTCAGCCGCGTCCAAGTGGTAGAGGCTGGTGGCCTCCAGGGCAATCGAGCTTTGCGCCGGCAGGGTCGCCCGGGAAATCGTACTGAGACAGCAGTTCACGAACTTCCATCTCTACCAGTTCCAGCAGCTCTTCGTCATCAACCATGTCACATTTGTTCAGGAACACGATGATGTACGGAACGCCTACCTGACGACCCAGCAGGATGTGCTCACGGGTCTGCGGCATCGGGCCGTCAGTCGCAGCAACAACCAGGATCGCGCCATCCATCTGCGCAGCACCGGTGATCATGTTTTTAACATAGTCGGCGTGGCCCGGGCAGTCTACGTGTGCGTAGTGGCGAGCCTCGGTATCATATTCAACGTGAGAAGTGTTGATGGTGATACCACGCGCTTTTTCTTCCGGCGCGTTATCGATCTGGTCGAATGCGCGAGCAGCACCGCCGAACTTTTTAGACAGAACGGTAGTGATTGCAGCGGTCAGAGTAGTTTTACCATGGTCAACGTGGCCGATAGTACCGACGTTGACGTGCGGTTTAAGGCGTGCTCCTTCAGCCACTCGGACACCTCACCACATTGTATTGCTACCCGCCACGCAGGAGGGCAACGGGGCGCTACTATAGGGAGTTGCGCTGAAGCGGTCAAGCAGATTTTCAGCATTAAAGATTGTTCGCTTAAGGTGTGAGCAATGGCGAGAATTAGCGCGAAAATGGGTGGGTATTGCGGGGTTAAAAAGCTGTTAGATGGCGCTAGCGCTTATCCAACCCACAGGTTCGCGTAGGCCTGATAAGGCGAAGCCGCCATCAGGCGTTTGGTGTGCTGGCGCTGAATGTTAGGCCGGGGGGGATTGACTCGCTTCGCTCGCCCTGCGGGCAGCCCACTCCCTGCGTTCGTGGTCTGTCCAACGGGCGATTGCCCGTTGTCGAACCCCGGTCGGGGATTCTCATCCCCCCGGCATTTGCAATATGCGAAAAAAAAGCCCGCATTTGCATGCACTGGCCACCGGAATCGGTTGCCAGCAGGCTGGCTTGGGCGCCGATGTAACGGGCCAGCGGCTCGACCTGCGACCAGGCTTCAGGTGTGGTGTAGAGGTGCGCGACCGCTTCGAAATCGCAATGCAGGTCGAGCACCATGTCGGCGTCGCAGGCCAGTCGCTGCAGGGTCAGGCGCTGGGATTGCAATTGGGTGCCGGCGGTCTGCCGGGCCAGCGCGTCGCGCAGGTTGCTGCGGATCAATTGCAGGTTGTGCTGCGGATCGTCACCGAGCTTGCCTTCGATCGCGTTGCCGACTTCCTCGCTGAGGTCGACGAACCAGCGGTTGAAGTTCTGGCCGCTTTCCAGTTCGTAGCGACCCAGCGGCAGACGGAGAAGCGATCAACCTGTACGCCGCCTTCAACGAGCACGACGAAGCACGCTACGTTGTCGAAACCATCGAAAGCGCGCTGAAAACCGGCTTGTCTCGAAGCGATATCGCGATTCTGTACCGCTCCAACGCCCAGTCGCGGGTTCTGGAAGAAGCCTTGCTGCGCGAGCGCATTCCCTACCGTATCTATGGCGGTCAGCGCTTCTTCGAACGCGCCGAAATCAAGAACGCCATGGCCTACATGCGCTTGCTCGAAGGCCGCGGTAACGATGCTGCGCTGGAACGGGTCATCAACGTACCGGCCCGTGGCATCGGCGAGAAAACCGTCGAAGCGATCCGCGACCATGCGCGCCACAGCGATGCCTCCCGTAGGAGTCTGGACCGTGTCTCAGTTCCAGTGTGGCTGGTCATCCTCTCAGACCAGCTAGGGATCGTCGCCTTGGTGAGCCGTTACCCCACCAACAAGCTAATCCCATCTGGGCACATCTGATGGCAAGAGGCCCGAAGGTCCCCCTCTTTGGTCCGAAGACGTTATGCGGTATTAGCTACCGTTTCCAGTAGTTATCCCCCTCCATCAGGCAGTTTCCCAGACATTACTCACCCGTCCGCCACTCGTCAGCGAAGCAGCAAGCTGCTTCCTGTTACCGTCCGACTTGCATGTGTTAGGCCTGCCGCCAGCGTTCAATCTGAGCCATGATCAAACTCTTCAATTTAATAATGCCGATCGTTTAAGGATCGGTTGACCGATCCGGTGGCTCGTGTAAAAAGGGTTCCATGCTCATCATGGAACCCTTTTTAAATGGAACTTTCACAGGCCCTCGGCATTATTAATCTTACCGCACCCGATGAAGTTCAGAGCCTTGCCGACCTCCTTCCCCCTGACCTCATTCAGCAGGCATTTGCCCTCACCGACACAGTGACACTTCGTAAACGCAAACTCCCCCTTGAATCCATGGTCTGGCTGGTTATCGGCATGGCTATATTCAACAACAAACCCCTCTCTCATATCGTCAACCTGATGGATATCGTTGACCGCACCGGCAGGTCGTTTACTGCCCCCAGCTCTGATCCAGCCGCAGGTTCCCCTACGGCTACCTTGTTACGACTTCACCCCAGTCATGAATCACACCGTGGTAACCGTCCTCCCGAAGGTTAGACTAGCTACTTCTGGTGCAACCCACTCCCATGGTGTGACGGGCGGTGTGTACAAGGCCCGGGAACGTATTCACCGTGGCATTCTGATCCACGATTACTAGCGATTCCGACTTCGTGGAGTCGAGTTGCAGACTCCAGTCCGGACTACGACGCACTTTATGAGGTCCGCTTGCTCTCGCGAGGTCGCTTCTCTTTGTATGCGCCATTGTAGCACGTGTGTAGCCCTGGTCGTAAGGGCCACCGTTATAGTTACGGCCGCCGTTTACCGGGGCTTCGATCAAGAGCTTCGCGTTAGCTAACCCCATCAATTAACCTTCCGGCACCGGGCAGGCGTCACACCGTATACGTCCACTTTCGTGTTTGCACAGTGCTGTGTTTTTAATAAACAGTTGCAGCCAGCTGGTATCTTCGACTGGTTTCAGCTCCGCGAGCAAGTCGCTTCACCTACGCACCAGCGTGCCTTCTCCCGAAGTTACGGCACCATTTTGCCTAGTTCCTTCACCCGAGTTCTCTCAAGCGCCTTGGTATTCTCTACCTGACCACCTGTGTCGGTTTGGGCCCGGCTTAGCCAGTACCTGACCACGTTCGATTTCTTCACGTTTGATACCACGCAGCAGAACACCAACGTTCTCACCAGCACGGCCTTCGTCCAGCAGTTTGCGGAACATTTCAACGCCGGTACAGGTGGATTTCGCGGTATCCTTGATACCAACGATTTCAACTTCTTCACCAACTTTGATGATGCCGCGCTCTACACGACCGGTAACAACGGTACCACGACCGGAGATGGAGAATACGTCTTCGATCGGCAGCAGGAACGGACGGTCAATCGCACGCTCAGGTTCCGGGATGTAGGAATCCAGGTAGCCTGGAGAACTGAGGGGGGCTGCTCCTAGTACGAGAGGACCGGAGTGGACGCATCACTGGTGTTCGGGTTGTCATGCCAATGGCACTGCCCGGTAGCTAAATGCGGAAGAGATAAGTGCTGAAAGCATCTAAGCACGAAACTTGCCCCGAGATGAGTTCTCCCTGAGCCTTAAAGGCTCCTGAAGGAACGTTGAAGACGACGACGTTGATAGGCCGGGTGTGTAAGCGCAGCGATGCGTTGAGCTAACCGGTACTAATGAACCGTGAGGCTTAACCTTACAACGCCGAAGATGTTTTGGCGGAGAGAGA